>JAMLHN010000026.1 GCA_023957115.1 Thermomicrobiales bacterium
CCGGATTGCGCTCTAGGCGGTGGGATCGACCGTGACGCATTTGGGGAGTTAGGAGTTGGGATTTAGGAACGCCGTTCGTTCTTGTCCTCGCTCCGAGATCTTCGCTCCTGGCTCCTCAAATGCCGGGATCCAGCACCGAGTGTGGGTGACGGGTAACCAGCCCGGGCACGATGATCTGCTGCCCAGGCCCGCGCTCGTTGCCAAACGTGCCGCTTGCCCCTATAGTAGAACATATGTTCGATTTCTGTCAAGGGTGATTTTGTCCTGATTTTGTGTGGCGTCGAAAGCGAGAGTCGACATTGATGGCGACCTCTGGCCCGCGAATGCGGTGGGTGTGGGCTCGATTTCCCAAGATTGAAGTCATGGGCTCAGATGCCTCGAGGGGACGGTGGGTGGTGTGGCGACCAGATGCGCCGGGTTAGAGCACGAGTGATGATAGTTAACGACAAGTCTCAGGCCTCGTCCTGGTTGCTGGTTGCGTGAACGGGAGAGATTCTTCGCGTTGCTCAGAATGACAAAGGAGTTAATGAGGGCACCGGGGGCGAAGTCGCGGGTTATGAGCAGTCTCTATCCTGTCATCCTGAACGAAGTGAAGGATCTCCCGCGTTCGGCTGCACCAGACAGATCTCCTACGCATGAACAAGCGTTCGTCCCTCCACGAGGAGAGATTCTTCGCGTTGCTCAGAATGACAATGCGGGTCAGCTGGGATCCAGCAGGGAAGGTGCGTCCATGCTGGCCGGGATTGGGACGTTGAGCAGCTGCAGGATCGTGGGTGCTACGGAGGAGAGGGCGGCATCGGCGTGCAATGGGGTGTGACGCCATCGGCTGTTTTCGGGGGTAACCAGAATGCAAGGGACCGGGTTCGTCGTGTGGGCGGTCATCGGGCCGCCAGCGGCCGGATCGATCTCTTCCTCGGCATTGCCGTGGTCGGCGATGATCAAGGCGGATCCTTGGGCTGCCTCCAGCGCTCCCATGATGGCGCCCAGGCAACGATCGACGGTTTCGATCGCCTTCACCGCCGCCGGGATGACCCCGGTGTGGCCAACCATATCGCCATTGGCAAAATTGACGACGATGAAGTCGTACCGTCCGCCCGCGATTGCGTCGACTACCGCTGAGCAGACGCCTTCGGCGCTCATCTCGGGTTGGAGGTCATAGGTCACGACCTTGGGAGAAGGAACCAATACCCGGTCTTCGCCGGCGAATGGTTCCTCGCGGCCACCGTTCAGGAAGAACGTGACGTGCGCGTACTTCTCAGTTTCTGCCACATGGAGCTGACGCAAGTCTGCCTCGCTGATCGCGCGTGCCAGCGGATACTCGATGTCGTTCTCTTCCAATACGGCCGTCGTGCGGAGATCGTTCATGTAGTGGGTCAAGGTCAGGAGATCGAGCGAACCGGATAGGTCGATAGATCGCTCGAATCCGTCGAAATTGGGGTTGGCAAGGGCCATCGAAAGCTGGCGGCCGCGATCGGATCGGAAGTTGAAGAAGATGGCCGTATCGTCCGGTTGGATGGTTATCGGGCTGGCGCCCGGCGGCACGATCAGCGACGGAGGAATGAACTCGTCGGTGGTTCCTTCTCGATGCCAGGTGTCGATGCACGCCAGGGCGGACGAGAATTCGCGTCCTTTGCCCTCGACGATCGCATCGTACGCAGCCCGGGTGCGATCCCACCGTTTGTCGCGGTCCATGGCGAAGTACCGGCCGGTCACCGTCACGATCCGCCCCACGCCCATTCGTTGAAACTGGTCCTGAACGAAGCGGATGTGATTGCCCGAGGCGGTTGGAGAGGTGTCTCGTCCATCGGTGAATGCGTGGACATAGACGCGGTTTCATTCCGCGGAGCGCCGCGATCGCCACCAGAGCGACTAGATGATTGCTGTGGCTGTGCACTCTGCCGTCGCCAATGAGCCCCATCAGGTGCAACGCTCCGCCGCGCGCTTTGCATCGATCGATGGCGTCGATCAGACGTTCTTCGTCAGCGAGCGATCCGTCGGCAATTGCCTTGTCGATGCGGGTGATCCATTGATCGACGACATGACCGGCGCCGATGTTCAGGTGACCAACCTCGGAGTTTCCCATTTGACCAGGGGGCAACCCGACATCGAGTCCGCTCGTCTTCAGCGTCGTGTGCGGATAGGCACCCCAGAGGCGATCCATGATCGGGGTGTCGGCCAGCGCGACAGCATTGCCCGGACCAGCGGGCGCCAGACCCCATCCATCCAGAATCACCAGCACCACCGGTCCGGCGGTTCCTCGATCGGTCATCTCTACTTCACCCTCCGGATTGGCGGCTCGTTCATGCGTGGAGTGTGCCATGAACGAGACGACAACCCGGGGTCATGCGAGAATGAGCCACGATTGAATTCGGTGCATTTGGAGGGACCTCATGACCTATCGCGTGACCTTGATTCCTGGAGATGGGATTGGACCGGAAGTCGCCGACGCGACGCGAACAGTGCTCGATGCCACCGGCGTCGCCTTCGATTGGGACGTCCAGCCCGCCGGTATCGAGGCGATGGAGACCCATGGGGATGTCCTACCCCAGGCAACGCTCGATTCAGTCAAAGCGAACGGAGTCGGTATCAAGGGACCGATTACGACCCCGATCGGGAGTGGATTCCGCAGCGTCAATGTCGGTCTGCGGCACGCACTGAATCTCTACGCCAATCTCCGCCCCGGCAAAACCATCAAGGGCGTGCAGGCGCCGTTCGACCATGTCGATCTGGTGGTGGTGCGTGAAAACCTCGAAGGGATGTACTCCGGCATCGAGTTCGATACCGGTACCGCCGAGGGGACCGAGGTCATCGACTTCATCAATGCCCGCAGCAAGCGACAGATCGAGCCGGATGCCGCGCTCAGCATCAAGCTGATTACCCCGGGAAACACCGAGCGCATCGTTCGCTATGCGTTCGAGTATGCGCGGGCGAACGGCCGCAAGAAAGTGACCATCGTCCACAAGGCGAACATCATGAAGTTCTCGGATGGACTCTTCCTGAAGGTGGCCCAACAGGTCGCCAGCGAGTACCCGGATATCGAGTCGAACGATCGCATCATCGACAACATGTGCATGCAGCTCATGCAGAAGCCGTCCGAATACGACGTGCTGGTGATGGCGAATCTCTATGGGGACATCGTCAGCGACCTGGTCGCCGGCATGATCGGCGGTCTTGGCGTGGCGCCGAGCGGCAATATCGGCACCGAGGCCGCGGTTTTCGAGCCGATTCACGGTTCCGCTCCCAGCCACGCGGGTAAGAACGAAGCCAACCCGACCGCAATGATCCTCTCAGGCGCCATGATGCTGCGGCACCTCGGCGAGATGGATGCGGCAACCCGGGTCGAAAACGCGGTTGCGGATGTGATTGCCGCCGGTGACCGTGTCACGTACGACCTGCGCGCCGACCGCGATCCTTCGAAGGCCGCCACAACGACCGAGATGACCCAGGCGATTGTGGAGCGGCTTTAGACGGGTAGGCGAGGCCGGAGCCTGGGGCCGGAGACGATTGAACTAAATCGCGTAGGCTCCGGACTGTCAAAGTCCGTGACCGAAATCCGAATCGAACCGATATTCGGTTTCGCTCCAGGGTGTTTTCCAGGCGTCGGTGGCGAAGCGATCGAGTGCGAATGGAGCCAGGTCCGCGGACCTGGCTTCTCCATCCATGATGAGCTCCGCGAGGGTGATTCCCACCGCTGGAGCTTTCTTGAAGCCTGCGCCGCTGAACCCGGCAGCCAGATAGAGCCCTTCGATGCCCGTTCCTCCGATGATCGGATGGGCATCTGGGGACATGTCGTAGAGACCCGCATGCCCATGCAGGTAGCGGGCATTCTTCATCCCCGGTATTCGCTTCGCAATCGCGGAAATTGCCCTGGCAGGGTAATCGCGATCGTTGAAGAGATTGGCCGTCTTAGGATCGACCTCGTCGTGCTGATCTCCTCCGGCGACGCCAACCAGACTCCGGCCGGGCGCCCATGGGCGGGTGAAGATACCGGCGACCGTGTCGAGATAGACCGCATGCGGGTGCGCCAGCTCGAACGGTCGCTGCGCGATGATGATCTGCACCCGAATGGTGCTGACTGGGACTTCGACTCCCGCAGTGGCCATCAATTGGGTCGACCATGGGCCTGCGGCGCAAACCACGATATCGGCGGATTTCGTGCCGTCACCGGTCTCGATGCCGGTCACCCGTCCACCAGACTCGACAATACCGAGGACTTCGACTCCTTCCTGGACGGTGACGCCCGCCCGTTGGGCGGCCTCGATCATCGAGCTGGTCGCCTGGATCGAGTCGACATACCCGCTCTCGGGCTCATAGGCGGCGACGTCGATATCGTCGACGAACGCGTGCGGTTCGAGCTCCTGAAGCTCGCCGGCGCTGATGACCCGGGCGTCGATCCCGAGACGGTTCTGCATGGCAATATTTCGATGGAGGAGATCGACGTTGCTGGCGTAATCACCTTTGGTTGCGACGGTGACAACCACGGGCCAGGGGACATAACCACACGACCCGCCGACACGTTCGTCCCAGTTGCGAAAGACCTCCCACCCAAGCTGCGCGAGCCGAGCTTCTGGCTCATTCGTGTAATGCCGCCGCAGGAGCGCGCCGGTCCGCCCGCTGGCGCCCGCGGCGATGACCGCCTGTTCGTAGATCGTGACATTTCCGGCGTGGCGCGAGGCAAGCTGCCAGGCGACCGAGCCACCGACGATACCCCCACCAACGACCGCGATCTCCATCGATTTCATTCTCCCCGGGTTCGATTCCGGTTTCGACCGCGCACCGGGACCACGATGCGGAAATATGAGCGTTGCGATGGGAGAACCATGGCACAATACGCATATGAACGTTCTCGCACGATCCACCGATTCGATTCCGACATGATCTCCTCCCCGCTGATTTCTTCGCTCGAGCGCGCCGTTGGCGCCGCAAACGTCTTCGGCGATTCGTCCGATCTGCTCGTCTACGAATATGACGGGTCCGTCGATGCCGCGGTCGAGACCTCGAAGCCCGCGGCGGTGGTGCTGCCGCAAACCGTCGAACAGGTCGCCGAGGTCGTTCGTATTGCGCGGACCAACAACCTGCCGATCGTTCCCCGCGGCGCCGGAACGGGACTCTCTGGAGGCTCTGTAGCGCAGAGTGGCGGAATCGTCGTTGCGCTTACCCGTATGGCCCAGATTCTGGACGTCGACTACGACAACCGCATTGCATTGGTCGAACCGGGTGTGATCAACCTCGAGCTGAGCGACTGGGTGAAGCCGGGCGGGTATTTCTTCGCACCGGATCCGTCGAGCCAGCGCGCGTGCACCATCGGTGGCAATGTCGCGGAGAACTCCGGTGGCCCGCATTGTCTGAAATACGGTGTGACGACTAATCACATTCTCGGACTGGAGGTTGTCGATCCGGATGGCAAGGTCCGCTGGATCGGTGGCAAGGGCGAGGAACAGGCCGGGTACGACCTGACTGGGGTCTTCGTTGGCTCAGAGGGCATGCTCGGCATCGTCACGAAGGCGCTGGTACGGCTGACACCCAAACCGGAGACGATCTCAGTCCAGCTGGCGGCGTTTCCGACCGTCGAAGGCGCCTCGCTGGCAGTCTCGCGCGTCATCGGCGCCGGGATTCTCCCGGCCGCACTCGAGATGATGGACAACCTCACGATTCAGGCCGTCGAACCCGCGTTTCATGCTGGGTATCCGATGGATGCCGGTGCGGTTCTGCTCGTGGAAACCGACGGTGTGACCGAAGACGTCGAGGACACCGCCCGCGAGATCGAGCGGATCTGCTTCGAAACGGGGGCAACGCTCGTGCGCCAGGCAATCACCGAGGCCGAGCGCGACCTGCTCTGGAAAGGCCGCAAGATGGCGATTGCGGCCATGGGCCGGCTGGCGCCGAGCTACTACCTGCACGACACGGTCGTACCACGCACCAAGTTGCCGCAGACATTGAGCCAGGTCGACGAGATCTCGAAGGACTTCGATCTGCCAATTGCCAACGTCTTCCATGCCGGAGATGGCAATCTGCACCCGCTGATGCTTTTCGACCGGATGAACAAGACCGATATCGAGAAGGTCGTCGGCGCGAGCAAGGAGTTGATCGAGTATTGCGTCAGCATTGGCGGCGCACTCTCCGGCGAACACGGGATCGGTACGGAGAAGCGTGACTACATGACGCTGGTCTACACTGGCGAGGATCTGGCCGCGATGGCCGGAATCAAACAGGCATTCGATCCCAACGGCGTCATGAACCCGGAAAAACTCTTTCCCAAGGGATACATGTGCGGCGAGGTTCGCGCGCATTACAACGCGGCACTGGCACAGAAATATGGCATCTATCCCCTCTAGCGCGCAGGTCGTCCCGGCTTCTCCATCGACTCCCCGCGAGCTGGCCGAGCTGCTGGCCGATGTGGTGGTGCACGGTGGGGCAGTCGCACCGCTTGGAAACAGCACCAAGAGTGGCTACGGCAATCCGCTCAGCCGCGAGGTCACACCGATTTCGACGCGAAAGCTGAACCGGGTGCTGGCGTATGAACCGGACGACATGACGATCTCGGTCGAAGCCGGGGCGACGATCGGTGCGGTCTGGAACGAGCTTTCGCCACGTGGACAGACGATTCCGATCGATGTCGCCACGCCGGAATCGGAAACCATCGGCGGTCTCATTGCCACCGGGCTCTGTGGGGCCCGACGTTACGGTTCAGGATCGTTGCGAGACGCCTTGATCGGTATTCAGGTTGCATATCCAGACGGAACGCTTGGCAACGCCGGAGGAATGGTCGTCAAGAATGTCAGCGGGTTCGACCTGATGCGTATGCACCTCGGAGCCGTCGGCACGCTCGGTGTCATCGTCAGCGCGAATTTCAAGGTCGTGCCCAGCGCACGCGGCGAGGCGACGGTCCTCGTCGAACGTGATTCGCTCGATCAGCTCGAATCGGACCGGCTGACCGTCGCACGCGGCAGAATCCGGCCAGTCTCATTCGAAGCCAGGCGAACCGGAGATGGGTGGCTCGAAGCAATTCGAATCGAAGGACGTCCCGCGACCGTCGATCAGATGGCGCGCGAGCTTGCCGGCCGGCTGGCCGGTTCACGCGCGATTCCGGCGGACGAGAGTGCGGCCTTCTGGGCCGGATATGCCCGGGGAGAGGCGCTTCCGAACGATGGGCAGGCGCTTGCCGTTCAGATTAGCGGCAGACCAACCCAGGTGGCCTCGACGGCGGCTCGGTCCATTGCCGTCTTCGAATCGGCAGATGTCGAATTCCTCGATCTGCGTGTCTCGCTTGGGCTGGGAACCGTTCGTTGCGCTGCGAAGGTGCCCGAGGAGAAAACAGACGATGTCGCGGGCGCGATCGCCTCATTGCGCGCATCGGATATGAAGGTCGTACTGCTCAGCGCACCCGCCACGGTGAGCCGGTGCGTCGATGCGTTTGGCTTCGCGGAGACGACCCTCGAGCTGATGCGGCCACTCAAACGTCAATTCGATCCATGGTCGGCGCTCAATCCTGGCCGCGTGATTCCGGAGCTCTAGATGTCCGTTCCAACATCGGCCGATCTCAAAGATGTGGGAGGAATCGTCGGATTCACCGACATCGATGCTCCCGAACCCGAGCTCCTGAAGGCATGTGTCCATTGCGGTATGTGTCTCTCGTCCTGTCCCACCTATCGCATCACCGGGCAGGAGATGTCGTCACCGCGAGGACGTCTCTGGTTGATGAGCGCCGTCTCGCAGGGACGGCTCTCCATCGACGATCCGCTCTTCCAGGAGCAAATGTATCAATGCCTGAATTGCCGAGCCTGTGAAGCGGTCTGTCCCTCCGGTGTTCAGTACGGTCCGTTGGTCGAAGCCGCCCGCTATCAGATCGAGCAACGACTCGATCGACCCGCCAAGCAGCGCATCGCCCGCAAGGTCATGCTCGACTGGACGTTCTCCGATATGCGGAAGATGGGCGCCGTCGCGAAGATGACGTCGCTCTATCAGACCACCGGATTGCAGAAAGTTGCGCGCAAGAGTGGCGTGCTCAAATTGCTCGGCCTGAGCGATATGGAAAAGATGGCGCCGGCCACACGGGGCAAATCGCTCAAGCCCGGTACGGAAGCGTGGACTGCCGCCGAGCCAGTGCGGGCGGCATCGTTGTTCAACGGATGCATCATGGGGACCGCATTCGGTGACACGAACCGGGCGGCCTGCCGCGTCATGGCGCGGAACGGCGCGAACGTCGATATCCCGGAATGCCAGGGGTGTTGTGGCGCGCTCCAGGTGCACAGCGGCATGTTCGACACTGCCCGGGACATGGCGCGTGCCAACATCGACGCATTCGAGGCGGAGCCCGATCGGCCCATCGTCGTGACCGCCGCCGGATGCGGCTCGACCCTCAAGGAGTACGGCCACCTGCTGAAGGACGACCCGGACTACGCGGACCGAGCCCACGACTTCGCGGGACGCGTCAAGGATTTTTCGGAGTATGTGGCTGCCGAGAATCGCAGCACACCCGGCCCCGTCCGTCGCAAGATCACCTATCAGGACGCGTGCCACCTCGCGCATGCCCAGCGGATCACGGCGCAGCCGCGCACATTGCTGAAGTCGATTCCGGACCTCGAATTCGTCGAGATGCGCGAGTCGTCACTTTGTTGCGGAAGCGCCGGGATCTACAACATCCTGCGTCCGGAGATGGCGCGCAAACTGGGCGAACGCAAGGTCAACCACATCATCGAAACCGGCGCGACCGAGGTGATTACCGCCAATCCCGGGTGCGCCATTCAGATTGCGACGCTGCTGCGAGAAGCGGGATCGGATATCAAGGTCACGCACATCGCGGATTTCATGGACGAGGCGTACGCCAATGGGGAGCCAGGAGCTGGGATTTAGGAGTTCGGGCGTGCGCTCGAACCGGTCCTGCGTCCTGGGACGATCGAGGAGGCTGATTGCGGGGCGTGAACGGACGCCGGGCGAATCCGGCACGGGCGGAGGCATGCGCCGAGTTCTCGAACACACGTCCCAAATCCCAGCATCCAACTCCTCCGTCTCCAGCCGTCCAATCGCCTACGTCCCCCAATACTTTTGCCTATTGCCTATTGCCACCTCCATCCCACCCCCAAAATCTTTCGTTCTCGACTCCCAACTCGTACCTTCCCAGCCTCAGTTCAACCCCGGAAACGTCATTCGCGCCACGGTCGTGTCGTCTCGTTGTTCGATCGTGAACTCGCCTTTGAGATCGGACTCGACCATGCGCTGGATGATGCGCAATCCGATGCCTGAATTCGCATTCGGATCGAACTCGGCGGGGAGCTTCTGGCCGTCGTTCATAACCTCGATCGTGACCAGATCTCCGGAACGCCAGGTGCGGATCACGATGCGCCCTCGTTCCAGACCGGCGAAGCCATGCTCGATGGAGTTCGAGATAAGCTCGTTGAAGAGCAACGCCAGGACGGTTGCCTGGCGGGTCGGAACAACGACATCGGTTGGCTCGATCTCGAACATGACGCTCATCGTCGGTGGAATCAACGTCACCTTGAGCTCGTCGGCCACCAATCGCGCAATGGAATCGATTGTCGCGCCGCTCAGTCGCGTCTCGTCGCTCAGCAGATCGTGAACGGATGCGATCGCCTGGACACGGCCAATCGCGTCTTGCAGATGCCGCTCGGCTTCGCTGCCCTCCACCTGACGAAGCTGGAGGGAAAGGAGCGCCGCAACGGTCTGCAGGTTGTTGCGTACCCGATGGTGCATCTCCTGGAGAAGCGTCGAGGCCGTTTCCGCGCTGCGTCGCGCCTCCTCGTAGAGCTCCGCGTTCTCGATGGCAATCGAGGCCGTATCGGTGAACGCCTGCAAGAGCGCCAGATCGTCCTCAGTGACTTCCATACCTGACTTCAGGCGGACACAGAGCGCCCCCCACCGTTCGCGCGCGGAGCTCAACGGCATGCAGTAGAGAATGTTCGACCCATCGACATAATCCATGTCGACCGCCCGCGCGCTTCCCGAATTGATGACGTCGCTCAGCAGCGCATCGCGTGAGCTTTGGTCCGATACCTGCCGAGCCGCGCCGACGCGGTATTCGACCAAGGGTGATGACGGTTCATCCTTTCCAGGACTTGGCAACCGGAACACCGCGGCAGATTCTGCGTTGGTCAGCTCGACGGCCGACTCGCTCACGAAACGGAGCACATCGTTGAGATCCAGCGCAGAGGCAACCGTTCGGGAAACACGCTGCAGCGTTCCCAGCTCGATGATCTTGCGTCGCAACCGTTCGTCGGTCAGCGAGTGCAATTGAGTGTATTCGACACCGATCGCAAGCTCGGCGGCGATGTCCTTCAGGAAGACGCGTTCGTCTTCGTCGAAGGAGCGTGGATCGTTCCACCAGAGCGAGATCACGCCAACCAGTCGATCGGGATTCGACAACCGCATCGGTAAGGTGGCTTGCGAACGGTATCGTCCGTCCTGGAGCGTAGGGGAGACGATCCAGTCGGGATGGGACGCAACGTCTTCGGCAAACACCGCTTTGCCGGTTTGCATGGCCCTGCCGGTGATGCCGCGATCGCCCCGAATCGACATGGTTCCCGTCAGCGCCGGGTCGAACCCGTGCTGCCCGACGAGCGTCAGACTGTTGGTTGGACGATCGAACCCAAAAACGGTGACGGCATTTGCGCCGGTTACCTCGATGATGCTCTGGACGCTTTGCCGCAGGTACTCGGTGGATGAGGTCGTTATCGTGGCTGCGCGGCTGATTCGATGAAGCGCGTTCAGCCGTGAGATGAGCGGCGAATCGATCGTATCGCGAACCTGCCCGACGGGAAATCGGGCGAGCTGCGCGGACGAATACCCGGCCGCGATGGCCGCAAGCGCACCGCTCAGAAACTCCTCGTGCGCTCGGTCGACGGAGTCGTTTTCCGGCAAGAGTGCCTGGAGTGCATACGACATGGTTTCTTCGAGCGTCATACTGGCCCGCGCGGCAGCCGCGCCTGCGGTCTGAAACTGCAACCGCATCTGACTGGATGGCGCCCCGCCGAGAAGACCGAGCTCACGAATCTGATCGTAGATTGCACTGGACTGCTCGTGTGAGATAGTCATCGGAGGCGGATGTCCAATCCTGTACTCTTGACCGCCGGCGGCAACTGAAGTCCGCGTTGGTCAGAACTATGCGACAGCAACGACGAACACAATCGTCACAACAATTCTATCGGCCAGCATCCAGCGAGAACGAGCCGGGCGTCCCGCCGGCGGCGCGGCGCAGGGGATCGATTCGCGGGCGGATTGCCTCGGCCGTCGTGACCGATACCGGCGTCGAGGGCAGCCTTGCCCGGTTGATTCGGGCATTGCTGCTCCTCTCGCTGGGGTTGATGCTGGCGCTCGGATCGGCTGTTGCCGACGTCTATCTCCATCGAGGTATCGAAACCAGCGCGGATCCCCCCTATGTGCAACAGGTGTCGGGCCGCGGATTGTCGACCAATATCGACCTGCGTTCGTTCAACGAAGCCCAAATCGAATCAGTGGCCTCCACGTTGCGGTCGAACGGGTTCACGATCGTCCGGCAAACCTTCTCCTGGGCAGATATGGAACCGACCCAGGGAGCGTTCGTCTGGGACCGCTACGACGTCATCGTCAGGAACCTGAACGAGGCCGGTATCCAGATTGTGGCTGTCGTCGAGGGAGCCCCCGTCTGGGCCGCGACGCCGGGATCGCTCGAAGGAACTGTTGCCGCGCCCGCGCAGGTCGGCGATTACGCGGGTTTCCTGTCGGAGTTCGTGAACCGCTACGGGGCCTATATCGACTATATCCAGGTGTGGGATCGCCCCAATGATCCGTTGCATTGGGGTGGCACGGTCGCCACTGCCGATCAGTACGTAGGTCTGCTCGCCCCCGCATTCAATGCCATTCGGACCGCAAATGGATCGGTGCAAGTGATTCTGGCCGAGTTTGCCCGCCGTGCGCCCAATGGCGTTTCCGGGGATGACCTGCGCTTTCTGCGCGCCGTGTACCGGGTCGGGGGAGCACCATACTTCGATGCTGCCGCGGCTGCGGTGGATGGTGGCACCGCATCGCCGTACGATCGCCGAGTTTCGTCGACCACGCCCAGCCTGTCACGAACCGAGCTCTTCCGAGAGGTCCTGATCGACGAAGGGGACGAAACCAAACCGGTCTGGATTACTCGGTACGGTTGGGACATCGGCAACGGCATTTCGCGTGAGACGCAGGCCGAATATCTCGTTGCGGGTATGAAGCGCATTCGGACCGAATGGCCCTGGGCCGGTCCTGTCTTTCAATGGGCGCTGCTGCCCCAACAGGCGGGAGCGGGGGATGAGGGCCGCGCGCTTCTGAACGAGAACGGCACCTCGACGATCGCGTTCGAAGCGGTCACATCGCTGGCGGATCTCGGTGTGGGAACTGTGGCACCCACGGGTTTCGTTCCCATGGACAGCGGCCCGGTCACGTACAGCGGCGCGTGGAACGATCAGCATCTCGACGGGCGGGTCTACAAGACGACGAGTGAGGTCGGCGCGACGAGCTCCGTAACATTCGAGGGAACCGGCATCGTCGTCTATCTCCGGCGAGGACCGGACGTGGGGTTGATTCGCGCCACACTCGACGGAGATCCGTTGCCCGACTGGGGTGACGAAGATGGCGCTTCGATCATCGACCTTACGTACTACCAGACCCAGGATATTGCGGTCGCGCTGGCGTCCAATCTTGACGAGGGCGTGCACAAATTGACGCTAACCATGTCGGAACCGGGACAGTTGACTGTCGGGGGCGCGGTCGTCTCCCGCGATCCGCCATTGCGATGGCCGGTGGTGGTGGCCCTCTTCACCGCGCTGGCGATGACCATCGTTGCGTTGCGCGAGATTGCCATCGTGGCGGCCGAGCGTGGCGGACTCATGCGCCGGCGCGACCAGACGGTGCAGGGACCGCAGCTCCCATCGCTGCCGGACTGGCGGCCCATGCCGCGAACCTGATGCAAATCGCCCTGCCGGTTGTCGACGTGGAGCGGCGGCTGATCCTCGTCTGGGTTGCACTCATCTTCGTTGGGGGGGTGGCCTGGTTCGGGTCCGGTACGCCGGTCGTGGGAGCATGCATCGTCGTTGCCGTGCTGCTGGCGACACTGTCACCGGCCGGTGCGATGCTGGCGACGTGTGCGGGAATCCCCTTGATCTTCCATCCAATCGAGGTTGGATCGCTCCATTTGAGCATGCTGGAGCTTGGCGTCGTCATTACAACCGCGGGACTTGTTTGCCGGAGTGTCTACGACCTGGTCGAGGATCGCTCGCGACTCACCTTCGAGTGGATGCGTCCGGCGGCCATCTGGGTGCTCCCGGGGCTCCTGCTCATCGTGGGAACGCTGTCGCTCGTCTGGATACCGTTTCAGAGCCACTTTGCCGAAGCGCTCCGTACCTGGCGCTGGGTTATCGTCGAACCGCTTCTTCTGTTCGCGATCGCGCGGTGGACGATTGCGCGGCACGGCGTCGTGCCGGTGGTATTGGCAATCGCGGCACCGGCCGTCATCGTGGCGATTGCCGGGATCTGGCAGCTTGCGAGCGTAACATCGACCTTTGCCGTCGACGACGTTCATCGCTCGACGTCGACCTATCTTCATCCGAATAACCTCGCCCTCTATCTGGAGCGAACGTTCTTCCTCATCGCCGTACCAGGTCTTTTGCTGGCCGGGCGGAAGTGGAGGGGGCTGCTCGTCCTGGCCGCGTTCATCCTTGCGGGCGTCGCGGTCACCTTTTCTCGCGGGGCGCTCCTTGCGCTTTTCGCTGGGTGCGCCACCGCATTGCTCCTCCGTCCGCTGGAGAAGGGCTGGCGTTACCTCCTGACCGCTTCGGCGGTGGCCGGAGTCGCATTCTGGGTCGTCGCGGGTGCACGGTTCAGCGGTGACGAGTCGTCCGGTTTCGTATCCACCCGCCGGTACCTCTGGTCCGACTCCTTAGAGATGCTGAGAGATTTTCCCTTCACCGGCATCGGCCTGGATCAATTTCTGTGGCTGCATCGTGGCCGATATATCGACCCTCGTATCTGGAATGAGCGATATACGTCCCATCCCCACAATCTGCTACTCGATGCGTGGCTCAGCCTTGGAGTGGCTGGAGTCGTGTTCCTTGGCCTCATGGTCGTCTGCGGGCTCTGGACGCTTGTGCAATGCCGCCGAGGACGGATCGCTTTCGATCCCTGGCGGCTCGGCGTCATGGCGGCGCTCGGCGCCGGCCTGGCGCACGGTTTGGTCGACAACGGGTATTTTTTACCCGACCTGGCGGCAATGACCTGGTTGATGATCGCCATCGTCGTGCCATATGCGCGAGCGACTACGACTGATCCCGCAGGACGCCTTCCATGACGGGTGCATCGCTCCGCATTCGACGTGATTCCCAATCGATTGTCCGCCTCGGACCGGTGACGCTCGTCCTGGTTTGCGGCATGTTGGTGGGAACGCTCTTTTGGCAGACGACCGGACTGGCGGCAGTCTCACTGATTGCGTTCTGGTGCGGGATGCAACGGCCGGATCTGGGACTCGGGCTGCTGGCGCTCTCCATTCCATTGCAAGCGCATCTGGAAGTCGGCATCCAGTCGAGCTCGATCACGCTCACCAAGGTCGTCATTTGGGGATTGCTGATCGGGTGGTCGGTCGCGCTCCTGTCCAAACGCCAGCGAGTTTTGGTCGACTTCGTTTCGGTCGCAATCTTCGCGGTTGTGGCCGCTCTGGTTGTCTCGGTCTGGAATGCGCGCGATGTGAGTCTCTGGGTGGGCGAGTCGTATCGGTGGGTGGCAACGGCTATCGTGGCTACGTTTGCATTCAATGCGTTTCGACGTGGGGCCAGTCCGCTGCCGTTCCTGCTCTGTTCGCTGGCTGGGGTCACCGGTTCGATCCTGCTCGCGCTCTGGCAGGTGGTGAACGTTGTTGGGCCCGAGTCGTTCAACGTTCGGGGAATCCTGCGTGCGTATGGACCGTTCACCCATCCGAACCAGCTCGCCATCTATCTGGAGTTGATTGGCCCGCTCTTCCTGGCACTCTTTGCGGGATCTGCGGGTAGCTTGCGGCGCGACCGCCAGTGGTACCTAGGCCCAACGTGGCGACCGGCCTGGCTTCTCGGATATCTCATGTCCGGGTTTGGGCTCGTGCTCTCGCAATCCCGAGGAGGCGCCATTGGCATGGTCGTTGGCGTTGGCATCGTTCTGGTACTACAGCGGCCCAGCATACGGCTCACGACGATTCGAATTGCGCCCGTTGCATTGATCGCCGCAATTGGTTTCATGACGATTGCCATCGGCATCGTCGCGGCCGGGGTGCAGACATTCGCTCAACAAGACGTGCTCGTGACCCCCTCGAACTTTGCCGTCCAGGAACGACTCTCCCATTGGACTGCCGCGGTGGAAATGGCCAAGGCGCATCCATTCACGGGAGTTGGGGCGGGGAACTACGATCTGAACTACCGCGAGTACACTCAGGACTGGCGATTTCGGATAGGCCGCGGTCATGCGCACGACACGTATTTGCATTTTCTTGCACAATCCGGTGTCGTGGGCCTGACCGCGTACATCGCATTGCTCCTTGGAGTTTCACTGATCATCGTGCGTACGATTCGAATCCTGCCGGACGGAACGCGACTCTCGTTGCTCATCGGAGCAGCGGGGATCACTGCTGCCATAAGCATTCACGCGATTTTCGAGTATGTGCATGTGCTCAGCCTGAACCTTCAGTTGGCGGTCGTGTGGGCCATGGCTATTGCCATTGGGACAGAAGCGTGGAACGATCGCGAGCATTGCGCGTGAGCGGGGATCGAGACGCGTCCCCAGCCCAGGAGCCGATGTCGCTCGATGCGGAACGAATCGAGACCGAGCAGCCGGTCGGCGACCCAGCGTCGCTGGGCCGCGGTCTTTTGCGCCCGCGCACGCTCTTGTCGTTCGCATTCGCGCTGACAATTCTGGTCTTTTTCATCCGGCGGATGAATCTCGACCTTGGCGCGGTGATCGACAATATCCGCTCGGCGAGCATTCCTTTTCTCATCCTTGCGGTGCTCGTCTACCTCGGAACGATCATTCTGCGTGCCGCGCGATGGAGATGGATGCTCCGTCTGGCAGGTGCGGGCTCCATCCCGGGAACGACGGTGCCTCCAGTCGGGTACCTGGCCGCGGTGCTGCTGGTTTCATGGTTCTTCAATTGCATCCTTCCGGCCAAGCTCGGGGACGCCTACCGGATCTACCGCATCAAGGTCGACGACGGAATCCGTTATTCGATTGGGTTCGGGACGGTGCTTGGCGAGCGCGTGATCGACCTGATCGTCCTGGTCATCATGCTGGCAATTTCCGCCATCGTTGCGTTTCACGGCAACATGCCGCAGGACGCCACGCGCGCGCTCTATGTCGGTGTCGGCCTCTCCATTCTTGCGGTCATCGGTCTGATCATGGTCTTTGCCTTTCGCAACTACATCACAGATCGATTGCCGTTGCGATTCCGAAATCAATGGCAGTCCTTGCAGGAATCAGTCTTCGTCAACCTGCGCAATCCCACCGTCCCAGCCATCCTCAGCGTGTTCATTTGGGCCATGGAGGCTGGACGCATGTTCCTGGTGGCGAAGGCGCTCGATGTCCACATCGGATTCGAGATGGCGATCTTCGTTGGCCTGATGGCGGCCCTGTTGACCACGCTGCCGTTCACGCCGGCAGGGTTGGGTGTGGTCGAGGTCGCCATGGTGTCGGTGCTGAAGCTGGCAGGCGTACCGGTCGATCTGGCCGGATCGGTCGCGTTCCTGGATCGCATCATCACCTATTGGGGATTGATCGCCGTCGGTGCGCTGGTCTACATCTACTTGCTGAAGTGGGGAACGCGCAAGCCGGCTGAGCCAGTTGGGTCTTGATCCCGTGTCGGATGAGATCCTGATCGATATCAGTGCGGCGGTCAATCAAGGCGCGGGGATCGGCCGGTATGCGCGCGAGCTGACCCGGGCTTTGATTCCGCTGATTCCAGAGGACGAAGCGAGACTCTGGTATGCGGCCGAACCGCACCCGTATGATCCCAAGCTGCTCGATTCGCACCCGTGGTCGTCGGTTCCCTCCGTTCGGAGCCGGCTTTCACGTAGAAGCGTCGACCGGCTGTACTTTCGGGGCCGGCTGCCGTTGCGTCGTCTGCTCGGTTCGGGACAGCCGTCGCAGAGCTACTCGCCCGACTTTACAGCTCCCCCAGGCAGGCAGACGCATATCACCATTCACGACCTTGCGTGGCTCCATCCGGAGGCGGAGACGCCTCCCGGACTTACCGCGTTTCTTGCGCCGGTCGTCGAACGGGCAGCCAGGTCGGCAGCGACCATTTTCACCGTCAGCAACACGATTCGCACCGAGATTCTGGAGCGATACGCATTGTCCGAGGATCGCCTGATCGTTGCGCCGAACGCGCCCGGTCTCGAATTCTTCCGTGCGACACAACTCGATGCGGCAACCCTTGACCGTCATGGCGTTCACCGGCCGTTCGTGTTGTATGTCGGTACCATCGAGCCAAGGAAGAATCTCGGAATTCTGATCGAAGCGGGAAAGCTCCTCCCCGATGGCGTGCAGATCGTCATGGCCGGCAGATCCGGGTGGCGTGCGGAGGAAATCGAATCTCGGATGAGCTCCAGTGCATCGCCGGGCCGCTATCTGCGCATGGGCTTCGTTCCCGAGGATCTGTTGCCGCGTCTGATGGCGTCGGCCAGCGCGGTCGTCTATCCGTCGAGATATGAGGGGTTCGGCTTGCCGATCGTGGAAGCCCTGGCGGCGGGCGTCCCCGTTGTTGCGTCGGACCTGCCCGTCTTTCGGGAGGTGGGAGGGGAGGTTGTGCGGTACTTCGACCCAGCCAACGCCGAGGCGCTGGCGACTATCGTTCAGCAGACCATCTCAGTGGAGCTCGATCCGGTCGCACGATCGGCGAGAATAGAACAGGCGAAACAGTTCGATTGGCCGGCGAGCGCGGCCATCGTTGCCGCCCGGCTACGTGAGACGGCATAAATGATGGCGATCCCCGATACTCCGTGGTTCACCGCCTTCTCGATCGAACCCGAGGATCGGTCGGATGCCGATGTGGTTTGGGCCGATGAAATCCAACCGGCCGGCGCGGTGCGAAAACCGACACGGGCGGAGAAGATGCCGATTCTGCTCGTTGGAATCGTGTCCATCGGGTCGATCGTGATCATGGCCGTCACCCTGATCGCTGCAGTCTATCTTTCCCGGCGGTGATCTGAGCAAGGAGTCAGCCATGTCCGTCACTGAAGCGCAGTTGACCGTTGCGGACTTCCGCGAACACTTCAGCCTGATCCAGTCGGAAGTGGCCAAGGTCATGGTCGGGCAGGAGGACGTAGTGCAGGAGGTGCTGACGTGCATCCTGGCAGGCGGCCACGCTCTGCTCGAAGGGGTGCCTGGTCTTGGCAAAACCCTCCTGGTGCGCACGCTTGCGGATTCGCTTGATCTTTCGTTCGGCCGTATTCAGTTCACGCCGGATCTGATGCCGGCCGACATTACCGGCACCAACATCCTGATCGAAACGGAGGATCGCGAACGGCGCTTCTCATTTCAGCAGGGACCGATCTTTGCCAATTTGGTTCTGGCCGACGAGATCAACCGGGCAACGCCGAAAACCCAATCTGCACTGCTCGAAGCGATGCAGGATCGAACCTGTACGGTGGCGAGTGTGGTGCACCGCATGGCGGAGCCATTCTTTGTGTTGGCAACCCAGAACCCGGTGGAGATGGAAGGCACCTATCCGCTGCCCGAGGCTCAGCTCGATCGGTTCTTCTTCAAGGTCGTCGTTCGGTTTCCGAATGAAGATGAGCTCATCGAAATTCTGAGGCGGACTACCTCCACCTTCGAGGTGCCGGTCGCCCGGGTTGCGTCGGGGCAGACCATCATGGATATGGGTACGCTCGCCCGCGAGGTGCCCATTTCGAGTGGAGTCAGTGAGTATGTGGTCCGGCTCGTTATGGCTTCGCATCCCGATCAGCCCCGGGCAACGCCAACGATCCGGCGCTATGTCCGCTATGGTGTGAGCCCACGGGGAGCGCAGGCAATTGTGCTGGGCGCGAAGATTCGGGCGCTGACTGATGGCCGACTGAATGTCGCCTACGACGACATTCGATCAGTGGCGCTCCCTGCATTGCGGCACAGAATCATGCTCAATTTCGAAGCGGAATCGACCAACGTAACCGCCGATGACGTCATCCGCGGATTGCTCTCCGAGGTTCCTGAGTCGGCTGCCTGAAGTTCGGGAGGTAGCGCGAATTGCGGAATGATCGGCACACGAGAGGGCAGACACGCCCTCGGCTACGACCGATCGGGTTCGTCGGGCAGAACGCCCTCGGCTACGACCGGCGGGGTTTGGTGACGAGGGATAGAGTTCGGGAAACAAGCGATCCTGCGACGACGTCTCGGCCATTCTGCAAGTCGCTGTAGGCTGTCCCAGCTCCCAGCTCCCAGCTCCCAGCTCCCAGCTCCCAGCTCCCAGCTCCCCGTCAAACCCGGGCAGGGCCGATCGGACCCTGTTTGCCGATCTGTGTTTGCCCGCCCATATACGGTTGGATGACCCTCGGAATCTCGAATGTCCCGTCCGGCAACTGATAGTTCTCCATGATGGCGATCATGATGCGTGGCAGGGCGAGACCCGAGCCGTTCAGTGTGTGTACGAACTGCGTGCGGCCACCCCCAGTGGGACGGAACTTGATATTCGCCCGTCGCGCCTGGAACTCCAAGAAGTTCGAACAGGAGGAAACTTCCAGCCATTCGGCCACCCCTGGAGACCAAACCTCCAGATCGACCTTGTTCGCGGCGGTGAACGAGAGATCGCCGGTGCAGATCTGGAGCAGTCGATAGGGGAGCTCCAGCCCCATCAGCACGTCCTCCGCCTCCTGAATCAAGCGGGCATGTTCCTCGATCGACTTCTCCGGATGGACGATCTTGACCATCTCGACCTTGTCGAACTGATATCCGCGCTTGATGCCCCGGACGTCGCGGCCGGCCGAAATCTGCTCGCGACGAAAGCAGGCGGTATAGGCGGTGTTGTAGATCGGCAACTCCGCCTCATCCAGAATCTCGTCCCGATAGAGGTTCGTCACCGGAACTTCGGCGGTCGGAATGAGCCATTTTTCGCCTTCGATATCGCGGAACTGCGTTTCGGCAAACTTGGGAAGCTGTCCGGTTCCGACCAGCATCTCGGTAAGGACGAGATAGGGTGGATAGACCTCTGTATAGCCATGTTTCTGCGTGTGCAGATCGAGCATCCAGGTGATCAATGCTCGTTGCAACCGGGCTCCGTCGCCCCGCAGCACATAGTTCCGTGTCCCGGCAATCTTCACCCCGCGCTCGAAGTCGATGATGCCCAGTTCTTCGCCGATCTCCCAATGCGGTCGAACGGTGAAGTCCGGCTTGCGTTCGGCTTCGACCGTCTTCGTCACTGCATTGTGCGACTCGTCCGGGCCGACCGGGACATCCGGCAGCGGAAGGTTTGGCACCAGCAAGAGGAGGTTGCGAAGCTCCTCGTCCGTGACGCGCACCTGCTCATCTTTGGCTGCAATATCGTCGCCCAGAACGCGCATTTCCTCGATGAGCTCTGCCCGGCGCTCGGCATCCTTGGTTCGCCCGACTTCCTTGGAGCCTTCGTTTCTCCGGGCCTTGAGTGACTCGACCTCAGTCACGACCTGGCGCCGCGACGCATCGAGCGAGAGGATCTCGTCGATGGGTGCGGTGGTATTGAGCGCAACCAGGGCGCTCCTGACCATATCGGGTTGGTCGCGAATGATTTTGAGGTCGATCAACGATTGGGCCTTTCCAGGGCAGACGTACTGACGAAAAAGCACGCGGGACTATCCAGCGTGCCGACGATGATAAACGGTTGCGTTCCTAGTCGGCGCTGAACGGGATGGAGATATCCGTTCGTTCGGAGCTTTCGATACCGGGGAGGAATTTGTACCAGCCTTCGGAGATGCTCTGCTCCAGCCGGCGCTCGATTGCGTAGTACCGTCCCGGTGAGGGTTCGAATGGTTGCCGTTTGAGGACCATGCGCGCCTCGGCCACCGACTTTCCACCCTTGCGATGATTGCAGGCGCGGCAGGCGGAGGTCAGATTTTCCCAGGTATGTGGACCGCCACGCGACCGCGGAATCACATGATCCAGCGTCAGATCGCCGGTGCGCCGGCCGCAATACTGGCAGGTGTACGAGTCACGCAGAAAGACTTCGCGACGAGAGAGCTTCACCCGCGCTCTGGGCGCTCGAATCAGACAAATCAGCCGGATGACTGAGGGGTAGGGAAAGACATCCTGCGATGTCGCGATCATCGCATCGTGTGTTTCGAGGATCTCGGCCTTGCCGCCGAAGACGAGCACAATGGCGCGGCGCGCATTGCAGATGTTGAGGGGTTCGTAATTCTGATTGAGTACGAGAACGGATTTCTTCACGCGCAACCTGCTCATGACGCGATGAATGCCGTCGCCCTCGCACCAGGCAGCGGTGAAACGACTGCGTACTCGAGCGCGCGTTTCGCCGTAAAGATGGTACGCCCCCCACATAAGATGCGACAAGGGTTGACAGGTTGTCAGTCGATTACGTGATCGCGACCTCGAACAAACGTCCGATGAGCCAGGCGGTCGCCATGGTCAAGGTACCGACCAGCACATTTCGGCGTATGGCGGGAACCGCGTTCGCATTGCCGAGCCGAGCGCTGATCAAGCCGGTAAGCAAGAGGGCGACGACGACAGCCGCCACACATACCCAGATTCGCAATCCATCCGGGAAGAGGCCGATGGCTACGACGGGAATGGCTGCTCCGATTCCAAACGCAAGCAGCGAGGCGAAGGCCGCGTGCCAGGGGTTGGTCAACTCCCCGGGAGTCAGATTGAATTCGACTTCCACGTGGGCGCGGAGCGCATCTTTCGCGGTGAGCTCCTCGGCGACATCGCGGGCAAGCTCGGCGGAGAGCCCTCTTGATTGCCAGTGGCTCGCCAGCTCGTCGAGCTCCGCTTCCGGATCCTCGCGCAACTCTTCGCGCTCGGTGGCGATGGCGGCTTTCTCGGTATCCCGCTGGGTGCTGACCGACACGTACTCGCCCCCGGCCATCGAAAGGGCGCCGGCGACCAGGGCCGCGACGCCCGCCGTCAGGATCTGTTCCCGGTTGGATGTGGCACCGGCAACCCCGACGACCACGCCGGCGACCGAGACGATCCCATCGTTCGCCCCGAGCACACCAGCGCGAAGCCAGTTGAGCCGGTTGCCAAGCGATTCCTCCTGGTCCGCGGCGTGATCGCGCGCCACTGCCTAGTCCGCCGCCAGCGCAGCAGGGAAGAGGACTTCTTTCAGGTAGTGGCCGGTAAACGAAGCCGGATTGTTCGCAACATCCTCAGGCGTGCCGGTTGCGATGATCTGACCGCCGCCGGTGCCTCCCTCGGGTCCGAGGTCGACAATCCAGTCGGCCGATTTGATGACATCGAGATTGTGCTCGATGACGAGAATCGTATTGCCACCATCGGCCAAACGCTGCAACACGGCCAATAACCGCTCGATGTCCGCGAAATGCAATCCCGTGGTCGGCTCGTCCAGGATGTATAAGGTGCGGCCCGTCGCACGGCGCGACAGCTCGGACGACAGCTTGACCCGCTGAGCTTCGCCACCAGAGAGCTGTGTGGCCGGTTGTCCGAGCTTGATATACCCGAGCCCGACATCTTCGAGCGTCTGTAGCTTGTTCCGGATGCTGGGGATGTTCTGGAAGAAATCGAGCGCTTCGGTGACGGTCATCTCCAGGACATCCGAGATCGATTTGCCCTTGAACGTGACCTCGAGCGCTTCGCGGTTGTATCGCTTGCCATGACAGACTTCGCAGGGAACGAAGACATCCGGGAGGAAGTTCATCTCGATCTGGATGATTCCTTCGCCCTTGCACGCCTCACAACGCCCACCCTTGACATTGAACGAGAAGCGTCCCGCCTTGTACCCACGTGCTTTCGCCTCCGGTAGCGATGCGAAAAGCTCGCGAATCGGGGTGAACAGGCCGGTGTAGGTGGCGGGATTCGAACGTGGGGTCCGCCCGATCGGACTCTGATCGATCTCGATGACCTTGTCGAGATGCTCCATGCCGAGGATCTCGTCGTGGGCGCCAGCCCGCTGACGGGAGCGATGGAATTCCATTGCCAGTCGCGGGTAGAGAATATCGGTAACCAGCGAGCTCTTGCCGGAGCCGGAGACGCCGGTAACCGCGATGAAGGTGCCAAGCGGCAGATCGACGGTCACATCCTTCAGATTGTTCTCACGAGCGCCGACGATGGTCAGTTTCTTGCCGTTGCCCGGCCGGCGGACCGGCGGGGTCACGATGGTTCGCGTTCCGTTGAGGTATTGGCCGGTCAGCGAATCGGAAACGACGGCCAGATCAGCAATGCGTCCTTCGGCCACCACTTTGCCGCCGTGTACCCCGGCCCCGGGTCCGATATCGACAATCCAGTCGGCCGCGCGCATCATCTCCTCATCGTGCTCGACCACGATGAGGGTATTGCCAAGATCTCGCAAGCGAAGAAGTGTCTTGATCAGGCGGTCGTTATCCCGCTGATGCAGCCCGATACTGGGCTCGTCGAGGATATACAGCACGCCCATCAGGGCCGATCCGATCTGCGTGGCCAGCCGAATTCGCTGGGCTTCCCCACCGGAAAGCGTGTTGGCCGATCGATCCATCGTCAGGTAGTCGAGCCCGACATCGACCAGGAATCCAAGCCGCTCCCGCACCTCTTTCATGACTTGCCGCCCGATCAGATACTCGCGTTGCGTCAGGACCGAATCGGACGACGATTCGGGATCGATCGACAGCCGCTCAGCCCACGCCTGCGCCTGCCGGATGGGAAGACGCGAGACATCGACGATGTTCATGCCGTCGATCAGAACTGACAGGATTTCGCGACGCAGCCGCGTGCCTTTACAGGTCGGGCACGGATTCGCCGCCATGTACTTGCCCAACTCCTCCTTGACGTAATCGGACGAGGTGGTGGCAAAACGACGGGTCAGGTTGGGAATGACTCCCTCGTAGGGGACCTGATACGCCTTGGTTCGCCCATTACGCGCCTGGTACTTGACGGTGATCTGGCGCCCTTTGAGCCCATTCATGATCACGTCACGGGCTTCTTCGTCGATCGTGTTGAATGGTTGCTGGGTCGTGAATCCGTAAAGCTCCGCAAGCGCATCGAGCTGTGCGGCGTACCACGAATATCCTTCTCCGGCGGCGCTCATCCAGGGCGCGATGGCCCCCTGATCGAGCGACAGCTTGGGATTCGGCACGACGAGCGACGGGTCGAATTCGAGCTTGACGCCCAGTCCCGTACAATCGGGACACGCACCCTGGGGCGAATTGAAAGAAAAGTTGCGTGGCTCGATTTCACCGAGGCTGATTCCGCAATCGGTGCAGGCAAACTGCTCGGAGAAGGTGATCTCTTCGCCGTCGACGACCTGGACGATCGCGATGCCTTTGGCGATGCGGAGCGCTGTCTCCAGCGACTCGATCAGGCGAACACGCTCCGGACCGTCTTCGGGCGTGACGCCATCCTCGAAATTGAGCGCCACGCGGTCGACTACGACCTCGATCGTGTGCTTTTTCGTTTTGGCCAGCTTGATCTGCTCGTCGAGGTCGGTGACCACACCATCGACGCGCACGCGCACAAACCCCTGCCGGCGGATCTCATCGAGCACCGCCGTGTGTTCGCCCTTTCGCTCGCGTATAACCGGCGCCAGGATCAGCAACCGCGTCCGGGCAGGCAGCTTGAGCAGGATCGACGCCATCTGTTGCACCGACTGCTGCTCGATCGGCTTGCCGCAGTTCGGACAATGCGGTCGCCCTATGCGCGCGTAGAGCAAGCGCAGGTAGTCGTAGATCTCGGTGACGGTGCCGACCGTCGAGCGCGGATTGCGGCTGGTGCCCTTCTGGTCGATCGAGATGGCCGGAGAAAGCCCATCGATGTGATCGACATCGGGTTTCTCCATCTGTCCCAGAAATTGGCGTGCGTAGGCCGACAACGATTCGACGTACCGACGCTGCCCCTCGGCGAAGATGGTGTCGAAGGCAAGCGACGACTTCCCGGAACCAGAAAGCCCGGTCAGTACGACCAGGCGGTCACGGGGAAGATCGACGTCGATGTTCTTGAGATTGTGCTCGCGGGCACCACGAACGGAGATCTTGTCCAGAATAGGCGACATGCTTCTGTTCCATGCGGGAAAAGGCGAACGTTTGATCGCATTGAGGATTGTAGCATGATCGTCAATACCCAACCGGCATAGAATAATGAAATTGCGCGTTTTTGATCGACGTGAGACGACCTCCTTGACCGACCTTCTGAAAACAACCGAACTGCCGCCAACCTTCGATCCGGTGACGGTCGAAGCCGGTCTCTACGACTGGTGGGACAAACAAGGGTATTTCCAACCCAGCGACGACCCGAATGCCGAGCCATTCGTGATCATCATGCCGCCGCCAAACGTGACCGGGGAGCTCCACGTCGGCCACGCGCTCTTCGTCGCGCTGCAGGACTTGATGATCCGCTGGCACCGTATGAGGGGCTACAGCGCACTCTGGCTGCCAGGGGCCGACCATGCAGGTATCGCGGGGCAGTGGGTGGTCGAAAAGCTGCTGGCCACCGAGGGCCTGACGCGCCACGATCTGGGGCGGGAGAAGTTCGTGCAGCGGGTCTGGGACTATATGGACCCGATGCGTTGGCGGATCCGCGAGCAGATGATGATTCTGGGCGCGTCGTGCGACTGGACGCGGCTTGCATTCACGATGGACCCAGGACCGTCCAGGGCCGTGCGCAAGGTCTTCAAGCACCTCTACGACAAGGGGTTGATCTACCGTGGTTCGCGGCTCATCAGTTGGTGCCCGCGCTGCATGACGGCGCTTTCCGATCTGGAAGTCGTGCACAAAGATGTCCCGGGCCATCTTTGGCAGATGGCGTACCCGGTCGAGGGCGAGCCCGGTCGCGAGGTCATCGTTGCGACCACGCGCCCGGAGACGATGCTGGGCGATACCGCTGTTGCGGTCCATCCCAATGACGATCGGTACGCCGACCTGGTGGGCAAATCCGTTCGTTTACCGATTACGAATCGATTGATTCCGATCGTGGCAGACGATGCCGTCGATATGACCTTTGGAACCGGAGCCGTCAAGGTGACCCCGGCGCACGATCCGAACGACTTCGAGATCGGCAGACGCTGCAACCTGCCGTCCATCAACGTCATGAATCCGAACGGCACCATCAACGCTGAAGGTGGACCGTTCGAAGGTATGACCATTCCGGCCGCTCGCGAAGCGGTCGTGAACCGGCTGCAGCAGGAGGGACGTATTCGCGGTATCACCGACCATTCACATCCGGTCGGTCATTGCGACCGGTGCGGTACGGTGGTCGAGCCGCTGATCAGCGAGCAGTGGTTCGTCAAGATGGATCCGCTGGCCGCACCGGCGATCGAAGCCGCCAGGGACGGCAGCCTCACCTTCGTTCCCGACCGTTTCAAAGGGGTCTATCTCAACTGGATGGAGAACATCCACGACTGGTGCATCTCTCGCCAGCTCTGGTGGGGACACCGAATTCCGGTCTGGTATTGCCAGAGCTGCGGCGATGTCACGGTCAGCGAAGATGAGGTCGTCACGGCCTGTCCGAGCTGCGGGGGCGATGTGATCCAGGACGAGGACGTGCTCGATACCTGGTTCAGCTCGGGACTCTGGCCGTTCTCTACCCTCGGTTGGCCTGAAGACACCGACGATCTGAAGCGTTACTACCCGTCCGACGTCATGGAAACGGGGTACGAGATCCTCTTTTTCTGGGTCGCTCGTATGGTCTTCTTCGGACTGGAAATGCAGGACGAGCTCCCGTTCCACACGGTCTATCTCCATGGCACCGTGCGCGATGCGGTTGGCGCGAAAATGTCCAAGACCAAGGGGAACGTGCTCGACCCGACCGAGCTGACGGCTACCTATGGCGCCGATGCATTGCGCTATGCGCTGGTGACGCAGAGCGGACCGGGGCAGGACTCGAAGCTGCACGTCGGTCAGATCGAATCGGCGCGAAATTTCATCAATAAAGTCTGGAATGCGACCCGATTCGCGACCCGCATCTTCGCCGAAACGCAGATCGAACTAGACGAGAACGGACCAGTGCTGCCGCAGAGTGACGCATTGGTCGACCGTTGGATCGTCAGCCGCACGAATGCCGTCATCGCCGAGACGACGAGCCTGCTGGAGGGATACCAGTTCCTCGAAGCCGGACGGGGGCTGCGCGATTTCATCTGGTCCGAGCTCTGCGACTGGTATATCGAGGCGGCCAAGGTCCGGCTTCGCGGCACCGACGACGAGAAGTTGCAGGTGGCACAGACGCTCGCCTGGGTGATGGATCGCTCGCTGCGCTTGCTGCATCCGTTCATGCCCTTCGCAACCGAGGCGATGTGGCAGGCAATTCCGCACGCCGGCGAGAGTGTGATGGTCTCCTCATGGCCGGTTGCTGTCGAACGCGATCTCGATGCCGAACGCGATTGGGCGCGGATCATGGAGCTGGTCGGGCGTATCCGGAACGTGCGGAGCGAATCGAATGTCGAGCCGGGACGTTGGATCACGGCGGCCGTCTTTGCTCCTGGTGAAGCGGTCGAGGCGTTGGAGAGTGCCCGGCGAGAGATCGGTTCCCTCGCGCGAATCGCGAACGATCAGCTCACGATTGACGCCGGAGCTCCAATTGCCGAGAAGAACGACGTGGTTGTTGCGGCCGATGATTTGGTCGCCGTCCTGCCATTGGCAGGTCTGGTCGATCTCTCAGCAGAGCGCGAGCGTATCGCGAAGGAGCTGGAAGAGGCACGTACGGAACGTGGTCGCGCCGAAGCGCAACTGGCGAATGAGGGTTTCATCGCACGGGCTCCGGAAAAGGTCGTGCAGGTGCAGCGGGACCGACTGGCCGGTGCGATCGAACGGGTGACATTGCTCGAACATCGGTTGAATGAGCTCGGTGGATAGACCGAAGCCGCGTCTCGGCCGCGAATTCTTCGCTCGTCCCACGGCGGGCGTCGCGGTCGAACTCGTCGGCTGCACCTTGTGGCGATACACCGCGGCCGGAATTACCGCCGGACGGATCGTCGAGACCGAAGCGTATCTGGACGCCTCGGATCGGGCATCGCATGCGGCCTGGTCGAAGCGTGGACAGGACGTGATGCGACGGGCGCCTGGGACGGTCTATATCTATCGTTGCTACGGTATGCACTGGATGTTCAACATCGTCGCGCATGCTCCCGACACGGTCGGCGCGGTGTTGATCCGAGCCGTCGAGCCGGTCGAAGGAATCGATATCATGGAGGGTCGCCGCGGCCTGACCGAAATCCGGCAGCTCTGTTCGGGACCGGGCAAGCTCTGCCAGGCATTCGATATCGATGAGAGCCTGCACAAAATCGATCTGGTAACGAGTGACACCGTTTGGCTGACTGCGGGGAATCGATCCGAAGCTCCCACGCTGATCGCTGGGAAGCGGATAGGGATCACGAAGTCGCCCGAGCTTCCGCTGCGCTTCTTCGCAGCCGGCAATCGTTACGTTTCTGCGCACCGGCGGGGTGTTCCGTTTACGTCCGAAGTGATACCTTCCTTCTGAGCAGCCCCGCTCCTTCCGAACCGAACTGCGAGCATCGTGCCCATTCAGCTCCTCGACAATGAAACGATTGGAAAGATCGCCGCCGGCGAGGTGGTCGAGCGTCCTGCATCGGTCGTCAAGGAGCTGATCGAGAATTCCATCGACGCGCAGGCAACCCGAATCACGGTTTCGATCGAAGCCGGAGGCACGCGGTCGATCGAGGTGGTCGACAACGGGGCCGGCATGACTCCCGATGAGCTGCCGCTTGCTTTGCAACGGCACGCCACATCCAAGCTTACGGAATTCGACGATCTCGATCTTCTGCACACCCTCGGATTCCGGGGGGAAGCCCTGCCGAGCATTGCGGCCGTTGCGTCGGTGCGGGTCCAGTCTCGGCCCGCGGGTTCTCAACACGGAGGAGCACTTCGGGTCGAATTCGGTGCGGTTGGCGCTACCGAGCCAGCCGGTGGTGATACTGGTACGACCGTTCAGGTACGTGATCTTTTCGAGAACGTGCCGGCCCGGCGCAAGTTCCAGCGGCAGCCGTCGACCGAAAGCGGGTTGATCGTCCGGTTGGTGAGTGCGTACGCGGCCGCCTACCCGCAGATCGCCTTTACGCTGATCGTCGACGGTCGTCGCAGCTTCGTCACCACGGGCAGTGGCGATCTGATCGAGGCGGCCGCTACGGTCTATGGCAACGAGGTCGGCCGGGCGGCAATCGAGCTCGTCGAACCGGAGTTCGATGCGCGCGTTCCGGGAGTGACCGTTTCGGGCTGGCTCTGCGCGCCAACCATCACCCGCTCGCACCGGCAACAGATGGTGTTTTTGATGAACGGACGCCAGATCCAGAGCCGAACGCTGATGTACGCATTGGAAGAGGCGTATCACACGTTGCTGATGGTGGGGCGCCATCCGGTCACCCTGGTGCGTATCGATGTGGAACCGGATCAGGTGGACGTCAACGTCCACCCAACCAAAGCGGAAGTCAAGTTCGCCGATGAGCGGGCGGTCGCGCGAGCAATCTCGCGTGCGGCGCATGCGACCTTGTCCCGCATTCCCCGCGCGGAACCGCCGCGCATCCGCATCGAAAGCTCGATGCCGCTTTCACCGACGTATGTACCCTCACCCATGCCGGCGGTTGACGCACGGCCATTTCCCCAGACGTCGATGCAGAATCCGCCAGAACGGCCCACGGAGCCCGTCCGTGAGGCGCCAGATCCCGTTCCAGAATATCCTCGTCCCAACCTGCCAGTGCTGCGGGTGCTGGGTCAGGTAGCCAGTACCTACATCATCGCTGAAGGTCCGGAAGGTCTTTACCTGATCGACCAACATGCCGCGCATGAACGTGTGGTGTACGAGCGATTTCTGGGGCAGATGGTGGCTGCCGGGGTCGAGCGCCAACCGATGCTCGACCCATTGGTGCTCGATCTCTCACCAGAGGAATCAACGGTCATCGAGCAGTCGATGGACGAGCTTGGGCAATTGGGATTCGAGCTCGAGCGGTTCGGGCCAAACTCTATTCTGGTGCGCTCGGTTCCGTCGGTGGCCGTCGGAACCGATATCGAGGCGAGACTGCGCGATATTCTCAACGAGTTGGGAGAGGGGGGCGCTGGGAGCTCCTGGCTCGATTCGGTTGCGGTCAGCGTCGCCTGCCACACTTCCATCCGCGCGGGTCAGACGCTGAGTCTGCAGGAAATGCGTGAGCTGGTCGAACAGCTCGAACGGACCGAGCAACCGCGTGCCTGCGGCCACGGACGCCCGACGATGCTCAAATTGACCCAGGACGAGCTCGAACGGCAGTTCGGGCGAACCTGACCGAGGGTCAGTACGTCCAGCGTTCGACAATCGCCAGAAACGGCGCCACTGGACACGGGAATGGCTGCCTCAGGCCGAGGCGTTGCGGCGCATGACGCGTATCAGAACCAACGTCAGGGCCATGATTGCGATCAGCAACAGGATCGATGCTGCGGCTGCCTGCCCCATATTCAGGTTCGTAAACCCAATCTTCCAGATGCGGAACGAAATGGTTTCTGTCGCGCCGCCTGGTCCGCCTGAGGTCAGGATGTAGATCAGGTCGTAGGTCTTCATCGCGGAAATCATACGGATCAACGAGGCGATCAGGATGACCGGCGCCATCAACGGAATGGTCACCGTACGGAGGATCTGAAAACCGTTTGCTCCATCCACGCGGGCTGCTTCGAGTGGCTCGCGGGGCAGAGAAGCCAAACCTGCCAGCAGGACGACCAAGAGCAGTGACGTTTCGTGCCAGACATCGACCCCGATGACGGCCGGCATGGCCGTGCTCTTGCGAGAGAGCCATTCCTGTGCCGGCAGACCGACCTGATCGAAGACCCAGTTGACCGCACCGAGATCGGGATGCAGCAGCAGTCGCCAGATCAGCCCAACTGCAATCGGACTCACCAGCAGCGGGATCAGCAAGATGCAGAGATAGACATTCTTGAAGCGAAGCCCGGGCTGGTTCAACAGCAGCGCAAGTCCGAAGGCCACGATCAACTCGATGACCACGACGGAAATAGTCAGTACAACCGTGTTCTGGATCGCCTGAATGAAGACGTTCATGCCGAGAACGTCGCGGAAGTTCTCGATTCTGCTCCAGGGGCCGATGCCGCCTTCGGTCAGATCGTATTCGTGGAGCGAGACGTAAAGCGCGTAGCCGATCGGAAATCCAACGACGCCCAGCAGCATGAGCATCGTGGGCAAGACCAACGACCATCGGTAGCGAGCCGAGCTCGCCCTGCCGGTGGAGCCGGTTGCAGGATTCTGTTCGGTTGGAGCCGCAATCTCCGCTGAAGCCATACCCAGACTCGGGGGAGCCAGGAAATCTCCTGGCTCCCGATTCGACAAAAGCTAGAGAAGCTCTTTCAGTTCCTCGGCGGCTGCGTCCATCGCATCCTGCGCCGACGATCCGCCAGTCACCGCATCGCTCAGATGGCGACCCATGATCTCGACCAACTGAGCCTGCTTGGTAACACCCGGAAGACCTTTCCCGGTGGCGATGAGGTCTTTGACCTGCGCCATCCAGGGGAACTGCGCGGCGTACTCGGGATTGTCGTATGGGGCAATCTGGGCCGCGACGCCGCCGCCGAGCGCGCGGCGCATGGCGACATCCGGTGATTCGACCCACTTGAGATATTCCCATGCGGCGCCTGGATTGGGCGAGCTGACCGGGATACCCCAGCTCCACGAACCGGTGAGCCCAGTACCGCCTGGCATCGTGGTGACCGAGCCCTTGCCCTGGACTTCACTGTCTTCCAGCGTCTCACCGTCCGAGAGCAGGAAGAGGTAGCTGACCGAGGTAAGCGCCTTCCCTTGTCGCCAGAGAGCGCCGGTATCGTTGAGGTCCGCATTGGCGGCTCCGGGCTGGGCGCCGTTGTTGATGGCATCGACATACAGCTGGACTGCCTGAACGCCGAGCTCATCGTTGATAGCGGGAGCCGACAGGTCTTCGGTGAAGAAGTCTCCGCCAACCGAGTAGAGATAGTTACAGAATTCCATAACGATCGGGTCGCCCTGCATCCCCTGCATCGCGGCGCCGTAAAGATTGCCCGGGTCGACCTGCTGCGCTGCCGAGATCATGGCAACGTATTCTTCGACCGAGGTCGGCATGACCAGATCGCTTCCGGAGATCTCCTTGTACTGCGCCTTGAACTCGTCGCTCTCGAAGAGATCGGTTCGGTAGAGGAGCCCCATTGGATAGACGTACATGGGGAGGTAGTAGGTGTTGCCATCGACTTCCGAGCCGATCTGGAGCACGGCGGGGTCATAGCGGTCCAGGGTGACCTGACCGCCGCTCTCTTCGATGCGGGGACCCAGGTCCTCCATCCAGCCGGCGCGTGCGAACTCATAGACCCAGTAAAAGTCGACCTCGAGGAAGTCGTAGGTCCCGTTGCCTTCACCGGCGGCAAGCTGCGACACGAGCTTGTCATGCATGACCGGATAGACGACCTTCTCGAACTCGACCTTGATTCCGGTCAGCTCTTCGAACTCGGGCAGCATCTCCTCGATAAGCGTTGTTTCGCGCAGGTCCTCCATCAGCGCATGGAGCGTCGTCCCCTCGAACTCCCGGGAGTAGGTGATCTCCTCCTGAGCTCCCGTAGGGGCAAACCGGGTTGCTGGAAGCGTCAGACCCAGACTGGCGGCCCCAGTGAGCTGAAGTAGCCGGCGTCGGTCGATTCCACGATTCGTCCGGATCACTCGATTCTCCTTTCGGTGATTGTCGCGAAGCCCTTGTCCGCGCTCGATCATTTGACCGCTCCAAACGTAAGTCCCTGCACCAGATATCGTTGGATGAACCAGGTGAGGACGACAATAGGCACCATCATCGTGATGGTTGCCGCGCAAATGGCGCCGACCTGATTCCCCTGCGAGGTCATCAACGATGCCAGCGCAACCGGCATCGTTCTCGACTCTCGTCCGGTCAGAATCAGCGCAAAGAGGAATTCGTTCCAGCTGAGTACGAACGCGAAGATACCGGCTGCCAGCAATCCCGGAAGCGACAGCGGCAGGATGACCTGCCAGAAGGCGCGAAACGGTGTGGCGCCGTCGACCTGCGCGGCTTCTTCGAGATCCGGCGGGATCGACTCGAAGAAGCCCATCAGGATCCAAACGACGAATGGCAGGTTGAACGAGAGATAGACGATTGCGAGCGTGATGCCCCGGTCGAACATCTTGACCTCATAGCCGGCGATGTCGACCGTCTGTCTGACGATCAGATAGAACGGGATGACCAGAGCGACCGGTGGCAGCATCTGTGTGCCGAGGATGGCCAGGGAAAACGGCGTGCCGCCTGTCTGGAAACGTGCAATCGAATAGGCGGCGAGCGATCCGACGATCAGACAGATCGCCGATGATGCCAACGCGATCCAGAGTGAGTTCCAGAGATTGTGCTGAATATCGAGCGTGCCAAAGATCTGACGGTAGTTGTTCAACGTCGGCGTAAAGCTGAAGTCGGCCGGCCGATAGGCCATATCGTTAGAGGCCAATGAGCTGCGGAAGGTCCAGATCACCGGGAGCAGAATGGTCAGACAGGCAATGATGAGCGCGATGTGTGTGGCAACCCGACCCCACGAAACACGCGTTCTCCCCGTTGGGGGTTGTGCGAGATTTCCGTCGATCGTCACCGTCATCCGTACGGGTTCCTGTTCGGTTAGATTCTCACGAACGATTCGGTAATCGAGATAATACCAGCGAACGGCAGTGGAACTTGAGGAGGACTCCGGAGAATGAATAGCGGGCGATTGTCGGGCCGGGTGGCATTAGTGACGGGCGCGGGGAGCGGGATCGGCCGGGCAATCTCCCAAGCCCTGGCCAGAGATGGGGCCACCGTGGTGGTGTCGGACCTCGATCTCGATCTGGCGAAACAGGTCAGCAACATCCTCGCCGGTTCGTTTCCCATTCAGCTCGATGTCACGTCGATGGAATCCGCGAAGCAGGCGGTGAGTCGGATCGAGCGGGAGCTCGGTCCAATCGACGTTCTCGTCAACAATGCCGGCGTCTCCACGATGGCTCCCATCTGGGACCTCACCGAAAAAGAGTGGGACTTCAATTTCGACGTCAATGCAAAGGGCGTCTTCATCGTTACCCAGGCGGTCTTGCCCGGCATGATGGAGCGGAAACGCGGTGCTATCGTCAACACCGCGTCGATGGCTGGGAAAAAGGGAGTTCCCCTTCTGGCGCACTATGCGGCGTCGAAATGGGCGTGTATTGGCTTCACGAAGTCATGTGCCGTCGAGGTTGGACCGTACGGGATACGGGTCAATTGCGTCTGTCCCGGATACGTGGCGACGTCGATGCAGGAGCGTGAGCTCATCTGGGAAGCCGAGGCTAGGGGAATGTCGGTCGAGAATGTCACCGCCGAATACATCAGCAAGACGCCGCTGGGCCGGATGCAGGTTCCGGAAGACGTGGCGCGGGTCGTCGCCTATCTGGCGTCCGATGATGCGGAATTCCTAACGGGCGCCGCAATCGACATTACGGGAGGGGCGCATCTTACCTGATGAGGAACTGGGGCGTGTCGGAAAAAGGGGTTCGGAGACCGGAGCCCGGGGGCCGGAGAAGACCGATCCAGCCAACGCCCGGACCGAGAAGTGGCGCGACGCCCCGGAAACATGGTTCATAGTGAGTATCGCGTTCGGCTTTTCAAGCGTGACCTGGGAATGCGGAGTTGAGACGTTCTAGCGGACGGCGCGGAGGCGAGGTTCGGGCTGCTCGGGTTCGTCGAGCTTGATCCAGCCGTGGCGTAGGGCGAAGATCACGGCTTGGGTGCGGTCGTTGACGGCAAGTTTGCGCAGGATCGAGGTAATGTGATTCTTCACCGTTTGGTCCGAGATGCCCAACTGAAAGGCAATTTCCTTGTTGCTGTTTCCTTGCGCGACATAATCGAGAATCTCGATTTCGCGTCGCGTCAATGGAGAGAAAACGCCCTCGGCGGATTCATCTAACACGGAGAGCTCCTGGAATTGGTGGAGCACTCGCGATGCAACATGGGGGCGTGAGAGGACACTCTCGTTGATGAGGTATTCACCAAGCGCGACTTTTCGAAGAACTCGGACCAGCTCGTCCGGGTCGATGTCCTTGGTGATGTATGCCGCGGCGCCGGAGCGAATCGCTTGAAAAAGCTGCTCGTCGTCTTCGATGCGCGCCATGAGCACGACCAGCATCTGCGGATGCCGGCGTTTGAGCTGTCTGGTGAGATCGAGGGAGTTGTCCGAGCGGAGCTGTGCATCGATCAGAACCAGATCGGGGAGCGCGGTGTCAGCCAGATCGAGAGCAATTTGCGCTGACGCCGCCTCTCCAATCACATGCAAATCCGAATGGGGCTCGAGTTCATTGCGCACCCCTGCTCGAAAGAGGGGATGGTCGTCGACGATGAGAACACGGGTGCGAGACACGCTGCGCTCCAAACTTGCGGAGATGCAATCGACGTTCCAGCCAAACGTCGATTGGAGTATACGTACATGATGTACGTACATTCAAGTTTGAGGTTGATTTGAACGTCGCACGACCCAGTCTCAGCCGGTCTCAGGGCTCGCCTCAGTCGTATCTCCCTCGGAGATCGTTCCACTTGACATGGGCGACGTCTGAGAAGTTCGTAATGGTGTCGCCGACCGGGCTGACCTTGCTGCGCTCGCCAAACGTCCAGGTAACGGGAACGACGGCAATTTCGAGGCCGAGCCGTCGCGCTACGACCAGAAGCTCGACATCAAAGGCGGTGACCTTCGGATCCTGAATCTCGCCGTCCGCGTTTCGATAGAGATGCAGCCGGGGAAGGATTTGATCGCGGGCGCCGGCGGTGAAGAGCTTGAAGCCACACTGCGTATCGTGAATACCGGGTAGGAGCAGCACACGCACCATACCGTTGAAGACACGTCCCATAAAATGGCGAAACGCGGGTTCACCGATCCGCTCCGCAGATTCGCCCTCGCGCGAACCGATCACGACATCGGCGCCTCGCATGGCAACCGCGCGGAACTCCTCCAGATAGGTGATTGGGGTGGCCAGATCCGCATCGGCAAACAGAATAAGGTCGCCGCGTGCATGTTCCAGGCCGTGGAGCACCGCCGCAGCCTTTCCTCCATGGGGGATGGAATGGACGCGAAGCATGGGGAACTCGTCGAGCAGTGTGCGGGCGCTCGCGGCGGTATCGTCGGTGCTCCCATCGTCGACCAACAGGACATCGCTCGGATAGCACTGCTCTCCAAGATAGGAGAGCACCACGCGAAGCGATTGCACGATCCTGAACGATTCGTTGTACGCGGGAATGATGACCGTCTGCGACGGAGCATCCGGATACCGTCTCGATTCACTGGAACCGAAAATCAACTGCTGGCCCTCACCCGACATTGCCGCGAACGGCTTGCCCAATCGCGAATGCTAGCATAGGCGAATTGATTGCCCATTCTGCAAGAGAGGACCCAGAAGCGTGCTGGAACTCGGATCTCATGTCTCGGCCAGTGGTGGAGTCGACAAGTCGATCGATCGCGCCACCAAACTGGAGATGACGGCTTTCCAGATTTTTACGAAGAACGCCAATCAATGGAACGCCAAACCGCTCGACCCTGCGGTCATCGAGCGTTTTCGTGCCGGCGTTGCCGCCAGCCCGGCCATCAAGACGGTTGTGGCGCACGATTCGTATTTGATCAACATTGCCTCGCCCGATGACGCCGCCTGGGAGAAGTCGATCGGCGCGCTCGAATACGAGCTGGAACGTTGCGATCAGCTCGATATTCCCTATCTGGTCTCGCATCCGGGCGCACATGTTGGCTCGGGCGTGGATGCCGGAGTGGCCCGCGTCGCGCAGGCGATCAACATCATTCACGAGCAAATGCCGGATGGAACGTGCTCGCTGGCCCTTGAAACGACGGCTGGGCAGGGTACGACCCTGGGACGAACCTTCGAAGAGATCGCCCAGATCATCGACGGGGTCGACGATAAGACTCGCGTGTCGGTCTGCTTCGATACGTGTCATGTCTTTGCCGCCGGGTACGATCTCCGCACCGCAGAGACATACGCCGCTACCATGCAGGCGTTCGATGACATCATCGGCCTGGATCGATTGCGCGTGCTGCACTTGAACGATTCGGTGAAGGATTTCGGGTCCCATCGCGATCGACATGCCCACATTGGGCAAGGGATGATCGGCCCGGACGCGTTTCAGTTTCTGCTGCGAGATGCTCGTTTGGCGGGTCGCGCCGGTATCCTCGAAACACCCAAGGACGATGACGTCACCGAAGATTTGATGAATCTGACCACGTTGCGTGGTTTGCTGTAGCGGAAGGTTCGGTTGGATGAACGGTCCGCGGCAAAGCGCGAACCGCTCATCCAGCCGGAACCCAGGGAAGCGAGACGGCGATGTCGGTCTCCTGGCGCCCCGGGGTTCTCTGCAATTCCGTCAATCGATGACCCGCTGGCTTTCGAGCCGGTTGACGACAAGCAGGCGCATCTCGGTCATGTCCTCGATCGCATACCGAATGCCCTCGCGGCTCAACCCTGACGACTTCACGCCTCCATATGGCATGTGGTCGATGCGATAGGTTGGAATGTCGTTGAGCACGACACCACCCGCTTCGATGTTCTCGTAGGCATAGAGTCCGCGTTCGAGGTTGTTGGTGAACACGCCGGCCTGCAATCCGAACACCGAATCGTTGACCGCCTCCACGGCTTTGCCAAACGTGGGCACCTTGAAGACCGTCACCAATGGTGCGAATGCCTCGCGCGAGCAAACGAACGCGTCTTTCGGCGCATTTTCGATGATCGTCGGCTGCATAAATCGCCCCTCTGCCTTTCCGCCGACGAGCACGTTGGCTCCCTGGGCAACCGCATCCTCGATCCATTGTTGACTTCGGGCGGCGGCCTTGTCGTCGATCATCGGACCGACGTCGGTATCGCGGTCGAGTGGATCTCCCAGCTTGATACGGTTCGTCTCCTGAACGAGCGCGTCGATGAACGTGTCGTAGACCCGCTCGTGGACGAAGACACGCTGGACCGAGATACAAACCTGACCGGCGTAGGCGAACGCACCGACGCGAACGCGCTGGGCAGCGAAGGCAATATCGGCATCCTCGTCAACGATGACCCCGGCGTTCCCGCCGAGCTCGAGGACGACCTTCTTCATACCGGACCGTTGCTTCATCTCCCAGCCGACATCCGGTGACCCGGTGAAGGAGAGGAGTTTGAATCGCTCGTCTTCAACCATACGATTGCCGACCTCGCGATCCATCGGCAACACGCTGAGGGAGCCAGGAACGATGCCGATCTCGTCGAGCAGCCTGGCGATCAGGAGCATGACGAGCGGATCCCTGGAGGGCGGTTTGAGCACGATCGGATTGCCCGACGCGATGGCCGGGGCGACCTTGTGCAGCGCCAAATTCAACGGAAAGTTGAAGGGTGAGATTCCGGCGATCGGGCCGATCGGAAACCGTCGTACGATGCCGAAACGTCCCTTGGACGAGGGGAGCAGATCGAGTGGAACGACATCGCCTTCGATTCGCTTTGCTTCTTCAGAGGCGACTTGCACGGTGAAGATGCCGCGGTCTGCCTCGACTTCGGCATCGCGAATCGGTTTGCCAGCCTCCATCGCGATCAACGAGGCGATCTCGTCCCGATGTTGTTTCATCTTCTCGGCCAGCGCATCCAGGATCTGGACCCGCTCGTAGACCGGCTGGACGCGGGTTTGGGCAAACGCGTGCTCGGCCGCGACAATCGACTGCTCCAGCTGATCGCCGGTCGCCAACCAGGTTTGACCGATCGCCTCACCGTTGTATGGATTCGTGATCTCCAGCGGGTGGTCCGACTCCACCCACTCGCCGGCGAGATACATCGGATATTTCTTCGTCATCGCGTCGTTCACCTCCAAAACAAACGGCGGAGCCCAGAGCTCCGCCGTCGCAACACCTCGGTTCGGATCAGCTTATTTCGCGGCAGCGTTCACCGGGGGCTCGATGACTTCGTCCCACCAGCTTGGAATCTGGCCGCCGATCGTTGCCAGCTCGGTCTTCGTATAAACGAGACCGTCCCGATCCTGCACGGAGAGCTCGTATTCCTTGCTCATGGTGATGGCATCGACCGGGCAGACTTGGGCACAGAGGCCGCAGAACATACAGCGGCCGGAGCGAAGGATGAACTCGCCCAGCTCGCGATCGCCTTCCTCGGACGGAATCACATTCATTTCGAGGCAGGACGTCGGGCAGATGCGGGCGCAGAGCCCACAGGCAACACACAACGCCTCCCCGGTGTCCGGGTCGGATCTGAGCGCCGGAACTCCACGGAAACGTGGGGCCATATCCCGCTTTTCATCAGGATATTGGATCGTCAGTTTTGGCATGACGGAGCGCTTCAGGGTGACTCCAAACCCTTTGACTTCTTCGAACATTGCGCCCTCCTGCTGGCTTAGTCCGCCGCCATGGAGACGAACGCGGGTGAGAGTGAGGCCAATCCATCAGGACCCGGTACGAGGATCGAGGCGCCTGGATCGGCAAAATTGCTGACCGGAACGTTCAGTCCGTCTCGTTCCAGCCGGGCGAAGTTCACGCCACCATACTCGGGAACGAGCGAACCGACTTCATCCAGCACAGCGGAAACCGGCAAATAGCTCATGTTGGAGCCCATGCGGCTGGCGATGCCCGCGAAGATCGCCCCGGTCGGACGTGCCTCGCCAGCTGCCGGAACCGTCGAACGCACCCGCTGCACCGTTCGATCGAAGCTCGTAAAGGTGCCGTCCACTTCGAGCGAAAGCGCGCGCGGAAGTACGACATCCGCGATCTCGGCAATCGGCGACTCGAACGCGCCGGCATAAATCAGAAACTCGAGCTTGGAGAGCGCGGTCAGCAACTCTGGGCTGTTCTCCGCCTGCTTGGCGAGCGTGCTTTCCAGATAGAGCGCCTTGATCTCTCCGACCTCGATGGCGCCGGCAATCTCGTCGATGGCGTAGCCCTGTGTTGTCGGGAGCTCGACACCCCAAGCGGCTTCGATCTCCGCGCGGCTTGTGTCGTCCAGGACGGCGCGGCCACCGGGCAGGAATGCGGGATGAACACCCATGTCCGTCGTGCCCTGATAGTTCGCGGCGCCACGCGGAGTGGTGACTCCTCCGCCGGCCCGTCCGAAGTTGCTGGTCAGCAACGCCAGATCGTTGCAGAGCTCGGTAATCTCGGCGGCGTTGTCGTCCGTACCGCTGGTGACCGGCGAGCCGATGTGCGCGGCGGTATTGAAGATCACCGAAGATGGATACTCGTCTTCGACTTTCCTGTCGAGCCCGACCCCTCCAGTGGCGTAGAGGACTGCCGCGGCCTGGATCTTGTCGCCGGCAACACCCGTTGAGCGGGCAACCTTGTCGAGATCGTAGTCCGCCAGCGAAGCCGTCAGGCGCTCGAGATCTTTCTTGCCGATGCCCTCAGCATGCAGCTTGAGATCGATGATCTGCCGCGCGATGCCTTTCAGGAGCGTGCCGGTCGAGCCTTCATTTGGTTTGAGCCAGAGCTGCGCGCGCCAGCAGAGCGGATACTCGTCCTGCGAGATGACGACGATCTTGCTTTCACGATAGATGATGGAGTGGTAGAGCCAGTACGAGGCAACCGGAGCCGTCTTGCCGATATCCGGGCCGACGACCATGGCGGCGTGGACATCGGTGAACATTTCCTGCATGTTGTTTGTGCTGCCAACGTCTCGGCCTAACGAGGCGCGGACCGATCGCTCCACTGCAACCTGCGATGTGGTCAGCAGCCGATCGACGTTGTTCGATCCCATGACGGCACGGGTGAACTTCTGGGCGAGGTATGCGTCCTCATTCGTATCGTCCGGCGAGATGAGCGCCGCAAACTCAGAACCCTTGTAGTTCTGCAGTGTCGCGGCGATGGAATCGAGCGCGTCGTCCCACGTCACTTCATATCCGGAGGATCCCGGTTGATTGACACGTGGATAACGCAGCCGGTCGGGCGCCTGCTGGATCTCATGACCCCATTTGCCCTTTTCGCAGACGTAGCCGTGATTGGTTCCGCGCTCCCAGAGATTGGTGGCGCGGCGAACGACTCCCTTGTTCGACTCTACGTTGATCGTGCAGCCGTAATCGCAGAATCCGCAGATCGTCTCGGTACTGTCGAGATCCCATGGATGGTGGGCGAAATGCCGGTCGGTGAGCGCCCCGACCGGGCAGACGGCGATGCACATACCGCAGTTGGTGCACAGCGTGTCTTCGAGCTCCAGACCGAACGCCGGGCTGATCGCCGCTTCGATACTCCGGTGGGTCGACTCGATCGCCGTGACACCGATCACCTCATCGCAGACGCGGGTACAGCGGTTGCACATAATGCAGCGATCGAACTTGTAGTCGATCGTTTCACTGAAATGCGTGTACGGCTGCGCGAATTTGGGACGCCGATATGGGTTCGTGTTGACGTTGCTGAGGTAGGTGTTGTCTTGCAGATAGCACTCGCCCGATTTGTCACACGTTGGGCAGTCGAGCGCGTGATCGATGAGATACATCTGCAGGACGAACTGGCGTGCGTCCTCGACCGGCTCGGAATGGGTGAGCACTTCCATCCCTTCGCCGAGCGGCGTCGCGCACGATTCGATGAGGCCGCCGCGCTTGCCGAGGATCTCGACGGTACAGATACGGCAAGACCCCCAGGGGCGCATCAATGGCTGGTAGCAGAGGTTGGGGACCTCGATATTCGCCATGCGCGCGGCTTCGAGGATCGTGGTCCCGGCGGGAACGGTCACGTCTTGACCGTTGATCTTCCCCGTGACCATCTTGGTTTCAGCTCGGGTTGCCATCCGCTCGATTCCGCCTCGGTTTCTCTCGGTCGATTTCCCGAACAATCTCGGGAAAATTCGCCTGAATGCCCAATTCTCACGACGTTCGTGGCAGGCACAAACCATGCAGACGCATGGTGATAGACGTCGCAGATTCTACCATAGGGAGATGCCGCTTCCGGGCTATTTGACCACGTTCTGGATGCTCCGCCGTGCTAAGATTGCTGCCGTTTTTAGCCAGATAGGCGGACATTCGCAGGTGGGATATTTCTCTTGACTCTCGCGGCAACCGAGCTCGAATTTCGAACCGTCATTGGACTCGAGGTCCACGCGCAGGTGCTGACCCAGAGCAAGATGTTCTGCAGTTGCTCGGCCGAGTATGCGTCGGCTCCGCCGAACACCCATGTCTGCCAGGTCTGCATGGGACTGCCTGGTGCACTGCCGGTGATCAACCGGTCGGCCATCGAATCGGTTATCCGAACCGGTCTTGCGCTCGGCTGCACCATTCCACCCTATTGCAAGCTCGACCGAAAAAACTACTTCTATCCGGATCTGCCGAAGGGGTACCAGGTTTCCCAATACGATTTGCCCCTCTGCGTCGACGGGCAGCTCACCTTCACGTCCGAGGGCGTCGAGAAGACCGCCGGGATCACCCGCGTCCATATCGAGGAAGACACTGGTCGTCTCCTGCACCGTGATGAGGGCGGCGCCAGCGTATCGCTGGTCGACCTGAACCGATCCGGTGTGCCGCTCATGGAGATCGTCGGGGAGCCGGACCTAACCAGCCCAGTCGAAGCGCGCGATTACCTCATCGCCCTGCGCCAGATTCTGCGCTATATCGGCGCCTCTACGGGGAACATGGAAGAAGGCGCCTTTCGATGCGATGCCAATATTTCGACGCGGACCGCCGATGGCTCGATTGTCGGCGAGAAGGTCGAGATCAAGAACATGAATTCGTTCCGCGCGGTCGAGCGGGCATTGATCTACGAGGAAGAGCGGCAACGGAAACTGCTGGCCGCGGGTGAATCGATCCCTCAGGAGACGCGCGGTTGGGTCGACGCCCGCGGCGTCACGGTCAGCCAGCGTACCAAGGAATCCGCGCACGACTATCGATACTTCCCCGAACCGGATCTACCGCCGTTGACAATCGAGGCGAGCTTCGTCGATTCGGTGCAGGCGGCGCTGCCCGAGCTTCCCGCGGCGCGCAAGGCCCGTTTTATCGAATCGTTCGGTCTGGGTGCGTCCGATGCCGAGCTCCTTACGCTGGAGCGGGAGACTGCCGACTACTTCGAAGTAGCCGTCGGCTCGACGACCGACCGCGCTCGGCAGATTTCGAATTGGCTGCTCAACGATGTCTTCGGTTTGCAACGAGAACGGGGACTCCCATTTGACGCGTTCCCGATCGAAGCGCAGCAACTGAATCAAATCGTCGAGCTGGTCGAAGCTGGCGATCTGACGGGGAGCGGCGCCAAATCCCTCCTGGCCGGCATCGAGCCGGGCGAGAACGCACGCGCCGTGGCAGAGCGGCTGAATCTGCTCGCGGTTGGTGACTCCGATGTGATCCGAGCAGCTGCCCTGGAAACGCTGACTGCCAATCCCGCCGCGGTGGCCGATTACAAGGGAGGCAAGAAAGCCGCCATTGGACGCCTGATGGGAGATACCATCCGGGCGACCGGCGGGCGCGGACGCCCGGATACCGTGCGGGCGATACTTGAAGAATTGCTATCCGAATAGTCCCCTGTCCGGCTGAGCGATTGCGCTGCTGTCTGGCATCCGACTACGATACAAAGGGGTCTCACGTCCATGTTGCAGATGGAAGAGAAGCACGCTTCACCGGCGAACGTGCAGGAAATCGATCTCTACTCTTCCGCCGTTCGGCAATTCGATATTGCGGCGGACATCCTTCGTCTCGAAGATGGCATGCGGAAGATTCTGTCGCATTGCCAGCGTGAGCTCACGGTCAACTTCCCGGTCGAGATGGACGACGGGTCGGTCCAGGTCCTGACCGGTCATCGCGTCCAGCACAATACCGGACCGGGACCGAGCAAAGGCGGAATTCGATATCACCCAATGGTGACCCTTTCCGAGGTGAAGGCGCTCGCCATGTGGATGACCTGGAAGTGTGCCGTGATGGGATTGCCGTACGGCGGAGCCAAAGGCGGCGTTCAGGTCAATCCCAAGCTGCTTTCGCAAAACGAGCTGCAGAATCTGACGCGGCGTTACACCACCGAGATTCAGATCCTGCTTGGAGCGAACCAGGACATTCCCGCGCCCGATGTAAACACCAATCCCCAGATCATGGCGTGGATCATGGATACGTATTCCATGAACGTCGGCTATTCCGTGCCGAGCGTCGTAACCGGCAAGCCCCTGAGTCTTGGTGGCTCCCCGGGCCGCAACGAGGCGACCGGGCGTGGCTGCGTTTACGTCGCCGTGGAAGCTGCCAAGAAGGCCGGATTCTCCTTCGACGGCGCCAGGGTCGTAGTTCAGGGCTTTGGCAACGTGGGCTCGAGTGCAGCCCTCATCGCTGCAGAGCTGGGCGCGAAGATTGTCGGGGTCAGCGACTTGCAGGGTGGGATCTACAACCCACATGGATTGGATGTGGCGGCCGTGGCTGCCCACCATGCGGCGACCCGGAGCGTGGTTGGGTTCGACGGCGCCGAACCGATTTCGAACGAGGATCTGCTCGAGCTCGACTGCGAGATCTTGATTCCCTGCGCGATCGAAAATCAGATCACCGAGGAAAACGCGCCACGAATTCGGGCGCGCATGATTGTCGAGGGCGCGAACGGCCCGACCACGCCCGACGCCGACGTGATTCTCGGAGATCGGGGAATCGTCGTCGTGCCGGATATTCTGGCCAATGCTGGCGGGGTCACGGTTTCGTACTTCGAGTGGGTACAGGGAATGCAGTGGTTCCCTTGGACGCTGGAAGAGGTCAACTCGCGTCTTCAGAAGATCATGACAAGCTCGTTCGCGCGGGTCTACGACGAATCGGTCGGGCGTGGGGTCGACCTGCGTACCGGAGCGATGTGCGTGGCGGTCGACCGGGTAGCCGAGTTCACCCGCCTCCGCGGCATCTACCCGTAGCACGTCGTACGAAATCAAAATGATGACCCAGGGATATCGACTCCGTGTCCCATGTCCCTGGGCCGGTGGAGGTCACCTGCGGTGTATCCCCAGACCGTCGTCAGGATTCCGTATCAGCCCCCGGAATTTCGGCCCTACGCGCGATAATTCTTCATCAGGAGCTTGCGCAGATCTTCCTCGATCGATCGGTGGGCGATAGCGATGATGTCGTCACCCTCCTCGATCGTGGTCGTGGCCGACGGAATAATCAACTCTCCGGCCCGAATCAACGCGGCAATGATGCAGTTCTCGGGCACCGGAAGCCCGCCGATGGTCCGACCGGCGATAGGTGAACCCGAGACCACCTTGGCATCGACGATCGCCATATCCTCGTGGATCAGGTTCACCAGGTGAATGAAGGGTTGATCGGGGATCGCTTGCTCGATGAGGTTCAGGATGTAGTCGGTCTGGCTGACGGTGATATCGACACCGAGCATTCGGAAGAGATACTCGTTCTTGGGGTTATTGACGCGGGCGATGGTTCGTCCGACATGAAACTTGTTCTTCGCTACCTGGCAGATGACGAGATTGTCCTCATCTTCACCCGTGACGGCAATGACGACATCAGCGCGTGCGGCTCCCGCCGAGGCCAACACCGCTGCCTCGGCGCCATCGCCGGCGACAACCACCGCGCCAAACTGCTCGATGAACAAATCAGTCTTGTCCGGGTCCTTCTCGATCAGCAAGACCTCGTGTCCCTCGGAAAGGAGCGTCTTGGTGAGGTAAAAGCCGACTTTCCCGCCACCCACGATGATGATGTACATATTCAGACTCCGGTGGCTAGGCGCCCAGGGTCGACGCGGACATGACATGGTCGAGGATCTGAGCGGAGATGACCGTTGTCGGGCAAACGGTCGTCAGCCCCAGGCGACGGTAGGTGTCCTCGCGAACCGGATCGTAGATACGGCAAATCACCTCGGGAACCGCAAAGATGTTCCGAGCGACTTGGGCAGCCATGATGTTCCGGTTATCCCCGTTCGTCACCGCGATGAACGCGGCCGCATCCGTGATGCCGGCGCGCTTGAGGACATCCTCGTCGATTCCTGTGCCGATAAGCGTGCGTCCATGAAATTCATCCGGCAGTCGCCGAAACGCCCGCGAGTTGATGTCGATGACCGTCACCTCATGGCCGTTGTGATCGAGAACGGCGGCAACACGCGCTCCTACGCGACCACATCCCATGATTACGACCTTCACGAGCTTATGCCTCCTGCAACTGCAGATCGCTCGCCACACGAACGAGGATGACATCGCACGGCGCGTTGCGCATGACGTACGCTGCTGCTTCGCCAGTCACTTGCTTGCCGTACTTGATGGTGATCGCGGTTGCCATAAGAATCACGTCCGCATTTTGCTCGATAGCTTCGTCGACGATGGCCGCTCCGGCCGAGCGCGCTTGAAGGAGATCGGTCGAGATGAGGTCGGTTGAGGTGGGCAATCGGTGCTTGGTAAGCCGTTCGGCCTGTTCCAGGGCCGCTTCGCCGCGTTCCACTTTGTCAGGGAGCTCGGCATCGAGGGGCATCGCCTGGGGAACCTCGACAACGTAGACAAGGGTGATATTGGTGGGATGTCGCTGCGCCAGCTCGCCAACCAGGTCGATAGCTCGATCGTCCTCTGGACCGCCAGAAACCGGAATGATGATCCGGTGATAGTGCATTGGCATGCTAAGAAGCTCTTGCCCTCCCTCGAAGCACCACTGCCCACGTCAAACGGCGCTGAAGTATGGGGGTTGCCGGAGAAACCCGCAAGCGCCATCAACGACCATGCGATAGACGCGATGCAAGCTCTTTTGGCAGCCCGGCGGCAAGGATCTGATTCTGCGCCCGTTCGACATCATACGGCGTTCTGATCCACGTGACCGTTTCAGCGTCAGTGTCGAGCAGCATGGCCGCTGCCCGCGGGTCGCGGTCTCGCGGCTGACCGACACTGCCAGGATTGAGCACGGTGCGGCGGCCCGCCAGCGGATAGGGGACACCCGGTTCGATCGGGAGCAGGCGCGGCGGTTCGCCTGGAACGAGTTCGGCGAACATGGGGACATGCGTGTGCCCGCAGAGCAAATGTCGGTTGGAGATCATCTCCAGTCCGGCCATGGCATCGTCCAACGTCTGAATATAGTCCCGGGCCGGATCGCGCGGGCTGCCGTGGACCAGGAGATACTGTCCAGTTTCCTCCGATGTGAAGCTCGACCGGATCCGGAAGCGGTGTTCATCCGTAAGCTGGAGCATCGTCCATCCGGCGGCTGTGGCAGCGTAGACATTGAACCAGGCGATCGGGAGCAAGCCAACGGCGGCCAGATCGTGATTGCCCACCAGGGCGGGCGTGGCCCCCGTCTCGGCCAGAAGGTCGAGGCATTCGTTGGGCGACGCACCGTATCCGACGATGTCGCCGAGGCTCCACACCACATCATGAGCTGGAGCCCGGCGGAGCACCGCTTCGAAGGCGGGGAGATTCGCGTGAACGTCGGAGAGAACCAGAATTTTCATACCTGGACCGGTTCACGTTCGGTACGATTGAGGTAGATGAGCAACGCCCCGATATCCGACGGCGTGACCCCGGCCAGCCGTCCTGCTTCTCCGATCGTTCTGGGGCGATGGAGCGTGAGCTTGTTCGAGGCTTCGATACGCAGGCCCGGAATGCCCTGATACTCGAGCAATTCAGGTAGTCGTCGGTCGTGCAATGCTGCATGCCGTGCGACTTCGCGTGATTCGCGTTGCAGGAAGGCGCCGTATCGAACCTCCGATTCAACGCGCTCCGCACTGACTGAAGCTGTCCGCGGGACGGTTGCGCCAATCAACGCTGCCGCGCGCAGCACGCCGCCAAGGGTCGTCTCCGGCCGCCTGAGCAGGTCGGCGCCGCTCATCGGCTTGCTCACCGGCTGCAATCCCTGCGATTGGAGTGCAGACGCGTGATCGGGTCGGGGCAGGAAGGAAATCGCCTCCAGCGACTCGATCAGATGTGCAAGCTCCGTGCGTTCTCGATTTGCATCTGCCCACTGCTCCGAGCTCAGCAGGCCATGCTCATAGGCGATCCCAGCAAGCCGATCTCGCGCGGTATCGGGGCGCAGGAGCAGGCGATACTCACACCGCGACGTGAGCATGCGATAGGGTTCGTCGAACGGCCGGGAGGCGAGGTCGTCGACCATAACGCCGATGTATGCCTCGCTGCGGCTCAGGACGACCTGCTGCCGTCCGTGGGCATGTGCGGCGGCATTCAATCCAGCAAGGATGCCTTGCCCGGCCGCTTCCTCATAGCCGGACGTTCCGTTGATCTGGCCTGCCAGAAAGAGCCCATTGATCCGCCTCGATTCGAGCGTCGTCGACAACTCGATTGGATCGATCGCATCGTACTCGACGGCATAGCCAAAACGGGTTAGGCGTGCGTCGCGTAGACCGGGAACAGTGCGAATTGCCGCCTCCTGGACCTCTGGTGGCAAGCTCGTGCTCATGCCCTGTACGTAGTATTCCGTGGTCCGCCATCCTTCTGGTTCGAGAAAGATCGGATGGGAGTCTTTGTCGACGAATCGAGCGACCTTGTCTTCGATCGACGGGCAGTAGCGCGGGCCAATCCCATCGATCGATCCGTTGAACATCGGCGCCCGGTGGAGGTTGGCGCGAATGATCTCGTGGGTCCCGAGATTGGTCGCTGTCTTGAGGCAGGCGAGTTGGGAACGCCATCCGGCATCGGTGCGCACATGGATCGGAAGCGGTGGCAATGTGAGCGGTTCCAGTCGGCCGGATTCCCCGTCGTGACTTAGCCAGATGGCATTGTCACTTCCATCTTGAATTTCGCATTCGCCAGGATCGATCGTCCTCCCGTCGATCCTGGGTGGGGTTCCCGTTTTCAGTCTCCGCAGTTGAAATCCGAGATCCTGCAGACCATGTCCCAGGGCCGCATCGGCCCGGTCGCCCGCCCGTGCTCCCGCGGTGCGCGTCTCTCCAGAGATCAATGCGGCCCGCAAGAAGGTGCCGGCCGTGATGACCACCGCGCCGGCTAAGAGGTGGCCGGCCGCTCGACAGGCTATGCCGGCAACCTGGTCGTTGGAACCGGCGATCAGACCCAACGCTTCGTCCTGCAGGATTTCCAGACCTGGCTGTCGCTCCAGCGCTTCCTTCATGGCAAGGGCATAGAGGCCCTTGTCCTGTTGCGATCGCTTGGCCTGGACGGCTGGGCCTTTGCTGGTGTTGAGCATGCGAACGTGGAGCGATGTGCGATCGGCCGCCCGTGCCATCTCGCCACCCATGGCGTCGACCTCGGCAACGATCTGGGACTTTCCCGGTCCGCCGATCGACGGATTGCACGGCATGTAGCCGATACGGTCGAGATTCGGCGTGATGACGAGCGTTCGGCATCCGGCTCGGGCTGCGGCCAATCCAGCCTCGCACCCGGCGTGTCCCGCGCCGATCACGATGACATCGTATCGATTGTGTTCTGCAAGCGGATTTTGACTCATGGCGCAATGATGGAACTGAACGCGGCTCGATTCAGGAAAACAATTCGTTGCGGCATCGATCGATGCCGCAACGAATTGTAGGCGGAGCAGATCGATTGGACGATCGTGCCGTGCGCAAGGACGTCCGCGACGTGCGCGGTCCATGACAACCGTTCCTGAACTTGGTAGGTTTAAAAGAAGCTGAAAGTTGGGAATTTCTCAGTCCACAGGCGACACCTGCCGACGATGAATTGAAAGGGAGCTCGCGATGAGCAATGAATACGAAAGCAAGCTGAGAGCCGCGCTGGAGAAAGGGAAGCCAGTGCTCGAAGCGCTTCTTGCGGATCTCGAGCGGGAAGCAAATCTGATCAAGGAGCGTGACCTCGATCCCCGGAAGTTGGGTGATGAGCCGCGTGTCCAGGAGGCTCGCGGCGCCGCAGTCGATGCGTTGGAGCATCTCACCGCGCTGGCGAAGTCGCTCGACTCGCTGGTCAAGGGGTATGGAGCCGACATCGAAAAGAAGATCGATGTCGATGCACTCAAGGGGCAACTTTCGTCCGCGCAGGATGCGGCCAAATCGAAGCTCGAGGACGCCAGCTCCCACGGAGTTACCGATCGCATCAAGGCGACCGGTGGGGACGCGCGGACCAAAGTCGAGGCATCCGTCCACGAAGGCCGGGACCGTGCTGAAGCCGCTGCAGAGCACGAAAAGGATCGAGTTGCCGCCGCGGCCAGTAAAGGCAAGGATTCGACCGCAGAGATGCTGGCGGCGCTCGGATGGGCCACCGCCGCCGTTGCCGTCATCTATGCCGTATTCATGGATGAAAAGCGCCGGCGTCAAGCTCGATCGGTTGCCAAAGCGGCCGGCAGTGGTCTCATCGTTGTCATGAGCAGTGCCACCAAGAAGTCGTAGGTTCGGGTTGGGAGCCGAGGCGTGCTTCGGAAAAGGCCCCGAGTCCCAGGCTCTGGGTAGCGAGCACGGGGTTTTCGACCGCGTGTGTAGGCGGATGCATTCTCAGCGTTCAACACAGACGGACGAGATTTTCCGAACGGCCCTCATCCATCCCCCAGCCCCTTCCTTCTCCTGATTCCAGGAGAAGGGGGCTTTTGCGCACGCTGATTGCAGGGGAGCACCCGGGTTAGTGGGGGTGGGGAGGGCGTGGAGTTGGGGAGCGTTTCGCCCTCACCCCCGGCCCCTCTCCCAATTCTGGGAGAGGGGAGGGCTTTCGGGTTGGTACGTACGGGGAAGACGGTGGAGAGACGGGGAGCTGGAAAACGGGGACGCGTTCGTTTTTTTTACGAACGACGCCTGGGTTGCACCGGTGGGATCGACCTCGAAACACGCCGACGGAGGAGTTGGGAGTTAGGATCTGGGAGTTCGGAATAAACGTTCGTTCCTAACTCCCAGATCCCAACTCCCAGCTCCTCATCGGACGCCGGGACCCTGGTCTGCCGGGCAGGGGGCAGGAGCGAGCACGACTGGCGAGCCGTCCGCTGACCTGGCCAGCGATCCGTAGGCTGGCGATACGACGGATGTGGTGATGCGCTGCCCAGGCCCGCACCATCCGCCGGTGTGCCGCTTGCCATCACAGTAGTACATATGTTCTCTTAGTAGTAAACCCTGGGTCGGTCCGGCGATTCAGGAGATGACGGGCGTGGCATAACGGCGGCGCCGCCCAGAAGACCAAGTGGACTTTCTTCGACGTCGCTACGCGGCGCGAGTCCGCACGCGCCCGTGGCAATGCTTGTACTTCTTGCCACTGCCGCACGGGCATGGGGCATTCGCGCCGACTTTCTTCCTGGTTGCTTGTTGTGGCCGTGCTTCCGCGTCGACTCGGTTGACCGAGGTGGCCTCTTCGGTGATGCGAGTCTGGACGGGCTGCTCGGCGATGGCGGGCTTCACGCGGAAGATCGTATGGACGGCATCGTGCCGGATGTGGTCGGTAAGCTGACCGAACATCCGGTACCCCTCGGTCTTGTACACGACCAGCGGGTCGCGCTGGCCGTACGCCTGCAGACCGACGCCTTCGCAGCTCGTCCATCGTCAGGTGTTCGACCCATAGACGTTGATCACACTCCAACAGCACATGACGTTCACCTGGCGCATCGCCTCTGGACCGAAGCGGTCTTCGACTTCCTGATACGCCTCGTGCATCAGCATCGTCCTGGAGCAGGTCGGTGATATCGTCTGGCTCAGGCCTTCGATCTCATCCGGGGCGACGCACCGTTCTCCTCTTCCAGCGGGAAGAGATTGTTGTAGTCGCGGACGATCGCCTCATAGTCGATGCTGCCGTTGCGTTCGTCGGCATGCCGCTCGACGATCGATTCGATCTCTTCGGTGACCAGCTCATCCATTTTGTCCGACATGTCGTCACCGGAAACAATTCGGCTACGGTCGGCATAGATGACCTCACGGTGGCGATTCATGACATCGTCGTACTGAACGACGTGGCGGCGGATGTCTGAGTTGTACCCTTCGACCTTGGTCTGCGCGCTTTCGATCGACTTCGAGATGATGCCGTGCTCGATCCAGCATTCGTCGTCCATTTCCGAGCTTGCCCATGATCAGCCGCGTCATCAGGGCCTCGACGGTGCCGCCGCCGACCCGCCGCATGAGCTCGTCATCGAGCGAGAGGTAGAAACGGGTCGATCCAGGGTCGCCCTGCCGGCCCGCACGGCCGCGAAGCTGGTTGTCGATACGACGGGCTTCGTGGCGCTCTGTACCGATGATGTGCAGACCTCCGGCTTCCTGAACGCCCGGACCGAGATGGATGTCGGTACCGCGACCGGCCATATTGGTCGCGATCGTGACCATGCCGGGTTGTCCTGCGCCGGCAACGATCGAGGCTTCACGCTCATGTTGCTTCGCATTGAGCACATCGTGCGGGATTCCCCGCTGGGTGAGCATCAGGCTCAGGCGTTCGGATGCTTCGACGGATACCGTGCCGACCAGGACAGGACGTCCAACCTCGCGCATCTCTTCAATTTCGTCGATGACCGCGTTGAACTTGGCGGTTTCCGTGTTGTAGACGAGGTCGGCGAAGTCATCTCGGATCATGGGGCGGTTGGTTGGAATGACGACGACCGGGAGGTTGTAGATGCGAAGGAACTCTTCCTCCTCCGTTTCCGCCGTCCCGGTCATTCCCGCAAGTTTGTTGTACATGCGGAAATAGTTCTGGAACGTGATCGTGGCCATCGTCACATTCTGACGTTGGACACGCACGCCTTCCTTGGCCTCGATCGCCTGGTGGAGCCCTTCGCTGTAGCGCCGGCCCTCCATCATGCGGCCGGTGAATTCGTCGACGATGATGACCTCTCCATCCCGCACGATGTAGTCGTGATCGCGATGGAAGATTGCTTCGGCCTTGAGCGCCTGTTCGAGGTAGTGGGTGAGATCGATGTACCGATCGTCGTAGATGCTCTCGCCGTCCGGAATGCCGGCCAGCTGCTCGACTCGATCGACCCCCGCCTCGGTCAGCGATGCGGTTTTGTGCTTGAGATCGACCTCATAGTGTCGATCCTTCTGTAGCTGCCGCACGATCTGGGCGAACTGGTAGTACTTATCCGTTGCTCGTTCGGCCTGCCCGGAGATGATCAGCGGCGTGCGCGCTTCGTCGATCAGAATATTGTCGACCTCGTCGACGATCGCGAAGTTCAGTCCGCGCTGGACCTGCTGCTGCGCCGAGACGACCATGTTGTCACGTAGATAGTCGAATCCGAACTCGTTGTTCGTGCCATAGGTGATATCGGCGGCATAGGCTTCGCGGCGTTCGACTGGACGAAGGAATTCGAGTCGAGGATCGGGCGATTCCCAAGTCGAATCGTACACAAATGCCTGGTCGTGTTGAATACAACCGATCGAGAGCCCCAGACGGTCGTAGACGCGTCCCATCCACTGCGTATCACGACGGGCGAGGTAGTCGTTGACGGTGATGAGATGCACGCCTTCCAAGGTCAGCGCATTGAGCGCGACCGCGCTGGTGGCGGTCAACGTCTTGCCCTCGCCGGTGCGCATCTCGGCGATCTTGCCCTCGTGAAGAACGATTCCGCCCATCAACTGCACGTCGAAGTGGCGTTGGCCCAGCGCACGACGCGCGGCCTCGCGCACGGACGCAAAGACCTCCGGCAGCAGATCGTCGAGCTCGTCACCCGCCTGATAGCGCGAGGAATAGACCAGGCGAAATTGATGCAGCTCATCGTCAGACGCATCCTGCATCTGAGGTTCGAGTGCGTTGATTTTTTCGATTATTGGCGTGAGCTTGCTGATATTTTTGTCTTGAGTGGTTCCGAAGACCTTCTTCAAGAGTGATCGCATCGAATTCGAACCTTTGGGTGGTGATCGTCAGTCAGAATGTCTGGGCGGCGCTGCAATCGTCGCACCGCAGAGTATAGCGTCGCCGGTACAGAAATCGGTTTCATCGGTAGAATTGCGTCGAACAGGTGAGGTCATGACGGGATCCAACGGGTCTTTTACGGAACCCGGCCGCTTTGCGGAGCAGGTGTTCGCCATCGTTGCGCAGATCCCCCGGGGGCGTGTCACCACCTATGGCGACATCGCGCGTGCGCTGGGCGATCCTCGCGGGGCGCGGCAAGTCGGATGGGCCGTGGCAAGTCCGCCGGAGGGGCTGGATCTGCCGTTTCACCGGGTCGTCAACCGTGAAGGATTCCTGAGCGGCGGATGGGCTTTCGGGCACCCGGAAGTCATGAAACAGCGACTCGTTGCCGAAGGTGTGAAATTTCGCGATGAGTTCACCGTCGATATGAAACGATGCCACTGGATTCCAGGCGAATCAGGCACCGCCACCGACGAAGTGGACGATCTCGAGCAGGTCTCCCTCTTCGACAACGACTTCGGAAAAGGCGCTGCGGTTGACGATCTCTCCGTTGCGCTCGACCACGACGAGGCGTTCGTGGAGCTCGCGCCCGGCGAGAAACGTCGAAATCGTCGTTCCGGCCGGTAACTCGGTCGGTTTTCCGTTGATCGTCGCCGTGATCGTTGCGGTCGAAGATTCGGGCATTGGGCTCTCCAGGACTTTGCGGTAATCCGCTACTCGTTCGGCAATTGTCGCCTTTTGCGTGAACGGTGACATGACCGCGACTCCGGCGGCACCCACAGCCAGCAGCGGAGCGAGACGGTCCGGGGTGACACCACCGATTGCCAGAACCGGCGCCGGTGCGACCCGCACGATCTCTGCGAAGCGGTCGATTCCAATTGGTGGCAGACCATCTTTCGATCCAGTTTCGAACAGATGACCCGCAACCAGATAGGTTGCCCCGGTGGACCCCTGCGCGGATTCGGGGGAGTGGACCGAACGGCCGATCGGCGCATCCGCTCCCAACACCATACGAGCCTCTTCGATCGTCGGTCCCTGTTCGGGCAGATGAACCCCAACGCCCAGTTTACGAGCGACCGCTAGATTCGAGTTCACGACCACCTGGGTGGAGGGATCGGAGAGTTGACGCACCGCTCGGACTAGCAGCTCGAGAGGAAGCTGCGAAAGATGCTTCTCTCGCACCTGGATCAGGTCGAGACCAGATCCGGCGGCTTCGATTGCCAGCTCGGGAAGCGGGCTGTCGGAGCGAGCCTGATCGGTAACCCACATCAGCACGGGACAATCAACGCGCTCCATCGACTGCTTCTCTCAGTGCTTCGGCCGCGCCTCGTGGATCCTGAGCCTTCAGAATTGCGCTCATCACGGCAACACCAACCGCCCCGGCCGAGATAACCTGCCCCGCATTCTGAGCTGTGATGCCCCCAATTCCGATCACCGGCAAACCGGAAATGGCGGCCCGGCGACGCAGAATGCCGAGTCCAATGGGGGGGCCCGCATCGTCTTTAGAGGCGGTGCCATAGATCGGGCCGATTCCCAAATAGGATGCACCTTCCAGACTCGCGGATCGCGCCCCAGAATCGGTCTCGGGGGAAAATCCGATCGCGAGGTCCGGGCCGGCAATCCGGCGCGCCACGGGCATTGGGAGGTCGTCGACCCCGAGGTGAAGACCATATGCCCCGACGGCCAACGCGAGATCGAGCCGGTCGTTCAGGAAGAACGCTGCTCCATGATCGTCACAGAGCTCCTTCAACCGCTCCGCCATCGTCAGGATCTCGAGGTCGTTCCCCGACTTCTCGCGGAGCTGAACAGCCGTCACGCCACCGGTCAGCGCGGCCTCGACGGTCTCGAGCAATCCTCCTGGCGTATCCTGAGCGCCGGCAACGAGGTAGAGTCGCAAGCGATCGCGCAGCGTTTCCACGGTCATGAGCGCGAGCCGACGACTCCTTCGAGCGGACTGCTGGCAGAAGCGTACGCTTTGCGTGGAATCCGGCCGGCCAGATACGCCTTGCGTCCTGCCGCGACTCCGTCCGCCATTGCCGCACCCATCAGCGCGGGATTTTGCGCGAGCGCAACCGCACTGTTGACCAGCACCGCATCCGCGCCGGCTTCCATAGCCTGGGCGGCGTCTGACGGTACGCCGATACCGGCATCGACCACAACGGGAACCTCGGCCTGCTCGATGATGATGCGAATGGCTTCGATATTGATCAGACCCTGACCGGAGCCGATCGGTGAGCCCAGCGGCATGACCGTGGCCGTGCCGAGCTCCTGCAATCGTTGCGCGAGAATGGGATCGGCGCCGATGTAGGGGAGAACGGTGAATCCCTCCTGGACCAGCGTCTTGCACGCCTCATACGTGCCGACGGGATCGGGAAGCAGATATTTCGGATCCGGGATGACCTCGACCTTGACCCAGTCAGAAAGCTCCAGGGCACGGGCCATTCGAGCAATGCGAACGGCTTCCTCGGCGGTTTGGCACCCCGCGGTATTCGGCAGAATGGTGTAGGTCTTCCAGTCGACGTCTTCCAGCACCGAACGACTCTTGGGATCGTCGAAGTCGATTCGCCGCAGGGCAACGGTAATGATCTGAGACCCGGCCGCCGAGAAGGCTGCGTTCATCTCTGCCGAGTCCCGGTATTTCCCGGTTCCGAGCATGAGCCGGCTCTCGAAGGTCACACCGCCAATCGTGAGTTTGTCGTTGTCGAATGTCGTGCCGTTGGATCCGGACATCGTTGTGCGCTCCGTTTAGCGAGACGAGCTAATAGGCTCGAACGTGTGAAAGTGATTGACCGGCGAATGCCCCCCGCCAACCCGATAGCTCGTGCGCAGCGCCTGCGTCAGATAGGTCTTTGCGCGCTCGATCGAATCGAGTGGCCCATGTCCTAACGCGAGGTTCGCGGCGATGGCGGCGGAAAACGTGCAACCGGTCCCATGCGTGTTTTCCGTCTCGACCCGGTCGGCGTCGAGCTCAGTGAACGCAATTCCGTCGTAGACGAGATCGATCGGACTGCCGGGACGGTGCCCCCCCTTGATCACCACGATCCGCGCGCCGAGGTCGGCGAGCCGCAGGGCCGCCTCCCGCGCGTCTTCGTCCGACTCGATCTCCACCCCGGTCAACGCGGCAGCTTCATGATGATTGGGAGTCACGATCAGCGATCGCGGGATCAGGTCGCGCTTGATTGCGCCGATCGCGTCGGGTGCGAGCAGATAGTTTCCACTCTTCGACACCATCACTGGATCGACCACCGTGGGAATACCCCAGGCTTCGATTCGCTCGGCGACCGTGGCAACGATCTTGACGCTGGACAGCATGCCCGTCTTGATGGCATTTGCCCCGATATCTTCGAGCACTGAGTCGATCTGGGCGGCTACGACCTCCTCGGGCACTTCGGCGATCGCGATGACCTCACGCGTGTTCTGCGCGGTCACCGCGGTGATTGCGCTGGTGCCGTAGACACCGTGCGCGGCAAACGTTTTGAGATCCGCCTGAATTCCCGCACCGGCGCCGGAGTCCGATCCGGCGATTGTGAGGGCTTTGGGGATCGACTGTTCGGCGTCGAACGAGGTCACGAGCAGCTCCAGAAAAACGAAAAAAGCCGATGGCAGCTGCCATCGACCGAGTCGATCGTTGCCGTCCCTTCGCCGGAATGACCCGGATCAGGTTCGGAGGGTTGGCGACCTCGAACGGCCGCGCTCTCAGCGGTGACCGCACCCCTGGCAACTCCGTCAAGGATAGCATGGAACCTCAATGGATTTGTCCGGGTTTCGGAAGCTGGGTGGTACAATTCCTGCGATTTCGCACGAGCGGTTTCCCTCATATTTCCAATATTCGAAGGGCGAAAAATGAACGTTCTGGACGGGCTTCAGCAAATCCGGGAGCGGCTCGTCGAGAATGACGCCGAAGCCGCCTCCTTGGCAACGGTCGATCTTTTCATCAAGCGCGCGTCCCTTCCGGCCGCGAAGAACGCATCCGCGGGTTCGCAACTGCAACTGGTTCGGATGTTGATGCGGACAGCCGAATCGAACACGAACGTACGCGTCTACAACGATTTCGTTCGTCTTGAGGAAGAAATGGAGCAGGGCGCCGCTCAGGCGCAGGCACGGCGGGCGGAAGAGGATGCCAAGCCGGTGCCGAAGACCAAGAAATACTACAAGGACCTGAAAGAACGAGAAAAGAAGACGCAATCCGGCAGTTGACGAGCGATTGTCGGTACGGCGCGTCGATGTGACAGGAGGAGAAATGGTCGCCGAAACTCGTCTCGATCCACAGACCCTGGTGCCGCGGGTCATTGGCCGCTATACGCCGGTTTTTGTCGACCATGCCGAGGGAATCTATGTCTGGGACCGCAATGGTCAGCAGTACATGGATTTCACGTCCGGGATCGCCGTGGTCAATGCCGGGCATTGTCATCCCCGGGTCGTGCGGGCGATCCAGGAGCAAGCCGCGAAGATCATTCACGCGCAGCAGAACATTCTGCTGCATGAGCCGATGCTCGATGCTGCCGCAGAGCTCACAGCGACAATGCCGTCGTCGCTCGATCAGGTCTTCTGGGCCAACAGCGGCGCCGAGGCGATCGAAGGAGCGCTCAAGCTGGCGAAGATCGCGACGCGCCGGCCGGCGGTCATCGCGATGCGCGGGGCATTTCACGGCCGGACCCATGCGGCGATGTCGGTGACCTCGTCTCGAGCCAAGGTTCGGGCGCACTATGAGCCGTTGCTGGCAAGCATGTATTACGCGCCCTATCCCTACTACTACCGCGCGCCGTTCGGCACGGCCCCGGCGGAAGCCGACGACTACTACCTGAGCGAGCTGAAGGCGCTCTTCGACACGATGGTGATGCCGGACGATGTGGCGGCCATTTTGGTCGAGACCGTCGCTGGTGAGGGTGGGTACCTCGTGCCATCGGCCCGTTGGTTGCAGGAGATTCGCTCCATCTGCGACGAGCACGGCATCATGCTGATCCTGGATGAGATTCAGACCGGCGTGGGCCGCACCGGCACGATGTGGGCGTTCGAGCAGTTCGATGTGACGCCGGACATCGTGACGGTCGCCAAGGGCATTGCCTCTGGACTGCCGGTCAGCGCGGTGGTGGCCAACAAGCAGACCATGGACAAATGGCCTCCTGGCGCCCACGGCGGCACGTACGGCGCCAACGCGGTCGGTACCGCCGCCGCCGCCGAAACGCTGCGGGTGATGCGCGACGAACATCTTCCAGAGAACGCCGCCGAGATTGGTGACGTCATTCTTCAGGGGCTGCGTGAGATCCAGGCGCGCTATCCGGTCATCGGCGACGTACGTGGCATGGGACTGATGCTTGCCGTCGAGTTCGTCGAAGCCGATGGCGGTCCGAATCCGGCCGCGGTCAACAAGGTGATCGCCAACTGCTTCGAAGAGAACGTGCTGCTCATCAATTGCGGCACCTATGATCAGGCAATTCGCGTCATTCCGCCGTTGGTCATCGATCGCCAGCAGGCGAAGGAATTCCTGGCCATCTTCGAGCGAGCGGTCGCCGCGCTCTGACACGGAACCGGTGATCGTTTGGGGATACAACGCATGATGTAGCCGCCGGCGGTGCTTCGACGGCACAGGGCCGGCGTCTACCCGATCCCCAAGCAATTACCCGGATTCCGTATTAGACGGCTCCGGCGAAAATCTCGTCTTCGCAACAAAGATTGGCGCGGTGGCCTTCGGCAAGCCGCTCGTAGACGTGGAGGATCGAGTTGGCGACCGCGGGCCAGGAGAACCGCGACGCGGCGACATGAGCGGCTCGTCCAAACGAGCGGCGCAGCTCTTCGTTTTCGAGCAGCTCGAAGATGCGCCGTCCGTGCGCTGTTCCGTCTCCAATTGGCGTGAGAAAGCCGGTATAGCCGTCCTCGACGGTAAAGATCAATCCACCGGCGCGAGACGCCACGACTGGCGTTCCGCATGCCATGGCTTCCACCGCGACGAGACCGAATGATTCGTACCGGCTCGGTACCGAGACAACATCGGCTGCCGAATAGAAGACTGGTAGACGGTTCTGTGGTTGCGACCCCCATAACACCAGCGAGTCAGTAATCCCACGTTCCTCGGCAACCGCCGCCAGTCCTGCCAGGGGGCCGACCGGGGCGCCGTCCACGCCGAAGTCACCGCCGACGATATGCACCCGGGCAGGTGATCCATGCGCTTTCAGATAGTTGGCCGCATCGAGCAGGGTATCGAGTCCCTTGATCGGATCGATGCGGCCGACGAAAAGGACCATCTGCTCGCTGGACGCGATTCCCAGCTCCCGGCGGCAGGCTTCGCGGTCGAGCGGGCGGAAGAGATCGGTATCGACACCGGGCGGGATGGTGCAGAGCTTGGCCGAATCGCAATGCTCCCGCCAGATGAGATCGGCCGCTTCGTCCGGATTGGCGGCAATGAGGCTATCCGCAAGATGGACCAGCTTCGATTCGATGAGTGAGCGAAGCTGGGTTTCGTGCTCGGTTTCCGGCGAGACGACGTTCTTCATATGCGCGGTCGTATGGAACATCAGAGAGAAGGGTGTATTCCAATAGCGCTTGAGCAGATGCGCGGCCCATCCCGACAGCCAGTAGTGGGCATGAACGACGTCATACCGCACTCCGGTTCGGAGTGAATAGAGGGCCATCTGTTCTGCAAATTCTGGGAGGAGCTCGAAGAGCTGGTTTTTATCTACTGGTTCTGGGGGGCCGGCGGTGATGGAGATCAGATTCACGCCGTCGCAGATTTCGAGGATTTCGGGGGTGTCGGGGTCGGTTCGCCGGGTAAAGACATCGACTGGTAGTCCGAGCTCAGCCATGTGGCAGGTGAGCTCCCGCACATACACGTTCATGCCGCCCGCGTCTTTGCCACCAAGCGTCGCGAGCGGCGACGTGTGGACGGAAATCGATGCAACGCGCCGGGGTTTGTCGGTTTCGTATCCGAAAACCGCCGGTCCGGTATAGGTCGATGAAGTCACGTCAATGAACCCTCAAGGATCTCAGGACTAGGCTGGTTAACAAAAATTGAGCGCGTTACCTTTCGTAAGTCACGCCGTGAGGCACTATACCAGCTTGGGGGCCACGCGTGGGAAGAATGGGGTGCGCATGTGCTAGCATGAATCCCGGTGGTTGCCCGTGTAGCTCAGTGGATAGAGCGCCGCCGTCCTAAGGCGGGCGTCGGGGGTTCGAGTCCCTCCTCGGGCACCAAAGGCATTGCCGGGCGGTTCGATAATCGTCAAGGGTCCAGAGATGGTCCTGGATCAGCAGCGATTGGCGAGGGTTATTCGATGATCCCGTGCTCACGCAACGCGGCCTGCTCGTCTCCGGTTATCCATCCGAAGATCTGCGGATCGGTATCGATTTGCCGAACCAGATAGCTCACATCGAAATCGATGGCGATCTCTTCTCCATCCGTGCGATCGTAGACTGCGGTCCATGAAACCCGAGCGAGACAATGCCCTTCGTCGATTTGCGTTGTATCCACACCACGTAGTCGCATCTCCTTGGTGCCGATTGCGCGGTAGTAGGCGAACCCCTGCTCCATTGCCTCGATGAGTTGGTCGTCGTTCACACCCGTCTCGACGCCCAAGGGATTTGCGGCGATGAAGACGGGGGCGTAAACACGAACGAACTCGTTTCGATCGATGTCACCCGCAAGGGCACCGGCGAAATTCGATTGATAGCGTTCGAACAACTGCTCGATTTTGCTCTTGCCCATCTTCTCCGTCCGGCTCCAAAGTCGTCCAACAATCGGTTACTGCGTTCATTGTGCGTGGTGAGCTGCCGTGCCTGCGTTTCCGTGCAGGCGTTGGAGTCACGAAGGACCCACGCCGTCAATGGCTGCGGTACTCGGACTCAGTTCTATGCTATTCTCCCCACTGCTTTCGGGGAGTAGCGCAGCCCGGTTAGCGCGCAGCGTTCGGGACGCTGAGGTCGGAGGTTCAAATCCTCTCTCCCCGACCCAAATCCTGTTTCGGGGGAGTGCATGGCACTCCCCCGATTTGTTTTCCCGCTCTTTCCAATCGGCAGGACGACGATGACCTCATCCCAACCACTGGATCCAGCGGCTACCGACCAACACTCAGTCGGCTATCGGGCTCTGCCCTCGGTCGCCTGGGTATTGAAGGCGCTGGGACCCACAGAGGTCGAGCTCAAGCTCTTGAC
>JAMLHN010000027.1 GCA_023957115.1 Thermomicrobiales bacterium
CTGATCCAGTTGCCGGATCGATCTCCCCACCAAAGCGCTGCCTCTGCCCCGGCGAAGATCGCAGTTGTGAGGACGAATCCCCGAGCGACGCCGAGCTTGGCGCCGATATAGCCGATCAGCGCAATGATCCCGACAAAGATCAGACTCAGCATGAGGGATTCGGACACCGGCGTCGCTTTCCAATCGCGGCGTATCGTTCGGCCCACATTCTACGCAATTGCGAACGTTCACCGTTCCCGCGATCGTAGTGCACATCTGAAAGACCGGCAAAAAGCACGAATGCACCCCGGTATGTTGGGGCGCATTCATGAATATGGGCGAAGGTTTCGTGTGCGACGCTACTGGGCCAGCACGACATCCTTGTCGAACAACACCGGGAGCCGGCCGGTCCACGGTCCCTGACGCGTTCCCTGCAGAGCTGGATTCTGCACATACATCTGGACCCAGTACCCGAGCGGCACATAGACCGCGTTCTCGAGCAGGAGCTGCTCCGCCTGGGCATACTGCTCGTTGCGGGCTGCCTCGTCCTGTTCTTCCTCGGCCTCGTTCACCAGATCCTGAAAGCTCGTCGCGGCCGCGCCCGGATCGAAATCCCCGGATGGCTCCAGCTCGCCATTCCAGTTGAACACGCCCGACATAGCCGCAGCATCCGGCGCGCCGACAACCGAAAGCAAATGCGGCGTGTTGTAGATATTCCACCACCAGACGATATCGAACTGGCTGCCTCCGTTGTCCGCGGTCTGGTCGATGATCTGCTGCATCGTAAGCGATGTGTCGTGCACGATCTCGATACCGCTATTGTCCGTGATCATCGACAACAAAGCGGCTGCGCGGGCTTTATCCGAATCGGAATCCTCGGAGGGCTGGAAGTAGGTGATGGTGGGAAGTCCCTCGCCGTTCGGGAATCCAGCGGCTTCGAGCAATGACCTCGCGTCATCGGCATCGAAGCCGATACCGTCCGGCGAGGTGTAGTTGGCAATCGTTCCCAGCACCGGTGGCAACATCGCGGTACCGGGAGCCCAGGTACCCTCCCAGATCTCGTTGGCCCAGACATCGCGATCGATCGCGCGCGCGATCGCACGGCGAACACGCACATCGTTGAACGGCTCCTGATTGAAGTCCATTCCGATTGCCCGCACACTGCCCTGGGGTTCGATTCTCACGAGCTGGCTGCTCAGCGATTCATCGCCGTTGACCGTTTCGAGCAGCGACAACGGTACGTCCGCCGAAATCGCCTCGTTGGCTTGGAACATCTCGAGTGCGGCGTTCGCGGCGTCCGGACCCGTCAGGAAGACCCAGGTCAGCTCCGAAAGGGACGGCGAGTTGCCGTCCCAATGGTTCGGATTCGGGGTCATGACCAGCTGGGTCGCCGGGTCGAAATCGGAGAACTGCCAAGGGCCCGTACCGGCGCCCCCGAGGACGAACTCGTCGTCGCCAAGCTCTTCGACCACCGCCGGATCGACAACTGACCACACATACGACGCCAGCATCGAGGGGAAGAACGTATAGGCGTCGTTGAGAGAGATGGCGACGGTCAGGTCGTCGATCTTTTCGAATCCGATATCGGTCGAATTCCCAGCGATATAGTCGTCGTATCCCTCGACCAGAGACATGAAGTCGGCCATCGGAGAGAGATTCGATGGGTCGAGCGCCCGCTGCCAGCTGAAGAGGAACGCGTCGGCATTGACCGGGTTTCCGGATGCAAAGGTCAGATCGGGCTTGATCCTGAACGTATACGTTTCGCCGTCATCGCTGAGCTCAGAGCTCTCGGCCAGATCGAACTCCACCGCGCCGTTCTGGTCATACCGCAAGAGACCGCCCCAGACATTGGGAAACATGACCCAGAACGGTCCCCAGTTGACGGTGCGGTGCGGGTCGAGGGTAACCGGTTGTCCATAGGGATCGAACGGGATCGTGAGGCTCGCGTCGGTGACGATGTCGTCCTGGAAACGAACAACAGCCGCCGTACGCCCGCCCGGCGCTGCCGATGCCGATCCGAAACGAGCGGTTGCGACGGCAGCGGTCGCGATGGCCGACCAACGCATGAGGTCGCGGCGTGTCGGGTTCGGGCACGTCTTGCGAAACGTCTCGAACAATCGGTCGAGCTCAGCTCGGTTGGACCGGGTCATTTCAGTCTGCTCCTCGATCGGCACGTGCGCCCTCCCTTCGAGCGTCGGTTCGTGATGTCGAATTTTTCTCAAGTGGCTTAGCTGCATCTCGGCGATATGCGCCATGCGACCCCAAATCCTACGCCATCCGCGTGAAATTGGTCCGTCGTTGACGTAGAAACGACCGGCGCGCGTTCCTCGTTTCGCGCAAACGAGCGGTCCAATCAGTCGACGATGGCATAGCTGCGCGAACCGGCATCGTTCAGAAACGCCGCCAGCAGGTCGACACATGCCTGGATATCGGAGATACGCGCCATCTCGTTCACTGTGTGCGCATACCGGGTGGGAATGGACAAGGTGAAGGCGGCATTCCCACCGCGCGCCAGGGCCGTTGCCCCGGCATCGGTTCCACCGCGAGGCAGAAACTCATATTGATACGGAATCCCATTGGCTTCCGCCAGATCGCGAAAATGGTCGACCAGCTTTGGGTTCGGGATCACGGATGAATCGAAATACTTGAGTCCCGCGCCTTTGCCAAGCTGCGTCACATACTCCTGCGGTTTCATTCCCGGGAAGTCCAGGGCCAACGTGATGTCGATCGCAATCGATATATCGGGATCGGAGGTAAACGCGGCCACGCGTGCCCCGCGAAGTCCCACCTCTTCCTGCGTGGTCGCAACCGCGTGGATCTCGGCGGAGGCGCCCTGCGCCCGGCGAAGCGCCTCGAGCATCACGTAAACCCCAACCCGGTCATCGAGTGACTTCGACATCACCGAATCGCCGACCACCTCGAGCGTCCGATCCATCGTGACCTGATCGCCGACCTCGACGATCTCGTTGACAGCGTCTGCGGTCATGCCGAGGTCGATGAAGAGATCGGAGGTTTTGATCTTGGTGTTCTCGGTTCCATCGAGCAAATGTGCCGGTTTGGTCGAGATCATGAACGCGCCGCGATGCGGCGTGCCCGACCGGTCCCAGACGATTACGCGTTGCGCTGGAAGCACTTGAACGTCGAACCCTCCAACGGCCTGTACGCGTAGGAACCCCTGGTCGTCGATATGCGAAACGAGAAAGCCGATCTCATCGGTATGCGCGGCCAGCATGACCGTTGGACCGCCCGAACCCTTGTGGATTCCGGTGACATTGCCAAACGGATCCACCGTCACTTCGTCGGAGATCGGCGCCAGCTCATCCCGCACGATCGCGGCAATCTTGCCCTCTCGCCCGGAGATGCCCGGCGTCTCGCAGAGACGCTTCAACAACGCGATGTTTAGATCCGACATGCTTTGCTCCTGCGTAGGTCCAGCCGAGCGCGCGCGTCACTCACACGAACCTTCAATTCGATCCAATCATCAAAATGCCCGAGACATGCTGGACATTGTCCTGGTGGTATCCAACCGCCGCCAACGGTCCGGGGATTCGATCGACGAGCAGATGTTGAATCCCTTCACCACCTCCGAACAGACCGGCAAAGACCGAACAGGCAGTCGACGCAATCCAGTCCGCAGGCTCGATGCGCGGTACCGCCACCGGCGTGGCACCCGTCCCCGCGGCAGCGCCGATCAAACACGATGCAAGGGGGTTGTCCACGCGTGACCCGATCAAATCGAAGAGTTGAGGGGCAAACGCTGCTCCAATCGAGGCAAGATCGATATAGAGCACGCCATCATAGGCAGCGGGAAGCTCCGACAGCGCAGCTTGATACGCGGGAGTATCGGCCAGCGCCTCAGTCACCGGGATGGCCATCGTTTCGATCCCGTCTCCCAGGCCGATCATCAATTGGTCGTCGACAACGCCATATTGGAACGTAGTGGGGACGACGCCGGTATTCAGCGAGATATCATTGACCGTTTGTCCATCGACCGAGGATGTGGTCACGCTCACCGTGTTCGATCCGACCGACTGCAACAGCGGTCCAACGCTCGTTACGGCCACCGAAACGCGGTCCGGGTCGGTCAGCTCGGAGGCGATGACCGCTGAGCTCGAAAAGACATTCTGTGGATTCACGTCGAATAGCGCAACGCCGTACTCGCCGGATAACTGGTCCAGCAGATCGGTCTTGACATTGAAGCCGGCAATCATCGAGAGAAAGCCAAACTGGGTTTCCGCATCGATATCCGAAAGATCGACCTCGCCACCGCCTATGAATGATGCCAGGTAGGAGAGCAGGAGATTTTGTACCTGCTCGATGGCCCAGGTCTCACCGAGATCGGTCCCGGCCACCATCGCCTGGGTGGTCGCCGGCACGCTGGCCGCGAAATCGGGAATGTCCTGTATGGTCGTATCTGGGGCGAGAGGCGATTCGAGCGGCTGAGAAACCGATTCGAACCGTAATCCTGCATCATCTGCGGCAACGGTGAAGAGCGTCTCTCCCAATGGTGCGTCGATCGTCGCCAGCAAGCTCGATTCCGGGTTGATCGTTGTCAGGATCTCGGGCAACGAGGCGCCGTTCACGTAGCCGAAGAGAAGTCGCTCGGACGGAAGCAGCGCGTGAAGATCCTGGAATTCCGCGAGGTCGCCGAGCGCCGGAATCTCTCCGTCGATGACGGCAATGAATGGAACGAGGTCATCGAATCGCTGCCCAAGCAGGATATAGTCTCCTGTAAAGGCAACAACTCGCGGCGTGCCGTCCGCAAGCGATTCCGGATCTGTGTTGCTGAGGATGATCGCGTCGCCAACCGTTTCTCGACCGACCGTCTGGCCGGCCGCTTCGACGTTTGCCGTGTACCAATCCTCGATCAAAGCGCGCGCCTTGCCGGCCTCCCGCGGGTGCAGAACCACAACCGCGCTGGCAGCGACGCCACCGGCGACAAGACTTGGGTCGACATCGTCCAGTTGGAGACTCGCGGCCAGGTCAGCCTGCCAAAGGCTCGTCACGGCAATTCCAGCCTCGCCTTCCAACACGGTCCGCGTGTCCGAAGGCAATCTGGCCAGAAGACTCGCCAGCGTTTCGGCAATACCCGAGACGATTCCGCCAGCTCCCGGCAGCAGCATCTCCGCCGTCAATCCCGCAGCCTTGACGTACTGATCGCCACCGGCATCGAATTCGGTCGCCAGGTAGAGCGGCACACCGGGAGGCATGACGCCGGCGAGTGGTGCGGAAACCGAGTCCTCGATCGCAACGGGCGTTGCGTCCTGCGCGATGGCCACAGCCAGCGGCGCGGCCAGCAGGAACGCGGCCAACAGAAAGAGCACGCGGAAGCGGGATCGAGCCATGATGTCACCTCTTGGATACGCGATCCGGCTCGACCGAACCGGCATGCTGCACGACGGCAGGATCAGTCCTGCATCTTTTCGTCGACACCAGTCGCGATACTAAACACGATCATGAACATAGCCGCCAGCAATCCGATGATGATGGCAATCGCTCCGAACATGACAACAGCCGAGAGAATCCCTTTGATGATCTCCATCGAACTCCATCCATCGCTGAGACGGCACTTCTGTTGCAAAGTATATGGCGGTCGCGCCCACGCGCCCGCCGCGTATGAAGATGCCCCGAACGCTCGCGCGTCCGGGGCATTCGTATGCCAGTGGATCAGGCGAGGAGGGGAGCCTCGGTGAGGCTCGCTTTGAAGGTCAAGTCCCCGCCGTCGTTGTCGACCACGACCGTTTCGCCGTCGTGGATCTCGCCCTTGATGACCTTGATCGAGAGCGGATCCAGAACCTCTTTCTGGATTACCCGCTTGAGCGGCCGGGCGCCGTAGACCGGATCGTACCCCTTGTTCGCCAGCAGCTCACGCGCTCCGCTGGTGAGCTGAAGCTCGATCTGGCGCTCACGTAGCCGGTCAGCCACGGTCTTGAGCTGGATCTCGACCACCTCGGCCAGCTGTTTGCGACTGAGCGACTTGAAGACCACGATCTCGTCGATTCGGTTGAGCAGCTCCGGCCGGAACGATGCCTGCAGCACCTCCATCACCTTGGCGCGCATTTCGTCGTCATTGCCGGCCAGCGACGTAATGTAGTGCGACCCGAGATTGGACGTCATGATGATGATCGTATTCTTGAAATCGACCGTTCGGCCCTGTCCGTCCGTCAGCCGCCCGTCATCGAGCAGTTGCAGCAGGACGTTGAAGACATCCGGATGCGCTTTCTCGATCTCATCGAGCAGGATCACGCTGAATGGCCGGCGACGAACCGCCTCGGTTAGCTGCCCGCCCTCGTCGTAGCCGACATATCCAGGAGGCGCTCCGATCAACCGGCTGACCGAGTGCTTTTCCATGTACTCGGACATGTCAATACGCGTCAACGCCTGTTCGTCATCGAAGAGCACTTCCGCTAGCGCCCGCGCCAGCTCCGTCTTGCCGACACCGGTCGGTCCGAGGAAGAGGAAGCTGCCGATGGGTTTGTTCGGATCCGAGAGACCGGCACGAGACCGGCGAATCGCCGACGCGACCGCATCGACCGCTTCGTCCTGCCCGACGACCCGCTCGTGCAGGCGATCCTCCAGGTGGAGCAGCTTCTCGATCTCGCCTTCCATCAGCCGGTTGGCGGGAATGCCTGTCCAGCGACTGACGACATCGGCGATGTCTTCGGCGTCGACCTCCTCCTTGAGCAGCTTGCCGCTCGATTGCAACCGCTCCAGATCGGCTTCCGCCGTTCTGATCTGTTCCTGAATCTCGACCATCTTGCCGTATTGCAGCTGAGCCGCACGGTTCAGGTCGTATTCACGCTGCGCCTGTTCGATTTCGACGCGAGTCTGATCGAGCTGATTCCGCAGCTCGGAAATGGTGGTCAGCGCCTCGCGCTCTTGATCCCACTTCGAGCGGAGCGCGTCGCGCTCCTCCTGCAGACTAGCGAGCTCGCCTTCCAGCGCGCCCAAACGCTGCCGGGTGGCGTCGTCCTTTTCCTTCTTGAGCGCCTCACGCTCGATTTCGAGCTGCATGATGCGCCGCTCGATCTCGTCAAGCTCGACCGGCATCGAGGTGATCTCCATGCGGAGTCGCGACGCCGCCTCGTCGACCAGGTCGATCGCCTTGTCCGGCAAGAACCGGTCAGAAATGAAGCGATTCGAAAGGACTGCCGCCGATACGAGCGCGGAATCGAGAATCTTCACCTTGTGGTGGACCTCGTACCGCTCGCGCAGGCCGCGTAGAATCGAAATCGTGTCTTCGACCGACGGCTCGCCAACGTAGACCGGCTGGAATCGCCGTTCGAGGGCCGCATCCTTCTCGATGTACTTGCGGTATTCGTCGAGCGTGGTCGCGCCGATCGCGCTGAGCTCGCCACGGGCCAGCATCGGTTTGAGCAAGTTGGCCGCATCCATCGAGCCTTCAGCCGCCCCGGCGCCAATCACCGTGTGCAGCTCGTCGATGAAGAGGATGATCTGTCCCTCGGCCTGGGCAACTTCCTTCAGCACAGCCTTGAGGCGTTCCTCGAACTCGCCACGGAATTTGGCTCCAGCAACCAACGCGCCCATATCGAGCGCGATGACCCGCTTGTCCTTCAATCCCTCGGGAACGTCACCCCGGACGATACGCTGGGCCAGACCTTCGACGATGGCCGTCTTCCCAACCCCGGGCTCACCGATCAACACCGGGTTGTTCTTGGTTCGACGGGAGAGCACCTGGATCACCCGGCGAATCTCCTCGTCGCGGCCAATGACCGGATCGAGCTTGCCCTGCTCGGCGAGCTTGGTCAGATCCTGCCCGTATTTCTCGAGCGATTGGTACTTCTCTTCCGGATTCTGGTCGGTCACGCGCTGGCCGCCGCGGACCTCCTTGAGCGCGTCCCGAACCTTCTCCTCGGTCACGCCGTTTCGATTCAGCAATTTGGCGACGTCGGACGACGTATTGTCGAGCATGGCGAGCAGAAAGTGCTCGGTGCTGGTGTATTCATCGCCGAACTGGGCCGCGATCCGGTTGGCATCCTCGAGGAGTTTGGCCGTCGCGTTGCTCAGACGTGCTTCGGCGCTATGCTGCAACTTCGGCAACGCGTTGACCGCCTGGTCTACGGCAATCGCCAGATTGCGCGGATCGAGCCCCATCTTCAGAATGACTTGCGGCACGACCCCATCGGACTGATTCAGCAATGCCTGCAACACCAGTTCCGGTTCCAGCTGGGCAATGCGTAGCTCTCTGGTGCGTTGCTGGGCAGCGCCGAGCGCTTGTTGCGCCTTCTCGGTATATCCCTGATTCATGCTCATATCGTTCTGGCTCCCACTTCATCATGTTGAGAAAACGCCGCTTTGGAGCGACGTTTCCGGAGATTCATCTTCTGGTTATTCGCCTTGGTACCCGAGCCGGTTGAGCAAATCTGAGATCGTCGCTTCGAGCTCTCGACATTGCTCTTTGCCGGCATCTTCGCCGGAGCTGGAAAGCCGCTCGATCCGCTCGCGCAGCAATCGAAGCTCACGCGTGACCTCTAACGCAAGCTGGACCCCCGCCAGATTCAGCCCCCGGTCCTCGACCAGATGCTTGACCTGCCTCAGCCGCTCGATATCCTGATCAGAGTAGAGACGAAGATTCGTTACCGTACGTGAGGGCGCAATCAACCCTTCACGCTCATATTTTCTGAGCGTCTGCGGGTGCATCTCGACGAGGCGAGCCGCAACGCTGATGACAAAGACTGGTTCGTTGATGCGAGCAGCCATTGCTCCTCCGTTCATATTAACTAGTCGGAATGATAAAGGTTGATACGATACGTGTCAAGTATCGATGGTGGAGGTCAATGGAAAACCGGATGAAGATCTACGCGCACAGAGGTATTTCCGGCAGATATCCGGAGAATACGCTGGCGGCATTCCGGGCGGCGCTGGAGGAAGGGGTTTACGGCGTCGAGCTGGATATTCATGCTTCTGCCGACGGCATACCGGTGGTCATCCACGACGATAGTCTCGACCGAACGACCAATGCCTCCGGCTCCGTTCGCGATCTGACCGCCGCCGAGCTGGCGGCGCTCGATGCAGGGAACGGTCAAGGGGTACCGACCTTCGATGACGTCGTCACTTTGGCCCAGGGCCGGCTCCACTTCGACGTCGAAATCAAGGGAGCGAATTGCGAGCAAGGCGTACTAGATGTCCTGTCCCGAAATCCCGGGACGAAGGCGGCGATATCCTCGTTCGAATGGGATGTGCTGGCAAAGGTGCGTGCGATTGCACCCGACGTCGAGCTCTGGGTGCTGACGTCAACCGTCACCGATGAAGCCATCGCAACCGCCAGGGAGCTCCAAGCGACGACATTGGCGGTCATGCACCTCTCGATTTCACGAGAGACGTTCCAGCGGACGAGCGCGGCTGGTCTGGAGGTGATGGCCTGGACGGTCAATCGGAAATCCGAAGCCGATCGACTGCGCGACCTCGGAGTGGTCGCCATTTGTACCGATGACCCGAGATATCTCTAATCGCGCATGAGACTGTCGGGTGGAGGCGCCACCCGACAGTCGTGCCATATGAGATAGCTCGGTTGCGAATCAGAGCCCGGCGGCCTGGGTCAGCGCTCGCTTGGTGAGCACGCGCACCAGGTGCGCGCGGTACTCAGGCGACGCATAGACGTCACCGTTCAGCTCACCGAGGTCGTCGGCCGCCAGGGCTGCCGCCGCGGCGATGGTTTCCGCATCGAGCGTCTTGCCGGTTAGCGCCGCCTCCGCCGAGGTTGCCCGCTTGGCATGCTCCGGCGCACCAGTAACTCCGATACGGGCCGATTCGACCTTGCCGTCCTTCTCTGTGACCGCAACCGCGACCCCGACGACCGCATAGCCCGATGCCGGGTGGGCATGCTTCACATACGCCTGCTTGGCGTTGGCGAAGTCGTTGGGGATATTGACGCTGGTGATGATCTCGTCCTCAGCCAGCGACGTCGTCAGCAGCCCGACGAAGAGATCGTCAACCGCAACTTCGCGCTCGCCCCCCTTGCCTTTCGCGGTCACCGATGCGTTGAGGGCCAGCATGACCGCGGTCAGATCGGCCGCCGGGTCGTTATGCGCCATCGATCCACCGATGGTGCCACGATTGCGCACCGAAGGATCCCCGACCTGTTTGGTCGCCTCGGTCAACATCGGGAAATCCCCGAGCTTGTCGGAATCGACGATCGCCGCGTACGTGGTCATCGCCCCGATCTTGGCGCCCCCACGTGAATCGATGCCGGCCAGACCGTCGATCTTGCCGATGTCGACCACGGTGCCGGGAGCGGCCAGCCGCAGCTTCATCGCGGGAATCAACGAATGGCCTCCGGCGAGAACCTTGGCATCCGGATTCGAGGCCAGAATGCCGATGGCTTCATCGACGCTCGACGGCCGGACGTACTCGAACTGCTGTGGATACACCTTTGCTCACCTTTCTTTGTGGTCCGCCGGCTCTTCCGCGGCGTCCAGTACGTTCCTATCTCGCCTCGTTGATAGCCGTCCAGATCCGCTCTGGAGTCATCGGCATTTGAATGTTGTTCACTCCGAGATGTTTGACCGCATCGACCACGGCATTGCCGACAGCCGGCGTCGAGGCAATGGTTCCGGCCTCGCCAGCTCCCTTGGCGCCCATCGGGTTGACCGGGCTGGGTGTGACGGTGCTATCGAGGTCGTACCATGGCACCTGGCTCGCCTTGGGAATCGCATAATCCGAGAGCGATCCCGTTAGCAACTGTCCATCGTCGTCGTAGTAGGCGCCCTCATAGAGCGCCTGCGCCAGCCCCTGTGCGATTCCGCCGTGCAGCTGTCCACCGACGATCAACGGGTTGATGACATTGCCGACATCGTCGACCGCCAGATACTTGACGATGTCGACCTCTCCCGAGTCGTTGTCGATCTCGACCACGCAGACATGCGTGCCGAAGGGGAAGGTGCAATTGGGCGGATCATAGTAGGTCGTCTCGTCCAGGAAGGGTTCCATGCCCTCAGGTAGATCGTAGGCCACATGCGCCGCGGCAGCGATCTCCTGAATCGACTTGGCCGCATCAGGCGAACCCTTGACGAAGACCTTGCCATGCTCGAATTCGACATCGGCCTCGGATGCTTCCAGCATATGAGCGCCGAGCTTCTTGACCTTGTCGATGACCTTATCGGTCGTCTTGTAGATCGCCGTTCCACCGACCGTCAGCGAACGGCTTCCATACGAGCCGAACCCGAACGGGGTTCCCAGCGAATCGGAATGCTTGATCTGAATGTCGTCGTACGGGATGCCGAGCTTGTCGGAGACCAGCTGCGCGAAGGTCGTCTCGTGTCCCTGCCCGTGCGGCAACGAACCGGTGGTCACCACTGTCTTGCCGGTCAGCTGGACGCGGATATTGGCGCTTTCCCAGAGCCCAGCGCCCCAGCCTTCGCCGCCAAGGCCGATCCATTTGGACGGGGCGACGCCGCAGACCTCGACATACGATGACAATCCAATACCGAGCAGCTTCTGCTCGCCGGCTTCGATCCGCCGTTTCTGCTCGGCCCGCAGATCCGTATAGCCCGCCAGATCGAGCGCCTTGTCGAGCGCTCGCTCATAGTCTCCCGAGTCGTAGGGCAGCATGCCGATGCCGGTATCGTACGGAAAGTCCTCGGGCTGGATGAAGTTCTGGCGCCGGACCTCGGCCGGGTCGATTCCCGTCGCCGCGGCAACCGCATCGCAAACACGCTCGATCAGATAGGCAGCCTCCGGCCGCCCAGCGCCTCGATATGCATCGACCATGGCGGTGTTCGTGTAGGTGGCGGTGACATCGACCCGGATATTCGGAATCTTGTAACACCCCGCGATCATTCGCCCGTAGAGCGTGGTCGGAATACCGGCGGCAATGGTCGAGAAATAGGCTCCGATATTCGCCCAGGTCTTGACCTTGAGCGCCGTGATCTTGCCGTCGTTCGTCGCACCGACCTCGACATCGGAGATGTGATCCCGTCCGTGCGTGGTCGACACATAGTTTTCGACTCGGTCCTCGAAGAACTTGATCGGCCGGCCATCCAGCTTCTTCGAGATCGCCATGGTCAACGGCATGTCGTAGTAGCAGAAGATCTTTGCGCCGAAGCCGCCGCCGATATCGGGCGAAATGGTCCGAATCTTCTGCTCCGGAATACCAAGCACAAACGCGGCGATCAACAGGCGCATGACGTGCGGCGCCTGCGATGTGATCCAGAGGGTGTAATCCCCGGTCCCGGGATCGTAGCGTGCTACTGAGCCGCGCGGCTCCATCGGTGTCGGGATCAACCGCTGGTTGATGATGTGCAGGCCGGCCGTCACATCGGCATCGGCGAGGGCCTTGTCGACAACCTCGGCGTCTTTACCGCACGACCATTCGAGTACGATGTTGTTCGGTGCTTCCTCGTGCAGCTGAGGCGCACCGGCTTCCGCGGCCTTCTTCGCATCGACGACGACCGGCAGCTCCTCGTATTCCACGATGACCGCCTCGGCCGCGTCTCGCGCCAGGTATTGGTCTTCCGCAATCACGACGGCCACGGGATCGCCGGCCAGGTGAACCTCGTTGACTGCCAGGACTCGCGGGGTGACCGCGTGGTTCGTGACTCCCCCTGCCTGCCAGGCAGCCGGCAACGGATTCAGATCGAGAAAATCCTCGCCGGTGAACGCGGCGACAACGCCGGGCATGCTCAACGCGGGCGAAAGATCGATGCTCTTGATCTTCGCATGCGCGAGCGGCGAGCGGACCAGGCCGATATGCAGCATTCCGGGCATGCGCAGATCGTCGATGAACTGCCCTGCTCCGGTAATCAGCCGGGGATCTTCGCGCCGTTTGATCGCTTTACCGACCATCTTTTCCGGCGCATCGACGGACGCAACCATCTCTGAACCTCCTTGTCAGATTCCGCTGTGCAGACGCACGCCCACGCTGGCGGCTCCGCGCCATCGAATGGATAACCCGTGAGCGTTAGCCCTTCTTGGCCGCGTACTGAATGGCCTTGACGATGTTCTGGTATCCGGTGCAACGGCAAAGGTTGCCTTCGAGCGCGTGCCGAATCTCGTCCTCAGTCGGATCCGGGTTCGTCTCCAGGAACGCCGAAGCGGCCATGATCATGCCTGGGGTGCAATATCCGCACTGCAGGCCGTGCTCTTCCCAGAATCCTTCCTGCACCGGATGAAGCTGGCCGTCCGTGGCCATTCCCTCGATCGTGGTGATCGACGCGCCGTCGGCCTGCGCGGTCAGCACGGTGCAGCTCTTGACGGCTTTGCCATCGAGATGAATCGTGCACGCCCCGCAGGAGCTGGTGTCACAACCGACGTGTGTGCCGGTCAACCCCAGGGTCTCGCGCAGGAAATGCACGAGGAGCTGGCGAGGTTCGACCTCGGCATGATGCTCGACACCATTGACGGTGATGTCGACCGGGACGACGTTTTGGGCTACCGTCGCTGACATGGGTGAACTGCTCCTTTCGAAATCGCCGAAAACGTCGTTATTTTCAGCGTCCCTCGTATGGTCCACCGACTCTGCTGATCACCAGACCCCCTTCCGAGTCGCGACTCTGCGGATCCGCCCCGCGTTCGCCGTGAGCGAAGCAAACGTCGCTCGTGACAGCAGCATCGTGAAGTGGTGGCAGTATATCCCGCTGACGGAAAAGTACAAAAGCGTCAACGATAATCGCGAAGTCGCGATGCTTCCCTGTGCTAGGCTACCGCTCAACCCGCGACGGGACCGCGTCGTATTCGACTCCACCTCGACGAAGGCCAGATGGGAACGAACGACCGTGCGAGCTCCACCGGATCCAGTCCGGCGCCTGGCGACGGGACGTTTACCGTTCTGCGGCTCAATCCGGTGTTCCGCCGGCTTTGGATGGCCACCGTTTCGACCACGCTCGGCCAGTGGATGCAGTCCACAGCGCTTGGCTGGCTCGCGCTCGACCTTTCCAATCGCTCCTCATTCGTCGGTCTGGTGGCGTTCGCCGCCGGTATTCCCTTTCTGATCATCTCGATTCCGGGTGGCCTGCTGCTCGATCGGTACGATCGCCGCAAGATCCTCATTTGTTGTCAAGCCATCGCGGCAACCGGCGCCATCCTGATTTCCGTCGATGTCATCACCGGATTCGTCGAGGCGTGGCATTTGCTCGTCTTCGCCTTTGTCAATGGCTCACTGCAGGCAATCATGAATCCGGCACAGCAGGCCATCGTTCCGTCGCTGGTTTCGCGCGCGCGTTTGACCAACGGGATCGCCCTCATGAGCGCGGGGCAGAATATGACGCGTGTGGTGGGTCCCTCGGTTGCTGGCGCCATCATTGGCGTCGCCGGGACCGGCGCGGCATTCCTCTGCCAGGCGGCCGCGCTCGTCATCGCGCTCGGTTTGCTCCTGACCACTCGATTCCCGGCGATGGCGACGCGCAAAGCGGTTACCTCGCTCGGCTCCGCTTTCGATGGGGCGCGGATCGTCTGGAACCGATCCGATCTGCGCGCCATCATCTCGCTGGTTTCGATCTCGATTCTGCTCGTCTTCCCCTATCTGTCGTTCCTCTCGGTCTTCGCGCGCGATGTGTTCGAGATCGGTCCGGAAGGGATGGGCGTGCTGATGGCCTCATCCGGGGCGGGAGCCGTCCTCGGTTCGATCTTCCTGGCCTCGCGCAAACGGCAACAGACCGGTCGCTGGTATGTCGTCTCCGGGGTCGTGTACGGCTTTCTCATCGCGGCATTTGCCTTTTCCCCAAATCTGCTGGTCGCGGTGGTCTTGCTCCTGCTGGCGGGATTCCTCGGCTCGGCCTATGTGAGCGCGGTCAACGCCGGGATTCAGCACCGCATCTCGGACGAGACCCGCGGACGAGTTATGTCTATCTACATGCTGACCTGGGGATTCACGCCCATTGGCGCCATCGCCATCGGCGCTATTGCCTCTGGGATCGGCATCTCGGCCACCGTCGCGGCGGCCGCGTTACTGGGGAACCTTCTGCTGATCGCACTCTATCTGTTCGACCCGGCCGTTCGCGAGATCTGACAGCTGTCCAAGCTGAGCGACGATAGCGGCAGTCTTCCCCCGTGCGAGCGGGGCGATCGCACCGACCAGCGCCCGGATTTCGGCAATCCGCCGATCGATGTCGCCCGGCCCGGGCTCGATAACGCCGACATCCTCGAGCACATGCTGGTGCACCCAGCGCTGAAGCTCTTTCCGCACGCGATTCAATGAGGGAGGGTCGACGCCGGCGGCGTCCGCGTCCGCGAGCACCCACGCACGCAGTTCACGATTTGGCAGTGGCAACCCCGCCGCCTGGTTGATCGCGCTCCGGTCGGCGCGAACCTGCTCGGCATCCCGTGCCCACTGAACGATCAGCTCATAGGCGGTGCTACTCGATACAGCCCGTCGTCGGACGTCCTCCTCGACCGCATCGAAATCGGCGCCCTGGTCTCTGGACGGACCGAAGAGTGGCCGGTGCATATCGAACCAGCTTGCCCCTGCCGCGGAAGAGAGGCGGACGTAGTAGAGCCCAAGCAGGAGCTCGTCCTCCGCGACGCCGCCGAACCCATCGAGCGCCGCGAGCCGGCGCCGGGCGCCCGCTCCGGGAATACCATTGGTGAGCTCCGACGACGACGATTCGAGCAGAATGACCTCGTCTGGCTTGACGGTTGCGCGGGTAATCCCACGCCGGCCCGAAAGCACGTACGAGGTCATTGCGCTCTGTGGCGCGAAGAACAACCCCGGTACGACTTCCCCATTGTCGCGCCAATCGCCCAACAGATCGGTGTACGTCGGTCCAACCTCGGCGAGCGCCGTCAACATCTCAACACTCACCTGCTTGCTCCGGGCGGTCTCGATCGAGAACTTTGCGTCCGCGGCCTGCATGGTCAACACCCCGTCACGCCGTCCAAGGAGCACGAAGTCCGGGTTCTGCAACGACCGTTTGGAGGCGGCGGACGCGACCTGCGGGATCGCATCCAACCGAATAACCTGGACGATTTCGTGCGATTCCCCTCCCGGAACCTGAACGACCGTGCCAACGAGCGCGTCGATGTGCGCCGAAACGATGTCGCTCCACCGACCACCGATGACGCCGCTCGAACCACCCATATCGGCCAGTCCCATGAGCCGCCGGTCGAGCAGCGCCCGAATGAGCGAGCCGCCCGGAAGCGTGCTCGATCGCAAATCCCCATCAGTTCTCAGGTGTGATCCAAAGGTCAAAGTGTCAGGTGGCTCGATTCACGTGGACGACTTCATGCGTGCACAAGCATAGCAACCGCAGGCTCCAACTCCGTAGAATAAGGCGCTCAAGTACGTTCGCACGGTCATTCACCTGGATCGTGCTCACAATTTTCGTATCGAACGCGTTGCAGGCAACGCAGAGGAGACGTGCAGTATGGTCGCGGTTTCACCGCAGACGCTCACCGCAACCGGGGCCGAGCTGGTTATTCGGGCACTCGAGGAACACGGCGTCGATACCGTTTTCGGTATTCCCGGAGTCCACACGCTCGCACTCTACGACGCATTGGGTAGGTCCTCGATCCGCCACGTCCTTGCCCGGCATGAGCAAGGCGTCGGATTCATGGCCGATGGATACGCCCGCGCTACCGGGAAGCCAGGCGTCGCGGTCATCATCACGGGACCGGGGGTCACCAATATCGCAACCGCGGTGGGCGAAGCTTATACCGACTCCACCCCGCTGCTGGTGATCTCCTCGAATGTCGAAAGCCCGTACCTGGATGCCATGCGTGGGAACCTACATGACCTCAAGGATCAAATGGGCGTCATGCAGGCGGTCACCAAATGGAATGCTCGCGTGGCCGATCCGGGCGACGTCTCCAGGACTATGAGCCAGGCATTCGCACAGCTCGAATCGGGACGCCCGTTGCCCGTCCATGTCGAGATTCCGCTCGATGTGCTCGACCAGACCGCGTCCGTCGAAGCACCTGCGCCCGCAGCCGGTGACGAGACGCCGCTAGTTTCGGACGAAACGATCGAAAACGCGGCCAGGCTTCTGGCTGGCGCCCAACGGCCGATTATTTACGCCGGCGGCGGCGCGGTTTCATCGGGCGCGGCGCCGTTCGTGCTGGAGCTGGCCGAGCGTCTCAATGCGCCGGTCATCACTTCGATCATGGGCAAAGGCGCCATTCCCGAAGACCACCCACTTTCCCTGGGCGCGCTTTGGTCGGCCGGCAATGCCGTCGATGACTATCTTCAGCGCGCGGATGCCGCGATCGTCATTGGGTCGAAGTTGGGAGCGCAGGCGACGCAGATGTTCCAGATGGCGTTGCCCGATACGTTGATCCGGATCGATATCGATCCCCGGGAAATGACGCTCAACGCGCAACCGTCGACTCCGTTGCTGGGCGATGCGGCACAGATTACCGAGCGACTCGCCGCCGCGTTGAGTGACGCGCGAGATCTTGCCGAAGTCGATCAGACCGAAGAGGTGCAAGCGGTTCGCCAGGCAGCGGAAAAAACCTCCTGGTTCGCCGAGCGACGCGCCTATGTCGATGCCCTCCGCCGTGCGATTCCGCGTGACGGTGTGCTCAGCACCGATATGACGATGATGAGCTATGTGGCCTGCGGTCTATATCCCGTCTACGAGCCGCGCACCTTCTTCTTCCCAAGTGGATTTGGCACGCTCGGATTCTCGCTCCCGGCCGCCATCGGCGCGAAGATTGGCCGTCCGGATGCGGCGGTCGTTGCCATGGTTGGGGACGGCGGATTTCAGTACACGATGGGCGACCTTGGCTGTGCGGTGCAGGAACGACTCGGGTTGCCAATCGTCATCTTCAACGATTCGACCTATTCGGCCGTCAAACATGCCCAGTTGGAAGAGCGTGGCGGGCGGTATCTGGCGGTCGATCTGGTCAATCCCGACTATGTCAAGCTCGCCGGTGCGTACGGAATACCGGGTGTCCGGCCCACCAGTCCAGAGGCAATGGAACGGGAAATCCGTCTGGCATTCGAACGGGATCTACCGACGATCATCGACGTTCCGATCGAACCCTGGGTCTAGTCCAGACGGGTTACGCATCTAGATAACCCCCGTCCTCTCCCAATGGATGACGGGGGTTCTCATTCCAAGCTGAGTCATACGGAATCCGGGTGACTGCTCCGGGATACCCTGCATACGGTCGGGCCGGCGGTGCTTCGCCGGCACAGGGCCGGCGTCTACGCTATCCCCGAGCAATCATCCGGATTCCGTATCAGGACTCTGAGGCCGTCTCGATCATGCCCTGACGAGAAGGGCCCCGTAATCCCAGGTGTTTCTCGAATCGTCGCGGTTGCAGTAGGAAAGCTGCAGCGATTCCGATCCCCATCAACAGGAACATGCGTCCAAGCCAGTCCCACGCATCGACGCGATAGACCAGCGCGATCTCAGTGCCAGGCGATGACGACAGCACCGTCATGAAGCCGTGCTCATCCTTGAGCACCATGGCGGGTTGCCCGTCGATCGTCGCACTCCAACGTGGAAACCAATTCCGCCGGACCTGGATGTTCGCGGAAGGTTCGGAGACAGTCGCCCGGATCTGCTGATTCTGGACATCGATCTCGGTCGTCGTCGCGCCCTCCGCGGTCACGATGGCGGTTGGATTTCGGACCAGATAGACGCTGTAATCCACTCCCTGCGCTATCTGTTCCAGTTCCGATGAGATCGACGCGGCGCCTGCAAACTGGCTACTCACCACGACCGCGCCAATACCCTGTACCGAGAGAAATTCCGGATCGAGCGTGGTCGCCGGATCGGGATAGACATGCTCACGGGTTGGGTCGTAGTCCCCATAGAGGTCCTGTTGCCAGTACCACAACCAATCGTTGAAGAAAAACGGCCGGTCGGACCATTGCATCGACCAAAACTGATCGTGCCAGGAGAGCATGCTTCCCAGTACCAGGATGGCGGTGCCTGGTTCTGCCGAGCGATCGGCAAGCTCAATCGCCTCTTCCTGTTCCAGAAAGAACGATTCGCCAGTCGTGAGCACCGGGTACATGGCGCGATCGCTTTCCGGAATCGGCGATCCCTCCCACCAGATGTAGACGAAAAAAGTGGCCAGAATGGCTCCCGCCAATCCGATATTGACGATCTCCAGCTTCCGGCGACCGGCGAATCGCGCCACCGTTGCCAGTACGGCATAGATACCGAGCGCGGCCAGATAGATGGTCAGCGCCCGTTGGAACGGCATGAGCCGAATCGCTTCCAACTGCTCGATATGCGGGCCAATCGTCAATCCGCTCAGCAACACCGTCATGAGCACATGCGCAATCAGGGTCAACGCGACGAATCGACCGGCAACCAGATTCGGCAGCAGCCAGACCGCGACGAACCCCACGATGGCCAACGCAAACACCGGTCCGGAAACCGCGGTTATCGAGGCATGCCAGTATTCGCGAAATGAGTCGTATCGTTCGTAAATGACGAAGTAGTACAGGTCATTGAATCGGGCAATCGCGATCAGCAAGGGCGCTGCCAGAAGCGCCGCCACACCGATAATTCCAATCGCTCGGACCGCACTCGGCCGCCATACAATGCGACGATCCGATTCCCACGTGAGGGAGCTAATCATTCCCACGGCGACCGCGGCCAGCGGAAGAAATGAGCGCGCATTGGTATAGACCGCGAATGCCGCCACGACGGCGGCAACGGCCGCCCACCGTATCGACTGTTGCCGCAACGCCAGGAATGAGACGGGGACGAAAAGCAACAGCGTCGCCATCGCCAGCGAGCTGCTGACCAACCCCCAATCGACCAGCTCGTAGTAGCCGCCCGACCACCACCACCCGCGTGCCGAGAGATGGAACGCCAGCGCCAGCAATCCGACCCCCAGGGGGATACGATCGGCACGGGCCAGCAGAAAATATCCCGCGACCGGCAGCAGGAAGATCACGATGACCGCGACCTTGTGAGCTGCCATCACCGGCAGCAATCCCAGCGTCGATGCCCAGATCAGAACTTCGAAGGCGGCCGCGCCCAGCGGATAGAACTCGACCGGGTAGCCTCCCTGGTGGGCGGCAACCCAGCGAAGAATCTCGCCGTCCGCGAGCGATCGGCGCAGGAGCTCGGCCCGTCCGGCATGGAAGGGATGATCGACCGCGCCGAAGGTCTTGACGAGCCGCTCACTCGTTCCATCAGGCAGCGTGATCGTTTGCCAGAGATCGAATGCCCCCAACCGGTGGAAGACCCACACGGCCACGACCGCGAATCCAGCGATCCAGGCAAGATCGAGGAAGATCCCTGCCCGCCGCCGTTCCCGGCCACCCGGCTCCGCCCTCACGGGTCGTCGTTCTCCAGCTCCAGTTCGACTGGCTGGTCACGCTGCAGGGGATCGAATGCCATCCAGCCCAACGCCAGCACGCCCGGGATCAGCACGGCAATGCAGACCCAGAAAACGATGTCGAGGACCTGTTGATTCCCAACCTCGGGAAGCCCCTCGTAGAACTGATCCCAAATCGAGGGAACCGAGTAGCGGACGTTGTAGTACCGATTCATTGCGACCAGCTCGGTTCCAAACCAGAGATATCCGAGCAAGGCAACTGTGAGAACTCCCCATACGAGGGCTCGGGCCAGGACCATCGGGTGAGCTTGCAACCGGTCGCGCACGGTTCCTACGCCTCCAGCACGTGCCAGTACGGGATCACATAACGGGTATAGATGATCAAGTTCATGAAGACCAGACCGAAGACGACCAATCCCGCACCTATCGGCCGCATGGAGCGCGGAATCAGTGTTCGGAGTCCAACAAGGGTCAGAATCGCAAATGCGTTCACGATGGGGAAATAGTACCGGGCCTGGGTCAGGGCGAAGTCCGTTCCAAACTGGACGACGGCGATGTACGCGGCAACGACGGCCACCAAAGGAGCAACAGTCCGGTGGACTGGGCACGATCGGGCATCTCGAATCCAAGCGGCCCGTTCCGGTGGTCGCCCAGGCGGCGCCGGCGTACCGCGACAGCCAGAAGGACGATCAGACCGATCAACCCGGCAATGATGGGCAACGCGATTGCCCAGAGCAAACCGCTGTCGAGCGGGATCCGACGCCACCCGAACTCGCCCCAGGTTTCCCGCCATCGCCACCAGACGAATGACCGATTGAACAGGAGCTCGGTGAAGCTCCCCCCGGTTTGTTCCACGGCGACTGTAGCGTACGAATCTGCTCGAATGCGTCCAAATTTCCGTAGGTTCGGTAGAACCAGACGTACCAAGGGAGGATCAGCACACCGGCTATTCCTCCGGAGACGATTCCTCGAGCCACCCAGGCACGCCAGTTTCGCCAACCAGTGCCCACGATGATGGCGAACGCAACCGCTGGAATGATGAATAACGCATTGGTCTTTGCAAGCATCGAAAGCCCGACCGCCGCTCCAATCCAGCCACAGAGCAGGAGATCGAACCCATTGCGAACACCGCGCACCAGCAGATAGATCACCAGACTCACCAGCGCAATGCCGGCGATGTCGTTATTCACCATCGCGCCTTCATACGAGATCTGCGGTTGGAACGCCACGAACGCGGGAACCGTCATCAAGAGGAATCGATCGCTCGGAAAGAGCTGCCGCACCGTTAAGAACGCGAGCAGGACCGTCACCAGACCGAAGGGAATGGCCAATCCACGCAGCAGGTACTGGAGCGATTCAGGGGAGAACGATTGCGGAGCGACGCGCACGAAGGGAGCAAGCAACAGATAGTAGAGCGGTGGGTGATTCGCAGCATACTGTGTTCCTGACGGGAAGTTCCCGGGGAATCCCCAGTTTGCCGCGCGGAACGGTCGCTCCAGCCACTTCGGGTCGGACTCACAATGCCAGTCGAGGATGAACTCGCAGTATCGATAGAAGTAATCTGGCAGGTAGTCTCCCTGCCAGGTCTCGAAGTCGGTGTTGGTCAACCGCCCCAGATCGTCCAGACACCCCTGACCCTGGTCGGTGGGACAGCGAAAGAGCTCCGGCGGGCGATGCTCGGTGACAACCGTTTGCAGGTAGCTGTAATGCGCGACCTCGTCGTGTCCGCTGAACGGCGGAAAAACGAGGACGGTCAGCATCTGCTTCGCGATAAAGACTACGCAAAGAACGAGCAGAAACCGCCCGGCGGTCGATCTGGCAAAGCGTGAGAAATCAGCGCGCAAGGAACGCCCGCCCAGCGGGACCGGAGTCTCGCCGGGCAGCTCGGGCACATCCTCTCCATTCAGCCGCTCAGCGGCATTCATGATTAGGAACCGGCAGCCGGTGCGGACTTCCGAACCTGCTTGATCTCGTGATACTCCTTGTCTGCATTGACCTGATCCAGGTCGTGCCGTTCGCCAAGGATGTTTTCAGCCGCCAGCAGACCGGTTTCGATCGAGTGATCGGTGTTGTTGTACCGGAAGGTGCCGTATCGGCCAATGATCTGCAAGTTCTCGAAGCTGTCGATGAACGCCTTGATCTTGTTCAGCGGCGCCTCGTACCCCATCACGTACGACGGGTAGGCCCGCGGCGCGCGAATGGTGAACCCACCGATCACTTCGGAACGGTCGATGAACTTGAGGTCATTCACCAGATGATCGACCGCATTCTCGACCAACTCCTCCTCCGTCATCTCCCAGATGTGATCGCCGAACGAGCAGAAATATTCGATGACCAGCGACGTGAACTCATCGCCGGGCACCATGTAGGGGCTCCAGTTCTTCGGCTCGTGGAAACGACCGAACAGAATCCGCTTGTCGTGTACGTAAAGCCAGGTATCAGGGGTCACCTGCTTCCGTTTCAGCATCACATTCACCGTGATGATGTTGCGGAACGTCAGGGAGTCGGCCGCCGCCAGGACATCGGCTGGGGCCGGCGGATCCATGATCTTGGCGAGGACGGTCAGGGGGATCGACGAAATGTAGTTCGTTGCCTCCAGCCGCTCCTCACCCTTTTCGGTTTCGACCGTCACACCGGTGACCCGAGTTCCCTCTCGGTGGACTTTGGTCACCCCCGCGCCGAGACGCACCTCGTTGCCTGCTTCGGTGATCTTGTCGGTCATCCGCTCGGAGAGGCGTCCAAACCCGTACTTGGGATACATGAACTCATCGATCAGCGAGACAACCGCACCCTTGGAGGGAACGACGGCGTCTTTCACCGCAGTGACGATGGACATCCCCTTCGATCGCTGCGTGACCCAGTCGCCACTCATCTGATCGCAGGGAAGACCCCAAACCTTCTCTGAGTAATTCTTGAAAAAGAGCTTGTAGAGCGTCGGGCCGAACTGGTCGACGTAGGCATCCTCCATGGACTCGACCTCGGTCGGGCGGATTTTCTTCTGCACACGGGTGCGGCCGTAATCTGCCATCGCCTTGGCGGACGTCACCGGGCCAACGGCTTTCAGCGCATTGCTGATCTTGAGGGGATAGTCGACGTACTTGCCATCGAAATAGATCCGGCTGATCCGGTTGACCCAAAGGAGCTCTTCGGCGATCACTTCCTTGAAAAGCTCGTTGAGACGGTCATTCTTGGTGAACCAGCGGTGCCCGCCGATATCGAACTTGAACTCACCGTATTCGGTGTCCCGTTTGATCGTCCGGGCGAGCCCGCCGACAAAAGGCGCCCGCTCGACGACCGTCGCCTTGACCCCCGCCTTGGTCAGAACATATGCCGAGCAGAGTCCGCCGGGACCGGCTCCCATGATGAGGGTGTCGCGCGACTCGCTTGCCTCGCCGCTGTGCCCGTTACTCGAAACTGGCATCCGTTCGTAATCCTCCAAACGTTTGTAGGTCGATTCAGAATCGAGGAGTTGCGATCCGAAAATATGGTCCGCGTGCATGATGAGCCAGATACACGGATTCCAGGCTCACAAATCGACACCTTAAGGGTATACCACCAGCGCGCCATCAGTGCATACGACAGGTATAGGAACAAAGACACCCCTAGTCGACTTGGTCTCCCCAGGTGAAATGGTTGTTCAGCATGAAATTCCAGACGGCGGCGGCACCGGCGCCGAACAGGTTGGCAATCAAATAGTTTATGTCGAACTCGGTGACCAGTACCCGGAGAATGGACACATTGATGACCAACCCAATCAGGTTGATCGGAAAATAGGTCGCAATGCGATGGATCAGTGGGCCGCTGCCGCGGTCATGCCACGTCCAATGCTCATTGAGCATAAAGGTCACGATCATCGACAGGAAGATCGCGATGGTGGACGAAACGACGAGATGCGAGCCAACAACCTGGTGAAGCAGGAAGAGCATTCCCTGATTCACACCCAGTCCCACTGCGCCAACGACCAGGAATTTCTGAAAACGTCGCGCAATCACCCAGGCGCGGGCCGCGGGTTGCGGCCAACTTTCAACCGAGAACATCGTGCTCGTTGACCCCCTGAAGGCAACAACGTGCGGGCCGGTGAGGCTCGGGAGTCGACCAGCGAATTCTGGGCGCATCCGACGCAAACCATACCATGCAATCATTGTGCACGAGACGTTCTGTCATCGATCGACACGTGCCTTCATGCGTTCGAACCAAACATGTCCGGCACGGCGTTTTCGCGTCCATGCAACGCGTCCAGCGCAGCCAGCAATTGTAGGTCGCCGGTGGAATCGAGCTCGGCCGCTGTCATCTGTCCCGCATCGTCGATCTCAACCATAGCCGAGGCCGGTTGTCGAATCTCGAGATCCGGCTCCAGGCCGGTCTTCCACACGAGATCTCCGTCCGGCGTTTTCCAGAACGAGGTTCCCAGCGCCAACGCCGATCCTCCTTCGAGATTGAACGTCGAGACGATGGTTCCTGTTCCATAGGTGCGTTCACCGACGACGATAGCGCGGCCATTGTCCCGCAGGGCCCCCGCGATGATCTCCGCAGCCGATGCGGACGCCCGGTTGACCAACACCACGATTGGAGTATCGAGTGCGGCGCCGTCGTGACCGATCGTTGCGATCGGCTCGTCCGCTCCATCGCGCGTCTGTTGCAGGTAGATCGTTTTCCCCTCGGGGAGGAACTGACTAGCGACCGTGATGGCCTCGGTCACATATCCACCCGGATTGTTCCGCAGATCGAGCACGATCCCCTGGATATCTCCACGGTCGTTCAATGACTGCAGTACGCCGCGGAGCTCTTGACCCGATCCGGCGGAAAATTCGTGGAGCTGGACCAGCGCGATCCCATCTGGCAACAGCGCCCAGGTGACCGGGTCGATGTCGATCCGACCCCGAACAACCGTGATTTCGAGCAAGCCGGCGGCTCCATCCCGATCGATAGTCAGCGTCACCGGCGTTCCCTCATCGCCGCGCAAGCGACGCGACACCTCTCCATCCGACATTCCCAATGTGGGAACGCCGTCGATTTCAACAATGACGTCTTCGGATTGCAGTCCGGCAGCTTCGGCAGGCGAATTCCTGATGGGCGCAACGATAACCGGCTCTCGCTCCCGATACTCGATGCTAATCCCCAAGCCGATCAGCTCGCCATCGAGCGACGCTTTGAAGACTTTGGCTTCGTCCGGATCCAGAAATCCGGAATGCCCCGTATCCCCCAGCGAATCGACAATGCCGCGTGCAGCCCCATACAGAAGCGACTGTTCGTCGACGAGGTCGGGATCGACAAACTCATCTTGAATAAGGTCCCAAACGGTTTGCAACGTCACAAACCCCGGCTGAGTCGTCATCGAGGTCGAAGCGTCCGTTTCCCGGAATCCGACAACGTCACGCGCAACGACACCCAGCAAGAAAGCAACGGCCACCAAGACGACCAGGCTGATTCGCGTACGCGCGGGTTGGGACCGGGAGCCGTTCACCGGAGAGACGGTAGGTCGATCGGAGGTCGGATCCATGCAATCCCAGTTTCTGCATTCGAGAGACACAACATGCGAACCACGGCAATCGCGGCCCACCGCATGAGTGTACGCTTGGATCGAGCTTGCGGTTCCCATATCGGGGACCTCGTCGACTGCGGAGTTACCGAAGATGCCTCCAGAAAATCCTGATGCGACAGTTTCGATCGTCTTTGTTCTCGATGGATCCGAATACCCGGTCGAAATGCGCCGGGGCGCCATCATTCATGAAGCCTTCCATGTCGCTCTCCCGACCGAATTCACCGCCGGGCATCGACTCATCTTTCGAGCCGAGGACGGCCGAGAGCTCTACCCGGACAACTTCCTGGGGGATCTCGTCGACCACCTCGGCGTCGATCGGATCGTAACCTCTGCCGAACCGATTCCCGCCTCAGCGGGAAGCTGGCGCAATATCGGGTTCGACCATCTGGCCATCGCGGTCGAGGACCGGCCGGGCGCCCGGGACTTTCTGCGTGATGTCGTGCAGATGCGCGTGATGCGGGACGATCCACATCTCACCGTCCTGACCACCGGGCCAACCACGATCATGCTCTTCGATACCGGGCCGGGCGGTCCACTCTCCACCGGTGGCGCATCGAGATGGCATCATCTCGGATTCGTGGTCGACGATCTGGCCGCAGCCTACGCTCACCTGGAGAAGAACCGAGACCGCCTCATCAGCGATTTCACTATGCTGGAGCGGGATGAGCGCTGGAGCCTCTACTTTTTCTATCGCAACGGCGATGTGACCTTCATGTTCCAGTTCTCCGAGGTCAAGGAGGCTGATCGTGGCATCACCGATCCGGCCCGTTCGGATTTCGCAAACTATCTCTTCGACTACGGCAAACGGCCATACGGTGTCCAGTGGGAGCTCGAGCTCGCGGGGAAGCACTAAAGGAGCACAGATATGACGAACACGCATCGCCAGCTCGTCTCGTCGGGAGGACCCTGGGAAGCCAAAGGCGGATATTCCCGGGCCGTTCGCGTGGGCGATCATGTGTATGTCGCCGGCACGACCGGAATGAAGGATGGGCAGCTCGTCGGTCCAGGGGATGTGGTGGCGCAAACACGGCAAACCATGACCACGATCGTCGCTGCATTGCATGAGGCCGGCGCGCATCTGGGAGATGTGGTTCGTTATAGAGTCTACCTGACGAACATCGAGGACAACACCAAAGTGATGCCGCTTCTGGGCGAGTACTTTGGCCAGGTCCGCCCTGCCGGCACGCTCGTGGGAGTTCAGGCGCTCATCGATCCCGAGATGCGTGTCGAGATCGAAGTCGAAGCCATTCGTGGGAGTGGGCTCGAACCGGTCGAGTGATCGTCATCCGAAACTCGAGGCAAGAGAACCGGCCGGTCCCGCGGGTTCCGGCCGGTTCTCTCGTCGTTTCGGCGCGGCGCCGGCATCCTGGCCAGCCAGCCGCGCACCCGCGCTATGCGGGAACTGTGGCGGCCAACCCGACCGGGGTACGCCATTCGGCGTAGCTGGAATCGGTGGCGCGTAGCGACGCCTCGTAGACACGATCCAGCTCGCGCGTGATCAGTCCAACATTGCCATCGCCGATCGGGTATCGATCAACGCTGACAATAGGCGAGATTTCCGCCGCGGTTCCGCAGAGGAAGACCTCGTCGGCTACATAGAGTTCTGTGCGGTCGACAACGCGCTCCTCGACCGGGATACCCAGCACCTCGCGCGCAAGCACCAGGATCGCATCGCGCGTAATGCTTTCGAGAATGCCGGACGTCAGATCTGGTGTGATGAGCTTGCCATCACGAACCAGCATGACGCAGGCGCCCGGGCCTTCGGACACCTTGCCGTGGGTGTTCAGGAGAATGGCGGTGTCGTATCCGTCTATACCGACTTCCTGCCGGGCCAGCTGCCCGTTGCGATAATTCGAGAGATTCTTCACCCGAGGCGGCATGACATCTTCGGAAATACGACGCCAGGACGAGATCTTGGCGTGCATCTTCTTGTCGCCGCCCAGGTGCGACGGCAGTGGGCGGGTCAGGATCTGGAGCGACGTTTTGACCTCCAGGCCATCGAATCGCGCAAAGTACGTGTCCGCTGTGTAGGCCATGGGGAAGAAATACGTATCGTGCCGGCAATCGTTCACGCGAGCCAGCTCGACGGTTGCTTCGATCAGCTCATCGACCGAATAATCGAGCGGAAGATGCACCAGCTTCATGGATCGCTGCAGCCGCTCCATGTGCTCGCGCAATCGATAGATGTGCAGTTCTCCCTGGTCTTCGTTCCAGTATCCCCGGATCCCTTCGAATACGGCGCCAATGGTCGACCATCCCATCTCGGAGACATGAATCGTCGCGTCATCCCAAGGCGTCATCTTGCCGTTGTACCAGAGAAAGGATGGGCGTTCGTGGTGCATAGCAGGCGCTCCTGACGGCTGGCTTCGCTGCCAGCGTAGTGAAATCCGCGGAAAAGTCCGGATGCAGTCGAAGCGTACAAGGAAAACGCCGGGATGACGGATTGCCATCCCGGCGTCTCGATAGAAATCCTATCGATGCATTTCCGCTCTATTCTGCTGGGCGAGTATCCGTGGTGACTCGGCGCAGCATATTCACATAGATGTTGCCATCTGGCACAAGCTGCCCGTATTGGTTCACCGAGACATTCTGGACCCATGGCTTGTAGACATTCTGGTCCAGGCGGTAGACCAGCGGCATGTAGGCCTTTTCGTTCTGCATGAGCTTTTCAGCTTCCAGGTAGATCGCCAACCGCTCTTCGGGTGTCGGCGCTTCCTTGCCCTGGATGACGAGGTCATCGAATTGTTCATTCGACCACGCTTGCCGATGTCCGGACGCCTTGCGGCTGAAGAACATGTCGCCATAGCCGTTGTCTGGATCCGGATAGTCATACCACCAGCGGATGAAGACCAGCTGCCACGTGTTCTCGAAGAGCTGCGGCGAGAAGTTCGACTGCGGAACGGGGTTGATCTTGACGTCCATCCCCAGGTTCTGCTTGAGCTGATCGACGATGTCATTTGCCATGACATCTGAGTTGTACTGCTCTTCCTCGGCACGCATCCACATGGTGATCTCGGGCCAGTTCTGGCCGCCCTCGAACTCGGTGCCGACCAGCGACTGCATCGCCAGCTCAGGATCGAACGCCTGAATCTCGCTCAACGAGGGGTCTTCCAGGAAGCCGAACACGCCCTGCGGCATCATGCAATAGGCTGGGTAAACCAGACCGTTCGTCACCGTAACCAACCGCTCACGGTCGATTGCGTGGCTCAGCGCCGTCAGCACCTCGGGCTGGTCGAACGGGGGAATGCCATTCGAGGGCAGCATCATCCAGAGGCCCGGATAGACATACGGCGACAGAAGTTGGGCTTTTTCGGGATCCTCCAGATACCGCGCGTAGTCGGCCGCCGGCAGAATGGCCCAGTCGAGCTGGTGATCGTCCGATCCTTCTTCGAAGAGGAGCACCTGGTTCGCGCTCGGATAGATGGGGGCGACGTAGTTGTCGATGCTGATGTTCTCGGCATCCCAGAATCCAGGATTCTTCTCCATCGTCCATTTGACGTCCGGCACCCACTCGACCAGCTTGAACGGGCCGTTGGACACCAGGGGAACGTCACCGCCAAGTGCCCATTGATCGCCATGTTCCTCGACCTGCCAACTTGGGGCCGGCCAGGCCGCGGCGTATGCCGCCTTTAGTGGGAAGCCACCGCGCGGACCTTCGCAGGTCACTTCGAGTGTCCAGTCGTCGATCGCCCTCAGCCCGAGATCAGCTCCCGTGATCCCCTCGGCTCCCGTATTGAACGCCTCGGCATTCTTGACGTCGAAGAAGAAGCTCGCGTACGGCGCGGCGGTCTCCGGATCGAGCTGCCGAGTCCACGAGTAGACGAAATCGTGCGCGGTTACCGGTGTCCCGTCCGTCCATCCGGTGTTGTTCTGGCGAATGTGGAAGATCCACATGGACGCATCTTCGTTGGATTCCCAGCTTTCCGCCCAACCCGGCGACGGATTGAAGTCGGCATCGAACGTTACGACGCCCTCGAATGCATTGGTATCTGCATTGCAATAGAGGTCGGCGTTGAAGTCGAACGACGTCGGGTTGATGGTGTATCCGCGCTGGTAGAAGGTCTGGACGACTCCGTCGGTTCCTTCACCGGCGGCCGGTGATGCATCCTGCGCAGCGACAGAAACTCCACGAGCGGCCAGCGTGGCCATCGCGGCAGCAGCGCCAATCGCCTGCAGCGCGGCTCGGCGGCTCATCTTACCGGCGAGCACATCGGTGCGAATCTGCGCCAACTGTGCATCGAGTTGAGACTGTTCGGTCATTCGGAATGTCCTCCTGAATTTACCGTGGCTCCCCCCGGCAACGCGCCGGCGGGCATAAACAGTGCGAACGCGCCTATCGTTTTCCTGTTAGGTGCTCGATTCTAGCAAATGTCTGCGCAGGTTCACACCGCGCAACGAATCCATTCGCCTGCAACGCCCAACGATACCCATCCACTGGCGGTTTCCGCCAGATCGGCATCAGGCGTAGTGACAGGCGACGTAGTGATTCACCTCCTTTTCTTCCAACAGTGGTTCCTCGATGGCGCAATTGGGCTGAGCGATGGGGCAACGCGGATGAAACCGGCAGCCGCTCGGCGGGTTTGCCGGACTCGGCACATCTCCCTGCAAAATGATTCGGTCGCGTACCCGGCCGGGCGACGCAATTGGAATCGCAGAGATCAATGCCTTGGTATAGGGATGCTTCGGATTCTCGGTAACCGTCCGCGCGTCCGCGATCTCGACGAGTTTGCCGAGATACATCACGCCGATTCGATCGGCGATATGGGCCACGACGGCAAGGTTGTGGGCAATGAAGAGATAGGTCAGGTTGTACTGCGCTTGCAGCTGCGTCATCAGATTCAGCACTTGTGCCTGAATCGAAACGTCGAGCGCGGAGACCGGCTCGTCACAGACGACCAACTCAGGGCTCATGGCCAACGCTCGCGCGATACCGATACGTTGTCGCTGGCCACCCGAAAACTCATGCGGATAGCGGTTCGCAAAATACGAATTGAGCCCAACTTCTTTCAGCAGCTCACGAACGCGGTCATTGCGATCCTTCTTCGAACCCCATTTGGCGATGTTCAATGGCTCAGCGATGACCGAGGACACGGTCATACGCGGATCCAACGACGCCGATGGGTCCTGGAAGATCATCTGGATATACCGCCGGTAGGGCCGCATCTGCTTCGGACCGAGGGTACCGATCTCGTCGCCTTTGAAGACGATCGATCCAGCGGTTGGCTCGTACAACCGAACGATTGTCTGGCCGAGCGTGGTCTTTCCACACCCCGACTCGCCAACCAGCCCGAGCGTTTCACCCTTGCGGATCGAAAACGAGACATCGTCGACCGCATGGATCACAAGCGGACGCCCGCGGAACATGCCGCCGCCAATCTTGAAATGCTTCTTGACGTTGGTCAGCCGCAGGATGACATCCTCATCCTGCGTCACCGCCGTTCCATTCGTCGTTGCCACTGGCCCCTCGCCTGTCATGAGGACGTCACATCAGCCAGCGGTCTTGCCGTCTCGTTCGACGTGCCGGGAAACCAGCAGGCGGCTTTGCGATTCTCGCCAACCATCGCCAACGGCGGGGATTCCGCGCATTTTTCCTGTCTCCGAGAACACCGTGGAGCGAATCGGCACCCGGTGGGCGGATTGAGCAGATCCGGAGGCAACCCGCCAATCGGCACCAGCTTCTCCTTGACGGCATCTCCAAGCACGGGGATCGATGACAGGAGCCCGATGGTGTAGGGATGTTGTGGAGCGCTGAAGAGGTCGAACGCACTGGCCTCTTCCACAACGCGTCCGGCATACATCACTACGACCCGCTGGCAAACTTCGGCCACCACACCCAGGTCATGCGTGATCAAGACGATGGCGGTGCCAAAGTCGCGGTTGAGGCCAGTCATCAGATCGAGAATCTGCGCCTGAATCGTGACGTCGAGCGCGGTGGTTGGCTCGTCGGCGATGAGCACTTTGGGATTGCAGGCCAGCGCCATCGCAATCATGACGCGTTGCCGCATCCCGCCCGAGAATTGGTGGGGATAGGCGTGATACCGCTCTTCGGCCCCTGGAATACCCACGCGCCGGAGCAAGTCGATCGCGCGTTCTTCCGCGTCCTTCTTACTCAACCCCAGATGCAGCATCAATGGCTCACAGAGCTGATTGCCGACGGTATAGACCGGATTGAGCGACGTCATCGGATCCTGAAAGATCATGGCGATGTCATTGCCCCGGACCTTGCGCAACGCCGCGTCGTCCAGGGTGACCAAATCGCGCTCCGCGTCCCCGACACGCAGCAGAATCTGCCCGCCAACGATCTTTCCAGGCGGACTCGGTATGAGCCGCATGATGCTGAGCGACGTTACGCTCTTGCCGCAGCCGGATTCTCCAACGATACCGAGCGTTTCCCCAGCGGCGACGCTGAACGAGACATCGTCCACCGCGGAAACCACGCCTGCCCGCGTAAAAAAGTGCGTCTGCAGGTTGCGCACTTCCAGAACGGGACGATCGGAGGTTGCCGGACGCGGCGTCGTTTCGGTTTCGGAATTCGCTACGGCCATAGTCGTCCTGTCTCGGGTCGAGCCGATTGGAACCGGAGGCTGGCCCCGGCCAGCAAGAGATCAGTCATTGCCCTTTGGGTCGAGCGCGTCGCGCAAGCCGTCGCCGAGGAAGGTGAAGCCCAACATTACCAAGCCAATGGCAATCACCGGGAAGATGAGCATATGTGGAGTGCTGATGATGTCGGCGGGCGTGCTGGCCGCCCCAACCATCTGGCCCCAGCTCGCCTGAGGCGGCTGGATGCCGACGCCGACAAAGCTGAGCGCCGCCTCGATGAAGATTGCCGTCGGTATCCCGAAGGTTGCGGCCACGATGATCGGCGTAAGGCTGTTGGGAAGCAGGTGGCGCATGATGATGTGACCACCCCCGGCGCCGGCCACGCGGGACGCCTTGATGTACTCCTGCTCGCGCAGGGTGAGAAACTGCGCGCGTATCAAGCGGGCCTCGGTGGTCCAGCCGATCAACCCAATACCGAGAATGATATTGGTCAGGCTCGGCCCGCGCGCGTTGACGAAGAGCATCACAAGCAGCACTTGCGGAATGGTGTAGATCACATCGACCACCCGCATCAGAATCGTGTCGACAAAACCGCCGTAGAATCCGGCGATCGATCCGAACGGAATGGCAATCGACAAAATGACCAGATAGGAGGCCAGGCCGACCATCAGCGAAACACGTGAACCCCACATGAGCCGGCTAAAGATGTCACGCCCGTTCTTGTCGAGTCCCATCGGCCAGGACCAGCTCGGCCCATAACGCGTGAGGCGAACGTCGACGACCTCGCTCTGACCGTAGGGTGCCAGCAGCGGCGCAAGGATGGCGATCAGCACGAATGTGGAGACGATGACCAAACCGATCAGGGCCAACCGGTTGCGAACCAGGCGCCGGAATGCGTCGGCCCACAGATTCGAATGCGGCCGGGTCCACTCCTCACCGGAGGCGCCGAGTGCTTCGAGCGGGGCGACCTCCCCTCCGAGGGGCGGATCGATATCCTGCCCGGCGCCAAGCACGACGGGAGTCGGTGTATCGAACTGATCGGCGGTTCCTGACATCGTCGCTCCGGTGAAGTTCCGACTCTTAGTACCTGATGCGCGGATCGATAAAGGCGTTGATGACATCGACCAGGATGTTCATGAGCGCCAGGAAGATTCCATAGATCAGCACCACAGCCATGATCATCGGCTGGTCTTTGGTCAACATACTCTGCACATAGAACTTGCCCATACCGGGGATATTGAAGACCTGCTCGACAAAAAACGTGCCCGTACCAATGGCCGCAAAGATGGGGCCAATAATGGTGATCACCGGAATGAGCGCGTTCTTCAAAACATGTTTGACGATGACTTTACGCTCGGCAAGTCCCTTGGCCCGAGCGGTACGGACATAGTCGGAACGAATGACTTCGATCATGCAACCCCGCGTATATCTGGCGATCGATGCCAGTGGCGCCGCGGCCAGCGCGATCGTGGGTAAAATCCAGTCTTGCGGACGTTCCCATCCGGATACCGAGAAGCCCAGATCGACTCCTCGATTCGGCAACCAGACGGCGAAGAGCAGGAGTAACAGGAAGCCCATCACGAAATTGGGCATGCTGTAGAAGAGGATTGCGGTGGTCATCGACGCGTAGTCGATCGGGCCGTTCTGATTAACCGCCGCAAGCGTGCCCAGCGTAATGCCAACCGTCACCGCAACGATCAATGCCATGAATCCAAGCTGGAGCGAAACGGGGAAGGTGCGCTTGATGATCGAGCTGACGTCCTGACCGCGCCAGACGTAGGAAACGCCAAAATCGCCCTGTAATGAGTTTTTCAGATAGCGGCCAAACTGGAGGATCTTCGGGTCATCCAACCCGTACTTCGCTTCGATGCGCGCCCGCGCCTCGGGGGTAATACGGTCCATACCGCCGAGTGCGAACGGGCTGCCGGGCGTGAGCTGCATGATGATGAAGGTCACCGCTGCCATCAGGAAGACGGTCGGGATGAGCAGCAATACGCGGAAGAAGATGTATCGAAGCATGTGGTTTGGCTATCCGGTCGATGGACCTTTACCGACGGTCGAAACGACAGTCGCTCACGCGCCACTTCACTGAACCCGCGCACAAATGTGTCTGAATGGGCCGCAGTGTAGCACTGCACCAAAGTGGCGGCAACTCTGTCCGGATAGCCAATTTCCGGATTTGTGCTGGTTGTCTCTTGGTTTTGCCGTCCGTTCGGACTCAGAGAATAAAGTTGCTCAAGTCCTCGTCGATCGCGATTTCGCCAACCCGTTCGGTTACGAACACGTCCTCGATGAGAATGCGTTCTCCCGACCGGTCACTTGCCGCAAACGAAATCTCTTCGAGCACACGCTCGAATATGGTTTGCAGGCGGCGCGCGCCGATATCCTCGGTCCGGCTGTTCACCAGGGTTGCGAGTCGCGCCATCTCTCTCAGCGACGCATCGGTGAATTCGAGCGTGACATCTTCCGTGGCAAGCAGCGCCTCGTATTGACGAGTCAGCGCATTGCGCGGTTCGGTGAGAATCCGATAGAGATCGTCTTCGTCAAGACTGCCCAGCTCGACACGGATGGGGAAACGTCCCTGAAGCTCCGGGATCAGGTCCGACGGTCGCGAATCGTGGAACGAGCCCGCCGCAATGAACAAGATGTGGTCGGTTTTGACCGGGCCGTAGCGCGTCATGACCACCGACCCTTCCACGATGGGAAGCAAATCGCGCTGCACGCCTTCGCCGGATACATCACCGCCGTAGTCGCTCCCGGACGAGATCGTCTTGTCGATCTCGTCCAGAAAGATCACGCCGGATTCCTCGACCCGCAGAATCGCGTCGTCGATCACCGAGCCCGCATCGACCATGCGATACGCTTCCTGCTGGGTCAGAATCCGCTCCGCCTCACGAACGGAAACCTTGCGCCTGGTCGGCCGGCGCGGCATGAACGTGTCCAGGAAGTCACGAAACGATCCCTGCAGCTCATCCGCGAATTCATCCCCAAACTCGCCAGGCACGAACTCGTCGAACTCGTCGTAATCGATCTCGATTTCGATCGTTTCCTCGTCCAGGGCGTGTTCCTGCAACAAGCGCAGCATGCGCTTCCGCTCTCGCTGGACACGCCGCTGCTCGGTCAGTGTTTGCCGAGCCGCCCGCTCTTCGTCAGTGACCGCCTCGTCGAGCCGCCGATTGCCGTTGCGGATGGGTTTCCTCCGCAGCATCTGCTCGGTGACCAGGTCGACCAGCCGTTCCTCGGCGAGCTGGCTCGCCCGTTCGCGAACCTCGTCCATACGCTTGTTGTGCAGGTTGCTGATGGCAACCTCCACCAGATCGCGGACGATCGATTCGACATCCCGGCCAACATAGCCCACCTCAGTGAACTTGGTCGCTTCCACCTTCAGGAACGGCGCGTCGACCATTTTGGCCACACGCCGTGCAATCTCGGTCTTGCCGACTCCAGTCGGGCCGATCATCAGGATATTTCGCGGATGGATCTCGTCGCGCAGGCTCTCCGGAAGCAGGCGACGCCGGTACCGATTCCGCAACGCAACCGCCACCGCGCGTTTCGCATCGTTCTGACCGATGATGTGGAGATCGAGCTCGCGCACGATTGCCGCCGGGGTCAGATTCTCGACGAGCACATCATCGGATCGCTCTCCACCGGAGCGGGTATGCGCGGCCGCCTTGTCCACATGCCGGGCTGCTTCAGCCATTACGCATCCACCCCCTTGCCGCGCTTGCGGTTCGCTGGCGCTGATTCCTCGCCGGAGAGCTCGATGAGATCGTCTTCCGCGTGCTCGCCTTCGTCGGAATCGTCGTCATTCGATGCGAGACTGACCGACTCGATCGTGACATGATCGTTGGTGAAAATGCAGATCTCCGCGGTGATGTCCATCGCCGCGCGAACCAGCTCGACCGCGCCCAAATCGGAGTGAAGCAACAGCGCCTTGGCAGCCGCGGTAGCATACGGCGCGCCTGAGCCGATGGCGACGATGCCGTCATCCGGTTCGATGACGTCACCCTCGCCGGAAATCACCAGAATCGACTCGGCATCCGCCACCAGGAGCTGGGCTTCGAGCCGGCGCAGGTAGCGATCGGTGCGCCATTCCTTGGCCAGTTCGACCGAGGCGCGCCGGACGTTGCCGTCACCAGCCTTCAACTGGCCTTCGAACTTTCCGAAAAGCGTCAACGCGTCGGCGACCGCGCCAGCAAACCCTGCAACGATCCGGCCATCGTCCATGAGCCGAATTTTGCGGGCGCCATGCTTGAGCACGATGTCGCCAATCGTGACCTGTCCGTCACCGGCCATTGCCACCGTTCCGTTCCGCTTGACGCCCAGAATGGTCGTTCCATGCGGTCGGGAGGCTGCCAGGCTCACACGGTCTTGCTTCAAAGAAACACATCTTTCGATAGAGCGTTCACATGTCAGTAGCCGCCCGTTTTGGCGAGCGGCTACTGATCAAGTTTACGTTAGGCGGAATCCCTCGTCACCCGGCGGCGGGAAGCACCGTTCCCGTATGTCCACACGCGGGGCACTTCAAGTTGCCCTGTTTGCCAACTTGCTCCATATGGGAGCCGCAACGCGGGCATTTCGTATCCACCGGTTTGTTCCAGGTCACGAAATCGCAATCTGGATACCGGCTGCATCCATAGAATGTACGCCCCTTCTTGGAGCGGCGCTCGACCACATCGCCCTCGTGGCAGGTTGGACAGGTCATCCCGATCTTGATAAGCAACGGTTTCGAGTTTCGACACTCCGGGAATCCGCTGCAGGCCATGAACTTGCCGAACTTGCCCATTTTGATGACCATTGGCCGGCCACACTGTTCGCAGTCCTCACCCGCGGGCTCGTCCTTGAGCTTCACCCGCTGGATTGTCTGTTCCGCCTGCGTCAACGTCGTCTTGAACGGGTCGTAGAAGCTGCGCAGGGTGGGAACCCAGGCTCGATCGCCAGAGGCGATATCGTCGAGCTCACTCTCCATCTGGGAGGTGAATCCGATGTCGAAGACATTGGGGAAATGCTCGGTGAGCAGGTCGCTCACCACCGTTCCAAGCTCAGTCGGGATCAACTTCTTCTGCTCGGTCGTCACATAACTCCGTGCCAGCAGGGTCGCGAGCGTTGGAGCGTAGGTGCTCGGCCGGCCAATGCCGTCCTCCTCGAGCGCCTTGATCAACGTTGCCTCGGAATAGCGCGGGGGCGGCTGCGTAAAGTGCTGATCGGCAAAGAGCTCGACCAGATCGAGCATCTCCCCCTGACTCACGCGGGGCAACGCGCCTTTGTCGAGCTCATCCTTGTCCCCTTCGTCTCGTCCGGCGGTATACACCTTCATGAATCCGGGGAACTTCACGACCGAACCGGTAGCCCGGAGCATATAAGGCGGGTTGTCCAGTTGCTCCAGTTGCCCCGCAGCGATATCGATGGTCGTTCCGTCGAGGCGTGCAGGCATCATCTGGCTTGCGACGAACCGCTGCCAGATGAGCTGATAGAGCCTGAACTGTTGCGGCGAGAGGAACGCTTTGACCGCAGCCGGCTCACGCGCCGGATTTGTCGGACGAATCGCCTCGTGCGCTTCCTGCGCGCCTTTCGAGCGGGTGCGATACACGGGCGCCGATGCCGGCACGAACTCGGGTCCGAATTTGACGCTGATCACTGCGCGGGCCGCCTGCTGGGCCTGTGCCGAGACGTTCAGCGAGTCGGTTCGCATGTACGTGATGAGCCCTTCGATCCCTTCCTTGCCGAGATCGATCCCTTCATAGAGCTCCTGCGCAATCTGCATGGTGCGCCGCACCGGGAACCCGAGCTTGCGCGATGCTTCTTGCTGCATCGTGCTGGTGGTAAATGGCGCCTGCGGTTTTCGTTGCGTCTCCCGCGATTTCACCGAAGCCACACGGAAGCGTCCGGCCCGAAGCTCGTCGACGATCCGGTGCGCGTCGTCTCCATTGGAGAGCTCCGCGTTCTTGCCACCGATCTTATTGACGGCGGCGCGGAAAACGACCGGTTTGGCGACATCCTGCTGCTTCAGATCGGCTTCGACCGACCAGTACTCGACCGGAACGAACGCCTCGATCTCACGTTCCCGCTCGACCACGATGCGCAACGCGGCAGATTGCACGCGCCCCGCCGACAGTCCGCGTTTCACCTTCTTCCATAGGAGCGGGCTGACGCTGTATCCGACCAGGCGGTCGAGCACACGCCGGGCTTGCTGGGCCTCGACAAGCGCCATATCGATCTCACGCGGATGCTGCATCGCGTCCTGCACGGCCTCCGGCGTGATCTCATGGAAGACCACGCGCGAGACCGGCTTGTCTCCCGGCTCCGTGGCTTGTACCAGATGCCAGGCAATCGCCTCACCTTCTCGGTCAGGGTCAGTCGCCAGAATGAGCTCTCGCGCCCCCTGGACGCTACTCTTCAGCTCTTTGATGGTTTTGGATTTTTCACGGGGCACCAGGTATTTGGGCGTGAAGTCATCATCGACATCGACCCCAAGCGTGCTCTTGGGAAGATCACGCACATGTCCCATCGATGACATGACCTTGTAGCCACTACCAAGGTACCGGCCGATCGCCTTCGCTTTGGTCGGCGATTCGACAATGACCAGCTTGCCCTTAGGTTTCACCGGGGTGCTGGTCTTCTTCTTTCGCGCCGGAGCTTTTTTGACCGGCTTGTCGATCGTTGTATCGGTCATCTTCTCGATTCTTCGGTTGCAGCACTGGATAGTCCGACGATGCAGTACGCCGGTGTCAAGTCATGGCTGTGTTGCTTGACTGCTTTTCTAACGTAGCATCCTGAGTCCGGTTGTTGTCAAGAGGGCAGTTGGCGCGTTGATTTTGGCCGGACCGCGGTTGACATGAAATGTTGCCCGCCCGCATTTGCCACCAACCCCTTGAGTTCCAGCATTGTCATCAATGCGGAGGCCGCAGCGATCGACAAACCTGCACTGTACGCCAATTCATCGATATGTTGGGGTTCAGATGTTACTCGTGCATACATCGCCCGTTCATCATCCGTCATCGGGAACTCCAATTGCGCCGCCGGCGCCGCGCCCGGCGGCGCCAGATTCAGATCCTCCAGGAGGTCAGTCGCGGAGGTGAGCGGCAGGGCCCCTTGTCGCAGGAGACGATTCGTTCCATCGCTGGCGGGCGACAAGATGCTCCCCGGCACGGCATAAACATCCCGTCCCTGGTCCGCGGCAAACCCAACCGTGATCAAAGCTCCACTTCGGGCAGGCGCCTCGACCACCACAGTGGCAAGTGAGAGACCGGAGATGATGCGATTTCGGGGTGGAAAGTTCGGAGCGTCCGGTCTCGTTCCCGGCGGGTAGTCCGAGATGAGCGCCCCGGATTCCACAGTCCGCTCCGCTAGCTGGCGATGTTCGTGCGGGTAGATGACGTCCACGCCACTTCCCAGGACGGCAAATGTTCGACCGCCGGCATCGAGCGCCGCCCGATGCGCAACACCATCGATCCCCTTTGCCAAACCAGAGACGATGCCAACACCGGCGGCGGCGAGCTCGGACGCAAGCCGGGACGTCACCTCCCGGCCATAGCTGGTCGCGCGGCGGGTTCCAACGATCGCAATCGAGCGCTCGTCGGCGTCCGGCAACGTTCCCCGATAGTAGAGGACCGGTGGCGGACTCGGAATCTCGCGCAAGATGCGGGGATACGCATCATCGAGCACGGTTACGATATCCGCTCCCGACTTCGCGATACGGTCGAGCACCAGTTCCGGCTCCACGGCTACGCGAGCAGCGAGCACCGCCCGCAAGGCGCGCTCGTCCAGAATCTGCCGCAGATCCCGTTCGCCTGCCCGCCATGCCGCATCGAGGCTGCCGAAATATTCTCGCAACCGGCCAAGCCGGACCGGGCCGACATGCGTCACCTGGGACAACGCGACCAGACATGCCCGTTCTTCCTTGCTGATTTCCGCCTCGACGACCATGATCCGCTCCGTCTGTCCCAAAATCGTCCACACTATAGCGAACGTACGCCCGCTTGAACATATCCCAGGCGATCTACGTTCTGAGCGAATTTTTCGCACGCACGCAAACGTACAATCTGGTATGATCCTCGTCAGGTCGAAATCCGCCGTTTGATACATTGGGCCGCGTCATCGTTATACTGACTGGTGACGTTCCGTCCCGAGACCCGCATCGGACGAGCAGGACCTGACGACCCTGAACGAACCCGTGGCAGTGATTCCCGAAAGCTTCCGCGGTTGCCCGATGCGCCGGAGTATTGGGGCGTTCGTTCGAATCCAACCATCCCGCATGATCGGGTTCGGGGGTCCAGCTCGGGACATGAAATCGCTCACGATCGGGCGTATCCAGGGAATCGACATCAAGCTCCACCCCAGCTTTCTGCTGATCGGGGTGTGGGTTATCTATCAATGGGCAATCCGCCAGGGTTCCGGGATAGCCGGTACGATCTACGGGCTGGCGCTTGTGCTGGCAATTTTCGTCCTCGTCCTGCTCCATGAGCTCGGCCACAGCATGATGGCGCACGAATACGGACTGCGGGTGCGCGATATCACGCTTGTTCCGTTCGGCGGCATCGCGCGAATCGAACAAATGCCCTCCCAGCCGCGCGTCGAGGCAATGATCTCGGTCGCCGGGCCGCTGGTGAATCTGGCGCTCGCATTACTCCTCTTGCCGGTGCTCCTGATGGTCGGGCTGGCAACCGGAAGCGACTCGATTCACGACTTTGCGCGGTTCGGACTTGGCGACGTCTCCCTGACCGGCTTCCTTTTTTATCTCTTGCTCGCCAACCTCACGCTCGCGATTTTCAATCTGCTTCCGGCCTTCCCCATGGATGGTGGACGTATCCTGCGGGCCGGAGTCACCCCGATCGTCGGACGACAGGGCGCGACGACGGTTGCCGTCGCCATCGGCATCACCCTGGGCATCCTGATTGGCATTCTGGGATTACTGTCGGGCGAGTACCTGATCGTGATCGTCATGGCGTTCGTGGTGCTGGCAGCGATGGCCGAAGGACGCGCCGTGCGGCTCGAGGAGTCGATGCGACGGTTACGCGTCGGCCAGTTCGCAGTTTGGGACCGAGGCGGCGTCTCACCGGACGATCCAATCGCGATGGCGTTGCGCCAGGGAGCGCGCGATCTTCCGGTCACCGAGAATGGCCGGCTGGTCGGCATGGTCTGGCGGCAACAACTCATCGACGCCATGAGCCATGGCGGTCTGCAGCGACGAATCTCCGAAATCATGGACCAGCAATTTGTCTCGATTCCCAGCGACACGTCGGTGGCGGACGCCCAACGCATCATGAGCGATTCTGGTCAATGGGCCATGCCGGTAGCCGACCGGGGGCTCTATCGCGGCCTCTTTACCGTCGACCGGCTCGTCCATGTTCAACGTCATGTCAGCTCGCGTACCCCGGAACGACGGCACATTTCGCACCTTTCCGGCTCGCTGGGGCAAGCAATACGTGGCCGGGTGCGCTAAACTAAAATAAGCTGCTTCAATCGACAGCGCATGTCGGCCAGTTGACCGATCCATCATTTCCGCCGTACGATCTCCTTGCCCCAGTTGGTTCAACGGCGACAGGACGAAGACTATGAAAGTTTCTACACGAGGCGAATACGGGGTACGCGCAATGGTTGCGCTCGCGAAGCACTATGGCGAGGGCCCCGTATCGATTGCGACGCTGTCGACGGAGTCGAGTGTCCCGTACTCGTATCTCGAGCAGCTGATATCCCCCCTGAAGAAGTCCGGGCTGGTGACAAGCCGTCGCGGTGCGGCCGGTGGATATCAGCTTTCGCGCGCGCCTGAGAACATCGGCATCGGCGAAATCTATCGCACCATGGAAGGGCCGATCGCCCCGATGGAATGCGTTTCGGAAGACCTCACGGAACAAACGTGCCCGCTTATCTCTGGCTGTGAAACCCGGCCCGTTTGGCTCGAGGTACGCAACTCCATCGCGTCGACCCTGGATTCCATGACGCTCGCGGATCTGATTCGTCAGGGCGGCATCGGCCAGATGCCGGCACCAGATCTCACCAGCGTCGCGGGATAGCCATCGCGCGGCTCTTTTCGACCTTCTCGATGCATCGCCAGATCGAAACCGATTCGATCTATCTCGATCATGCCGCAACGACACCGGTCGATCCGGATGTCCTGCGTGCGATGGTGCCTTGGTTCACCGAGTACTTCGGCAATCCCTCGAGCATCTATCAGCTCGGGCAGCAGAGCCGCGCCGGGCTCGATGACGCGCGTGCCCGATGCGCGCGCGTTCTGGGGTGTCATCCGAGCGAGATCCTCTTCACAAGTGGCGCGACCGAAAGCAACAATCTGGCTCTGGCCGGATCGGTCTGGGCGCGACGCGAGCAATCGCCAAATGAACCAGCCCCACACATCGTGACGACCGCGGTCGAGCACCACGCGGTCCTGCACAAAGCCGAATGGCTACAACACATCGGATTCGGACTGACCGTCGTCGAGGTCGATAAATCCGGTATCGTCGATCCGGCCGATATCGAGCGCGCAATACGGCCTGAAACGGCGCTCGTTTCCGTCATGTATGCAAATAATGAGACCGGTGCAATTCAGCCAGTCGCCGACATCGCGCGCGTTGCGCGAAATCGCGGAGTTCCGTTCCATACGGACGCCGTACAGGCCGCCGGTATGCTTCCGCTCTCGGTCGATGAGCTCGGAGTCGATCTGCTCTCCCTGAGCGCCCATAAGTTCTACGGTCCGAAAGGAGTGGGATTGCTCTATGTGCGCAAGGGTACTCCGATGAGCTGGCAACAGCTCGGTGGCGGTCAGGAAAGCGGACGCCGCGGTGGCACCGAGAATGTTCCGCTGATCGCCGGCATGGGCGTTGCGTTGCAGATCGCCGAACGCGATCGCGCGACCTATGCCGCCGACTGCCGGGCGTTGCAAGATCAGCTTTTCGCGGACATCGTGGAACGCGTCGAGGGGGTCACGCTCAACGGCCCGGAGCTCGATGCCAACCGCCTGCCAAACAACCTCAATCTGACCGTCGACGGCGTACAGGGCGAAACGGTCCTGCTCAATCTGGACATCGCCGGTGTCGCCGCATCCGCCGGATCCGCCTGTACAACCGGAAATTCGCAGCCGAGCCACGTGCTCAAAGCGATGGGCTTCTCAGACGAGCGCTGTCGAACGAGTATTCGGCTCACGGTCGGGCGGTGTAACTCGGCCGATGACATCGCGGACGCGGCCGACGCGCTCGCGGACGCAGTGCTACGGATTCGCCAGCTCGGCTGAATCATCCGCGGCGACGAGCACCGAGGCGCCGACGAGCTCGAGCCCAGGCGCTTCCCGTTCGGCCTCATCGACCTTGGCTTGCAGGACATCGCTCAATGCGACTCCATCGCTGGCGCCCAGCGGAGGCAGATCATCGAGCGAAGAGAGCCCAAAATGCCGTAGGAATGCCGGTGTCGTGACGTAGAGATACGGCTGCCCCGGCGTCTCCGCTCGGCCACTCGTTTCGATCAAGCCACGGGAGAGAAGGGTCGCGACCACGCCGGATGAATCGACGCCACGAATCGCTTCGATCGTCGATTTTGTCACCGGCTGCTGATAGGCAATGATCGCCACGGTTTCCAACGCGGCCGGAGAAAGCCGTGCTTCGCGCTCGAGTCCCAAGAACCGCCGGATATGCCCGGCAAATCGCGGAGCAGTTGCCATCGAGACCTGATCGCGATGCCGCTGCACGACCCAACCTCGGTTCTCGATTTCCGCGAGCCGATCGACCGCATCCTCGATATCCGAGACGCGCGCTCCGGCGACCTCTGACAAGTCGGCAATCGCCACGGGACCCGAGGCGACCAGGAGGAGCGCTTCGATCAATGCCGGGAGCTCGACGTCCAGTTCCTGAGGATCGCGCATCTCGAGCGCGATCAGTTCTTCCGCCTCGGTCATCTCAGCCATACTCACTTCGCTCATCGACACGATGCCAGCCTAAAACTCTTCGACCTCATCGAAGAGCGGCGGCGGACCATCGCCCAATCGTCGAATCGTAATCTCACCAAATGGCGCGTCCTGCTCCGCATCGGCAGCCCCGCGGCGAATCATCACCAGTAGCGCCAGGAAGAGCGCACGACGGTCCGACGCATCTTCGCAGGTCCGCGACGCAATCCGGTCGAACGAGGTCGCTCCGTGCGCCAGAGCGTCGCTCAGACGGCCGATCATCTCGCGCAGACTCACAACCGGCTTGATCAGAACCATCTGCCGCACCGGCTCGGCGACCGCCAGCTTGCGCCGCAACGCACGCGCCAGCCAGGAGGGCTCGTGTCTGCCAAGCGGCAGCTCTCTCGGTTTGTTCGGTAGCTCGACCGCTTCACCGCTCGGTGAAAAAGCGACCATCCCCATGCGGTCGATCTGGGCAAACTGCTTTGCCGCCTCCTTGATCGCTTTGTATTCGAGCAGCTGGACGATCAACCCGTCCGGATCCTCCTCTTCGACCGGAGCCGGGGGACGAGGAATGAGTGAGCGCGCCTTGATCGCCACCAGGCGGCTTCCGACCGCCGTAAATTCAGCAACCGTCTCTGGCGACGACCCGTCCAACTCTCGCGCAGCCTCCAAAAACTGGTCGCTCACCAACGCCAGCGAGACTTCGGTAATCGGAAGCTGTTGCTTCTCCACCAATCTGAGCAGCAGATCGAGCGGACCCTCGAACGTGGGGAGTCGCAGCTGCCAGGTGAATGCGGTGTTGTGATCGAATGTGATAGCGCTCATGCGGGGGGCGATTCTACGCAGTTGGCCGCCTGGGCGGCTACGAAGCGAAATCCGCGGCCTGCAACCGGGCGAGGTCGGGATCTCCTAAATCTGTCTCGGCTTCGTGGTTCCGAATCAACCAACAGGTCCGCTCGCTGCACCCGAGCGAGCGCGCGATCTCGGCCCCAAGCTCGGGATGACGCACCGTCAGCGCCAGCCCGGGAAAGCGGCCGCGGGGATAGCTGCTCGCCACGTTTTGCAACGTCGCGGGAGAGATCCGCTTCAAAACCACCTTCCCAACACGGTCGGTCAAACGAACCGCACGGACGCCATCGAATTTGCCGATATCGTGCAGCAAGCCGGCCAGGATCACATCTCGGTCGGTAATCCCCTGTTCGCGCAGGTGATTGGCGACCCGGCAAAGATGCTGCTGGTCGAATGCTGGCATCTCGAGAAATCGCGCTCGTTGCGCTGGTGACAACAGCTCAAGCGCCGAGCGATCGAGGTGCGCGCCCGCGCGAACCGGATCGAGCCCACGCAACCCCTGGCGCAGACGTTTTCTGGCATAGGCGACGGGCGATCGCTCGGTCACGACGGCAGATGTGCTCACAAGAGAATCCGAACCAGGAAGTTACGGACCGGATCGATCATCTCACCCGTCAGGGAGGATCCGATTCGGCCTCCCAGGAAGAAGATCAGGAAGAGGATCAAGAACCCATACCGTTCCAGGGGGGCCAGCACCGGCGTCCAGAATCTGGGCAGGAGACCGACCATGATCTTGTAGCCATCGAGCGGCGGCAAAGGAATCGCATTGAACGAGGCGAGAAGGACGTTGACCCAGAAGAACCAGCTGATAACGTAGTAGATATCGCCCGTTTGCGCATCGGTTCCGCGCATAGTGCGCAAAAAGATTGCGGTGATCGCGGCGAGCGCCACATTCGTCAGCGGTCCCGCCAGTGCAACCAACGCCATCGCCCGATGACGCTGCTCGGGTGGGAAAACCTTCAGCTGACTCGGGTTGACCGGCACCGGTTTGCCCCAGCCGATGAAGTTGTAGCCCAAAGAGATGAGCACCATCCCCATGAATCCGAAGGGCTCGAAATGCGACACGGGATTCAGCGTGACACGACCCAGTCGTTCGGCGGTAGGATCGCCGAGCTTGAGCGCGACAAAGGCATGCATGAATTCGTGGATCGCGACCGCAACGACAAAGCAGAGCAGCACGGTGACGATCTGCTTTGCCGGAGGCATCCGGTGACCGCTCATCAGCTGCCCCATGAGCAGGAGCAGCATGATGATGTAGATGCCGGAATTTGGGCTTCCCCGGCTTACGAAGTAGAGCTTATGGCGATCGGAACCGCGCAGCACCGATCAGGCGCCAGATCCCGAGTAGAGATGACACGCGACAAAGTGCCCCTCCCCCTGATCGGCCAGGATCGGGTCGATCTGCTTGCAGACATCCATGACATACGGGCAACGCGTATGGAAGTGGCACCCACTCGGCGGATTGATCGGGCTGGGCACGTCACCCGTGAGGATGATTCGCTCTCGTTGTCGCTCGATCACCGGGTCCGGAATCGGCACCGCCGACAGGAGCGCCTTCGTGTACGGGTGCAACGGATCGTCGTAGAGCGCATTGCGATCGGCCAACTCGACGATCTTACCCAGATACATCACCGCGACCCGGTCTGAGATATGCCGAACGACTGACAGGTCGTGGGCAATGAACAGATAGGTCAGCCCGAACTCGTTCTGAAGATCCTCCAGCAGGTTGACGATCTGCGCCTGAATCGACACGTCGAGCGCGGACACTGGCTCGTCGCACACGATAAAGTCGGGGTTTGCCGCCAACGCGCGGGCAATGCCAACACGTTGCCGCTGACCGCCGGAAAACTCATGCGGATAGCGATTCGCAAAGTACGGGTTGAGCCCAACCGTTTGCAGCAGCTCCTGCACGCGCTGATTCCGCTCGTTCTTGGGAACGAGGTTGTGAATCTGCATCGGCTCGGAAACGATGCTTCCAACCGTCATTCGCGGATTCAGCGACGCATAGGGGTCCTGAAAGATCATCTGCAGATGACGGCGCATCTTGCGCATCTCGCCGCCATCCAGCTTGGTCAGGTCACGGCCATTGAATACGACCTCGCCCGCCGTCGGCTTGTAGAGCTGCAGAATGGCGCGACCCGTGGTGGATTTTCCGCAACCGGACTCACCCACCAGGCCGAGCGTCTCACCCTTCTTGACGGAGAACGAGACACCGTCCACCGCCTGAACCGCGCCCACCTTCTTCTGGAAGATAATGCCCTGGGTCAGCGGAAAATGCATAACCAGATCGCGTACATCGAGCAAGGGCGCCTGCCCGTTTTCTGTCACGGCGTTTGCCGTTGCTGTTTCGACCGCCATCAGGCTTCTCCCTTTGTCGGAACGCCGTCTTTCGTGACTTCTTCCCAGAACCAGCAGGCGCTCTTGTGGCCAGGGCCAACGTCGAGGAGCGGTGGCCGCTTCTGCTCGCACTTCTCACGCGCATAGTCGCACCGGGGTACGAACGGGCAGATGTCCGGGAGATCGATAAGATCGGGTGGAAGTCCCCGAATCGGCTCCAGCTTTTCGCGCTCGCGCGCGTCGAGCCGCGGAATCGACTTCATCAGACCGACCGTATACGGGTGTCGTGGATTGGCAAAGATCTCTTCGGTGCTGGCCGTTTCGACGATCGAACCGGCGTACATGACCTGCACGCGGTCGGCCATGCCGGCGACCACCCCCATGGAGTGCGTGATCATGATCACGCCGGTGTCACGTTCCGACTGCAGGGAACGCATCAGGTCGAGAATCTGCGCCTGAATCGTCACGTCGAGCGCGGTTGTTGGCTCATCGGCGATGATCAGCTTCGGGTTGCACGAGAGCGCCATGGCGATCATCACGCGTTGGCGCATACCGCCGGAGAACTGGTGCGGATACTGATCGACCCGTTCTTCGGCGTTGGGAATACCAACCATGCGCAGCAGCTCGATGGCGCGCGCCTTGGCCTGATCCTTCGACATTCCCATATGAAGCTGAAGCGCTTCGCTGATCTGGCGATTGATCGTCAGCACCGGATTGAGCGAGGTCATCGGATCCTGGAAGATCATGGCAATCTGATTGCCGCGAATGCGGCGAATCTGATCGTCGTTGAGCTTCAAGAGGTCCTGCCCCTCGAAAACGACTTCGCCGTTGACGATCTTGCCAGGCGGATTCGGGATGAGCCGCATGATCGAAAGACCGGTGATGCTCTTCCCCGATCCGGACTCTCCCACGACACCGAGCGTCTCGCCCGGCATGACGTAGAAGGAAACATCCTCGACGGCCTTGACGACGCCGTCCTGCGTAAAGAACTGAGTCCGAAGGTTCTTTACTTCCAGTAGTGGCACGCCACCTTGCCCATTGCTTCCGGTTGCTTCCCGGGTTGCAGTGGACTCCTTCGAAGAGGCTTCCGAAGCCATCGTTCGTCCTTTCAACGGGAACCGAATCCAGCTCTCGTCAGATTATCAGGAGTGTTCCTGCTCTGTGCGGCCACCCGCACAAGATTCAGCAATACAGCCAGCAACTATCGAAGCTGCTTTGATTCAATAGAGCGGACGCGGTGCGAATATACCATGACCGCTGCCATCAGCCAACGCGATACTTGACGATATGAAAACAATTCACGCCCACTCTGTCGCGATGTAGACAGTGTACGCGGAAATCCACGCCAGCAGAACCCCCTGCGGTCGTTCATCCATGATTTTCGATGATCCCCTTCGGATGGATGGCAGGAGGGTTTCGCGCATGTTCTGCGTCCTGAACCCCGGAGCCAAGACCGAAACGAATTGCCATTCGATGATGAACACGCCTTCTCAACTTGGTGCTGGGTTCGCGAGCGTTTCGAAGCCGGACGGCAGGAGTTCGGGCGTGTTCGAAAAAGGAGGGAGCCTGGAGTCCGGAGCTGGAAGAGGCCGCCGAGATTATGTCCAAGACAGGAACGGCACGGTGACACGCGGCGCGCCGACGTGCACTCCCCGAGAGCTTGCTCAGCACGGGCTGCCGGCAAGAACCGCCATTGGACAACGAGGCACTTCTTGGTCACGCCACTTCTCCACCGCAGATCGAGCGCTCTGTTTACCGGTGAGCACTCGGCAAACGGGTTTGAATTGGGAAGTGCGTACGAACGCAGCTGAATGAAGCGATCGTTGTGCGCCCAGAATTGAATACATTTACCTAGAAAATTGCCCGCCCAGGTGTATGTACATTGACTTAAAGTCATGCTAATGTGGCTATGCATTGGTTTTGCCTAGCCGGTGCGCTGAAGCAGTAAGCTCAGTCGCCTCGGTCACAAAGGGAACGCGCAGGGTGTGAAGTTTATCCCCTGAGCGAAGGTGACCGGTACCCAGCGACGCGATCGACGCCACGTAGGGTGTTGTGCGTCGACCGAAGAGCTCGAACAGAATCCGCGGACGTCTTCGGACGGAAGCGCTTTCGCAAGGAAGCATCCATTCCCTATGAATGGAGGGAGATCCTGGATTACCGTTCCAGCTTGGGCAGCATGAGTGGCGCGCACGGTGTCGAGGTGATCTTCACGGACATCGACACGAGTGACGTTCGACGTCAAGCGAAGTGAAGCGAATCGCAAGAGACGCATTGCGGAGCGTGACAAGATCCCAATCATATGGGCCACGCTGCACATAGGCTGGTATGCCCCCTGATGGTTTCGACCAAAAGGGGGCGTACTATTTCTGCGCAATTGCTTCATCCAATTCCGCTTCATGATCGAGTGGCACGATCCGTCGCCGGGCGGTATCGGGATGCGCTTGTGTCCGGTTTGTTGTCTCTCCCATTCATGTTCGTCTCGACGAAGCTCTGAGACAATGGATGCAACGCCGGGAGTGCCGGCAAGGAGCACCGAATGTCACGTAAGCAGTCTGGGCGGCCTTCGCCTCGCCAATCGCCAAACGATGCCGTTGACCCAACCGTCGAACCACAAGATTCCGATCACCAGGATCGGGATGTGGACGACACGGACGACCAGATCGTGGACGAAACGTCTGCGGAATCGTTTCCGGCAAGCGACCCGCCGGGTTGGGCCACCGGCCAGCAGCGGGATCCCGACACGTCCGGCGCGTAGCCCGTGCTGACCTCGATCTCGAGATGGCCGGCGAATCGAATTTCGCAGCCGCCGCTACCATCCATCGAGCGATACACAAACGAAGCGTCGACGACGCTTGCGCTGGCGATGCCATAGCCGGCGCCCGCGGATCGGATCGGAGTCGGTGAAGATGAAGGCTGTGGTCACCGAGGGCGAAGGCAAGCTCGGGCAATGGGTACGGCGCGACCTGCGGGATCACGGCATGGAGGTCGTCAGTATCGATAACCGACTCCCTCCAGCGTGCGAGCCCGGGATTCACGCCTGCATATAGCTGGATAGCACGTCCCCGCACCCCATCCGACAAGTCCAGGGGCCGTGATCGACGATTGAGGGAGAAGACCGTACGTCACCACACTGAGCCCAGTTCCGTGTGGGCCGGCCCACGCACGTGCTACGCTGGCGGTTCGATCCATCTGCGGAAGGCGCATGTGCGCATGCTCCCTCCCACGTTCGCGGTCGTCCGCCAGTACGCGCACCTGTGTCCGACGCTTCAGATCGCTCTCGACAATCATCGACCCAGTCGCCAGACAATAGCCTGGGCGAAATCCGCCTCTTTGGCGCGCTTCCGGCTGAAACGATCGCGGGAATTGCCGCACGAGGCCGAATGCAACAGTTCGGCCCAGGCGAGTTTCTTTTCTTCGAGAACGATGTGGCCACGGACGCCCATTTTCTGCTCTCGGGCCAACTCAAGATCGTCCGTGAGACAGAGGACGGACAGGAAGTCATCCTACGGCTGATTCGGGCAGGGGAAATGTTTGGCGGGGCAGGCGGTTGGGGCGCCGCAACGTATCCAGCGACCGCGGTCGCCCTAGATCAGGCACGGGTCTTTCGGCTGCCCGTTCAAGAGTTTGCCAGGCTTGCTGGACACTATCCTCAGTTCGCACTGGCGGTGATCGAAGAGTTGGGGCTGCGTCTCCGTGAGGCCGAATCACGTATTCGCGAGCTGCAGGTCGAGCGGGTCGAGCGACGCATCGCACGAACGCTGCTCCGCCTTGCGAACAAGATCGGACACAAAACGGACCGCGGTATCCAGATCGATCTTCCGCAGTCGCGACAACATCTTGCTGAGCTCTCCGGCGCCACCCTCTCGACCGTGAGTCGCGTTCTGAGCGAATGGGATCGTCAGGGATTGATCCTGGCAGGCCGGGAACGCGTCACGATTGTCAGACCGCACGAGCTCGTGGTGATCGCCGAAGACACGGTCGAGTCCGACCTCGGCTGATTTTCTCGCACCCTCTTTGCGCTGGCGCAACGACACCTCCCAATCGACATGCGACGCTCGAATCAGAAGAAACGAGCATGCGCGTCCATTGGAGTTGTTCGTGGTCGAGGATACCGAAACGATCGAACCCGATACGGTCATCGACTGGACGGTGACGGAACACCCGGCCACGATACCGGTCTTTCTCCGCTGGCGCATGCAATGCGTCGGGTGCCCGCTGGCCCGATTCGAAAGCCTTGCGGACGCCTGCAGGATCTACCAACGACCCGTGAACCAGTTTCTGGCCGAGCTTCGCGCCGCGGTGGCGCAGGTCGATTCCCGCAGAGCCTGACGGAGGAGGCGGCGCCTCCCGCGCGGGTACCGAGATACCTATGGAAGGACGTATGGACACCGTATCGGAAACGGAAGCCGCCGTCTGGGAGGTCCTTCACAATGTGATCGACCCGGAGGTCGGAATCAACATCGTCGATCTGGGACTTGTCTATGGTGTCGTGGTCGACGGCGAGGACGTCGAAGTGAGGATGACGTTGACCACCCCAGGATGCCCACTGCACGATACGATCGCCGAAGCAGTCGATACGTCGATCCACTATTTCGTTTCCGATGTCGACACCGTGACGATCGATCTCGTCTGGGAGCCACGCTGGACGCCAGCGATGATCACCGAGGCTGGTCAGCAGGCGCTGGGGTGGCGACCATGACCACACGAACTGAGACAGTTGGCACGACACCGATCACCACGGAATGGAAGATTAGCGACGTCCTTCGCTACGACCCGAAGCTGCTCGACGTGCTCATCGAAGCCACGCCAGCCTTCAAGAAGCTTCGCAATCCCGTTCTCCGGCGGATCCAGAGCAAACTGGTCACCGTTGGGCAGGCGGCGCAGATTGCCGGCCTCGAGCCATCGTATCTGGTCGCACGATTGAATACCGCGGCGGGAATCGAGATCGGCGACGTCGATACCTTGGTGTCAGACGACCAGCCCGCCCAAGCTCCAGAACCACCGTGGGTCGCGACCGCCACCGTGGCCGAGGCGCTCGATGTGCGGACCTATCACCAGGGTGGCCGAGAGCCGTTTGGCGCCATCATGGAGGCAAGCCGCAAGGTTCCCCCTGGGCAGGTTTTGTTCTTGCGCAACACCTTCGAGCCCACGCCGCTGTATGACGTGCTCGGACCGAGAGGATTCGAACCATGGGCACGCCAGATAACCGAGGACGACTGGGAGATTCGCTTTTTCAACTCCGGATCGTCGCACACCGCACGAAGAACCGAAACCAAACCAGCAGCGAACACCACACCCGACGACTGGGATGAGCCGACCGCAACATTGACGATCGATGTGAGCGAGCTCGTCCCACCGGAACCAATGATCCGCATTCTGACGGCCCTGGAAGGGCTACCCGACGGCGCGACACTCCTGGTCCATCATGTCCGCCGGCCGATGCATCTCTATCCCAGGCTTGATGAGCTGGGGTATCGACACGAAACGCGTGAGCTTGGGCCGAATCGTGTCGAGGTTCTGATCGAGAAAGCGACGGCAGAGCAGCCAATATGACCGCTGGACCGGGAGGGTTGAGCTCGAAACACGGTCCGGCGCTCGACCTGCCGGGACGCTTCATGATCCTGGCGATGGTGATGCTGGCCGCGGTTGCCGTCGCGTCTCCCGTCGCCTATCCCTTGCTGCTGGACGGTTTTTATGCGCCACGGCTGCTGGCGTTCGTCCATCTCAACACACTTGGCGTTATTGCCGCGATTCTGCTGGGAGCCAGCTCCCAGCTGATTCCCGTCGTCCTGCAGACTCCACTCGCCTCGGTCAGCCTCGGACGCATCTCGTTCTGGTTCTTCATCGCTGGGATTCTGTTCTTTCTGCCGGGCATTCTTGTCACCTGGAGACCAGGGCTCGTTCTTGGAGCGGCGCTGGCCTTTGCCGGTATGGTCCTGTATGTGGCTGTGGTCGTGCTGACCCTGCGGAGCGCACCCCATTTGGACGTCGTCTCCTGGCATATCACGCTGGCGCTCGCCGGGCTCGTGGGCGGTCTTGTCGTGGGTCTTCTGCTGGCCGTGAGCAAAGGCACCGCCGCCCTCGGTGCGTCGATTTTTCGCATCCTCGCCGCTCATGCGACCTTGATGCTGGCGGCGTGGGTGGTCGTCATGCTCAACGGGGTGGCATACCGACTGGTCGGTATGTTCACGCTTTCGGAAGATCAACTCTGGCATCGTACCGCCTGGGCTGAACTGTTCTTTTCGGCGGGAGGAGCCTGGCTCCTGGCCGGTGGTCTGCTGGCAGATGCTCCCCGGACAGTCCTGGGCGCCGGCGCGCTCGCGATCCTCTTCGGACAGCTCCCTTTCGGGGCACAGCTCCTTCACCTCTATCACGTTCGCCGGCGACGCGGCTTCGACATCCACATCCCCTATGTGCTGACCGCTATCGCCTGCGGCCTGCTGGCCTCGCTCCTCTTGGTCGTTGGGTTCGTTGACGGCCGATCGATGAACTCCAGCCTCTGGGTCGCGATCGGCTGGCTGGCAATCGGTGGCATAGCAATCTCGGCCATCCAGGGTTTCTTCTATAAGATCGCGACCTTCCTCGTCTGGTTGCATCGCTATGCTCCGGTCGCCGGACGCACGCGCGTCCCCCGTCTGGAGGATCTCTACGACCGGCGTCTTGCCAAGACCGGCTGGATCTTCTGGGTGGGCGCGCAGGCGGGTTCGCTCGCAGCCATTTTCCTCTCGAACCGGTCCCTGGCGACTGCGGCGGGCATCGCCGCATTGGCAGGGTTGGGTTGTTTTCTCGTCAATGTCGCGCGCATGGCCGCCCATGTGTGGCCGGCCATGACAACGACGCAAGATGCCGTCCACGGAGGAGTTCCCCGGATCGGCAAGGAGGGACGTATTTCATGACTGATGGAACAATCGCCACGGTCGATGTGGATGTTCGGGACATGGCGCCGCGTGAGCGCCATCCGTTGATCTTTGCGACGATCGACGGTTTGGCCGCTGGGCAGGCCATGCGCCTGATCAACGATCACGACCCAAAGCCGCTCTACTACCAGCTCATGGCCGAGCGTTCTGGTCAGGTCGACTGGGACTACCTCGAAGAAGGTCCGACGGTCTGGCAGGTGAAGATCACGAAACTCGTCTGACCCCCGGCGCCCCTGCTGATACCGGCACGGTCTACCGCCGGTATCAGCCTCACCCCATACATCTGAGCCACCATCTGACAACCGGCCCACCCGGCGACCCCATTTGTGTCCTGCTGCCTCGGACCAATCGGGTAGACACATTATCCCCGTGATAAGGTGAAAGGGCTGCTCGTCCGCCAAACAGGGAGGGTTGCGGCTCGACGATGTATTCGATCTTTCAGGTGCCCGGCCCATCCACTAATGGCTTGGTGCTCTTCGACCCGCGCGGCTGGGGCGCCAGCACCTATTTCCTTCTCCTCATTGGCTTGCTGGCTCTCCACCTCTTGATCCAGGCGCCCGACACCGCGGCAGAGCGTCTGCTGGGCGAGGTATGTCTGGTGTTGCCAGCCGCGCTCCTCTACTTTCTGGTACGTGGCCTCACAAACGCCAATCCCGATCGAGCCTTTGCACACGCGGAGATGCTTGTCGGCTACGAACAGCGACTGGGCCTCTACATCGAACCTCGACTTCAAGGCGCGATTCTTGAACATCCACTTTTGGTCCACATCGTCAATTGGATCTATGTGTGGGGACATTGGCCGGTAATCTTCATCGTTTTTCTCTGGCTTTGGAACAGTTACCCGCACTCCTATCCGATCTACCGCAACGCGATGCTCATCTCCGGCGCTATCGGCATGATCCTTTTCGCGCTCTACCCAGTCGCACCGCCGCGCTTGGTTCCGGAGCTGGGATTCGTCGATACGGTCACGCTCCAATCTCGCGCTTATCGATTATTGCAACCGCCCGCTTTGGCAAACCCCTATGCAGCCATGCCGAGCCTCCATTTCGGGTGGAACCTCATTGTTGGTCTCGCGATCGTCGTCCATTCGTCCACATGGCGCGGGCGAATCGTCGGTTGCCTGTTGCCAGTGGCGATGTTCGCGGCGATCATGCTTACCGCCAACCACTACCTTTTCGACGGCCTGGCCGGAGGGATCGTCGCGCTCACGGGCTTGGGGTTGGCTTTGGCCATGACCACCAGTCCTCGCAATGCACCGCGAAGCGCCCACGCCATCGTCCAGAACAGACGCCTCAAACCGAACAGGAAATGAACCAGGAGTGCACGCGAGGACACAACCGCTCTGGTAACGGACGGTGAGCATTGGAACGTCGAACACATCATCCGTGAGCTGCGGATCAGCCGTCGATCGACCGCCCGTGGTCAACACCTGCCCTCATCAGAGGATGTATCATTGCGGTCTGGCGCAATGGGTCACCGATCTCGGCGCCCTGGGACTCGCTCCCAGCAGTTCGCGTACGTATGCGCCCGTAGCTCAGTGGATAGAGCGCTTGCCTCCGGAGCAAGAGGTCGCGTGTTCGAGTCACGCCGGGCGTACCTCGGAAAACCCCCGTATTCGGGCGATTCCCTGGCAAAGATCCGGTCTTGGGCTTCTGTCGGATTCTGCATTTGTGCACGATGTGTTCGCACACGCTCTGATTTGCCCCCAAATCGAGTCACCAGGATGTCCATGACATCGGCGGTTTCGTCCCGACTACCGGCTGGTATGCGCGTAGATGTCGCCGGTGGCTGACAGCCTCAAGCGGCCCGGGCCGCTCCGCCTCAGTCTCCTACGCCTTCCCATGGCGCTCGAGAACATCGAGCCCCTCACGGGAGAGGCTGCTGATGACCCGCCGGCTGGGCTCGATCCCAGCAACTTCAACCACGGATTGCTGTCGCGTTGGCGATTTCACCACGCGAGAGAGTCACTGGGAAACGTCCAAGCGAGCCCACCGTTCGCAGCGGACAATCCACTGCCACATGGGGCCGCGCTGACTAGGCGCAGACCGGGGGATTGGGCGGACTGAAATTCGTGCATGTTTGCGAGCAACAGGCGCCCGGATCCCCCAGATCGCACACTCCTCCCGTCGCCGTACAGGTGGGTGTAGGCACCGGAGTTGGTGGCGGGGTTGGCACCGAGAGTCTCGGACCACTGAATCCACGCCGTGCCGCATCGGAGTGCCGTGTGACCGCACCAAGCGTCACCACTGTCGTGCCTATTCCGAGAAGGCCCTTCAGAACGGTGCGACGGCTTCTGCCGGTGGCAAGCGAACGGGTCAGTGCATCAAACCGTTGATCGTCCAAGGCGATATCCCTTCGTGAGAACTGACGAACAAGGATGTCTCGGCCGCCTGAGATCCTGTTGCGGACAAGAAGAGTATGAGAACATGTGCGACCCAGGCATTCTACCCGGGCCGCGGTACGCAGGGCAAACGCATCCCCTGAATATGACCTGTTTCGATGCGTGCGACCGGAACGGTGCTCCGCTACGCTACGCAAACAAATCTGTCGACCTCCTTGCGGACGTTGAGCTATCCGAGTTTGGCGCGTCCAGTCGTGCCCTGTTCTTGGCCTTGTGCAGCATCTTGTTGCTGATGTCTTCGCCACTCTGGCGGACCTGCACCTCATTCATGATGTCGGTGATGGCTTCCATCGCATCCGCCATGTACCCCTCGCCAAACTCCTCCTGGCGGAGATCAGCTTGACGTCCATGCTGGCCAGGATGCGCTGGTGATGGCTGCATCGGTCTGGTTGCGGAACACCCGCGAACGCATATAGATGATGACGTAGCCGACTTCCGGATGTTCCTCAAGGTAGTGGAGCAGTTGCGGAAGACTGGGCGTTTCGCGATGGACTGGGCAGAGTGTCCCGGTTCGACGAACTCCTGCGCGATCGGGGCGTTGAGGCGCTTCGCCCGCTTGATGGTGGCTTCACGCTGCGTCGCAATTGAATTGCCGTCCGGATCGATGTCGGTCGCGGTGCGGAGTTGGCGCTGGGTCGAGACGCGGAGATAGAGCACCGCCTCGCCGGTTCCGGGGGCACGTGGAGTCGCTGGTACCTTTGCCTGCTCAAGCCGGGCAGGCTCTCCGGAAGCGCGAGACAGATCCGCGACGGTCCTCCTCGGTGAGTGCTTGTGGGATCGTGTTCTCGGTTGACATAAGGTCTCCTTTCTGATGAGGTGCAGCCGCACCTGGTCCTTCCATTGACGCTCGTTTGGCCAGTGAAGTCGAGGATGCGCTGTTGCGGAATAGACAACAGGGAGTGGACAACTCGTTACGGTGGGTTGTGGATGGTCGGAAGCAACTCGCCGGTGGTGATGCAGGTGAAGAGTCGGTCGGGAGTTCAGTCGGCAGCCGAGATGGCGACCGACAACTGCGCCACGCGGCCCGGTGTGGGAGGAGCAAGAGGATGCGAGGAAGACCCCATGTTCGCTTTGCGGTCGCCCGGTGCGGCGATACTCCTCGTAGGCGGTGCACTTGCGCAGCAGGACCGGCAGGGACTCGGTGCCGAGGTCGACCTCCAGGTACCAGTGGTCGTCATAGGCATCGCTGCTGACCGTGACCATGAGGTCGGGCTTAAGGAGGGCGCTGGGCACCGCCTGGGGCCACGTATGGCGCCAGGCCTCGGTCTCGACCTGGACTGCGGTGAGGTGGAACGCACCAGCTCTCGCCGCTTCGGCCAGCTGGATATGGATGTCGGTCACCGCGAGGGTATGCGCGAGGAAGGCGACGGACGGCTCGTGGTAACGCCGTCTGGCCTGGTGCTCCTCACGGGTCAGGCGATCGCCAAACACATCGAGGCACCAAACGAAGGAGGCCGAACCGTGGCGCACTCCGCCGACACGCTGTTCTAGCCGCGTCAGGATCCGCTGGGTGAGCAGCGATCCAGCACCCGCACACACGCCCGCGTCGCCGCCGACTGGCTGGCGTGTTCGCGAAAGAACATGCGACGGAGCTGGCTCGTGGTCGCATAGCGGTGCTGGTGCAGGAAGCGGACATCGCCCAATCGCGCTCACTCAGGTGGAGCTGATGCGCTGCAGATCCTGGCGATTGCTGCGGGAGTTGGTCATAGCGTCCTCCGGAGCATATCTGGCGCGGGGACGAGGATGTCAGGGGAATGACCCTGATAGTCGTCTCCTCCGTGCGGAGATTTGCCCGCCGTTGGGGAAGGATTGCTCGGTTGTCGACGTCGTGACCGGATGGGTGACCGGATGGGTGACAGGAGTATCTCGTCGATCCTCCATCAGGGACCTCCCCGAGGAGCGCGACCGATCGGTTCATCGTCTGGATCAGGTATTGAGGCAGCATGCGTGGGACCCTGCGTCGGCTTCGTGGAATCGGCACCGTAGCGGGCTTGACTCTCGCGGAGAACCGCCTCGGGGTTGGAGATCGCCTGTTGGGGCGGCAGTGTCCGGCCCGAGAACCAGCCGGTCTGGTTGCCTTGGGAGAGCAGCGAGGCGTAGATGGCGTACGGCGGCAGCTGGGCGAGATCTTCGGGGATCAGGTTGCTTCCAGCGGCGACCGCCACGGCATCGTTGTGCTCAAGGGTGAAAGCGATCTTGTTCCGTGTGTTGGCATCGATGCCGGCGAGCAGATCGGCTGGCATCTGGCGGCGATGCTGGTGCGCCAGATGCCAGGCGACATTGAGAGATCGGGATTGCTCGAGGGCTTCGCCGAGGTCGGCATCGAGATGAAGGAAGCTCTGCGCTTCATCGAGATAGACACTGACTGGTCGGCGCTGGTCTGGCGGCAGCCCGGCCTGAGCGAGCGCGAGCTGCCACAGCTGACCAACGACGAGCGAACCGAGCAGCGAAGCGGATTGCGCCCCGACCAGGCCCGTGTTGAGGGAGACGATCACGATGCGGCGGTGGGTGAAGACCTCCGTGAGTTGGAACTTTGGTTGCGGCTGATCCAGCACGGCTCTCAGGCCGGGCCGCAGCAAGAACTGGCGCAGCCGGGACAAAACAGGACCGACCGCTTCGGCCTGCTGGCCCGGACTCAGCGCCTCCCACTGCGCCCAGAAGGCGCCGAGTCCCACCGGGTCATCGATACGGGCGGTGAGCGTGCGGCGGAACGACGCGTCGGTCAGCAACGCAGGCAGCTGCACGAGCGTCGCGCCCGGCGCCAAGGTCAGGGTTAGCAACGAGGCGTGCAGGATGTCGGCGGTGCGCGGCCCGATCGTTCCTGGAAAGAGCCCCTTGAAGACTGCGAGCAATCCGTCCGCCACCAGGGACCGGCGCTCCGGAGCGGTCGCGAGGGGGTTGAGCCCCACGGGACGCGGCACGGTCGGATCGATGACGACCACGTCCCGCCAGCGGTGTTCGGGAATGAGCGCAAGGACATCGGTGGCAAGATCGCCTTTGGGGTCGATCAGCACAACCGAGAGCCCAGCGTCGATGTCGGCCTTGATGAGGTGCTGCAGCAGGGTGCTCTTGCCGACGCCGGTCGGGCCGAGGATGTGCGTGTGGCGTACCGCGTCGGCATGGGTGATGCCAATCAGCCGATCGGGTCCCGGTGCGGCGGTCACGGCAAAGACGCGGTCGGGCACCTCCACATAGCTGGGCGGCGGCGGAATCGGGCGAGGGTGCAGGGCGGGCATGCCGGGCAGTTCGTCGTCCCCGTGCGGCCAGGCTAGGAAGGCGAGTGCCTCCCCCGGAGTCAGCCGCAGCGGCAGACGAAGCGGAATGTGCGCCTCGTCGACCGCCGAGGGTCGATCCGCCTCCAGGTCGACGCGGGTACCACCACTCTGCACCTGGCGGACGGCGGCGAGTACCCGTTGCACGGCCACCATTCGCCGGGCAGGGCTGGCGGCGGAAACGCCGATGCGGACGACGGCTCGGAACCGATACTGCCCCACCTTGCTGCGCATCCGCGTCCGCAACTCACCGCTCGCGGGTCGTATTCCATACAGGAGCTTGTCCCAGACCGACGTGGTGGGATCCTCCACGCCCGGCGGCAGCGCCTCTGGCATGACCGCGCGCCCGAGCACGACCTGGACCACCATCACCTCATCCGGGGCACGCGCGCTAGCGAGGGCACCCAGGAGGGCGGCGAGCATCTGCTCACTCCCCTCGAGGTTGAGCGCGAGGGACCGCTGCCGGATCCGCAGCCGACCAGACCGCTCGGCCTCAGCCCGTGGGGTGGTCAAGCCGGTCACCGCCGTCCCCGGAACCAACTGGGCCAGGAGCTGCGCGGTCTCCCGCAGATCGTGGTCGGCTGCTCCCAGCAGGTAACGGACCTGCCCGGCTTCGGCACGGGCTTCCCAGACCAAGGGACCGCGCTGCTGGTCGCTGGCCAGACGGGTCAGGAGCCCGAGCAGCGGTGCGGCTGCCACCGGACGGGGCCAATGCACCTCACGCCAGCTCATCATCATGAGGTTCCTTCGGATCGTTCGTGATCTGTGGAGGGCAGCTCGCCTGATCTTCCCGCGCGCTGGTCTCGGGTTTGCCGCGATGTTGCATGGCGGCGTGTTCCAGCGCGGCTTGCGCCAGCGCCTCAGCGTCGATCGGGGTGCGCCGGACCGTGCGAACCCGCAGACGATAGTCGCGCGGTGTCCGTCCACGTGTGCGACTCATGTCCGGACTCCCACTACCAATCCTCGCGTCGGCGTCGTCGCAGCCACAGTCCGATTCCGACCAGCGTGACGATCGTGGCGATCGCAACGATCCAGAGCCAGATTTTCGCCAGCAGCCAGATCGCCAGCCAGAGCAGGAGCGCGATGAGGAGGATGGTCCAGGCGGCCGTGAGCAGCCGCGCGAGGAGCGACTTCGGTTGGAAGTACATCGGCATGATCCTTCTCAACGAGTTTCGGATGAGTTGCGGGACG
>JAMLHN010000028.1 GCA_023957115.1 Thermomicrobiales bacterium
TTACGCAAAGGAACTTCCATGCCCAAGGGACTCACCCCGCACTCGATCATCTACGATCTCGTTACCGCTGGCGATCCCCAGATCTCGCCGGATGGGACGACGCTTCTCTTCACGAAATCATGGGCGGAACCGGACGAAGCCAACAGCCGCAGCGCCGTCTGGATTGCCAATGCCGATGGCAGCAATCAACGACTCCTGGCCGGTGAAGGCAAACGGTCGTCCCAGGCGCGGTGGTCGCCGGATGGAGCTCGGATCGCATTCGTCTCCGACCGCGGCGACCGTGGCAATGCCATCTTCGTTATGCCGGCGGGTGGCGGGGAAGCCACTGAGCTTGCCCGGCACCGGGGTGGGATCAACGGACTGAGCTGGAGTCCGGACGGCGTCACGCTTGCCTACACTAGCGTCTTCGACCCGGACGACCCCGAGGACCAGGGGCCGGACAAGGACGCGGCGCCGCCGATTCGCGTCGTTCGCCGCATCGACTACAAGCAGGACAACCGCGGTTTTCTAAATGATGTGCGGCAGCAGATCTGGCTGGCCAATACGGATGGTTCTGGCGCCCGCACGCTGACGAGCGAGTCGTTCGATTTCGAGTTCCCGCAGTGGTCGCCCGATGGCTCCACCCTCGCTGCCAAGATTCTCTTGCGCAATGGAATGGAAGGGCAGCTTGGATTGGTCGATGTCGCCACTGGCACGGTCAGTCGGATCGGCCCCGAGCACGGTACGGTCGGCGTTTTTGCCTGGTCACCGGACGGCAACGCAATTCTCTTCGGCGGAGATACCGAGCAGACCTGGCAATACGATCTCTTTCTCTACGATCTTGCCAGCAAGACGATCGAGCGACTGACCGGCGATCTCCAGGTTCAACCCGATGCCGGGTTTGCCACCGTTTCCCCTCCATCCCAGCCGGTCTGGCTGGACGGCGAAACCGTGCTTCTGCCTGCATTCCGCGGCGGCGCGAGCGGGCTCTATCGTTTCGATATCGAAACCCGAGCTTTGCATCCGGTCCAGACATCCGATGCCGTCTTCAGCGGCTCGTCATTCGACCGGCAGTCGGGAACGATCTATCAGGCGGGCAGCTCGCTCGATGGGACTGGCCAGATCGTGCGCACCACGCTCGATCCCCCGTCCACCACGGTGATCGTCGACCTGAACGCCGATTTCCTGCAGAAGACACCTCCGGCCGGCTGGGAGACGTTCCAGATCGAGCGTAACGGCTGCCAGATCGACGCCTGGGTGCTCAAACCACCGGGATTCGATCCAGCCAAACGGTATCCGATGGTGCTCGATATTCACGGTGGGCCGAATAGCTGGTACGGGCCGGGCTTCACTCCAGTCCCGCAGGCGCTGGCGGGCGCGGGGTTCGTGGTCGTCTATTCCAACCCGCGCGGATCGGGCTCATATGGCCGTGCGTTCACCCAACAGGTGCGCAATGACTGGGGCGGAGAAGATTACCTGGACCTGATGGCCGTGGTCGACAAGGCGATCGAATTTCCCTGGATCGACGAGAACCGCCTGGGGGTCTACGGGTACTCCTATGGTGGGTTCATGTCGAGCTGGATCATCGGTCATACCAGCCGCTTCAAGGCCGCGGTCATCGGCGCCCCGGTGGTCGATCTGGTCTCGTTCTATGGAACGGCGGATATCGGCTACTTCTTCGGTCCACTGCAAATGGGCGCCAAACCGGACGAGAATCCGGAGGAGTTCCGCTTTCGCTCTCCCCTCACGTATCTGACCAGTGACCGGTCGACCCCACCGGTGCTGATCCTGCATGGCGAGGCGGACGACCGGGTTCCCATCAGCCAGGGAGAACAGCTCTTCACCACACTCCAGCAAAACGGCGCGGAGGTGGAGTTCGTCCGGTATCCCAACGGTTCGCATGCCTCGGTGACCCGCACCGGATATCCGGCGCACCGCCGAGACTATCTCGAACGGGTTGCCGGTTGGATGGAGCAATGGCTGTAGTCGTTCGTGCGTGCCGGGGCGAGGCGGAATTCCCCGCGCTGGTCGCCATCTGGCGCAGCGCGGTCGAGGCAACGCACGATTTTCTCTCCGCTGAGGACCGTGCCCTGATCGAGGCAGAGCTGCCGGCAACCTATCTCCCGAATGTCCACGTGTCGATCGCGGAGATCGATGGACAGCCGGTCGCCTTTGCCGGAACCGCGGCCGGCCGGCTGGAGATGCTGTTCGTGGATGATGCCTTCCGGGGTCGTGGGATCGGCTCGACATTGCTCGACCATGTCATGCGGGCCGACGGAGTAACGGCCGTGGACGTCAACGAGCAGAATCCGCAGGCTGTGACGTTCTACACGCGCAGGGGGTTCGAGATCATTGGCCGCAGCGAGCGCGACAACGATGGCCGGCCGTATCCTCTGCTGCACATGCAGATGACCGGAGGCCGGTCGGCGCCGTCGAGCTCCTTGAGGTAACCGGCGCCGCGGCTTCACGCGTTTCGAAAGGATTGCATTCCATGGGACTGATCTCGCTCCTCCTCATGGCGCTTGCCATCGGAGCTGTTTGCGCCTACGTGCTCTACACCGCTGCGCAACGGGATAACCGTAATCCACTCGTCTGGGGTATCGTCGGGCTTCTGACCAACATCATCGGCGTGATCGTCTACCGCTTCGCTGTTGGACCGATCCTGAAACCATAGAGCAGATTCCGAAACGGTTCCCAACTGCGTCTCGGGAAACGTCGCAGTGTCGCCATTGATGGCGACCGGATGTGGGAACATCGCCACCATGAATGTCGCGAACGCGAAGATGACGCGTGCCTGCCCCATTGTCATTCTGAGTGTCAGCGAAGAATCTCTCTCGTCGGTGCAGCCGAACGCTAGGCCGGGTACGACGATCCGATTCGCGCAACACGCATCAGAACCGGGAGAATCTCATCCTCGGGCGTAGACACACGTTCCGGCGATCCAGGTTTCCGCTACCTGCCCATCGCCATCGAGCACGACCAGGTCGGCCAGGGCGCCCGGAACCAGCGTCCCGAGATCCGCCAATCCAAGCAGTCGTGCGGGAATGGTCGACGCCATCGTGAGCGCGCTGGCCAGCGAAACGTCCCCCCATGCCGCCATATTGCGTACCGCGGCGTCCATGGTCAGAATCGATCCGGCTAACCGGCCGTCCTTCAGACGTGCCGAGGTCTCATCCACGAAGACGGGAATATCGTTGAGCGAATAGGTTCCGGGCGCCATTCCCGCCGCGGCCATCATGTCGGACACCAGCGCAATACCATCCGCTCCCTTGGCGCGAACCGTCAGCCGCAATGCCGCCGGATGACAATGGATTCCATCCGGAATCAGCCCAACGGTCACCCGATCGTCCACCAATGCCGCCCCCACGGCGCCGGGCGTCCGGCTTCCCAGTTGGCTCATGGCATTGAACAGGTGCGTCGCCATGCGTGCACCGGTATCGACAGCGGTTTCGAATTCCTCATAGGTTGCTTCCGTATGTCCCAGGCTGACCAGCACCCCACGCTCGACCAGCTCGACGATCCGCTCCAGGCTGCCAGGCCGTTCCGGGGCCAAGGTCACCAGTCGAACCGCCGGCTCACTGATGAGCTTGGCAAAAAGCGCATCGTCTGCCGCTTCGATGGCCTTCAGCGAATGTGCCCCCTTTTTCCCCGGTGCAAGAAACGGGCCTTCCAGATGCAGTCCCAGAACCCGAGCCCCTGCGCCAGTCAACGCAACCGGTATCGTCTCGAAGACCCGATCGTACCGATCTCCCAAGGAGGAAACGATCGTCGGCAGGAATGCCGTGCATCCCGTCTCTGGCAACCAGGTGGCCACCTCACTGATACGTTCCGGTTCTTCCCCGAAATCGATGCCGTACCCGCCGTTGACCTGCAAATCGATCAACCCCGGCGCAATGATCCGTTCGTTGGCAACAGCGGGATCGGGTGTGACCGTCGCGATACGCTCCCCATCGAGTGCGATCCGACCAGGAACCAGCTCGCCATCGAGGAGGAGGCGTCCCTCGCGCTCGATCATCCCGCTCGTCCTCCCGCAAGAAAACGCGCGGCCACCATGGCCGGCTCCTCGACGATATGCACCACGTTGATATCGAACTGATGCTCGATGCGTTCGAGCACCATTCGCCGATATCCTTCACGTTCCACGAGCAGACTCCCCGCAAGTACAAGCGGAACCCCCGAATCCGAAAAATCGAGGGCCTTCTCCACCGCGCCGGCGGCCAGGGACAGCTCGGCTGCTCCATTCTGCACGAGACGCATGGCCACCGGGTCCCAAGCATCGGCGGCATCGAACACCAACCGCGCACATTCGGCAAGCGCGGCCCGATCCCGCTCGCGATAGACCTCGTCGATGATCCGAATTGGTTCCTGCAGATTCCAATGCGTCATCAATTCCGGAAGCAACGCGGTTTGCACTCCTCGGCCGTCTGCCGCTCGTGCTGCCGCGCGTATCCCCTGCCGTCCGAGATCGTATCCACTTCCCTCGTCGCCGATCAGGAATCCCCACCCACCGGCGCGAGCGGACTCCCCATGCCGATCGATCCCAAACGCAATCGACCCGGTACCGGCGATCAGGACGATACCAGCTCCGCTCGCCAACGCCCCCAGAGGAAGTTGGACATCATTGGTCACCCGCACCGTGGATGCCAGATTGGCAAGCTGGGCCTCCATCAGCTCGAATCCTCCCGCCCGGTCGATGCCGGCCATTCCGGCCCAGACCGTCGCGATTGGGAACTCTGCCCCGGCGGCGGTCACCGCCTGCTCGATGGCCCCGATGACATTCGCGATGACGCGATCGACCTCATGCACGACATAGTTGCCCGGGCCAGTCGTCGCCCGGGCCAGTTCCACCCCGTTTGCATCGAGCACGATGGCCAGTGTTTTCGTGCCACCCGCATCGACCGCGCAAACGACCGGCTGATTTACTGCCATGATGCGATCATTCCAACTCCGGTGCGAATCGATCCATCGATCCCGGCGATCGTCGAGGAATCAACGGGCGAACCCCGCTGAGCGTACTATCATGCCGCTGCTCCGTTTGCGACCTGCCCCTTCGCCCCGAAATCTGGGCAAAATACGCGTTGCCCCATTGACACAGAAGAACCTATGTTCTACCATGTACGTACTTGCCACGGGAGCCCAACGCACCCCTACCCCAGGTCACCCGAGCAAGCCAAAAACCCCTCTCTCCGAGATGAACCGTTGGGCCTTCACCCAGCGGTTCATTTCTTTAAGGGGAGAAGAGACTCTCTACCTGCTCTATGCATCATCTATGCATCGTTGTCGTACGTAGATGATGCATAGAGCAACCCTTTGACGTTCAATCCGGACGTGAGTAGACCGTCCAACGTCCAGAGCCTTCCATAACAAGACGCCCTGCATCCCGCAACCGGCTGAGATCGACCAAAGGTCGGTAATCGAGGGTGCCAGAAACGCTCTCCCATCTGCGACAGCCATTGTGCAACTGGTTCTAAGCGCATTTGCGCGCATCTAAGCGCACTGAAGAACCACTCGTGGAACGGGATTCTCGCAGTCTCACAAGGACTTCTTGGCGAGATGCCACCGAATCCCTCGGCCCACCCCCTGCATGTCCACCAAGCCCATTGACCGCAGAGTCGCAAGATTTACCTGAACTGTTCGCCTTGCCGGCTCTGAATCGAGTAGCGCACGAATCTCGCTTTGCGAGCGAGGCCCGCCCGAGCCGAGCACCTGAAGAATTTCTTGCTGAAGTGGCGAGTTATCCATTTCGACCCGAGTTGGTGCGACATAGCGTGAAGGGCGAAATCGCACAGTAAACGAATGGCTCGCGCTCTCGAACTCCGGCTCTGGCAATCCAGACGAGGTCGTCAACTCCATCATTCGAAGCGTGCCACGTCCCCAGGACTCGATAATGCCCCGCAGATAGAAAGCATTCGCGATGAGCGGATTAAGTTTGAGGGAAGGGTGCGGGTGCCGCAGGGCCTCGGCCGTCAGTCCAAATCGCAACGGGCTGGAGCTGACGAATTCCATCGGCTCATTGGGTTCGGAAGATGACCCTCTCCGACGTTTTCCATCTACACTGCACGTTCCACCCCAGGCATTGTTTTCACCGGGTCAACCAACCGAAACGATGAGGAAGACATGTTCATAACTGGACAACTCTATCGTCGCCAGGAATTACACGAAAAATTTGGAGGGCAACATCAGACAGGAATAAGCACCCCAGCCAAACAGCCCTTTATTTTCCTGTTTACCTCCGAAGACACCTTCGACAAACATAAATACGAGGATGGCTGGACAAGCGACGGAACCTTTTCTTACTCCGGACAGGGGCGAACTGGAGATATGGTGTTTGTCGCGGGCAATGCTGCTGTGCGTGATCACGCAGCCAATGGCAAGGATCTTCACCTCTTCGAGAATGCGGGCAGAGGAATGGTCCGATACTTGGGACAAATGGTGAGTGCCGGTTATCAAGTGATCTCGAACCGGCCGGACTCCCATGGAAATCTCCGTAGTGTCATCCAGTTTCATCTCGTTCCGCTGTCAGCAACAGCGGATCAGACACCCACCGAGCAGGATTTGCGCTCCCTCAATGAAGTACCGCATGATGATTTCCTTGATTCTCGCCAAGACCCAGAGACGAGTTGTAGAGAGGCGAAAGCTCTCGTGAGACAGCGCACGCTTGCGACCAAGGCGGTGGTTCTCGCACGTGCGAACGGCAACTGCGAAGGATGTGGTAACGCCGCTCCATTCGTTGCGCTCGATGGCACGCCTTATCTCGAAACTCACCATGTCCGACGGCTTACCGACGGAGGGCCAGACGATCCTAGGTGGGTGATAGCACTTTGCCCGAACTGCCACCAAAAAGCACACAAGGCAATCGCTCGTGACGCCTTCAACGATGAGCTCATGTTACGACTCATGACAGTAGCCAGCACGAGAATGGACCTCACAATAAGCACTAGGAAGAGGAACTGAGGCAACCCCATCCCCCATACTTACCCCAACAACGGTTCCGACCCACGCGGAGGGGACAGCATCACCACTATGCACGCACCAATCGTGATCGCCGGCGGGGGGATGGCCGGGCTCGCCTGCGCGTCGCTGCTCATTCAGCAGAACCAGCCGGTTGTCCTCTTCGAAGCCAGCGACCGTGTCGGCGGGCGGGTGCGGACCGATATCGTCGATGGCTACCGGATCGATCGTGGCTTTCAGGTGATCCCGGCCGCGTATCCGGCCCTGGCGCAGGTCGTTTCCCTACCGGAGATCGGCCCACGCCGGTTGGATACAGGCGCGATCGTCTGGGACGGTCGAACGCGTCATCTTCTGCAGAGTCCGTTTTCCGATCCCAAAGCGCTTCCAGGACTCCTGCGTAGCGGCGCCATTCCGCTGGGCGACAAGATCAGGCTGGCCAGATTGGCCGCCCGGTGCCGGACGTCCCGTTGGGAATCCGCGGCCGCGGCGTCGGTCACTCGGGAAGGAAGCGAGAGCGCCCTTGCGCTCTTCGAGGAAGCTGGGTTCAGCTCCCAGTTCATCACTCGTTTCGCGAAACCGTTCTGGGGCGGCATCACGCTCGACCCGTCCCTCTCGCTCAGCGCGGGGCCTGTTCTCTTTACGCTCAAGATGTTCGCCGAAGGAGCGGCAGTCATCCCCGAAGAAGGGATGCAGGCGCTGCCCCAGGCCCTGGCCGTTCGGCATCCCGATGGGCTCGTTCGTCTCAGCACACCGGTCGAATCGATCGTGATCGAGGATGGCAAAGCGACCGGGGTGATTGCCGGCGGCGAAACGATCGCGGCATCGGCAGTCGTGGTAGCCACCGACGCTCCGGCCGCCAAGGCGTTGACCGGGATCGAATCGATCCCAACTCCCGGTATCGGCTGCACAACGGTCTATCTGGCCGGATCGCGCGATCCCGGAATCGGCAAGACGCTGCTTCTCAACGGGTCGGGATTCGGTGGGGTGAACCACATCGCTCCGCTCTCGAACGTCGCGCCGTCTTACGCACCCCAGGGACGGCATCTGATTGCCGCGGTGCTGCTCGACACCCCGGATCTGCGTGGACGCTCGCCCGAATCGCTGAATCAGATGGCACGGGCCGATGCGGCCCGTATGCTCGGGCAGGGAATCGAAGACTGGGAGGTCATCGGCACCGTTACCGTTCCCTTCGCCCAATTCCGGCAACCTCCGGGCTTCGTGGCGCATCTGCCACGCAACCGTACCGAAACCCGCGGTCTCTATCTGGCTGGGGAATACACGGTCGATTCGTCGATCAACGGCGCAATCACCAGCGGCCTCAACGCCGCCGGCGCCATTCTTCGAGATCAGGGGATCGCTTCAGCATGAGGGAAAACGTGTTCTACAAAGGAGCGTACAAAACACCCGGCGGCAAGCTGGTCGGGGTTCGGTTCACCCAACGGGATGGCCTGCTGTCCGAGGTCGAAGTCCATGGCGACTTCTTTCTGTATCCAGAAGACGTCTTGCAGACCATCACCGCCGCCCTCGAAGGCGCGCCGGCCGATCTCGAGGACGTCGCATTGACCAATCGAATCGCGGAGGCGATTCCGGACGGTACCGAATGGCTCGGTGCATCGCCCGACGCGCTGGCGACTGCGGTCCGGCGCGCGTTGGAGGGAGGACCGATCGATGGCTGAGCGCGACACGCTCGACCGCTGGCGACAATACGACTGGCAGCTCATCGCGGCCGAACCGACCGAACCACATATGAATCTGGCGCTCGATGAAGTGCTGACCCTGCAGGTCGGCCAAGGGCTCCGGCCGCCGACCCTGCGTATCTGGGGTTGGAGCCGGCGCTGCATTGTCCTGGGTCGCTTCCAGTCGGTTCGCAACGAGGTCGACGAGGCCAATGCCGCCAAACACGAGGTCCAGCTGATCCGGCGCATCTCCGGCGGGGGCGCCATGTTCATCGAGCCGGAAGGCGCGATCACCTGGTCGATCTACGCGCCCGAGGAAATGGTGAAGGGGATGTCCTTCGCGGATTCCTACGCCTTTTTCGACGGGTGGGCGGTCGATGCGTTGCGCGAGCTTGGTGTCGATGCCTGGTACGAGCCGCTGAACGACATTACCTCCAGCGGCGGCAAGATCGGCGGCGCTGCCCAGGCCCGGCGTGGTGGCGCGGTGCTGCACCACACCACCATGGCCTATCAGATGAATATTCCGCTCATGCTCGAAGTCCTGCGCATCGGCCAGGAAAAGCTCAGTGATAAGGGGATCAAATCGGCCGAAAAACGCGTCGGCCCCTTGCGGCAGCAAACCGAGCTCCCTCGCGATGTCATCATCGAGAAGATGGTCGATTTCTTCCGCGACCGGTATGGTCTCGAGTCCGGAGTCCTGGGCTCTGAAGACATCGCCGAAGCCGAGGCGCTGGTGCGGGATCGATTTGGCACCCGCGATTGGGTCTATTTCTTACCGTAACGTGAGGAGCTAGGAGCTAGGAGCTAGGAGCTAGGAGCTAGAGCCAGGAGTTAGGAGCGTAAGCCGTCGTCTCGACCAGAGCGATGTGAAGTGGAGAGACCTTTCGCCGCAGCGATTCGAGCCGACAGACCAGGCTGAAACCCAGTCAACACCAGTCCCCCAGTTCGTTCCTAACTCCTAAATCCCAACTCCTAACTCCCAATCTCTAACTCCAAAGGTCGCCTATGCCCATCTACACCGAAACCCAACGGCTCCGGCAACCGATTGCCATCCTCCCCATTGCGCTTGCGGCGCTCATCTGCTGGGGAATCTTTGGGCAGCAGATTGTTCGCGGGAAACCCGTTGGCGATGATCCCATGCCCGATGATTGGGCCGCTTGGCTGCTGACTGTGCTGATCGGGGTGGGGCTTCCCCTTTTCTTCCTCTGGTTCCGGATGGAAACGACCGTCTCCTCCGACCGGATCGAAATTCGGATGGCGCCCTTCTCACATCGCGTGATTCGCCCATCGGAGATTGCCGGGGCCAGTGCCCGAACCTACCGGCCGCTCCGCGAGTATGGCGGTTGGGGTATCCGTGGATTCAGCTCGAACCGCGCCTACAACATCAATGGCAACCAGGGCGTGCAGCTCGTTCTGACCGACGGGAAGCGCGTCCTCATCGGTACGCAGAAGCCCGATGAACTGGAAGCGGCCATTACATCGATCCTGCCGTCCAGGTAGCTTGCTCGTGAGCCCAGTGTCCGATGACATGCTCTGGACACTGGGCTCACCCGACGATCTTCCTCGACGTCTATTGCCCCGACAATGCGTCATAGACCCAGCGGGAGACTCGCGACATGCGGTCGGCCACTTCGGCCGGATCGTCCTGCCCGCGACTCATGAAAGCGATCGCATAGGTTACGGTTGGACCGTAGACCAATCCGACATCGTTCTTGACTCCGCTCAACGAACCGGTCTTATGCGCGACCTCGATCTCGTCTCCACTCGGTAATCGTCCTTGCAGGATCGTCGTGAAATTCTGGTGCTTGAGGGTTTCGATGATCGCTCCGCGACTCGAATCGGAGAGTCCGTCGCCGGCATCGATCAACCTCAGCAGGCGAACCATATCGGCCGGTGAGCTGGTGTCGTTGCGGGCGTCGTAGGCCATCGCCGGGTTGTCCGGACTGGGATCGTACGTCTTGAGGTAGGTACGCAGAAAATCGTAATCCGTGGTGGCGGGATCGACCTCGGCCAGCGTCGAAAACAGCTCGTGGATGGTAGAGGGCAAGGAGGTCTGCGTCATTCCGATCTCTGCCAACACCTCGTTCACCCGTTCTTTGGTCAAACGGTTCCAGAGCAGATCGGTCGCCCAGTTGTCCGAAACGATGATCATCAGCTCGGCAAGATCGCGCAGGGTTGGTTGCAACCCTTCATCCATATGTTGCAGTACCCCAGACCCCGGTACCCGATTGGTATAGGAAAGCGTGACCCGTTCCGCCAGATCGATGCTGCCGGCATCGGCCTCGCGATAGAGGACGTAGAGCAACGGCACCTTGAGCGTCGACGCGGTCGGAAAGATCTCCGTCGCGTTGTAGGAGAATTCGGCGCCGCTGGCGATGTCATGCACCATCACCCCGACATCGCCCGGTAGATCGTCGACGTAGTCCGCCAGTGCCTCGGCAAAGAGCTCCTGGGTCAGCGGTTGCGGCACATCGGGCAGGGTGGGAATCGGTCGGGTCTGTTTGGGCACGGAAGCCTCCTTGCAGGCGTGATGGGCGCGAACTCTGGCGCGCATCATCGCCGGAACCCTCGAAACCGGCAACCGGCTGGGCCTGGTGTTCAGCGGAGCGGTTCCTGACGGTTGCGCTGGACATCGGATACTGGGCGTGCGGCTGATCCGATATGCTGACGCCACACGCAGAAGGAGTTCTCGATGCATCGCAACCGGCCGTTCAAGATCGGCGTCTTCGTTCCCCATTTCGAGCGACCGTGGAACGGCACCACGATCGGCTGGAACGAAATCCGCGCCATGGCAACCACCGCCGAGGATGTCGGGTTCGATTCCGTCTGGCTTCCCGATCATCTGCTCTTTCGATTCCCGGATGTGCATCCCCAGGGTGTTTGGGATGTCTGGTCCCTCATGCCGGCGCTCGCCGCGGTAACCACCCGGGTCGAGATTGCCCCACTGGTCGCCTGCTCCAGCTTCCGCAACCCGGCCCTGATCGCCAAGATGGCCGACACTATCGACGAAATCTCTGCCGGCCGGTTCATCCTCGGGCTTGGCGCCGGCTGGCATCGACCGGAGTACGACGCCTTCGGGTTTCCCTATGACCATCGTGTCAGCCGGTTCGAGGAAGCGCTGACCATCATCCATAGCCTGTTGCGCACGGGACAGGTCGATTTCCAGGGAACCTACTACTCGGCCCGGGAATGCGAATTGCGGCCGCGCGGACCACGGCCGGAGGGACCGCCCATCCTGATCGGTTCCAGCAGTCCACGCATGATGGGTCTGATGGCCAAATACGCTGATTTTTGGAACAAGGACCGGCTGAACGATATCGACCAGCTCCTGGGGATGGAAGCGAAGGTCGATGCCGCCTGTCTCGCCGCCGGCCGCGATCCGGCCACGCTTGGCCGTGTGGTCGGCATCCAGGTCGATATGCTGGACGAGGAGCGGGAAGCCTTCACCCCGCGCCAATGGATCAAGACGCCCTTTCCTCTCTCCGGCTCACCCGAGGAACTGGCCGAACAGATTCGCGCCTATACCCGCGCGCATGTCGATCATCTGATCGTCTCGATCGATCCCATTACTCCCGCCGCTCTCGAAGCGTTCGCCCCGGTGTTGGAGTTACTGGACTTGTAAGCCCCTGGCTACAATGCGAACCCGATCCAGATTTCTTACAATTCTCACAATACATCTAGTCGAACTACCTGTTGCCACGTGCGAACAGGTGTACTACCTTACTTAGAGGTTGGGCATGCGTCTTACCAGAGCAGCCGCAGATCAACTCGTGCAGCTGCCCAAAGTCGTTGGCGAGCCCATTCTCTGGAAGCCAATAGCAGACGGCGCTAAGCGCTTTCAATTCGGAGTAGACGTATACAGCGCAAGCGCCGATACCCGTCTCGAACTCAAGGGACGCTTGGGTCCCAAACACTGGTCATACGTTTTGCTGGGCCCACATAATGCCCGCCTTCGGCGAATCTCCACGCCTCGAGCCCCTCACCCGAATCCAGATGGTATGGAGATGCCTCCTCAACATAAGCATATTTGGAGCGAGGACCATGAAGATCGGGAGGTATACATTCCCGATGACATACATTGGGGCGACTACAATCAAGCACTCCGGGATTTTGTTCAGGAGTGCAACATCACCCTTCTTCACCCCTATTCGGACTTTTATGTTCAAGCCCGGCTGATGCGATGAACACAAAATGCAATCCAAAGATCGAAGAATCGGTGGCCCATCTCGTGGCTTCGTTTCACTTGCGGGAGCAGGACGACGAATGCTCTGTCGTTACGCCATTCCAATACCCCGATGGCAGCCCCATCACCATTAGCTTGAGCGAGGTAGCGGATGGTGAATACATCTTGAGCGATAACGGGGAAGCGGCAGATTTCGCATACTTGGGTGGGGCAAGTGAAGGATCCATACGAGAGCGACTCGGACTCATCGAGAAGCGATTCGCTGTTTCGACCAAGGGCCAGGAAATTACCGTCGCTGCTTCAGACGATGGTTTGCCTTCAGCGATCATCTCGTTGATAGGAAGCATTCAAGATGCCTCCTATCTTGTCTACCGACACCCTGCTCCGGCAAGACGACGAAATTTCAAAGCGAAAGTAGAACAGTTTCTAGCGAGCAGTTCGTGGCCTTTCGAAAAGGATGTGTTGGTGATTAGCAGTCCCATACCACGGAAGGTTAACTATGTGGTCCAAGGAGTGGGGGCAAGACAGCTTTATCTTTTTACGTACGAGCCACCTTCGCACACCCAAGGTGATCGGCAGATTGATCCAATTTTAGTGACGACCCGCCTATTGCGAGATCAGGACCTGATCGGGAAACACAATCGGATTGCAGTCTTGGTCGAGACAGGATCAAGCAATGAGGCCCGGGAACGAGCCCACGCCGCGATCACGTTGATGCAGCAATGGGAAGTTCCCAACCTTATCTCATGGGACCAAAAGGAGCGATTGGGCGAGCTGATAGCAGCCTAGGGATCCCTGACCCATCAGTACGACTTGCCTACTACCTACGAAGCTTCCCTCTCCTCAATTCTGGAACGTCCCAAATTACCGATTACTAGGTTATGTGTAAAATGCGACCCACCTCCCCTATCCACCCCGGCGAAATCCTTGCTGGCGAGCTGGACGAGCTGGCTCGTGCATTGCACGTCCCTTCGGAACGGATCTACCAGCTCATTGCCGGCAAACATGCTATGACCGCCGACACCGCCCTCCGCCTGGAGCAATGGCTCGGCGTGAGTGCCGGCTTCTGGATGAACCTGCAAAAACGCTATGAGCTGGACGTTGCCTCCGAGCAGATCGGAGACGAGATCAAGCGCACGGTTCGCCCCCTCATCGGCCGAAGCAACTCCCACTTCTACCTCTCCTGGTTGACGTATCCCCGTCCTACCGAACAACTCCATCACCCTGCGTAGAACTACGTAGACGCACGGGCTCTCCTCCTTCTGCGCAAATACGTCGTCCTCCCGATATGCGTACGAACCACGGTACGAGATCATCTGACTGCCGGATGAGCGGGCGATCGCATCCGGCGGCTATGTGAAACGAGATCGCCCGTAATCGATCTAAGAGGAGAAATCGATGTATCTGGAACCACGCGTCGCATCACGTCTATCTGTTATTCCCGAGCCGATCGCACTGCTGCGCAAACAGATCGATGCCGAGATCATCACCGCTGACCACCCTGAATTCGAAGTTGCCCGCAAGACGCAGGACATCACCTTCGATGTCGTCCCCTATGCCATCGTCAAGGTCGAATCGGCCGAAGATGTCGCGGCCACGGTCGATTTCGCCCGCGAGATCGGATTCCCGCTTACCGTTCGCAGTGGTGGACATAGCCTCGCCGGATTCGGGGTCGCCGATGACGCGGTTGTGGTCGACTTCTCGAAGATGAAGCAGGTCTCGGTCGATCCCGCGTCGGGCATCGCGACGGTCCAGGCCGGGGCAACCTCGGGCGATATCGTCGCTGCCGCGCAGCCGTATGGCCTCGCGCTCACCACCGGTGACACCGCCTCGGTTGGTATCGGCGGCCTGACCACCGGCGGTGGGATCGGGTTCATGGTCCGCAAGTACGGACTCACGATCGACAGCCTTGTTTCGGTCCAGGTCGTCTTGGCCGATGGCCGTATCGTGACCGCGTCGAAAAGCGAGCATCCCCGTCTCTTCTGGGCGATTCGCGGCGGCGGCGGCAATTTCGGCATCGTGACCGAATTTACGTTCCAGTTGGAGCAGGTTGGGCTGGTGCTTGGCGGCGATATCGTGCTCCCCGCCACGCGAGCGGTCGTGCGCGGCTATCTCGATTACGTCACCAATGCGCCCGAGGAGCTGACCACGATCGCGCACATCATGCACGCGCCTCCCGCGCCGTACATTCCGGAGGAGCGGGTTGGCGAAGTCGTGCTGCAGATTCTCACCGTCTGGACCGGCAGTCCGGAAGATGGCGAACACGCCCTGGCGCCCCTGCGCGCATTGGGCACGCCGGTTGCCGACACGATCCATCCGATGGAATACGGTGATATCTATCAGTACACCGCCCACCAAAACATGCCGCATGCCGCGGCGCTGCGCATGATGTTCGCCGATGGGTTGAGCGATCGGGCCGTCGATGAAATACTGGCTTCCGTCGCCAGCTCGCCCTCACCCTATAGCATCATTCAGCTCCGTGGTCTTGGCGGCGCGGCGGCCCGCGTGGGGAATGAGGAAACCGCCTTCGCGCACCGTGATCGCGCATTCTTCGTCGCCATCATCGGAATCTGGCTCGACCCGTCCGAGGATCCGGCGCCGCATCGGGCCTGGACCGCGGAAATCTGGGAGAAGATTGCGGATGAGGGTTCGGGCGTCTATGTGAACTTCCTTTCGAAGGAAGGGGATGCCCGTATTCGCGAAGCCTATCCGGGCAAGACCTACGAGCGGCTGGTCGAGGTCAAGACCATGTACGATCCGGAAAACCTCTTCCAGTTCAATCAGAACATCCTGCCCCGCGGGTAGGTCTGTGAGCCGTGGGGCCGTGCGCGGCCCCCACGGCTCCTCCTCATGCATCCTCACCTGACAACGCGGGCCGTCGCATCCAGTCCCAGCGGGACCTCAGCGGGGTAGTCTGTGCCGGTGAAGCACCCGGCGGCGACAAGATGCGCTGGCCCCCCCAGGCACTCACTCGGATTCCGTCTTCGCCCAGGGTGAGCCCCAGAGACAGAACCCATCATGCGCGCGGACCGTTGTAAATGGAGTGGCGCCCAATGAGAATTCGGTCGTACGCTGAAGGTCAGGAGCCGATTCCATGTCTGCCGCTCGCACCATGCTCGCCGGAATCTACGAACACGGTCGCTTTGCCAACGGTCGCCTGCTCGATCGGGCCGAGCACCTGAGCGACGACGCGCTCGACGCCGAGCGTCCCGGTATGTTCGGGACGATCCGTTCGACTTTGTTGCACATGATGCAGGCGCAACATTCATGGCTCCGGCGGGTGCAGGGGCTCGATCCGGTCGAACCCTGGACGTTGGAGACGTTTCCCACTATCGCCGATCTTCGCAACCGGTGGAATGCGCTCGATGCTGAAAATCTTGCCTATCTCGCGACCCTCACCGACGACCAGCTGATGGAACGGGTTCACCTTCGCTCCTGGGCCGGATGGGAGATGACTGCTCCCCGCTGGCAGGCGCTCGTGCATCAGGCGTTCCACCAGCATCAGCATCGTGGCGAGCTTGCGCTGGTGCTCACCAATCTCGGATATTCCCCCGGTGAGCTCGATGGCTTCGACTGGTTCGAAGCCGAAGGCACCGCCGTGGACATCACCCCCGACCGTGCCGCGCCGTTGCCCGATTGACGCCATTCCCCCGCGAACGTACGATTGTTTCCGGGAATGACGTTGGTATCGAGGGGAAAGGACGCGGCAGGATGAGACGTGGAAAACAGGCGATTGGCGCATTTGCACTCATCGCCATGCTGATCGCCACGTTGATCCAGCCCCCGGCGCCAGCAACGGCCCAAAGCGATGCGGTCGCCGTCATCGCACGCGGATTGACCACGCCCGGCGGATTTGCCTGGAACGCGAACGATGTCCTCTTCGTTGCGCTCGGCGGGAGTGGAGGCGCCGATCCGGTGCTCCCCGAAGCGCCCCAGCCCCTTGGACCGATCACCTCTGGACCTACCGGGGCCGTGATCGCCAACGACGACGGCTGTCCAGTTGCGCTCGCGACCGGCATCGTCTCGAACCGCACGCCACAGGGCCGCATCTCCGGCGCGCAAGCCGTCACCGAGCTCGATGGCCAGCTCTATCTCCTCTTCTCCAACGGAGGGGACCGGTATGGCTCGCACGAGCTGACCGACGGGGTCTACCGCCTTGGGGGTGACGGTTCACTCAACCTGGTGGCCGATCATACGGCCTTCCTGCAAGCGAACCCTCCGGCGGTCGCTCCTCCGGAAGGACTGCCCAATCCGGGAAACCCGGTCGCCATGATCGCGGCCGATGGCTCCCTCTGGATTGCCGACCAGCTCAATGGGCTCATCAGCAGAGTCACGCCCGGCCGGGACGAAGAGCTGGTTGCCGATCTCTCCGAGCTGGGTCTGACTCCCAGCGATCTGGCCATTGGCTCCAATGGCTCGCTCTACGCCAGCTCGTTCGGACGCGCGCCCTACGAATCCGGGAGCGCCGGCATCGTGCAGATTTCATCCCGAGGCGAAGCGTCCATCATCTGGACTGGACTGACCATGGCCAGTGGCGTGACCGTTGGCAACGACGGCGTGCTCTACGCGACCGAGATGGCCTCGGGCGTCAGCGATGACGCTCCCAACGGGTATGCGAACAGCGGGCGGCTGGTCCGCCAGGCGGGACCGGACAGCGCCGAGATCGTGGCCGATGGATTGATGTTTCCCACCTCGCTCGGCACTGGACCGGATGGCGCGGTCTATTTCTCCGCCGGGGCGGTTGGGACTGGCAATGGAGATGGCTGGATCGGCCGGTATGCCCCGGACGGCTCGGTTGCCGAGGCAGCCCCAGCCGAATGCGAGCCGATCGCAGAAACGCTCTCCGATGTTCCCGACATCATCCCCACGGCGCCCGCAACCGTAACCGCCGCACCGGATGAAACCGCCGTACCGAACGCAACGGAGGAGCCAACCCCACAACCCACGGTCACCCCGGAGGTCGAAGAACCCTGGACACCGGACAGCGCCGCCCCGACCGGTGAGGTGGTCGATGTCGGTCTCAATGACTATTGGATCGATATGCCCTCGACCTTGCCGGCCGGACCGGTCACCTTTGTGATCACCAATTACGGCACCGTGGCGCACAGTCTGGAAATCGACGGCGCAAATATCGACATCGCGTTGACGCATGCGCTGGAGCCAGGGCAGACCGGCGCCTTTACCCTCGAGCTGAGCCCAGGAACGTATGCTGTCAGTTGTCCTGAACCCGGTCACCGGGACAGCGGCATGAGCCTCGTCCTGACCGTGCACTAGGAGCGTTCGGCAGCCGGCGGCTACAAGACACGGGGTTGGACCTCCTTGGGTATTTACCCGGATTCCGTCTGAGAGCTGCGTGAAAATGGGGAAATCTACCACTATTCCCAGCCAATCCTGACCGATATCGTGAACTCTAAGCGCCGAGCCAGGAGGCAGTTGGTCATGCGCCATTTTCGCGTTCATCTTGTTCTGATCCTGGTGGCCCTGCTGGTGTCCAGCAGCCCGGTCACTCAAGTGGTCGCCCAGTTCGATGGGGAGGACGAGACCTGTCCCGAGGGATTGGTCTACGATCAGATCGCAGACCTGTGTGTCTTGCCGGAGGAGATTGCGGCCGAGACCGTCGAAGATCAGCCTCAGACGATCATCGCAGTAGACGAACAGATCAAGAATCTGACGGTGCTTGCCTTCTCGTGTCCGATCAACTGGAATCCAGCCACGCGTGATATCGTGGCCTCGCGGGAAATGTGCGCCGATCCTGTGGTGCCTGCGCCAACGCTCACGATCCTCTTCGACGGATCGGTCGTGGCGACAACGACCCCCCGTGGTCCGGTCGATGTGGCCAACGATCCTGCCCTCACTGGCGTTCCGCGTCCGGCCGGAATGTGGACGATCCAGGAAAATCAGCAAGAGGGATTCGAAGACCCCTTCGCCTTTTGCGCCATTTTCAATGCGGAGGGCGTTTCACGGTTGACGGTCGCCGAGACGGTCCCCGGTGGAACGCTGAATATCCTGCTCGCGGCGGGAGAAGAAGTGAATTGCGAGTGGTTCAGCGTCGCGACCGTTCCCGAAGTCCCCGGGGATCCCAACGCATTGCCGATCGGGGGCCTGACGATCGATGGGTTCTCGTGTCCCGACACAACCGATGCGTTCCCGACGTTCGAGTTTCTCAGGTCAGTCTGTATCGAGAAAGGCGTAGCTCCCATCGAGTACACCGCCTCGCTCGATGGAGTCGTGGTCTCTACGAAGGTCGGCCCGACCGATGCCCCGAAGGTGGACTTTCAGCAGGGCGTCGACAGCAGGCTGCTCAGTGGCACGTGGACCATCGAAGCAACGCTGCCACCCGCGTATGAATTCTCGACCATCTTGTGTACCGTCACGACGGCGGCAGGTGACGTCACGAATCTGGACACGCTATTCGCCGCCACACAGGTCGAGCTGGAACTCGCGCCCGGGGATATTGGCCACTGCTGGTGGTTCAGCCACGAATCTGAGCCCCGGCCTGGGCCGTCGCTGGGTATCGCCGTGCTGTTCAGGACTTGCCCCGAGAGTTACGACATGGATACGGGGGACCTGAGTACATGCACATTACCGCTCGCGGCACCGATCACCATCGATTTCATCCGGGCTGGCCAGATCGAGGAAACCGCGACGGTGACGGCCGGCGCCACTGAGATCAGGTCGACGATCAACCTGGGAGCACCCCAATCGGGCGAATGGACGATCCGCCCTCACCTCCCGGACGACTGGATCGACCCCTACTTCACCTGCCGTGGTATCGATGCGAATGGCACGCTCTTCGAGAGCATCGACTACTTTCCGCCGGCTGATGGTCTCGCCGGTGTGACCGCTTCATTCGGGCCCAATCTCATGCTCCAATGCACGATGTGGCTTTTCACCGGGAGCATCGACGGAGCCGTGGCGATCGGAGCGCGCTTTTGTCCTGACGACTTTGACGTTGCGAACCCCGCCGCTGGAAACAGAATCGCGATGTGCGGTCGCGTTCAAGGTGTGAATTTCACCTTCAGTATTGATGGGGGCGCCCCCATCGAAGGAACCTCGGGCCGCAACGGCATGGTCATAAAACCATCCGAGCCGGGCCAGTGGCGAATCAGCACAGACGGGCAATTTGACAATCGCGTCAAGTTCGTCACCTGCGATCACAGGATTCCGGCGCTGAACGTGAAGCAAACCATCGAACCGACAATCAACAGCGACCAACTGTCGATCACGCTCGATCTCGATGCAGGGGACTCGCTCCAATGCGAGTTCTACTTCGGCGCAGTAGGGGGGGTACCGGCGGCGTCCGGCGAAACGACCGAGCTTGACACCGCGCCGGACGATGCAGGCGGCACGACAACCGAGACAGCGACGGACACCGCGGACGGCATGATGACCGAGACCGGGAACACCGGGATGGACACCGGAGGGACCAGCACAAATCAGGGTGGAACCCAACCGGATGCCACCGGCTCATCTGCCCCCGCGCAGGGCAGCGGCGCGTCCAGCGGCGGCAACGCGCCTACACAGGAAGTCCAGGGCGGTCAGCCTGGTTCCGAAGCAAGCGGGTCGGACGTGCCGGCCAGCGCAGCAGGCGGGAGCGCGTCCAGTCCGGATGAATGGGGGAGCGAGCTGTCGATTCAGCTCTATGACTGCCACGCCGCGGTCGGTGACCTGACTCTGGATGATCTGGTCGAGCAATGCACGCCATCAGAGGCGCCGAGCTCCTGGATGCTGAACGACGAACGGTACGAAGCGGAAGACGGGTATGCTGTTTGGGGTGGTCTGGAACCGATGACGGTCTCCGTGAGCAGTCTCGCTGCCGCCGCACAGGATGACCATAGGTCCGGCGTGTATTGCAGCATCGCGCCACCTGATGCAGATCCGATTCTGTCGTTCGAGCTTCCCGTTCACAATGGGGGCATCGAGATCGTGTTCGATGATGCGGCGGTCGTCTACTGCGCGTGGTTCGTCGATATCAGCTCGCCGGATACCGGCCAGGCCGAATCTCCGGCGGCGACCGGCGGCGGCCAGAATGGCGAAACTGCGGCGAGTCCGGACGGCCTGGACATGGCGCCGAGTGTCCAGGCGCCGGCGCTAACGCTTCGGTTCTGGAGATGTCCCGAGGGCGTTCCGTATTCCTCAACCTCGGATCAACTGAGGCAGACCTGCGCGGTCGAAGTCGTCGAGCGGTCGTTCATGCTGACGCTCGGCGGCGTGACAACCGCCGAAACGATCACCGGCGAAGCGACTTGGGAACTGGGAGATCTGACCGTCCAAGCCGAAATCGGAGCGGGGATAGAGAGCAAGGTTGGGTGTCTGTCGACCTGGGTTCAAGGAGATGACGGGAGTATGCCGATGTCGTTCCTCGACGGAGGGCTCCTGACGATCACGCTCGGCAATTCGGAGACGATCATATTACTGCGACTGGTTCGTTTCAGGTGCATGACAATCAACGGGAGGGTGATTCGCGCACCGGCGATGAAGCCAACCCCATCGACCCCGTCACGGTCGTCCTGACTCAGACATGATCCGGCCGCAGGCCAAAGGCGCTGCCAATCGGTACTGATGATGAGCACCATGTCGCGGGTCGCACCAGCTGAGCCTCGCCAGATGCGGGCCACGGAGAGCCAGCGACCACGCTGCAGGACGCCCCACCTGGAGATACCCAGACTCGTCAACGCGTATGATGGACCCATTACTGGGACATTTTGGTTGGCGAGACGTAAAAGATGGGCGCCGAATTCGCGAGGATTGACGAGGAAGAGCCGCAGGCTCCTCCCATTCCGCTCTTCGATCAGCTCAAGCCTCCACCATTGCCGGTGGCCGCAACACCGCTTCTCGGTCGCGATGACGCGCTTCACCAACTCTGCTCGGTGCTTACTAATCCGGATGTGTGGCTGGTGACCTTGACTGGTCCCGGCGGAATCGGCAAGACGCGCCTGGCGCTTTCAGCCGCGGCGCACGTCCAGCAGCCGGTCGCATTTGTTTCGCTCGCGTCGCTGTCCGATTCTCGCCTGATCGCTTCGCTGATTGCCCAGGTTTTGGGCATCGAGCTGACCCCCGAGATGGGACTTGGCCTCGCCCTGCGCCGGGCGCTGTCCGATCGTCACCTGCTGCTCGTGCTCGACAATTTCGAGCATCTCCTGGATGGTCGTGAACTCGTCAGCATGCTTCATGGGCACGTGCCGGGATTGCAGGTGCTCGTGACGAGTCGAGTTCGATTGTCGATCTACGGTGAGCATGTCGTGCCCGTGACGCCGTTATCGCTCCCAACGTCTCGATCGTTGAACGACATACGTACGTCCAGTGCGGTCAGGCTCTTTGTCGAACGGTCCAGGGCGGCGGCGCCGTCGTTTGTGCTCTCCGAGCAGAACGCCGAGGCCGTGGGAGCAATCTGCCGCCACCTGGACGGCCTGCCTTTGGCCATCGAGCTCGCGGCAGCGCGTAGCAATTTGCTTCCCCCGGAAGCACTCGCGAAGCGGCTCGAACGGGGACTCTCTCTGCTTACCGCTGGACCGCAGGACGCCCCCGCGCGCCATCGGACGATGCGCGCGACCATTGCCTGGAGTTACGAGCTGCTCGACGAGGAGGAACGGAGGTTCTGGGAACGTCTCGGGGTCTTCGTTGGTGGATTCACGGCTGAGGCGGCCGAAGTCGTCGGCAACGGTGTCGATGCTGGACAGCAGTCGATCTCTCGTTTGCAGCCGCTCATCGATCATGGATTGCTCTTGTCGTCGACGAGCGAACGTGGTGAGCCACGATTCCAGATGCTCGAGACAACACGGGAGTTTGCGTTGGAACGGCTCTCGGAGCGCGGTGATATCGACCAGGCACGCACCGACCACGCGAGCTGGTTTCGGGGTTACGCTGCTTCGATCGAACCTGGTTTGATGGGAACCGAGGCGGATCTCTGGTTTGGCCGGGCGGAAGCCGACATTGCGAACCTGCGGTCGGCGCTTGGCTGGCTCCGCGATCGCGGAGCGACCGCGGCCGCCATGGAAATGGCGGCGTCGCTCGGCTGGTTCTGGACCGCGCCGAACTATATTGCCGAGGGTAGAGCTTGGTTCGCCAGCCTGCTAGAAGCCGCTGGCGACGATATCGATCCGGCACTGAGGGCCAAAACGCTCCAGTCTGCTGGGGATCTCGCCAACTGGCAGAACGATTCCGATGACGCGCTGTCGCTGCTTCGGCAGGCTGCTGCGCTCTGGACGCTCGCAGGAGACGAATCGAGGGTGGCGGAGTGCCTGCGAGGTCTCGGCAGCGTGGCGATCGATCGAGGTGAATTTGCCGAGGCCGTGGAGCTGCTGGAGGACGTGGTAACGCGGTCCCGAGCAGCCGGAAACCCCTGGAACGCTGCCGCTTCCGCTAACCTCCTGGGTCTCGCCCTGAAGGAGGTTGGCCAGTTGGATGCTGCTGTCCAGTGCCATGAGGAAGCCCTGGTTGGCTGGCAGCGCTCGGGGAGCGACGATCACCTACCCGTCGCGCTCAATACCCTGGGTTTGGCGTTGATGTCGGCATCCGATGTGTCGCGGGCGGCCGAAAGTTTCGATGCCGCCATCAGTCTTGCAGGTGAGGACGAGTTCACCTATGAAGCTGCCTTGTCGATCGTTGGGTTCGCGCACGTTGCGGCCAGCCGAGACGATTCCGCAGCGGCGGTCCAGCTTCTGGCATCTGAGGCGAGCCAACGGTCGCAGCTTGCGCTACCGTTGCGCCCGCACATTCAGCTCGAAGTCGATCAACTGGCCGACCGGTTGCGGTCGCAACTCGGGAACGCCGCATTTGCGATGCACTGGAGCAACGGACGCTCGCTCTCGTTCGCAGAGACAATCGCGATCGCGCGTTCCGTTAACGTGACGCTGGCGTCCTCTGATGTCGACCTCTCTCGCCGCGAACGCGAGGTGCTCCGCCTGCTGGTCGAAGGGGCCTCCGACAATGAAATAGCCGAGGAACTCTTCATCTCCCGCCGCACGGCATCCAAACATGTGGCCGCCATCCTCGAAAAACTCGGCTCCTCCAATCGGACCGCCGCCGCGACGGCTGCACTCCGGAAGGGCTTGGTTTGAGGACCGAGTCTCTTGTTATCAGCGAGCACGATCACAAAAGCAAATTCTGAAGGTTGCCAGTTGAGGTTCGGGAACCCACGGAGCGTCGCCTTGGGCACCCTATGAGGGCGTGCTCGAAACGGGTCCGGAGTCCGGAGCCCTGAGGAGACCGAAGCAACGAGGTTCGGGGTCTCAACGGCATGAAGCATCCGAAACACGGCGCCCATCAGGCCGCACGGTGGGCTTTTCAAACACGGCCTAGGGGTGTGCTCCCAACCTGACCTGCGAGGAACAGGTTGGGTCGTGCTTCAGGCGTTGAGATCGAGGAAAGAGGAACGATGGCCGGAGAAATGCTCATTCCCCAGCCGCTCGTTCCTTTTTCCTGCTTCTTTCAAAATCCCATCCCTGCTCAAGACTCATCCGACGACGAATACGTATGCGGCAGCATCGCCTCCTCCGTCTTCCCCTTTGCCCGCAGGGAGGCCACCACGGCAACGATCAGAATCGACGCAATCACGCCTAGACTCGCCAACGGCGGCACCTTGAACAGATCGATCAATACCATCTTGGTGCCGACAAAGGCCATGATCGCTGCCAGGGCCGGCTTCAGATAGACCATCCCGGAGAGATAGCCGGCCATCACGAAGAAGAGCGAGCGCAATCCCAGAATGGCGAACGCGTTCGACGTGAAGACGATGAACGGATCGTCCGTTACCGCATAAATGGCCGGAATCGAATCGACCGCGAAGATCAGATCGGTGCTTTCGATCAGCAACAGCACCAGGAAGAGGGGGGTCATATAGCGCACCCCGTCCCGGAGCACGAAGAACCGCTGCCCTTCGTACTTCTCGGTCACCGGCATGAACCGTTTGGCGAAATTCACCAACCGGTTGTCCGAGACATCGGCCACATGATCGCCTTCCCGCAGGAAGCGAATTCCGGTGATGATCAGGAAGACCCCGAAGACATAGATCATCCAGTGCAGCCGGGAGAGCAGGAACCCGGCGAACGCGATGAGCGTACCGCGCATCACGACCGCGCCGAGAATGCCCCAGAAGAGCACCCGGTGCTGATAGATGGGCGGTACCGCGAAGGTCGAGAAGATCAGCAGCATGACAAAGATGTTGTCGACGCTGAGCGAATACTCGAGCAGGTAGCCGGTGGTCCATTCGATGCCGGACTCGGTCCCCATCGTCAGGTAGACGCCGGCATTGAAGGTCAGCGCCAGGCTGATCCAGACGCAGCTCCAAATGAGTGCTTCCCGCCGCGTAATGGCATGGGCGTCACGGTGGAAGACGCCCAGGTCGAGCGCCAGCATGGCCAGGATGAAGGCGATGAAGCCAATCCAGGGAAGATAGTCCATCAACATGTCGCCGTTACTCCAGGGACACTGTTGTATCCGGCGCGCCTGGGAGCACAGCCGGTTCTGACATCAGCATGTGTTGTTGGGTCAACGCTCAATCGCCCGGGGACCAGACGACGGTCATCGGTGTCGCGCCATTGGCAAACACCTGCGCGCCGGGCGCGATCGGCCCGCGACGAGCGCGCGATATTGGAATGCTGGACATGAATATGCCTCTTCTCGGACCGGCTGAGAAACAAAACGCCCCGACCGCTCCGAGCTACGGATCGATCAGGGTCTTACCGGACGAAAGAGGCGTATCTCTCGATGATCCGACCGGCGCACCATGCGCGTAATGACGACCGGATCCCTGCGGAAGCAAGTGGTTACTCCCCCTGTTGCGTTTCAGCATACGCCCGTACTCCGCATGATGCAAGAATTGGGGAGTTAGGAGCTGGGAGTTAGGGGTTAGGAACGATGGCCGGAGCCCGGAGTCCGGAGTCCGGAGACGATTGGGGTTGAGTCCAGGATGGGTACTCTTGCCTGCAAATTCCCAACTCCTAAATCCCAGCTCCCCAATTCTTGACTTCTACATGAACTACTGATAATTTACGGACAACAACCGAAGAGCGCACTCATCCAGAGGGGAAGAGGGACCGGCCCGATGACACCCCAGCAACCTCCGCACTGGCGGCAGGTGCTAACTCCGGCAGTGATCGAACTGGAAGATGAGGAGTCGCCCATTGCCCCGTGGCGTGATCGACCCTTCGACTCCAGTAGGAATGAAGGGTTTTTTCGTGCCCGAGCCGTTACAGATCCGGGGCGTCAGCAAGACATTCGGCAAGAAGGGATCGGCCATGCAGGCGCTCCAGCCGATCTCGCTCGATATCGCCCCCGGCGAATTCCTGGTCATCGTCGGCCCCAGCGGGTGTGGCAAATCCACTCTGCTGCGGCTGATCGGCGGGCTCGAGCAACCCACCCAGGGCTCCATCGCCATCGGAAGCAAACAGGTCGATTCGGTCGATCCACGCTGCGCCATCGTCTTTCAGGAACCGCGGCTCTTTCCGTGGAAGAAGGTGACTGCCAATATCGCCGTTGGCGCGCGCCGGCTCGACCGCAAACCCGATCCGCAGGTTCTGGTGGATAGGGTCGGGCTGTCCGGGTTCGAACAGCATTACCCAAACCAGCTTTCCGGCGGCATGGCGCAGCGGGTCGCACTGGCCCGGGCGCTCATTGGAGGGCCCCAGGTCATCCTGCTGGATGAGCCCTTTGCCGCGCTCGATGCCCTCACTCGCCTGCGTATGCAGGATCTGGTCAACGATATCTGCGGTTCCGTTGGCTCGACCGTGGTCATGGTGACCCACGATATCGACGAAGCGCTCCACCTGGCCGACCGGATCGTGGTCATGAGCCCACGGCCCGGAACCATCGTGGAAGAAATCTCTATCGACACACCACGCCCGCGGGAGCGGGGGGACGCCCATCTGGCCGCGTTGCGCGCGCGCATCCTGCGGCACTTTGGATTCGAAACCTGTACTGAGTCCGCTGCGGTGGTGGCGGCCACCCCAGCGGACAGACAACTTCTGAAATCGACGATCGAACAAGGAGACTTATCGTTCATGAATCGACGACGTTTTACCCTAATGGGCGCAAGTGCCCTCGGTCTCGGCGCCTTGGGGGTGGTTCCCCGCTTCCAGCATGCGGCTGCCCAGGATGCTCCCGGCAAAATCGTGCTCGACTACGCGTTCTATAACCCCAGCAGCCTGGTCCTGAAAGAGTTTGGCTGGATCGAGGAAGATGTCGCCGCCGATGGTGTCGAGATCGAATGGGTCTGGAGCGCCGGTAGCAACAAGGCCAATGAGTATCTCCGCTCCGACGCGGTCGATCTTGGCTCGACCGCAGGTTCGGCTGCCCTTTTGGCACGAGCCAACGGGTCGGGTATCCAGACGGTCTACCTCTATTCACAGCCCGAATGGTCCGCCCTGGTGGCGCCACCGGGTTCTGATATCACGACGGTGGAGGGTCTGGCCGGCAAAAAGGTTGCGGCTACCAAGGGCACCGATCCCTACTTCTTCCTGCTTCGCTCGTTGAATGAAGTCGGTCTCTCTGGCAACGATGTGGAAGTCGTCAATGTGCAACATGCCGATGGCAAAACCGCCCTCGAGAACGGCGATGTCGATGCCTGGGCCGGACTCGATCCCTACATGGCCCAAACCGAGATCGAGCACGGTTCGACCCTCTTCCACCGCAATATCGATTTCAACAGCTGGGGTTTCCTGAACGCCCGCACCAAGTTCCTCGACGAGCATCCGGCGTATGTGACGCGCATCCTGGTGCAGTACGAGCGGGCGCGCCAGTGGATCAGGGACAACCCGGACGAGGCGTCCGCCATTCTGGCCCGCGATGCCGATCTCTCGAAGGACGTGGCCGACAAGGAGCTCTTCGAGCGTACCAATCTGGATATCGACCCGGTTCCGGGTCCGACCCAGACTGCCGTCCTCGAGGAGATCATTCCGATCTTCGAGGCCGAAGACCAGCTCCAACCAGGCGCGGACGTCAATCAGGCCCTGGCCGAGCTCTTCAATACGACCTTTATCGAAGAGGCGATTGCACAGTCAGGAGCTGGGAGCTAGCAGCTAGGTATTGGGAGTTGGGAGTTAGGAGTTGGGTTCCTTCCGGCAAAAGGCAACGATCGCTGGACCCTGGACCCGTCGTTCCGAACTCCTCGATCCCAACTCCTAACTCCTCAAAAGGGGGCAACCTTGATTCAACGCTGGAGCATACCGGCCACCGAGAACCGATCGATCTCGATCGGTCGTCCGTCCCTGGGTCTCGGCGAGCTCTTGAAACGCATTGGTCTCGCGCTCGTGGTGCCCCTGGCGTTGCTGGGCATCTGGCAGTTGGTGGTCGAGCTGGGCATCTATAGTCGGGGTCAGCTTCCCGCCCCAGTCGATGTCTGGCGCGCTGGTGAACAGCTCTGGCGGAGCGATCGCTTCTGGATCAATATCCAGGTCAGTTTCGAGCGGGTGGTGCGCGGGTTTGGCTACGGGGCCGTCATCGCCATCGCGCTCGGCTTGGTTGTTGGGCTCTGGTCCGTCGCCCGTACGCTCATCGATCCGGCCCTGCAGGCGTTCCGCACCATTCCGTCACTCGCCTGGGTCCCCCTCTTCATCCTCTGGATGGGCATCGGCGAACAACCCAAGATCATGCTGATCGCCCTTGGCGCCTTCTTCCCGATCTACACCAATCTTGTCAGCGGGATCGAGCATGTCGATCGCAAGCTGATCGAGGCAGCCCAGGCGTATGGATACCAGCGCCATACGCTCGCCTGGCATGTCATTCTGCCGGCCACCCTGCCATCGCTCATGACCGGATTGCGGCTCGGACTGGCGCAGGCATGGCTCTTCCTGGTCGCCGCCGAGCTGATCGGCGCATCGCGCGGACTCGGGTTCCTGCTGGTCGACGGCCAGAACAGTGGACGTGCCGACGTCATTGTCCTCAGCATCATTCTGCTCGCCGTCGTTGGCAAACTCTGCGACTTCGGCCTCGCCCTGGTGCAGAACCGCTTGCTCCGTTGGTCGGACGCTACGTGAGGAGTTGGGATTTAAAGCGCAATCCAAAATGGTTGCCAGCGTCGAGATGGCTGCTGGGCGCGTCCGTTATCGGGCTGCGCCCGATGGCAGGGCACAGAGGCACCAGCCCTACGACCGCTGTGGAGATGGCGTATCGCTACGATTCCGGATTTCGCTGTAGGCCGAAGGGTCCGGAGCCCGGAGTCCGGAGGAGACCGAAGAAACGAGTTTCGAGGTCTCAACGGCACGAAGAACCCAAAATCCGGCTCCCATCAAGCCGCGTAGTGGGCTTCTCAAGCACGCCTTGGAAGTCAGGATCGATGTCCAGGGTCCGGGGAAAGAATGCGATCTCCTGCGAACTATGTTTCTGGGTCATCGAGGCCCTCGGGTTGGCCGCATCGGTCTTCTCCGGCCGCCGGACTCCGGACCTCTTCTTCGGAAGACATCACCTACGTGTCTCGGCGGGAAGGGCGGTGACCGGGCCGGCGGCGTTGCCGCGCAGGTGGGGGCACGAAGACCGTTGCCAGGTTCTGCAGGAGATCGAGCTGACCGTCGACCGTCGCGAGCACGGTCCGGCGGTCGGTCTCCGGAAGTGGGTTGCGCTCGCCGGCAGCGCGTACGAGCAACCGTCCACAACTCTGGATGGCATCCAGTGCCGCCAACCAGGGGAGGATCCGACGTTGCGCCGGTGGAAGCGGGAATGCCTCGGCGTACATGGTCAGTACGCGTTCGACGCGGTCGTCCGACCAGGGTCCGTTACGGGCGATCAGCTGGGCAAGATCGAGCGCGGCTGGCGCTGCGCCGAGGGTCGCGCAATCGAGAAATGCAACCTCGTCACGACCCTGGACGATGTGGCTTCCCCAGAGATCGAGATGGGCGAGCACCAGCGGTTCATCACGGAGATAGCCACTCAGCTCGAGATTCGACTCGGCATTCGACAGCAGGGGGCGCGCCGCGGAAAGCCAGCGTCGTGCCCGTGACTCGCGGCGAATCTCGTTTGCCAGATGACGCTCGTCGAGGTCCAGCGCGCGCCGGGTCGCGACCAGCAGCTCCTTGAGCCGCACCTGGGGGACTCGCGCGAGAATCGAACTGTTCGATCCGGTGCGATGAAATGCGCCCAGGGCATACGCAATCGTCCCGAGTTGACCGATGCCGAGATCTGTCGGGAGATGGAGCGTTTGCCACGCTTCCTGGAGGATGGCGTTTCCCATCGGATTCCCGTCGATCCACCGGCGGGCATCGATGGCGACGCCGGCCGCATTCGATCGTTCGAAGAGAGGCGTGGCATTGCTGAGTCCTGGCTGGGCCAGAAACTCCTGGATGAGCTCGACGCGAACGGCCGGCAATGCGGGATCGAGCTGGCGCACGCTGAACCGGCCGGCGCCGGTCTCGACAACGACGAGCCACGACCGCCCGCCGGCAGGTCCGATCGAGCTGCCGGGATAGAAGCGCTCTGCTGCGGCAATGACCGCTTCCAGTCCCGGCAATTGACTCATTCGTCGTCGCTCGCTGCGGCCGAAGAGGAACGAATCGCTTCGACCACCGAGGTATCAGCCAGGGTGGTGGTATCCCCCAGTGGGCGGTTCTGCGCGATATCGCGCAGGAGTCGTCGCATGATCTTGCCGCTCCGCGTCTTGGGCAGATCAGGTGTGAACATCACCGACTTCGGCCGGGCAATCGGGCCGATAACCTTGCCCACATGTTGGCGAAGCTCGGCGCCCAGGTCTCCATTTCCATCGACGTCTGCTTTCAGGATGACGAAGGAGAAGATCGCCTCGCCAGTCAGATCGTCAGGAATGCCGACCACCGCGGCCTCGGCAACCGCCGGATGTGAGACGAGCGCGCTTTCGATTTCGGTCGTGCTCAGGCGGTGTCCGGAGACATTCATCACGTCGTCCACACGGCCCATCAACCAGTAGTACCCGTCCACGTCGCGACGAGCGCCGTCGCCAGGGAAGTAGTTGCCCGGGAACCGCGCCCAATAGGTACGCTCGTACCGTTCAGGATCGCCGTAGATCCCGCGCAGCATGGCCGGCCATGGTTTCTTGATGACCAAATATCCGCCGCCGGTTTCGACTGGATCGCCATTGTGGTCGAAGATGTCGGCATCGATACCAGGAAACGGAGTCGTCGCCGAGCCAGGCTTGGTGACCGTGAGACCCGGAAGCGGCGAGATCATGATCATGCCGGTTTCCGTCTGCCACCAGGTGTCGACGACCGGGCAACGCTCCTGGCCGATGTATTTCTGATACCAGATCCAGGCTTCGGGGTTGATCGGCTCGCCGACCGACCCGAGCAGCCGAAGCGATGAGAGGTCGTGCGTCTGCGCGAACTGCGGCCCCTGTTTCATGTGCGCCCGGATAGCCGTCGGCGCGCAATAGAGAATGGTGACCTTGTATTTTTCGACGATGTCCCACCATCGATCCCATGCCGGGTAGTCGGGGGTGCCTTCATACAGCACGCTGGTGCTTCCGTTGGCCAGCGGACCGTAGACGATGTAGGAGTGACCGGTGACCCACCCGATGTCGGCAGCGGCCCAATAGACGTCGTCGTCCTTGATGTCGAAAACGAGCCGGTGCGTGCTGGCGACTCCGGTCAGGTAGCCTCCGGTGGTATGGAGGATCCCCTTTGGTTTGGCGGTGGTGCCGGAGGTGTAGAGGAGATAGAGCATGTCCTCGCTCTCCATATGCTCCGGCGGGCAGTCGGCGGGCTGACTGGGGACGAGATCATGCCACCAGACATCGCGGCCCTCGACCCAGTCGACGTCCTGGCCGGTGCGTTTGACGACCAGGACCTTTTCGATCGTTGGCGTGGTCTGCAATGCCTCGTCGACATTGACTTTCAGACCGGAGGGGGCCCCGCGGCGGAACCCTCCGTCCGCCGTGATGACAGCCTTGGCGTGCGCATCGTTGATGCGGTCCGAGAGCGATGCGGACGAGAAACCGCCGAAGACGACGGTATGGGGCGCGCCGATACGCGCGCAGGCGAGCATGGCCACGGCCAGCTCAGGAATCATCGGCATGTAGATTGCCACCACATCGCCGCGTTGGATGCCGAGCTCCTTCAGCGCATTGGCGCAGCGGCTGACATCCTCCAGGAGGTCTTTGTAGGTGATGATGCGGGTATCCCCTGGCTCGCCTTCCCAATAGAAGGCGACTCGGTCACCCCTGCCGGCCGCGACATGCCGGTCGAGACAGTTGTAGGAAACGTTGATCTTGCCCCCATCGAACCACTTGGCATAGGGCGCCTGCCAATCGAGGACGGTATGCCATGGCTCGAACCAGTCGAGCTGTGCGGCCTCCTTGGCCCAGAATCCCTCGAGGTCGGCAGCGGCTTCGGCATAGATCTCAGGTGAATTCACCCGTGCGCTGGCCGCAAACTCGGTGGGCGGCGCGAAGAGACGGTTCTCTGCGAGTAACGCCTCGATTTCGTCGTGCTTGTTCTCTGTTTCTGTCATCTGCGTCAGCTCCCCATACAACTGCTCGAGACGCGGCTTCGCGCTGGCCGAATCGAGTTCCAACTCGGCCTGGACTGAGGAACCCAGTATACAAAGGTCAAACCGTGTCTCCGATTGACCATGCCCGAGTTGCACGGTATGGGGGATCGGTCAAGAATTAGCGTCTGAGTCTCATTTGGCGGTCGTGACCGCTCGGTTCAAGGAGCATACGGCGTGGTCGATTTTCATATGATCATTGGGTTGGCGACATTGGCCGCGTTCCTTTTGCTCACAATCGTGAACGGCGCGCGTGCGTTCGGCGGCGCCCAGCTCACCTGGGCCCGCGGGTTGTCGTTTGCCGCGGCCGGGCTCCTCCTCATTCAGTATGTAATCGGCTTTTCACTCCTTGGCAGCGATCATCGGATCAAGGCAATTCACTTCATTCTGGCTCTGGTTGCGATCGTTCCGGTCGGCGCCGAACACATGATTGCCGCCCAGGAGCCCGATAAGAATCGTGCGCGCCGCATCGCATTCATCTGCAATCTCGTCACCACGGTGATCCTGCTCGGCGTCTACGAGATTGGGCGACGCAACAGCTAGCCGAAGGTCTGATACGCAATCCGGATGATGGCTGTGGGGCGTTGGCCAGTGAATTACCGTGGCTGACGGCGTGTCTGCCTCCCTTTTCGCCGAAATCCACGAGGGGTCAGGCACGTTCTCAGCTTCGACGGGAGTGTTCCGCGTATGCGTCACGGCGACCCTTGCGTTTCAGCGCTGTGAGCGTAGCATCCCAATACTGAGATACTGATCCGTCGAGGAGTGTCCAGTCGGATTCCGTATGAACGCGCTGGCGAGCCCGTCTTCGAGCAAGAAAAGCACCTCGCAAACGCGAGGTGCTTTTGTCGTGTAACGACGTCGGCGGTGTCTGGGATCAGGTGGCCGGATTGCGGCGGGGACGGCCGCGCTTGCGTGGAATGATGTTGCCATGCTCGTCGAACTCGGGTCCGCGTTTGCGCCGGGGTTGGGGAACATCGTACTCCGAGTGTGGCAGAACCCAGGCAGTCGTCGGCTTGATGACCCAGGGCATGACGAAGGTCTCGGTCGATCGGATGCCTTCGATCCCTGCGAGCCGTTGGAGCAGAAGGACCAATCCTTCCTGATGCTCGACGACCACATGGATGATGATGTCGAAGCTGCCGGTGACGAAGGCCGCGAAGGCGACCTCTTCCATGTCGCGAACCGTCTCGGCGATCGTCTCCAGATCCCGCACGTCGACCTTCAGGCCAATCACCGCCCGCAGCTGGTACCCCAGCTTGACCGGGTCGGCAACCATCGAGAACTCGATAACGCCGGTTTCCTGGAGGCGCTCCATCCGCCGCCGAATCGTAGATTCGGGAATACCTGTTTTTCGACTGAGCTCGGCATAGGACGCGCGAGAGTTCTGTTGAAGTAGTCGGATGATTGCTCGATCGGTTGGTGTCACACTTCGAGGCATTCCGTCGTCGTCTCCATTCGGATCAGTCAAGATTTTTGCGAGATTGTACGAATCTCGCGAGCCGTCCGCCGGAATCGTCCGAGATTCTCGTTCCGGGCATAGCATCGAATTCTATCAAAGCCGGTGACGGGTGTTTCGAAGGAAGCGCGGCGATGAAAGAAAATCGACAGGTTATGAGCATCGGTGACGATCGGGCCAAAGCCACCAGGGGCCTATGCTATCCTTCTAAACAATTGATCGTGATAAATGGCGGGCTTCGTCTCGCCAGCCGCAATCGCGGTCCCGCACACATCTGGCAACCCCCGCCAACGTCAAGATGTGTCTACCGTATACCTCGCGCATGTGCGCGCGAAAGCTTGGGGAAGGCTTTGGGGTGCAACAGATGAGGCGTATTTTCCTGGTCGTCGCGGTTCTCGTCTCCGCCATGGGTCTTGGTGGATTCGCCAGCCCGCATGTGACGCTTGCGGACACGAGGAACGTCGATTCGTGGATCGAGCTTTCGACGGCGAATCCGGCTCCGGGATGTCCGATCGATGTCTCGATCGAAGTCCGTTCGGGTGGCGCACCGGTCACCGGCGTTGCGGTGGAGCTTGCGCTTCATTCTGATGGGAACCTTCTGTCTGCCGCGCATGGCGCGACCAACGATTCCGGAATCGAGTTCTTGACGCTGGATACGTCCGGTATCGTCAGCGGCGTCGGGTATTGGCTCGATATCAACGTCGGCGGGGCCTACCTCACTGGCCAACCGATTGTCGGCGGCTCGGAGTCCTGCGGTGCTCCCAAGTCGATCACCACCAACGGTTCGATCACGGTCGTTCCAGGGGCGACGGCGAGTGGCGATACCGGCGCTCGGACCGGAATGACCGGCACCGGCGCCGGATCCAAGGTCTACGTGCCCACCTACCTGCAGCAGCGCGGCCTCTCCTGCGAGTTTGCGTCGATTCAGATCGCGACCAGCGCCTTCGGCAATCCGATCTCTGAGTACTCGCTGGACAACGTCGTTGGCCTCTCACCGAATCCGCATCTCGGGTACCGTGGCGTTATCACCGGAACCTGGGGCAATACGGACGATTACGGAGTCTACGCACAGCCGCTTTCCTGGGCGCTCGCACAGTTCGGCTATGTCGGAGACGCGTTCTACGGCGTCGGCGATACCTCGACCCTCACCTGGCGGCTCGACAATGGCTGGCCGGTTTTGGTCTGGCTGGCGATGTGGGGCGATCAGAGCTTCCGCACCGAGTACGATGGTCAGTCGTTCACGCTGGTGCCGGGAATGCACGTGATGGTTGCCTATGGCTATGACGCCGACGGCATCTATCTTTCCGATCCCGGGTCCGGGACCTACCGGTTCTACGACTGGGCGACGTTCACCGGGATGTGGAGCGTCCTCGACGGGATGGCCCTGGCAGTTCATCCCGCCTGATCGGTCAATCACTTGATTCTTGATCGAACGCCGCTGACATTGGTCAGCGGCGTTTGGCATACATCTGGAGTTTGGCATACGTCTGGAGGAGTAGTGTGACGCGCGCAACGACGAAGACGGTTGGACTTGTTTTCGATGATCGTTATCTGGCCCACGATACGGGGCTCTCGATGATCGAGGATTCGGTCCCCTGGCCGTTCCCGACACCAGTTCCGCATCCGTCGAGTCCGGAGCTTGTTGGGCGAGCGAAGCACTTGATGGACCTTGGCGGCGTCACGGATCTGATGACGCGTATCGAACCGTACGAGGCAGACAACGCCGCCCTGCTGCGCTTCCATACGCAGGACTACCTCAGCCGGCTGGCGGTACTCGATCGGACCGGCGGCGAAACCGGTTCCGGCGCGCCGATGGGAATTGGTGGACTCCGCATTGCCCGTCTGTCGGCGGGCGGGGTGATGGCCGCAACCGATGCGGTCATGACCGGTGCTGCCCGGCACGTCTACGCGCTGGTGCGTCCCCCTGGCCACCACGCCATGCCGCATGAAGGAATGGGATTCTGCGTGCTCAACAATGTGGCGATCGCGGCGCGACACGCGCAAGCGAACCACGGGGTACGCCGGATCGCCATCGTCGACTGGGACGTTCATCATGGCAACGGGACCCAGACCGCGTTCTATGCCGATCCCGATGTGCTCTTCATTTCCCTGCATCAGGACTCGCTCTACCCGTTTGGGTATGGGAATGTCGATCAGGTTGGTGACGGGGCGGGTGAGGGCCGCACTGTGAATATTCCCCTCCCGTCGGGAAGTGGCAATGCGACCTACCGCGCGGCATTCGAGCGCGTCGTCGTTCCCGTGATCGACGAATTTGCGCCAGATCTGATCTTCGTGTCCGCTGGACAGGATGCAAGTGTCTTCGATCCGCTCGCCCGGATGACCTTGACCACGAGCGCCTATCGCGCCATGGCAGGCATCATGCTCGACCTGGCCGAGCAATCGTGCGACGGCCGGCTCGTGGTGGCGCAGGAAGGGGGCTATGCCCCTCAGTACGCTCCATTCTGCTCGGCATCCATTGCGGAAACGCTCACCGGCCGCGGGAGTGGGGTGATGCCGCTCTTCGAGCCCTATGGCGACTATGACAGTTCGATCCCGTCCAACGAACGTGTCGGTCTGGATGCAGAGCAGGCGCTGCAAGCCGTGCGCGAGGCCCAGGCGTCCTATTGGACCTCGCTCCGCTAGCGCGATTTCTTGGTCCAAGGTCCAGCGGTATCTCGTGCGCGAGGCACCCGATGTCGGGTAATTGCGTGACGGGCCAACCCACGTAGCTGCCAACCCGGTGCCGGTGGTGCTTCACGAGCCCGGGACGGTATTCGTCCGTCTCTTCCCAAATTCCGTATCTGACCGCGCGATGTGCGTCCTGCCCACGAGTCATCATTCTCAGTGAATGCAAACGTCCGCCCAAGATAACTCCCAGACTGGGGCAACATAATCTCGCCGGTCACGTCGTTGACCGTGAGACAAATGACCCAAATGTCCCCGTTGGTCCTAAGACCGACGGGGCATTCTCGCGCTCGTCTTCAGCGGATACCGTGGCATTGCAGTGCCACGAAGGTCGTCCGGCACCACCCGCGCCAAGCAACCCCGTTGGAAGTTTCGAGGGAGGGGAACCCTATGTTCGTTCCGCAGGGAACGTCCGAATCACGCGCATCCGCCGTTGCTGCGGCGCCAGCGCGTTCACGCTTGATCGCGCTCGTTGGAGTTCTGGTCGTTGCGCTGCTGGCAATGGTTGCGCCCGTCGCCCAACCGGCAGCCGCGTCAGACGGCTACGTCGACACCGATGTGCTCAATCTGCGCGCGGCGCCAGGAACCGATAGCAACATCATCGGTCAGATGTGGCAAGGCGAATATGTTGACGTCATCGATGGTCCGACCGGAGACGGCTGGTATCAAGTTGCGTATCAGGGCATGGTCGGCTGGGCGTACGGTGCCTATCTGGCCATCGGTGGCGTCAGCGGTTGGGAGAGCAGTCTCGGCGTTGGTGGTGTCTCCACCGCATCGAGCGGAGGAGAACGCTGGATCGACTTCGATCGCTCGACGCAGACGGTCACGCTCTACGATGGCAACACGCCGGTGGCATCCTATTGGGGAGCGGTCGGTGGGACGCCTGTCCGACGGCTTCTACTGACCGCGATTGGCACGTACTACGTTTATTCCAAGTACGCGCCGATTTCCTGGACCGACTGGGGCCAGACCTATATCAAATACTGGGTCGGCTTCGACTCGTACCGTTTCAATGGATTCCATAGCTATTCGCTCGATGCCGGCGGCAATGTCCTGCCGAACGGCGCCGGCGCAACCGGTGGGTGCATTGCGACCGATCTTGGCGCAGCCGCGGCAATCTACGAGTTCTCCGAGATTGGGATGCGCGTCGAGGTCCATTGGTAGGCCGGAGGCGGCGCAGATCACCACGTGTGTTCGATCGGTCGTGAGTCCAGAGTCGAGAGCGGACCCAGAGACTTGGTTCGACGCTCGGCTGTACGAGATGGAGGCGGACACCACGTCCGCCTCCATCTTGGTCTCTGGACGGATGTAGACGAAATCCCGGTGAACACACCAGGATGCGGCACGATCGGTTCACCACCGCTCCGACCGAGTCTCGCATGATGTAGCCGCCGGCCCTGTGCCGGCGGCTACACGATCCCCAAAACTATTATCCGGATTCCGTAGTACCGGCCAACAGGGTGAAGCACGACCGTGGCATAGCTGTCATGGTTGCGTTCGCGCACGGGAACGAATCACGAACGCTGGTCTGCTTGGGACACAGGACCCAGAACTCCGGACCCCACCTCACATATCCGGGAAGACGTCGCGTTCCGGGTGCGCGTAGTGCATGCGCCGGCGGACATACTGCGTCAGAACCCCGGTTTGCGGCGCAAAAACGTAGGCGATCAGAAAGAACGCGGTTGCGACCAGGACGATGCTGGCGCCACTGGCGATCGAAAAATGATAGGAAAAATAGAGTCCCAGCAGTCCGGACAATCCTCCCAGCAGCGCCGAGAGTCCGATCATCGTGACCAGCCGGTCGGTCAGCAACCGGGCCGTCGTAGCCGGCGTGACCAGAAGCGCCAGGACTAGGATATTTCCGACCGTCTGAAGCGAGATCACGATCGCGAGCGAGAGAATGATGAAGAAGAGTTGTTCGTAGAGTCGAACATTGATGCCGTCGGCCTGAGAAAAAACGGGATCGAATGCGATCGAGGTGAGCTCCCGTCGCGTCAAGGCAACGATGAGCAAGACGATTGCTCCGACAGCGGCAGTCAGGTAGAGATCGTCGCGTGAGACTCCCAGGATCGATCCGACCAGAAATGACGTCAGGTCTCGACTGTAGGTGCGCTGGGTCGAGATCAACGCAATACCGAGCGCAAACGCTCCCACGAAAAAGACGCCGATGGCCGAGTCGTTGTTGATATGCGTGTGGCTGCTGGCAAAGCCGATCAGAACTGAGACGAGGATGGCCGCAACCATTGCTCCGATCAGATAGTTGGCGCCCAGGAGATAGGCAATGACGATGCCGGGAAAGATGGCGTGCGAAAGGGCATCGCCCATGAATGCCAGGCCCTTGAGAACGACGAAGACGCCGATCACGCCGCAGATCAGGCCGACGAGGATGGACGCCATGAAGGCGTTCTGCATGAACGTATGTTCCGAGTGCTGCGTAAACCAGCTCACCGCTGCGCTGTCCCGTTCATCAGGTCGACGAGATCGAACATCGAGGACGTGCCGCCGAAGGTCGCGCGCAGGTTCGCGTCTGTGGCGACCTCGCTGGTGGGCCCATCGGCGATGATGGTGCGGTTGAGCAGGATCACACGATTGGACGATGTGAATGCTTGGTGCAGGTCATGCGTTGCAAAGACGATCGTCTTCCCGCGGGATGCAAGCTCGCGCAAGACCTCGACTACGACGTCCTGCGTGGGGACATCGACCCCAGTGAACGGTTCATCGAGTAGATAAACATCCCCGTTTTGCAGCAGTGCCCGAGCGAGGAAGACCCGTTGTTGCTGTCCCCCGGAGAGCCGGCTGATCTGTACGTGGGCAAACGGTTCCATACCGACCGAGGTGAGGACGCGCAACGCGGCTTCCCGGTCCGCGCCACCATAGGGCAACAGCCGGCTACGGGCTTTTCGGCGGGCGAGCAGCACGACTTCCGTGACATCGATTGGGAAGGTCCAGTCGACGGCCGAACGTTGCGGCACGTAGATGATGCACGCATTGGGCCCATGCGATGCCTGACCATCGACCAAAACGCGTCCGTGGGACGGAGGCAGCATCCCGGCCAGCACTCGCATGAGTGTGCTCTTGCCCGCACCGTTTGGTCCAACCAACGCGACGATCTCTCCCGGACTGAGGGAGAGATCGATCGCATTCAACGCAGAACGGTCTTCGAAATGGACGCTCAGATCCTGCGTTTCGATTCTGGTGGCGCTCTTTTCAGGCGCGGTCATGCACGGAGATTCTCGACAATGATGAGCGTGTCGGTTTGCATGAGTCCAATGTACGTATCGGCCCCTGAATCTGCGTCTCCGAGACTGTCTGTGTAGAGATCTGGCGCGACCCGGATGCCGGCATCGCTCGCCAGCGATTCGGCCAGCGCGGGGCTGACGGTATTTTCCGCGAAGATGACGGTGGCTCCCGATTCCTTGATCGCCTCGATCAGCTCGGCGATGTCTTTTGCCGATGGTTCGGTGCGGGTATCGAGGCCCGGAATGACCGTTCCCACGACGGTCAGACCGTAGCGCTCCGCGAAATACCCGAGTGCATCGTGATTGGTCACCATGATCCGCCGCTCGGAGGGTATTGTGTCGATCAGAGCGCGGATTTCTGCGTCCAGCTGGTCGAGCGACGCGCTATACGCATCGGCCCGTGTCTGGTAGCCGGTTTCACCCTCGGGGTCGACCGAGATCAGACCGTCCCGAATGTTGGCCACCATCGTCTTGACCCGCATCGGATCGAACCAGACATGAGGATCGCCTTCTGAAAGATCATGGTCGTGATCGTCGTCGCCACGGTCGTCATCCTCATGCTCGTCATCCTCATGCTCGTCATCCTCATGCTCGTGATCCTCATCCTCATGATCGTGATCGTCGTGATCTCCACCCGAAATCGTCTCGATGCCCGTCGTGACGACAATGACCGGCGCTGCCGAGGAGGACGCGTCGATGAGTGGTTCGACCCAGGAGTCGAGCTGGAGTCCGTGGAGCAGGAGGATGTCGGCCCCTTCCAACGTGATCACGTCATCCGGATTCGGCTCGAAGTCGTGTGGATCGACATTCGCGGGCAGGATCGACGTGACATTGACACGTTCACCCCCGACCTGACGCGCCAGATCGGCAATGATGCTGGTCGATGCGACCACATTCAACGGACCGCTGGCGCGCTCGCCGATCGCCGGCAGGGGAGCGGGAGCCGAGAATCCCGGAGAGGGCGTTGCCTCCTGAGCCAGTCCAACCAAACGCGAACTGAATACCGTGGAAATACCGGCAGCGGAGAGCCCGAGGGCGAAACGCCTGCGGCTAAGCGTGTGAGTCATGGGACATCGTCTCTCTTCTGGATTGGGCGCTGCGCCGAATGCGCGGCGCGCACAGCCTAAACCTCGTGAGACAATGTGTCAAATGAGCCAATTCACATTCTGGATATGCAGGCAATACCGATGAGACGATCCGGCACGGGTCGCGCTGTCCGTCTGCCGCTCAGGACCGGCAGTTCTGACAGAGGCCGAAGATTTCGAGATTGTGCCCCTGAATCGCAAAATCGTGACTTTGCCCCAGCTCCGCCACCACCGGTTCGACCGGGCAGGAGGTGAACGCGACCACGTAGCCACAATTGGAACAGATCAGATGGTGCCGGTGCCCAGGCTCTCCGACGACATACGCGGGATGCCCATTCGATTGCGGAAGAGGCGGGTCAGGACGTCCACCGATGGCTGATCTCTGTCCACGTGGTCCGGTAGAGGCGCGGCTTGTGGTTGGCAGCTGGGCGACGATCTGCTCGGCAGTGAACGGCCGCGTTTGCTGCATCACGAGCTCCACGACGTCCCGGCGCGGATTGGTTGCCCGGTATCCGTGGTTGGCCAGTATCGTTAGGGCCTCATTGGACGTGATCTGTGGTTGCAAAACATCCATAGCCTTCAGAGACTACCACAGGGTCCGGCATTCGCTCGGGGCACGTTGGCGCACCGTGCCATGCCATAATCTGGGAGATGCATAAGGAGTTGCGACGTAAGATGATCGAGCGGTCACCAAATTCACTCGTTCAGCGACATCGAATGGCGGCACGAGCGGTCCGCGGTCTCGCGGCTACGCTTGCCCTGTTGCTCGTCGTTCAGATGGTCTTTGCCGTTCGGGCGCCCGATGCAATGGCTGCCCGCTCGGTCGAATGGGCTCAGTTCGACGTAGCAATCCGGCTGCTGTCCGATGGACGCTTGTCGGTTACCGAAACCCAGGTCATCGATTTTACGGACGGTCCATTCACAGCGGGCTCGCGCGACATCCCACTGGGCAGGGTCGACGGTATCTCCGACGTGCGAGTCGCCGAAATCGTTGGTAGCCAGAAGGTGCCATATGAGGAAGTGAGCTCGTTCGACCGGGAGGCCGGCACCTTCTCGATCAATCAAACCGCATCTGAGCTGCTGATCAACTGGGGATTCGATCCGACGACCAATGCGACTCGAACCTTCGAGATTACTTATCTTGTCGAAGGGGCGGTCCGCAACTATCCGGAGGAGACGCCGCCCAATCAGCAAATCTGGTGGACGGCGGTCAGCTCGGAGCTGACCCGAACCGCGCCGGTGCGCGAATCGACGACAACCATCACGTTGACCTCGGCGGTCGATCCGGCAGAGGTCGTCGTGGGCACGGAGAACCTTCCGGTCGAACCGGTCACGGCCGACAACCAAACCTGGACCTGGCACGCGGAAGATCTCAGATCGGGCGACGATCTTACCGTTCGGATCCAGTTTCCGCCGCTGGTCAGTGTCGCGACGCCGTCCTGGCAGGCGCGAGATGACCAGCAACGGGCGCAGGACGAAGCCAACGAACAACGGGCCGCGGTGTACAACCTTGGGTTCCTGGCCCTTGGCGGGTTGGCAGCCCTGGTCGGCGCGATCGCGCTCTACGGACTCTGGTACACCCGCGGGCGTGACCCGCAGGTGGGGCCGGTTGCGTCCTTCCTCTCATCGCCCCCGAGCGATTTACCTCCGGGCGCCGTTGGCGTGCTGCTGGACGAAACCGCCGACCAGCGCGATGTCGTTGCGACACTGGTCGATCTGGGGAACCGGGGCGTGATCAAGCTCGAGGAGACGCGCTCCGACGGGTTCTTCGGAATCGGAAGTTCGTCGGACTACACAATTACGCTGCAACGCGTGCCGGACGGGCTGCGGCCGTTCGAGAAGACGTTGCTGGAGGCGCTCTTTGGCTCCACGATGGATGTTGGCGAATCGGTCAAGATGAGTGAAGCGGGGGCGCGTTTCCAGGGAAGCTCTGAGCGCATCAAGCAGCAGCTCTATAGCGAAGTCGTCTCGCGTGGCTACTTCGAGGATGAGCCGGACGCGATCCGCAAACGCTATCGCTCCATTGGTGTTACGGCATTCATTCTGTCGGCCCTGCTTGGTTGCGTTGGCATCTCCTTCTTCTCGGGAACTGCTCCATTGGTCTGGCTACCGGTAATCGTGCTGCTCATCCTGTCGTTCATCATGATCGTGCTGAGCTCGCGCATGCCGCGGAAGACACAGGCCGGTGCGGAAGAGGCGGCCAAGTTCCAGGCGTTCAAGACGTACCTCGCCGATTTCGACAAGTACGAGAATATCGAGGCCAAACAGGGGATCTTCGAGAAGTACCTTCCGTACGCCATCGCATTCGGTCTGGAAGAGCAATACACGCGGAAGTTCGCTGACGCCGGCTCGGCGACCCCAACCTGGTTTGATCCGGTACCAACCGGTGATGGTCCCATCGGGCGGAGACACGGCCGTCATGGTGGGCCGGTCGTCATTTGGGGCAACAGCCCGTTCGGCGGTTCCAGTGATTGGGGTGGGTCGTCAGGCGGATCCGGCGGCGGGTTCAATGTCCCCGATCTGCAGGATATGAGCGATTCCACCGCCAGAAGTCTGGGCCGATCGAGCAATAGTCTGTTTGGCATGTTGACGGCCGCGGCCACGGCCTTCGGCGCCTCACAGATCTCTGGCGGCAAGGGAGGCGGTAGCTCCTTCGGCGGTGGCGGTGGATTCGGCGGCGGCTTCAGCGGAGGCGGCGGCTTCAGTGGTGGCGGTGGATCCGGTGGTGGTGGCGGCGGATTCAGCTAGCCCCGGGTCAGATCGGATCGATCTCTTCGGAATCGAGATCAGCACGATGCGGCGCGCGGAGATCGAGCGCCGCATCGTCGTGCATATGAGCAACTCAGGGCGGACGCTGCTGCATATCGCCACGGTCAATCCCGAGTATGTGGTCGCAGCGCACCGGAATCCCGCGTTTTGCGCCGCGCTGCGAAACGCGGATCTGCGGCTGGCAGATGGGATCGGCGTCGTGCTGGCCGGCCGATGGCTTGCGGGCACGGCGGTCGAGCGATTCACGGGGGTCGAGCTCGTGCAGTGGCTGCTGGAGGACCTCGAACGAACTCCGCGCGTCTTTCTTCTTGGGAATGCGGCTTCGATTGCCGACCTTCAGGGGCGGCATCCGATCCGAGTGGTCGGTCGCTGGGGCGGTGGCACACCCAGACCTGAGGATGACGACGCCTCGATCGAGCGGATTCGAGCGCGCGACGCCACTGTCGTGCTCGTGGGATACGGAGCCCCCGGTCAGGTCGAATGGATCGAGCGCAACCGTGCGGCCCTCGAGGAAGCCGGCGTCTACCTGGCGGTCGGGGTCGGTGGGGCGATCGATTACCTGGCTGGACGGACGCCGCTGGCGCCTGAGCTCTTCCGGCGGTTGGGGCTCGAATGGGCATATCGACTGGTCCGGGAACCCTGGCGATGGCGTCGCCAGCTTGCGTTACCGGTCTTCGCGTGCTGGGTGCTCAGAAGGTGGGCTACCGGCTGGACCTCCAGCGGTCATCGATGATGCCGTATCCTTGCGGGCGATGAAGATCGAACACGCGTTGATGATTCATGACGTTTAGCTCAGATCAGCCGAATTTCACATCCGGCGAGGTTCCCTGCGCGTATCACCCCGACACGATGACGGGGTTGCGTTGCTCGCGGTGTGGCAAGCCCATCTGTCCCAAGTGCGGCGTTCGCACGCCGGTTGGTTTGCGGTGTCCCGATTGCGCGGGAGTGCGGGGTCTCCCGACCTACCGTACCGACTCTGGAACGCTTGCCAAGGCCGTGATCGGCGGGTTTGCGGTCGCGGTGCTGATCGGGGTGGTGCTCGGATATCTGCCCGAATGGAACTTCTACCTAACCCTCGTGCTGGGTTTTGGGGTTGCCGAAACCATGGCGCGGCTGTCGAACTCGAAACGCGGCCGCGATCTGATGGTCGTGGGATGGTTGGCGGTCGCGTTGGGTTTGGCGATCAGCCGTTGGATCCTAATGGATCGTCTTGGGTTGCCCTGGGAAGTCGTGCGCGATCTGCGTCCCGGCGTCGCCCCCTTGATGAATCTCGAGCTGATTCCCGACGGCGTCTTTGCCGCGCTCGCGTTCCTGATCATCTACATTCGCTTTCGATAGCCGCGTGATACCGCGGTGGATCCCGTTGGCAAGGACATCGAGGGGGAGAGCAGAAGGCGGCACGGAGCTCAGGCGCAGGTTCCGCAACGTGGCCTCGCCGTTGTCGCCACCGTTATCTTCCTCGGGAGCATTCTTGGCCGGGTCCTCGGGCTCGTTCGCGAACAATTGGCGGCGAGCCGGTTCGGCGCGGGGGATCGAATCGCGGCGTTCACCGTCGCGGACAATCTCAATACTCTCGTCTTCGACCTGATCTCCAGCGGAATGCTGGAGGCCGCACTGATCCCGGTGCTCTCCGCGCTGGTTGTGGCCGGTGCTGCAGGTCGACAGCAGCTCCGGCGGGTTACCGGGGTGCTGCTGACCCTGTCGGTTTCGATCGCGGCAGGATTGGCGGCGGTTGGCGTGCTCCTTGCACCGGTTTTGGTGCGACTCATGACGTCGATTGGCGAGCGTGGGAATCGGCGCGATGCGATGGCGACCGAGCTGGCAGCACAGAACCTGCGCATCGTGCTCCCATCGCTCGTTTTCCTCGTCGCGGGCACCGTCATGATCGCGGCGTTGTATGCCGTGCAGCGGCCGGCGACCCCGTCACTCGGCGGAGCGGCCCGGAATCTCTGCGTCGTCGCCGCGATTCTGGTTGGGGGCGAACGGTACGGCACCAGGGCAATGGCCGCTGGCGTATTGATCGGCGCCGTAGTGCTGGCCGCGATGCAGTGGGTGAGCTTGGCGCGGGCCGGGCTGCGGCCGCAATTGGGATTCGATCGCTCTTTGCCCGAACTCAGGGAAATTGGCCGTCTCTATCTCCCTGTGCTGTTGGGACTGGTCGTATCGAGTGTGGTCGTGATCATCGACCGGAACCTGGCCTGGCGAGCGGAGACCGATGCCGTCGGCGCGATGCGGTACGCGACGACATTGGCCCAGCTGATCCTTGGGCTGGTGGTCGCGGCGGTATCGCTGGCGGTGCTGCCCCAACTCTCCTACCATCATGCGATCGCCGACGATTCCGGATTTTCATCCAAGCTCGTTCAGGCGATGAAGCTGATTACCGTTCTGCTGGTGCCGGCCGTCGTCGGGATGGCTGTGTTGGCGCGACCGATCGTGGCGCTCCTCTTCGAGCATGGGCAGACCGGTCCCGAAGCTGCCGATCTCATCGTCGCCGCGCTCCTGCTCTATCTTCCCGGACACCTGCTGGCCGGATACGATCAAGTGCTCATCTTTTCCTTCTACGCGCGGAAGAACACACGATTGCCGGTCGTGATCGGCGTCGTCGCGAGTGTGGGATACATCGTGACCGCGTTTGCGTTGTTCGATCGGTACCAGATGCGTGGGCTGGTGGTCGCCAATACGGCTCAGTTTGCCGTGCATACCGTGTTGATGCTCTGGTTTGGACGCCGCGTCATCACCCTCGACGGGTTTCGGTCGCTCGCCGGCACCATCGCGCGGTCAGCCGGCGCGAGCGCGGGCATGGCCGTCGCTGCCTGGGGAGCTTGGCGGCTGACCGGACGCTGGTTCGGCAGCCTGCGGATCGCCGAGCTGATCGAGGTCCTGGTCCCTATAATCGCTGGGGCGTTCGTCTACGCGATTGCCGCACGCGCCCTCAGGATCACCGAGCTCGATCAGCTCGTGCAAACCATTCGGCAGCGTCTCCGCCCCGGTCGCCGGTAATCTGCGACCCAACGAACCGTTCGCCGATCCGGTGTGCCTCGTCCCAGATCTCGGCGAACGGGGCATCCGACTCCCGGGCGAGCCGCGCGCAGTCGTCGTATTCCGGCATCGCGCTGAGCACCCGGCCATCGACGATCTTGAGCTTGAGGGTGATATCGCCGAACCTGGTGGCAACGGACTCGAACGCGCGGCCGGTCTTGGTTCGCTCGATACGCGTCGCGCGTACCCCCAGTGACGTCGAATTCTCGAAGATGACCCGTTCCAGCTCGGCACGCGCGCCCGCGGGGGCCAGCAACCCGACGATGGTTCCAGGGCGTCCTTTCTTCATCTGCACCGGAGTAAGCCAAACCTCCAGGGCTCCTGCTGCAGAGAGCCGTTCCGCCAGCAGCTCGAACGCTTGCGGATTCATATCGTCGATGTTGGTTTCGAGCAGCAGCTCTCCGGCGTCAGGTCCAGACGTGCCGGCATCTTCGGCGAGCCAGATCCGCAGCGCATTTGGCCAGGGGAGCTCCATCGTCCCGAATCCGTATCCGATGCGGCCGGCCTTGAACCCGGAGGCGACCGGCGTTGCGGTCGCGCCGATGATGGCCGCACCTGTCGGGGTGAGGAGCTCTGCCGTGACACCGTCGCCGGCGGGACCGGGCGGCGCGACCGGCAGTCTGCGGCGGGCAATGATCTCGGCCGTTGCCGGCGCCGGCACTGGGAGCAACCCGTGGCTCGTCATCACGAATCCCTGACCGGTGCGAACCGGCAACGTGTAGGCGGTGGCGATACCGAGGAGCTCGAACCCGATAGCCGCTCCGCAAATGTCTACGATCGAATCGACTGCGCCGACTTCGTGGAAATGAACTCGGTCGAGTGGGGTCCGATGGACGCGTGCCTCCGCCTCGGCGACCAGCTCGAACATCGAGATGGCACGGCGTTTCATCGAATCTGGCAACGAGGAATCCGCGATCAGCGCGCGAATATCGGCCCAGTCGCGTTGTGGTTGCCCGTCCTCGAGCTCGACGAGGACGCGCGTGCCGTGGACGCTGTGCTGGGACACGGTCTCGGCCGAGATGCTCCAGCCGTCTTCGAGCACCAGGCATAGATGCTCCCGTAGCGCATCGAGGGAGAGACCCACGTCGACAAGCGCTCCCAGCACCATGTCACCGCTGGCGCCGGAGTAAGGATCGAACAGGACAACGGTCACGTGGTTTGCCATTTCTGCTAAGTGCGTATCATTGCATGATTGTGCCTGATTCATTCGAACCTCGAGGAGTGCTGTGAACGATCTCGCTGAATCATCGGCCCAGCGGAGCTACGGGGGACACTCGCTGTGGGAGCCGTTGCGCCGGGTCATGGTGCGCCGGCCGGGGCTGCCAGGCAGCGAGACCGACTGGAGCGATCTGGCCTATTTCCATGCGGTCGACCAGGAACGCTCCGATGCCGAGCATGCCGCATTCGTTGAGCTGCTGCGGGAGAGCAGCGTCGATGTGGTCGAAGCGCCCCCGGATGAGCCGGGCTATCTCGATGCGGTTTTTTGTTACGACCCGTCGCTGATGACCGATGGCGGCGCCATTCTGCTGCGACCCGGTAAACCGCAGCGCGTCGACGAGGTCGCCTTCCATGCGCAGACATATGCAGAGATCGGCGTACCCATTCTGGGGCAGATCGAAGCGCCCGGCACGGTGGAAGGCGGGGATACCCTGTGGATCGACGATACGACCCTGGCGATTGGGCGAGGGTATCGAACCAATCGCGCGGGCATCGAGCAGATGCAGCGTCTGCTCGATCCGTTGGGCGTGACCGTGCGCTCCTACGATCTGGCGCATTATCACGGCCCCGGAGAATGTCTGCACCTGATGTCCTTCATCAGCCCGGTTGGGGAAAAGTTGGCCGTGGTCTATCTGCCACTGATGCCGGTGCAACTGGTCGAGGACCTGCAGGAAGCGGGTTGGACGTTCATCGAGGTTCCAGATGAGGAATTCGAGTCGATGGCGTGCAACGTTCTGGCGGTAGGTCCGAGCGATGTGATTGCCATGGACGGAAACCCTATTACCAGGCAGCGGATGGAAGATGCCGGCTGCACAGTGCGGGTCTATCCGGGGCAGGAGATTTCCTACAATCGCGCCGGGGGGCCGACCTGTCTCAGTCGCCCAATCTTGCGTCGATTCTGACGATCGTGCTGGGAAATGGGACTCGTCCGATGGGGGAACCAGTCAATGCGTGAACATGCCGTCCTTGACCTGCCGGTCCAAACCAACGCCGACCCAGCAGCGAGCGTCCAGCTCGATCGTGTCGTCAAGGATTTCGGTACGAACCGTGTTGTCGACGATCTGTCGCTGACCGTCCGGCAAGGTGAGTTTCTGACCCTGCTCGGTCCGTCCGGTTGTGGCAAAACCACGACCTTGCGCCTGATCGGTGGATTCGAGCTACCGACTGCGGGTCGCGTCCTCATCGATGGAGAGGAGATGGGCAACCGCCCTCCATATCGCCGACCGGTCAACACGGTCTTTCAGAACTATGCGCTCTTTCCGCATATGACGGTTGGACAGAACGTCGCCTACGGCTTGGCGACCACGGGTGTGGGGAAACAGGAGCGCCAGCGACGCGTGGCCGAAGCACTCGAGCTCGTGCGGTTGCCAGACATCGAGTCACGGAAGCCGGCCCAGCTTTCCGGCGGCCAGCAGCAACGCGTCGCGCTCGCGCGAGCATTGATCAACCGGCCGCGTGTGCTGCTGCTCGACGAGCCGTTGGGCGCGCTCGATCTCAAGCTCCGCAAGGAAATGCAGCTCGAGCTCAAGAACCTGAACCGGGAGATCGGCATCACGTTCATCTATGTCACGCATGACCAGGATGAAGCGCTCACCATGTCAGATCGGATTGCCGTCATGAACAACGGCAGGATTCTGCAGCTGGGCGATCCACAGTCGATCTACGAGCACCCGCAGAGTCGTTTCGTGGCAGAGTTCATCGGCGAAACCAATATCCTGCACGGTACGGTCGATGCCGTGGAGGGCGACTGGGCTCTGATTGCCTTGCCGGGCGCCGGGCAGGTGCGCGCGCTGCGAACAACCTCAGAAATGATCACTCCGGGAACGGCGGTCGATGTGGCCGTGCGTCCGGAACGGGCGACGATCCGCCGCACCAGCGGACTTTCGGAGCTGCCGGGAGCCGGAAACCAACTCGACGGCGTGATCGTCGATGCGATCTACCTCGGCGCCCAGACGCAGTACAGTGTCCGCATAGCGAATGGACAGCGGTTCGTTGTGCACATGCAGAACAGTTCTGGTCGTTCAGCAGATTTTCAGATAGGCGATCGGATCCTGCTGCTTCTCTTCCCCCGGGGGGCCACCCTGCTCGTATCTTGATGAAAATTAGTTAGAACCAGCGTATCGGCCGAAATAACCGTCTATTCTCACTCGATCGAGTCGTTTGCCTGACGAGGGAGCGCTCCCACGCGTCCTTGACATACGCTGGAATCGCAGTACAATCGCAACACTTTGAACAAATTCACAGGAATTGAATCGCCGCTCCACGACGTTGGTGGGGATGGGAGTGATAGTGCAATGGATAGCTCAGCACGGTACCGATCTGTCGACTGTCTTACGATCATCGAGCAACGACTTCCGGCCCTGCATGGCGCGTCTCGGCGGGTCGCGGAGGCAATCGTTCGAGATCCCTGGTCCATCCTTGGGATGACGATTTACGATGTCGCTGCCGCGGCTGGGGTCTCGCTGCCATCGGTTACCCGGTTTTGCCGAGCGGTGGGATACACCGGATTTCGCGAGTTGGTTCAAGGGATTGCGCAGTCGCTGGGTCGCATGGAAGCGAAGGACCTGGAGGCGGCAGAGTACGCCGCGAACTCATCGCAATCCACGCCGGATATCGTCGGCGCCGTCGTTCGGCAGCAGATCGAGGCGTTGCAGGTCACGGCCCGGACCATCGACCTGGAGGCGATTCGGATTGCCACCAAGGCAATCTCCGACGCACAGCGGGTTTTCATCCTTGGCCATGGCGCGGCCTACGTGCCAGCACTTGGGATGGCCGTCAAGCTCAATTGGGCCGGTGTTTCGGCGGTCGCGACCACGGTCGATATGTTCACCAATCAGGTCATCGCGCTGAGTCCAAGCGACGTCGTGGTCGGGCTGTCGCATCAGGGGCGAACTCGGGATACGATCGAGATGCTCGGCCTTGCCCGCGAGATGGGCGCGACCACAGTTGGGGTCACCACGGTCCCACAGTCACCGCTGGCAGCCGTCTCGGATATCTCCATCGCCGTGCTGACCCCGGAAGCGGCGCGCGCCGGAACATTTCTGATCGCCTTCGATACGCTGATGGTGATCGCGGATGTGCTGGCCGCATTGGTATCCGAAGCGAAATGGGACGGCGCGCCACCGCACCGCGGTGAAGTCATGGAATGGATCGAGACGAAATTGCGGGTTGGGCCGCTTCCACGGGAAAAGGCGCATGGGGTTCGCCCAGATCAGGCAGGCGTGGCGGAGGCAGAGCTCGTTGTCGGCTAGCGCTGCTTCACCGTCCTCCGCGCACGATCGTTCTGCGCTCCTTTCCGAATTCGATCGACGAGATGCTGATGTCGTTCAACTGACGATCGACCTCATCGCCGCTCCGAGTCCAAACCCACCTGGAGATGAGACGGCTCCGGCGGCGCTGATCGTCGAGCGCTGCCGGGCATTGGGACTCCCGGCGCCGCGCGTGATAGGCAAAGAACCGCATCGGCCGAACGTGTTGCTCACGATCGAAGGCGATCGTCCCGGCCCCCATCTCGGCTTTTGCGGTCATACCGACACCAAGCCGGCGGGCGATGCGCTCGATCTTTGGACGACCGACCCCTATGTCGGGACCATCGTCGATGAGCGGCTCTACGGACTCGGCTCGACCGACATGAAAGGCGCCCTGGCGGCAATGCTCTTTGCCGCCGAATGGTTGCAGCGGCATACCGACGTGTGGGCAGGCAGGGTCACCTTCATGTTCAGCGCCGACGAGGAATATGGAAGCCGCTTCGGCGCCTACGACCTCGTCGAATCCGGAGCGGTCGACGGCATCGACGCGATCATCCTTGGCGAGCCCTCGGGTATTCATAATGATTGGGATGCGATCCGCACGGTCTCTCGCGGGGCGTCCTGCTTCGAGGTCGTTGTCACCGGCACCCAGATGCATTCGTCGCTCTCAGATTCACTGGGAGCCGTCAATGCGGTCGAGGCAATGGCTCGATTGATGGTCTGTTTTCGAGAAGAGCTGACACTGCGCTACCCCGAACATCCCCTCTGCCCAACCGGTCCGACGATCAATATCGGCGTGAAGACCGAGGGCGGTGTTGGCTATGGGGTAGTTCCAGGACAGGCGAGGTTCTATTCCGATATCCGGACATTGCCTGGGATGGACCGAGACATCTTCCGGGAGGATATCGAGACGGCGCTTGCGCGTTGCTCGTCCGTTCTCGATGGGGCAACAGCTCGAGTTGTCTGGCCCGACGGCATGAGCTGGGCGAGCGCGACCGAGATTCCACCTGACCATCCAGCCGTCGTTGCCGCGCGCACGGCAGCCGAGTCGGTGCTGGGATTCGACGTTCCCATTGCGGCGTTCACGGGAGGCACCGATGCTATCGCGTTCCAGGGACGGGCAGGCATTCCCACCCTGGCTGCGCTTGGCCCCGGATTACTTCCCCTGGCGCACGGCCCAAACGAATGGGTGAGTCTGCAGAGTCTGCGTGAGGCCATGCGCATCTATGCGCTGACGGTGGTGGAGTATTGCCAGTCGGCGTGACCGCAATCGGTGGCGAGGGCGCATGGGAGTCGAACCCACCGGCGCCGGGATCACCGCCGCCCGCACAGTTTTGAAGACTGGGAAGGCCACCGGGCCCTTTCCGCCCCCACATTGCGGTGTAGCATATGCGCAGAAGGTCCGGGCGTCGATGTCGACGCCGGATCGCTCGTTTTGGGGCCAGATGGTACCTCGTACCTTACCGAGATTTCACGATCATGGACAAATTCAAGAGTGGCGGGGGCGTTCCCTTCTATTACTGGTTTCTGAGCGGGCTTGTCATCGGCCTGCTCATGGGCTGGTTCTTTCATGGGACCATCAGCATGCTGCTGAGGTTGGCGCTGCTTGTCGCGCTTGCCGGCGTGATAGCCCTGGGTTTCTACCTTTGGCGCCAGTCCTCGAACTCGGGCCCTGCTCGTGGCGTGTCCGATATTCCCGAAGGAAACTGGCGGGACATCGATCCCTCCGGCCGGAAGTAGGAGCCATTCCCTGGGCTCCTGGATCGTTCTCATCGCCGTTCTCTTTGGCGTCGGCATACTGCTTGGATTCATCGGCGCCGGTGGCGGCGGGGTGCTGATCGGTCTGCTCAGCGGCGTCTTTGGGCTCGATATCGACAAGGCAATCGGCACCGCGCTCGCGGCGATGTTCGTCGTCACGATATTCGGAGCGGTCTCGCACTATCGGGAAGGTCATGTCGTTCCCCGGGTTGGCGCTATTGTTGGGGTGACTGGAATTGGCGGAGCAATCGCCGGGGCGGAACTCGGTCAGCATGTGCCGGCGCGGGCACTCGAGCTCGGAGCGGGCCTTACGCTCTGGGTGCTTGCCGTGCTCGTCTGGACACGGACCCGCATTGTCGCGCAAACGGTTGGCCATGAAAACGTGCGCGAGCCGCTCGCTCCGCGGAGCGAGCTTGCCCGAGGGGTCGCCTTGGGCGCCACCGGCGGCGTCGGCGCGGGCTTCTTCGGCGTAGGCATGGCGCCGTATCTGCAGCTTGGGCTGCTCTCCGGGCTTCGGCTGACCTTGGTGCAGACGATTGGCACCACCATGTTTACCCTCTTGTTCATCAGTGGATCGGCGGCGACCGTGCTGGCGCGGCATGGCGATGTCTCCGGACGGCATCTCCTGGCAGCGGTGTTCGGGTTGTCGACCGGATCGTACCTGGGCGCAAAATTCACATCCCGCGCGCCCTACCGGGTGTTGCGGGCAACCGTCGTCGTGGTGCCCATCGTTGCCGGAGCCATGGTGCTGTTCCTGTAGGGCCGGTCGCGAGATAGAGCGCCACGACCCGATCCCGGGCGGCGGGTACAATCGATGCGGCGTGCGATACCGCCGGTTCGCACCAATCCAGTTTCAGAGGCAGGAGTTCACACGCATGACCGTTGCGTTCAACAAGGAAGACGTTCGCGAGGGACTGAAGAAAGTCTACGATCCGGAAATCGGGATCAACATCGTCGATCTGGGGCTCGTCTACGACGCGGATATTTCCGACGCTGGCGATGTGCTGGTGACGATGACCCTCACGTCGCTCGGGTGTCCGCTGGGTCCGGTAATCGTTCAGGAAGTCCAGGGGGCTTTGCGAGAATTTCCCAATATTGGTGATATCGACGTCAAGCTCGTCTGGAGTCCGCCGTGGACCCCGGACATGATGAGCGAGGATGCCAAGGACGAGCTGGGAATGTGGTAGCGCTGATCGGGCCACGGCTGACCGACTTTTTTGGGTAAGCCGCTCCGGCTCGATGCATTCCCGTCTACAATGCACGCGGCACGGATCAGGAACCGTGCGCGGCCTGGGGCCGGCGCAGGGTAAACTGGTCCGCTGGGAGCATGATTGGGAGGAGCCCCGGACGTGGCGTCCGGGTTTTGGAGGGCGAACGCACATGGCGAAGCGGTTTTTTTCGATGACGGGTCTTGCCGTTGTCGTCTTGATCGTTCTCGCGGCGTGTGGGGCCCCCCAGGACGAAGTGAATCCAACGGTGACACGCATCGCCAGCCCGGCAAATGCGCCGGTGCTGAGCCCGACGCCGGAAGAAGGCGCGGAGGCTGATTCTCCGGTCGCCACCGAGGCGCCTTCGGAGAGTGAGGAAGAGGCGGGCGAAGGAACGGCCGATGGCGGAGGCGGTGGTAACGAAGTGACCGTGGTCAGTCACGATATCTACTTCGAGCCGACCGAAGTTCACGTTGCCGCTGGCACGGTGAAGTTCATCCTGCCGAATGAAGGCGCTGCGGAGCATGACTTCAGCATCGATGAGCTCGGTATCCAGGTGAACATCCCGGCGGGTACAACGCAAGAGCTTGAAGTCGATATTCCGGCCGGCACCTACGAGTTCTACTGCGCGATTCCTGGACACAAAGATGCCGGAATGATGGGGACGCTGGTCGTCGAATAGCCACGGCGGATCGGCTCCGGGGTGGCTGCATATTGCCGCACATCCTGGAGTGGGTGCGCTACACTTGCGCCGATAACTGATCGTATGCCCTGTTAAAGTCCGTGTTCGATTAACTCGGGGAGGAAAACGGATGTCACAAAAGTCTGGTCCCGGCTGGGTCCGGGGAACCGGCAGGCGCGATTGCCCGGTGGGATACCCCATCAAGGGCAATGAGCCGTCGAATGTGTATTACGAGCCAGGGGATCCTGGATATCCGCAAGTCATCCCGGAGATGTGCTTCGAGGATGCCAAGACTGCGGAGAAGGTTGGCTTCACGCGCACTGGCAATCATGGCGGTGGAGCCAAGGCCGCTGGGGCGGCGGCTGCAGCCGCTGCAGCCGCCGGATTCGTGCGTGCGACCGGTGGCCGTGAGTGCCCCGATGGGTACCCCATCAAGGGGAACGAGCCCTCGAATGTCTTTTATCGACCGGAGGATCCGGGCTACGCTCAGGTCGTCCCCGAGGTCTGCTTTGCGGATGTAGCCGAGGCCGAGAAGGCCGGTTTCACTCGTGTCAAGCTCGAAGCCACCAAGAAGACCGAGCCTGTTGCCGAGCGCCGCGTCGAGGCCGCAAAGGCCGAGCCGAAGGCCGCGGCTGAGCCGGTTAAGGCCACTGCCGAGTCTGCCAAGGCTGCCGCTCCACCCCCACCCCCACCACCGCCCCCGCCCCCGGCTCCAGTTGCCGAGGCAGCTGGTGGTGGATGGATGAAGTGGCTGCTGCCGCTGATCGCTCTGGCCGTTCTGGCTGCCGGTATCTGGTACTTCACGCGCGATGATGACGAAGATGAGCCGACTCCGACCGTAGCGGCAACCACCGCCGCAACGACCGGCGACGACGAAGAAGGCGAAGCCACCGTCGAGGCTGCCGGGACCGATGCTGAGGGCACCGTTGAGGCTGATGTCGCCGCGGTCGAAGGTACGGTCGAGGCTGGCGCTGATGCCGTGGTCGCTGGTGCTGAAGGCACCGTCGAGGCGGCTGCCGGTACGGTCGAGGCGGCGGTAAGCGCGGTCGAGGGCACGGTTGAGGCGGTTGCCGCAGGCGACGCATCGCCGGAAGCCTCCCCGGCTGCTTCACCAGTCGCTGCCGATGGACTGGTGCTCACTGCCAGGGATATCGCCTACGATCCGACCACGCTCACCATCCAGGCGGCTGATGAGCCGGTCACGA
>JAMLHN010000029.1 GCA_023957115.1 Thermomicrobiales bacterium
GAAATGTCTTTGGTGAAGATGGAGGACGAGAGTCCGAACTGGGTGGATGTTGCGACCGCGATGGCTTCCTCGTAGCCGTCGACTTCGATGATCGGCAAGACCGGTCCAAAGACCTCCTCGACCGTGATGGTCATGCCCGGCTTCACCGACCCAAGCAGCGTGGGGAGCACGTAATTCCCGTTGGCGAGATCGTCGTTCGGACGGGCTCCTCCTTCGAGCACGACCGCCCCTTCTGATTTGGCGATGTCGATATGCCGCACGACCTCCTCGACCGAGGCGACATCGACCATCGGGCCGATGTCGATACCATCCGCGGTCCCGGGACCTACGCGCAGGCCGCGCGTCAGCTCGCGCAGTCGGTGCGTCAATGGCTCGACGATGGAGCGATCGGCCACGATGCGGCGCGCCGCGGTGCAACGCTGACCGGTGGTGCCGAATGCAGCGACTACGCAGCCTTTGGCGGCTTTTTCGAGATCGGCGTCGGCCAGCACGATGACGGCGTTATGCCCGCCCATCTCGGCCTGAACAGGAATGCCGCGCGCGGCGGCTTTCCGATTGATTGCGAGGCCGGTATCGGTCGAGCCGGTGAAGGATATGGCAGCCACGTCCGGATGCAGCACCAGCGCGTCCCCGGCTTCGCGGCCGCTGCCCTGCACGAGGTTGAGGACGCCGGGCGGCAATCCGGCATCGTGCAGCACCTGCACCAAGAATTCGGCACAGAGTGGGGTCAGGCCGGAGGGTTTGAAGACGACCGTATTGCCGCAAACCAGCGCCGAGGCAAGCTTCCAGCCGGGAACATTGACGGGGAAGTTCCACGGCGTAATCAGCGCAACCACGCCGAGCGGCTCGCGCAACGTCAGTCCCTGAATCGTGTCGCTCTCGGTCGGCGCGGTAATGCCCTGAAGAGCGCCGCCCTGGTGTCCCATCCACGACCAGAAATCGACCGCCCGAGGCACTTCGCCTCGGGCTTCGGCCAGCGGCTTGCCCTGCTCCCGCGTCAGCAACGGGATCAGCTCATCCTTGCGCTCGTCCAGGAGCCGGGACGCGTTGACGAGGATTTGTCCTCGCTTGACGGCCGACATGCGTTTCCATGCCGGGAACGCCGCCTTGGCTGCCGCAACCGCCGCGTTGACATCGGAGCTATCCGATTGCGGGATCTGGGCGATCACCGCCTGATTCGAAGGATCGATATCGGGCACATAGCGACCGGAACGCGGTTCTCCCCACGCTCCACCGATGAAATTCTGGGCAACGCGTTCGGCCGTGGCGTTCATATCAATCGACGTCTCCGATAATCGGCCGTGCTTCGACGGTCATGCGAGTGTCTCCACCTGACGATCGGGCAGCGTTTCGTGCGCCAATCCGAACGCCGGACGCGCGCCAGCGCCGATCCCATGCTCCCCGTGATAGGGATGGGCTTCGACGAAGTCCCAGTCGATCTCGACGCCAAGGCCGGGCGTTGCCGGCAATTCCACGACACCGTCGTGCACATTCAGGGGGTTCTTGACCAGATCGGTCATGAGCGGGTTGTAGGTGCGGTCGAGCTCCAGCAGCGTGGCATTGGGCGAGGATGCATTCAGATGGAGCGACGACGCGACCGTGAGCACATCGCTGAATGTATGTGGGGCGACGTAGAGATGATGCGCCGCCGCCAGCTCGAAGATGCGCTTCGCCTCGGTAATGCCGCCGGTTCGGCTGGCATCACCCTGGATGACATGGATCGCCTGCTTCTGGATGAACGGCAGGAACTCCCAGCGGGTGTACATGTTCTCTCCGGTCGCGATGCGGGTATCGATCCGCTCGGCCAGAAATGCATGTCCGTCGACGTCGTCGGTTGGCAGCGGCTCCTCGAAAAAGAGCACGTCGTATTTGTCGAGCTCACGGCCGACCTTGAGCGCCAGATGGCGGGAATAGCACTGATTGGCATCGACCATGATGTCAACCGTCGGCCCGACCGCCTCCCGGATGGCTTCCAGCGATTCGATGTCGTTGCGGTAGTTGAGTCCGGACTTCATCTTGACCGCGCCGAAGCCCTGGGCAACATAGTCGCTCGCGACCTTGGCGGCTTCTTCCGGCGGGAGCCAGTAGATGGAGCTGGCATACGCGCGGACCGGATCGTGCACGACCCCACCCAGAAGCTCGTAGATCGGAAGGCCGGCGGCTTTGCCTTTGATATCCCAGAGCGCGATATCGACGCCGGAGAGAAGCGCGACCCCGATGCCGCGCGGGCCGAGCACACGCGTGACCGACCCATAGTAGACCTTGTCCCACAGGTAGGTGATCGCGCCGGCGTCTTCGCCAATCAACATTGGCGCAATGGCGTGATCCAGCAAGCTCGCCGCGGCGGCGAGATCGAGCGAAGCGCTGCCGAAGGAGCACGGACCGATGCCCGTCAACCCTTCGTCTGTCGTGATCTCGACGAACGCCGACTGCCGCGCCAGCTTCAAACCCGCTCCCGAGCGGACGCGTAGATGCTCAGGAATCGGACAATGGACAATATGGGTTCTGATGCTCGAGATGCGTCCGGCATGCATCGGCTACATCACCTTTCGATAGAGCGCCACCAGATCCTCCGGGGTGATCGGCCGCGGATTGAGCGGAACACTCCGGCTCTTCATCGCGTCGGCGGCAAGCTCGTCCAGATCCATCTTGGAAACATCGACGCCGAAGGCCGAGAGCGTCGGTGGCAGACCCACCGACGAGAAAAGCTGCTCCAGTGCCGTCACCGCGACGTCTGCAGCTGCCTCGCCAGTGAGATCGCCGATCGGAGCGCCGATCGCCCGGCCAATCTCGACAATCCGATCGGGAGCTGCCGGGATACAGAAGCGCAGCCCGGCCGGCAGGAAGATCGCGTTGGCTACGCCGTGCGGCACATCGTGGCGTGCGGTGACCGGGGTCGATGCGGCGTGGACGACCGCGTTGGCATTCATGTTGAAGGCAATGCCGGCCATCGTGCTCGCCAGCGAAAGCTGGGCGATGGCCGCTCGATCCCGCTCATTGACCGCAGCGGCGAGATTCTGCCCGATCATGCGGATCGCGCCAATCGTGAGCGCGTCGATCAACGGATCGGACGCCGTGTTGATGTAACACTCGATGGCATGCGAGAGCGCATCGGCGGCTGTCGAGGAGATCACCCCGGCAGGCGCGCCCACGACCAAATTCGGATCGACCAGCGCGACCCTGGGAGCGAGCTTCCGAGAAACGTACGGAAGCTTGATGTGCCGGGTTTCGTCAGTGATGACCGCATTGAAGGTCACCTCTGAGCCGGTGCCGCAGGTCGTCGGCAGGCAGACGAGCGGCGGGAGATCGAACGGAATCTGCTCGCGCCCGGTGTAGTCGGCAATGTTGCCGCCATTGGCGGCCACCACACCGACGCCCTTGGCCGCATCCATCGCACTTCCGCCGCCGAGTCCGACGATCCCATCGCATTGTTGTGTGACATAGACCGCGTACCCGGCTTCCACGTTGCCGACCGTTGGATTGGGCTGGACGCCGGTATAGCTCGCGACGCCGATTCCAGCATCCTCGATGGCGCTCGCGACCGTTGCAACGTGTCCGGCTTTCTCGATGCCGGGATCGGAGACGATCAACGCCTTCGAGACGCCAAGCTCCTTCAGCCGCTCACCGACCTGTCCCGCGGCGCCCCAGCCGAAGAAAACCCGCGTCGGACATTCGAAGGGATGCACACTGTCCCAGACCATAACTTATCCGTTCTGTTCCCCGGCGCTCTCGGGCGCCGCATAGAATCCCATGACGAATCCGTGGTGGCGCCGCATGATGTCGAACATCTCGGCGCGCGCCGCTTCTGGATCACCGGTTTCGATTGCCCCGACGACCCGGCGGTGCGAATCGGCGCTGAATCGAAGGTCGCCGTGCCGCCGGGCGCCAACTTCGGCACTCAGCTCCATTTCTCGTTTTAGTGAAGCGCGGATGTTGGCCATAGCTTCCGAGAGGACACGGTTTCCTGCCACGCCGGACAGAGCGAGGTGAAACGCCACATCGGCGGAGGCGTAGCGCCCTGGATCGCGCACGGCAGCGTCCATATCGTCGACATGCTTGTAGAGCATGGCGATCTGCTCGGGCGTGGCGCGCTGGGCGGCGAGTGCGACGAGCTTCAGCTCGAGGATCTCGCGCGCTTCGATCAGCTCCTCGACATACTTCCGCTCGAGCACGGCTACGGTGACCGGCGGAGGCAACGATGATGCCGGAGCTTGAGTCACATACGTGCCGCGGCCAGCACGCGTCTCGATGAGCCCCTCGGCGCCGAGCATGCTGATCGCCTCGCGGACCGAGCCCATACTGACCCCGAAGCTCATCGCGAGCTCACGGTTGCCGGGCAAACGATCCCCCGGCCCATACACACCATCGCGCAGAATCTGATCGCGCAGCGCGCACGCGACCACGTCAGGCACATTCATCGTGCGAATCGGTTTGTCCAAACCGTCCTCCCGGCGTCGTTACCGGTGATGCGAAACTGCTCCGAACAGTGATACACAAACATACTCACTTGGCACGTGGTATGTCAACATCATCCAAGCCACCAGCCCTGCGATCAAGCAGAATTCGGAGCCATTCCGCATCGAAATCCGGTTACCTGCGTATGAAATCAATTGACAATGCGTTTTGAGCGGTCTAGCATGACTGCACGTCCGTTCTGAATTCTGGAACAGTGAATCGGTTCCAGAGACCGCCTCGTGCAGCTGCGAGGCTCGACAAGGAGAGCGTGTTCCATGGCGAGAACCGACAAACGTTTCGATCGACGTACGTTGCTCAAGAGCGCCGGTGGCACGGCCGCTGCCGCCACAATGATCTCCCTTCCGGGATTGCCGACACGAGCGCAATCGAATGCAGAAATCGTCGTCTCTGCACAAGCATTCAGTCACGAGCCGCTTCAGCCGTTCGTCGACGAATTCACTGCGCAGACCGGCATCGCGGTTACATTTTTCGCCAATCCCGCGGCGGGCGGCGAGCAAGTTGCGCAGTTGACTCCCCAGTTCGCATCATCATCCACTCCCGTCGACGTGCTCAGCTCATCGGATGAGGCGGCACCGTTGTTCATTCGCGCGGGATGGATGGAGCCGCTCAACGAAATCGTCGACGAGACATTTTGGAGCGACTTCGATCAATCCGTACGCGATTACGTCGCTATCTGGTCATCGATCAATGATGAAGTCTTCCGTATTCCTCACGGCTGGAGCGTGGGATTCAACTGGGTTCGTCAAGATCTCCTGGACGGGTACGGCTTGACCGCGCCCGAAACCTGGGATGACATTCGCGTACTGGGTGAGGCTGCAGCCGGCGATGGGATGTTCGCCTTTGCGGATGCGGCGTCGAAGCCATCGCTCGCGTTCGTCTATGCCGCGTATATCGTTGCCCAGTCGGGAGGCAATATCTTCGCCTTCGACGAACAGACGAGAGCGGCATTCGAGTTTGCGAGAGAGCTCATCGACAGCGAGTTCTTTCCGCGGGATGCCGCCAACTGGACGTACGATCAACTCAACGCCTCCTACATGGGCGACCAGTTGGTAACGATGCGACAGTGGTCGTTCTTCTACGATGTCGCGCGTGACAATACCGAGTGGTTCGCAGAGGAGAAAGCATCGATTGTGCTGCCTCCTGGCGCACCCGACGGGCAGCGCGCCACCTGGGCAGGAGCCTGGGGGTGGATGATACCCAAGTTCTCAGAGAACAAAGAGGCGGCGCTTGAGTTTATCAAGTATATCTCCGCGCCTGACCTTGCTGGACCGCTTGCCGAAGCGATGTCCGACTACATCATCCCGCGTACGTCTGTCTTCGACTACCTCGGCGACGAAGGACTGGTGCGGTATCACAAGGAGTACGCGGAAGCCGGCGTCATTACTCCGCGACCATTCCATCCACGTGTCAGCGAGGCGCAAGCCATCGTTGACACATACTTCAATGGCTACCTTCTCGACCAATACAGCATCGACGATGTGATTTCGAACGGGCAGGCCGAGATCGCCGCGCTCGACGAAGTCTAGTTTTCGTCAAGGATGCTTTGGGAGCCGGCGTTTCCGCCGGCTCCCAATTTCCCCGACTGAAAGGTGATACGTGAGACGCCTGTCACGACAGCCATTCCTGGTGGCGATGTTGCTCATTGCGCCTGCCCTGCTGTTGCGGTCGGTCACCGCTGCCTGGCCGTTCTTCAACAACGCGTGGTTGAGCTTGCACCGTTCGAATCCAACCTTGGGTCCGGATGTCTACATCGGATTCGACAACTACCGGCGACTCTTCAGGAGCACCACCTTTCAGGAAACGACCGAGTTCACGATTCTCTACACCGTGGCGTCGACCATCCTCGAAATTGCCATTGGACTTGCAATCGCCCTGCTGCTGAATTCCGCGCTTCGAGCGCGGTCCATTGGGCGAGCCATGAATCTAATTCCATGGGCTGTCCCAGTGGTCGTAACCGGCATCGCGTTTCGTTTTGGGCTCGACTCGAGCTTCGGGCTCTTCTCTGACTTGTTTACGCGCGTCACCGGATTTCAGGTTGATTGGTTGCTCGACCGATGGCCGGCCAGGATGTCGATCATCTTCACCAACGTATGGAGAAATGCCCCCTTTGTGGCGGTCATCTTGCTTGCCGCCCTTCAGACCGTCCCCGAAGAGATTCTCGAAGCCGCGAAGATCGATGGCGCCAATGCCGTGAAAGCGTTCACCAGCATCTCGTTGCCCCTCATTTCCCCGGTGATGCTCTCCATCGGAGTCTTCTTCCTGATCTGGCAAGTCTCGTCATTCGATCTTGTCCTCTCGATGACCGGAGGCGGACCCGGAAACTCCACTCAAGTGCTGGGATATCAAGCCTATTTGGATGCGTTTCAAAGCCTCAACTTTGGGCGAAGTGCCGCGATGAGCATGGTTCTCCTCTCCCTCGTCGCCGTCACTGGATTGCTTGGAATGATGCTGTTGCGTCGAGTCGAATCGAGGGTCAATTGAAACAGCGCCGCACGTCACTCATCCTCGGCTACTGCGCGTTTGCGCTCTTTGTGTTTGCGGTGTGCTTTCCGGTCTACTGGATAGCAATTTCCTCGTTTACGCCACGGAGCAGCCTGCTCAGTTCGCCGCCAACCTATTTCCCAGATACCCTGACGCTCGACAACTACCGCCGGCTGATCGACAGCCTCCCATTTCGCGAATATCTCACCAACTCGATTCTCTTTGCATTCGGCTCCGCGCTGCTGGCGGTGTTCGTCTCCTTTACCGCTGCGTACGCCTTTGCTCGTATCGAGTTCCGGTTTCGCAATTGGTTCTTTGCGTTCTTCATGTTGACGGCGACGTTGCCCAGTATCGCCACGGTTATTCCCCTTTTTCGGCTCTACGACCGGCTCGGACTGGTGAACACCACGCAAGGTCTGGTCCTCCTCATGGGAAGTGCGCAGGCGCCGTTCACGATCTGGATCCTGACCTCGTTTATTCGCCAGATTCCCAAAGAAATCGATGAAGCCGCTCGAATGGACGGAGCTGGTCTAGTGCGGATTCTTGTGCAGATGATCGCCCCACTGACCAAGCCCGCTATCGCAACGCTCTTCGTCATCAACTTCATCCTTTCGTGGAACGAGCTCTTCTATCCACTGGTTTTTGCCAAGGGACTCGAAGCAAAAACGATGACTCTCGGCCTGGTCGAGCTGACGACCTCTGCAGGCGAAGGGTCAGGACGCCCGTGGGACCTCATGAGCGCGCTCTCGATGGTCATGGTCGTGCCGACGGTGATCATCGTCGCGCTCTTCCAACGGATGATCGTGCAGGGATTGACGAGGGGAGCTGTGAAGTAATCAATCGACGGGTCGGATGAGCAAATAAGCCTTGGAAATGACGCTCAGAACGGAATCGACGTTACCCAACCTGGAGGCACACGTGAGATTTGGAATTGCAGGCGCCGGGCATCCCCATGCGCTCGGTTGGGCGCAAGCTGCCAAAGACAACGGTGGCGAGATCATAGCCATTTACGACCCGAGTCCCGCAGTGGCGGCAGATGTCGCGTCACAGGTAGGAGGCACCGTCGCCGACTCGGTCGAGGACCTCGACGGCTATGGGCTCGATGCGGTCATCGTCGATGGCCGCTGTGATGAGGTGACCGAGATTGCGATCGAGGTCGCCGGGCTCGGTCTCCCGATCTTGTTGGAAAAGCCCGGCGGTATGAACGCCGCCGATACGAAGCGGATCGCCGATGCCGTGGAAGCCGCCGGAGTCGCCTCCCAAATGGGCTACTTCCTGCGCAATGCCAGGCCGCTGCTCGAAGTGAAGGAAGCGATCGCGAACGGTGAGCTGGGACAGATTTCGCTCATTCGCGGTCATGCCGCGATGCCGCACCTGGCCTGGGATGTGATGGGCGCCTGGTTTGGCGATCCGACCAATATCACCAGCATCTTTCAGGAGGACGCTTGTCATGTGGTCGACATCGTGGTCGACCTCTTCGGGCTGCCAAAATCGGTAAATGCCGTACGCACGAAGGGAAACTTCACGCCGAGCGTGGGCGAAGACGCCATCGCCTCGATCTGGGACTACGGCACCCATCTGGCGGTGGTCGATTTCACCGCACGGGAAGCCAATCCATGGATCGACACCTGGTCGCTCGAGATCTACGGCACCACCGGTACGATTCGCGCCGGATTCTCGGCGGAGTGGCTTGAGCGCTATACCAAGGAAACCGGCTGGGTGGAATCAGGCGAGCCACGCCTGTCCGGACCAAGTGATGGCTTCGCGCGCGACACCAGCACCCGCGAGCACTACCGCATCGAGATGGAGAGCCTCGTCAACGCCGTTCGGAACGGCGGCGACACGTCGGCTCCTGCCCGCCATGGTTACGACGTCTTCCGGGTCGTCGAGGCGATTGCCGCGGCGGCCGACAGCGGCCGCACAGTCAACCTCTAGGAGCGATCGATGACCCCAGCTGACTTCGCGTCGATCGACGCTCGGCCCCAGTTTCCCGCGGATTACCGTCCCAATGTCGCCATCGTCGGCATCGGCGGCATCGTCAAGTCGTCGCATCTGCCGGCGTACATGAAATACGGCATCCCCGTCGCGGCGGTCTACGATATTCGTCCCGAGGCGACGGAAGGAATCCAGAACGAGTTTCACATCGGTCGCGTGGCAAAGTCGTTCGAGGAGATTCTCGACGATCCTTCGGTCGAGGTCGTCGATATCGCAACCTTTCCCGAGCATCGCATTCCACTTGTAAAACAAGCATTGGAAGCGGGCAAGCATGTGCTTTCCCAGAAACCGCTGGCGCTCGACATGACGTCGGCGCAGGAACTGGTCGACCTCGCGGACACCAGGGGGCTCAAGCTCGCGGTGAACCAGAACGGCCGGTGGTCTCCGCCATGGCGGGCGGCGACGATGCTGCTCGGCGCCGGGGCAATCGGCGAACCGATCGCGGTCACGCATCTGCTCGATCGCTCGTACCGCTGGACGATCGGTACGCACTTCGAAAAGATCCCTCATTGGGCGATCTATGACTACACGGTGCACTGGATCGATATCACGCGCACGTGGATGGGCGACCTGAAACCCGTGGCGGTGCGCGGGCGAGACTACCGTACCCCCAACCAGCCACCCGAGTCGTTGACACCCTGGGGACTCACGATCGAGATCGACTACGAAAACGGCGCAACCGCGCTGATCCGCGCCACCGGCGGCGAACCCGGCGAACCCGAGGGACATCCATTCTTCATCAACGGCACCGAGGGAAAGATCTGGGGCAGCGCGCTTGGACGCGAATTCGTCGAGCTCTATCGCGGGGACGAGCATCTCACGTATGAGCTCGAAGGCGCCTGGTTCCCGGATGGCTTCGGAGGAACGATGGGCGAGCTCTTGTCGGCAATCGCCGAGGACCGCGAACCGTCGAACTCAGCCCGCCACAATCTGGGTTCTCTTCAGCTCACGCTGGCGGCTGTAGCGTCAGCCGAACAGAACGGCATCCCTATCGTGATCGCCTAGTACACCAGCAATCGGCCAGCATATCAGCTGCGTCGAACGATAAGCGACAGCTGAGCAATTTCTTGCAGCGGCTGGGCCTGCGGGCCCAGCCCTGAGGTGACCGGCATTTCGAAACCAGGTCCTGTCGCCCTCACCTGCCTCTGGAGCTGGCCAAGGCGGCGAAAAAATGCGAATATGGCCCACGTCAACGAGGTTGAATAGAAAGCAGGATTATTGTTCGGCAGGCCCTCATGGAATGTCGCTCCGGAGGATGTGGCAGTCGCTGTCTCCTATCATCGACCGGTGACGGTTCCCCGAGTCCGTACAGGAAGGACGGTACGCATGCGACCCTCTAGCAAGCTCAGGACAGCTCTTACTGCGATCCTTTTGTCGATCGCTCTGGGAGCCCCGCTTGCCACAAGTCTGGAGATGGGTGCGCATGCGCAATCGGTACCCGATACGGATCAGGTACAGCCGTTGTTCTCGGTCGAGGGGATCGAATCCCGACTGCTCGCCCAGACACCTCCAGCTCCAATCACTGGTGATTCGCATTGGCTGGTCCTGGAACGGATAACGATCTCTGCAGAAACAACACTCCCGGAACGGACCACCACTGGTCCGGAGATATTGGTGGTCGAAGCCGGAAGCGTTTCGCTCGAAGACAGCTTTGGGTTTGCCACTCCAGCAGAAGAAGACGAGAGCCTGACCCTCAACGCTGGCTCGACCTACGTTCTGGCGAACGATGGCTTCGTCGATGCGACGGTACTGCGTTTGAGCCTTGTGCCACAACCGTCCAATGGATCAGAAGCAACCCCGGGTCGTGATGACACCAGCGCGACACCAACCGCCGTAACTGGCGAGGTTGAGCTGCTTCTCGACCGGGAGCTCGATTCGCTGCCCGAAGGAGACGTGTATGTCTATCTGGCTACCGCCTCGTTCCAGCCTGGCGCGTCGAGCGGAACACAAGATCACAGTGGGCCACTCGCGGTCTACGTGGAATCGGGAACCCTGTCCATCCAGAGTCCTTCCGGGATCACTGGAAAACTCGGTGAAGGTCAAGGCGTCGTCCTGCCCGCCGCGATGCCTCCTGATAAGCAGCAACGAGACCGAGACCGGGGCTGACCTCCTGGTTGCCGGGTTGCCGAAGCGACAGCGGCGCCACTCGCGGAGGTCATTCCGGAGCCAACGTCGACATCCACCCCAACGCAGACGACGGAGCCGACGTCAACGACCATTCCATCTCCAACGACCACACCGTCACCAACGCAGATGCCAACACACACCCCCACGTCGACGCCAACGCCGGAGCCGACACACACCCCGACACCGGAACCAACGCACACACCGACGCCGGAGCCAACACCGACGGTCCCGCCCACGCCCACTCCGGCCCCGGGCAGCGCGCTCTTCGAAGCCGATCTCTCGCAAGGTTTGGAACAATTCGACGCAGGACCGGTTTGGAACATGGTTGGCGGGATGCTGGTGAGCAACGGGAGCGCCGACGCCGTCGTTTACGCACCCTTCAATCCAGGTGACCTGGCCGACTACGCTGTCGAGGTGGAGATCCAATTTATCGATCCACGCCCCAATTCTCGCGACGACGTGGGATTTGGAATCATTGCGCGCAACAACGGGGTGGGGGGTATCGACGCATACTACTGGAACAACAGAACGTCCAATGTTGCTGGCTCCAGAGTCGAAGCAGGACTCCGCATTAGGTCGGGCGACGATAAGATTGCCGGTCAGGAGTTCCTCCTCGACGGTGAGTGGCACAAGTACCGTCTTGAGCTAGAAGGCAATCAAATCCGACTGTACGTAGATGGCGGGTTAGTCCTCTTCGCCCAGGATAATCGTTACCTCGATCCCGGCGTGGCAGGTCTGTGGGTTTCTGAAGGAGCACAGATCAACGTCCGATCCTTCCGGATTGTGACCTTGGGCGGGGAGATCACGGGACCAAACGCCGAAGTGGCGAGCGACATAACCTCGTCCCAGTCCGACCAGGGCATCAGTTCAACTGGCTCGGTGGACGTGTTTTCGCTATTGCCAGACGTGGACGTCGTTGGTGACGGACTGTTCCTGATCGACGCTCGTTACCGCTCCCTCGATGAGCTCGTCCAGAACTACCCCTCCCCTTCTGACACCAAAGCCCGATTCCAAAGCTGGGGGTGGCGGGCCAATGCCATCTGCAACTTTGCCCCAGTTCCGGCAGGAGCATGGGTAGAAGGGTTGCTGAATGGCGTGTATGTCAGCATCCATCAATTCGATGGCCCCGACCATGCCGCCCTCGCGCTCGATTGGTCGCTGGACGGGCAGGCGGTGGGCACACCCCTGTACGAAATCTCGGTTCCCAGTTACGGAGATTACGCTCGCGGCCTCTACGGCACGCTTGACTATGGAGACGAGGTCACCCTGCTTGTGCAAAAGGGTGACTACTTGATTCGGGTTTCAGCAGCCAGCGTCGGGGCGAACCCCACCGCCAAGGCAGAGAAAATCCTCGAATCCATTCTGGTCAAGATCTAAGGAAGGATTCGGGCAAGGCAGACACTATTTCCGCTGCCGAAGACACGCAAATGAAGACGTGCACGTCCAAGTCTGGCTTCCCCCCAGCGGATAGGTCGGCTAGGCGCATTGGTACCCGTTTACTGGGGATGTTTCAGGGTGGCTCCCCGACGTGGATTCGAACCACGAACCTACCGGTTAACAGCCGGGCGCTCTACCGTTGAGCTATCGGGGATCATTCATAATCAACGACCCGCGATTCTAGCACATCCTCGCGCAGGCAGGCACCCCCGGTTACCAGCCATCCTTCGAATCGCCCCATCTGCTGACACCCCGTTTGGCTCGTCCAAAGAACGAGCGAGATTCAGGCTTGCGCTCCAGCGGCGCTTGAATCGGAAACGGCTGATTTGCCAGAATCGACGCCGGATTCGCGGCCGCCAGCTGTGCCGCCCGCACCGGCCCCACGATTTCCGTCGCCCGCGCCAACCCGGCTTCGAACGCACGTAGCCGGGTACCGTTTCCATGGGCGTCGGTGGCCAGAATCACTCGGGGGCATTCCCTGATGACCTGCTCGGCGCGCGCGCGCGCCGAGCGGCCCTTCACCCCGGCGAGGCTGGCGTACGTCACCTGCATAATGACCCCACGCTCTCCCAGCTCCAGCACCTTGCTGGGATCCTGCTGCGCCGCCACATACCGTTCCGGATGCGCGAGAACGGGCTGGAACTCCACCGTTTGAATCTCGAAAATCATCGATTCGCTGCGTTCTGGCCAGAACTCGAAGGGCAGCTCGACCAACACGGCGTTCGTTCCCGCATACCCGATCGGCTCACCTTTGGCCAGCCGTTCGGGCACGGCGGGCGTCAGCAGCACCTCGAATCCGGGCGTAACGCTGATCCCAACCTCCGCCGCCAGGGGTGCGACCGCCTCCAACCCGCGCTCGACCAGCTCTCGCTCCCGATCGTCGAGCGCACCGTGCAGGTGCGGCGTCGCCGCCAAACGGCGCACACCGAGCTCGGCAAAAAAACGCAGCATTGCCTCGCACTCGTCGAGGCGCGACGGACCGTCGTCCACGTTCGGTAGCAAATGAAGGTGGAGATCAACTGGTGGCGGATTGAGCATGTCTCTCTATCGTTCGATGGCCCAAACGGACCGCTGTTCCCGCCGCCTATACTATCGTGCTGGTACATGGCAACGCGTCGTGCACCGAACGAATCATCACCATCATGCGAAGCAAAGGAGCGGGTGAAAGCCTCATGGCAGCGAGCAAACGCAGCAAGGTAACCGTGGTTGGCGCCGGAATGGTTGGGGGCACTGTTGCCCAGATGCTTGCGCTGCGCGACTACGCGGATGTCGTCCTGGTCGACATTGTCGAGGGGCTCCCCCAGGGCAAGGCGCTCGATCTGATGCAGGTCGGACCGCTCATGGGATTCGATACCCAGATCACCGGCTCCAATGGATATGACGAAACCGCCGGTTCCGACGTCGTGGTGATCACCTCCGGCATCGCCCGCAAACCCGGCATGAGCCGTGACGACCTGCTCCGCACCAACATGGGCATCGTCCGCTCCGTTACCGAGCAGGTCGTCGCAAAATCGCCCGATGCCATCCTGATCGTCGTCTCGAACCCGCTCGACGCCATGTGCCATGTCGCCTTCGATACGGCCGGATTTCCGCGGGAGCGCGTCCTTGGCATGGCCGGCGTGCTCGATTCAGCACGGTTTCGCACGTTCATCGCCATGGAGGCCGGCGTTTCGGTGCAGGATGTCTCGGCGCTGGTGCTCGGCGGTCACGGCGACACCATGGTGCCGCTTTCCCGCTACTCCACCATTGCCGGCATTCCCATCACGGAGCTCTTCTCCGCCGATCGCGTCAAGGCAATCGAAGACCGCACCGCCAACGGCGGCGCCGAGATCGTCGGCCTGCTCAAGACCGGCAGCGCCTGGTACGCCCCCGGCACGTCGGTCGTCGACATGGTCGATTCCATCATTCTCGACAAGAAGCGCGTGCTCCCCTGTTCGGTCCTCCTGCAGGGCGAGTACGGAATCGACGGCATCTTCGTCGGTGTTCCGGTGAAGGTCGGCGCGGCCGGGCTCGAAGAAATCTACAACCTGACCCTGACATCAGACGAGCAGGCTGCCCTCGAGAAGTCGGCCGGTTCGGTCAAGGGGCTCGTGGAGACCATGGCCGGATTCTCCCAGGAGTCGTAACCACTGAATGAATCCACACCGCGGCGCGCACGCCTGGACCTCTCGGTCGAGGCGGCGCGCCGGCGTCTGGTCTCCCGAATCGCCCCGCTTCCACCCGTGCAACGGCCCCTCTCGGCAAGTCGTGGCCGGGTTCTCGCTCGCGACATCGTTGCTCCAGTCGACCTCCCTCGTTTCACGAACTCGGCCATGGATGGCGTCGCGCTCCGCTCGCGCGATACGGTGGATGCGAGCAGTTCCTTCCCAATCCATTTTCACATCGTCGGGCGGATAGAAGCCGGTCAGCAGTGGAACGCCCCCCTTGGTCCAAACGAGGCAATCTGGATCGGCACCGGCTCGGCACTCCCCGTCGATTGCGACACCGTCCTTCCCATCGAGTCGATTGCGCCACGAGGGAACTGGTTCGAGCTCACCGCCCCTTGCGCGCCCGGACGACATGTGCGTCCAGCAGGCGAAGACATCCGTGCCGGAACGGTTGCAGTCACCGCGGGAATCGCCATCCGACCGCAGGACATCGGCTTGATCGCCGCCCTGGGACTGGAGTCAGTCCCGGTCATCCGGCGCCCAACCGTTGGCGTCGTTTCGATCGGGCAGGAGCTCGAGACGGACGCCAAACCGACTCAGGTTGCGGACGCAAACGGTCCGATGCTGGCCGCGCTGATGACCGAAGCAGGGGCCGAGATTCGCTGGACCGCCCGCGTCGACAACTCGGTCGATCGTCTCCGCTCGCTTCTGGACGATCCCCTCGAACCATGCGACCTGATCGTCAGTAGCGGCGGCATTTCCAACGGCAACGCCGACACGATGACCCAGGTGTTGAGCAAGGATCCCGCCGCCGAGCTCTGGACGGTACGCCTGCGCCCAGGCAAGCACTTCGGTGTCGCATTCCATGAGGGCCACACGTTGATCGCGCTCCCTGGAAACCCGATTGCGGCGCTTGTCGGTTGTATGCTCTTTGCCCATGCCGCCATCGACCGTCTCGCTGGCCGGGCCGATCGCTCCCCATCGAAGGCCCGCATCGTCGAAACCGCTTCAGGATCGTCCGGGCGCACCGATGCCCTGCGCGGGTACGCCTGGTTGGATGAATCGGGTCAATTGTTGGCCCGGCCAGCAGAGAATCGCGGATCGGCCGTGCTTTCGTCGCTTGGTGCGGCAAACTGTCTCATCCTCATACCCGAGGAACGCGCGGCGCTGCCCCCCGGCGATATCGCTGAGATTCGCTGGTTGGGGTATCAATGAATGGGACCGGCTGGCGCCGGCCCGCACGCAACGAGAACGTACCAGGAGTTCGGATGCGAGGAATGGAGCCATTTTCGACGGCAAAGGGTATCTGGAACATCATCCGCGAGCTGAGCCTCGATGACATTCGAGACGAGGCCCTGAGCATGCCGCGCGTGCTCATCCTTTCCAACGACCGCGATATGGGCGAGCGGATCGCCGCCAATGTCACCGGACTGGAGTTTTCCGAGTTCGCATCGATTCGTCGTCTGGACGAAACTGGCCTGCCGATTGAAGGGTTCGATGCAGTCGTGATCTACGATCCAGATGCAACCCCGGAATCCAAGGCCATCCTCGACCGGCTCCGCGCGTCCGACGCCAAGGTCGGCGCGGCCGCGTTCATGAGCTCCAATCCGGGCGACCAGGTTGCCCTGCGGCGGCTCCGCGCCCGGATCCTGACGCAGAATCCCGACCGCGCGGTCGCGTTGGGACGCTATCTGCCGGGCTTTCGCGAGGCCGCTATCAGGCAAGTGAACAATGAAACGTCGATGGCAAACGCCCAATTCGCGTTGATCGCGAACGTTCCCACGGTCATTCCGGTCTTCGGCAGCATCGCAACCGTCGGCGCCGATTTCTTCATCCTGACCAAGAATCAGCTCTTGCTCATCTTCAAGATCGCCGCCATCCATGGGGAAAACCTCGACGACACCACGCGCATCTTCCGCGAAATGGTGCCCGTCGTCGGCGCGGGTTTCTTCTGGCGCACCGTCGCGCGCGAGGCGGCGGCGCTCGTCCCCTTCATGGGCGGCGCGGTGCCCAAGGTTGCCATCGCTTACTCGGGCACCATGGCCATCGGCAAAGCCGCCGACTACTACTACTCGGAGGGCGCCAAACCGTCCAAGGAGACGATGAAAGGCTTCTATCAACAGGCGCTCGAATCACTTGCAAAACGACAACCGCTGCTCAAGCGCAACGCCAGGGCCACCGACACCAAATGGCGCCTCATCGAGGAAGAGGAGCTCCTCGATGATGAGTAACATCCCAGCCCTCTGGACACCAGGCCCGTTTCCCCACTCCTAAATCCCAGCTCCCAACTCCTCAAGGGGCCAATCCTGTACGCGGTCGACCGCGGTCTTCCACCGCTCGACCAGACGCTCGATTCTGGTTCGGTCACCGGACGGCTCGAAGATGCGATCCACACGCGCGTTCGCCCGCAATGCGTCACGATCGGACCAGTATCCAACCGCAAGCCCCGCAAGATAGGCAGCGCCCAACGCCGTCGTTTCGAGATTTTCCGGCCGTACCACCTGGACTCCAATCAGGTCCGCATGAAGTTGCAGCAACCGGTCGTTGGCCGCGGCGCCACCATCGACCTTGAGGGTTGTGATGGGCAGCTCCGTATCGACTCGCATCAGATCGACGAGTTCCATCGCCTGCAACGCGATCCCTTCGATGGTTGCATGGGCGAGATGCCCTGCGGTCGTACCGCGATCGATCCCAAAAATGCCGCCGCGCGCCGTCGAATCCCAATGCGGTGCGCCCAGCCCGACCAGCGCCGGTACGAAGACCACGCCTCCTGAATCTGACTCGGTGTCGAGCAAACGCTCGACATCCGCCGACGACTCGATGAGGCCCAGTCCGTCACGCAGCCACTGCACCGCGGACCCCGAGACAAAGACCGATCCTTCCGATGCGTAACAGAGCTCGTCACCCCGCTTCCAACCGACCGTTGCCAACAACCCCGAATCCGAGATCGGAACCCGGGATCCGGTATTCATGAGGAGGAACGATCCGGTGCCAATCGTGTTCTTGGCATCCCCGGGCTCGAAGCAAAGTTGCCCGAAAAGCGCCGCATGTTGATCCCCCGCGATACCCGCAATCGGAATGGCAGCTCCGAATTCGTTTGGGTCGGTCGATGCCGCCAGCCCGCTCGAATCGACCACGTCCGGCAGCATCGACCGGGGAATCGAGAGATCGGCCAGCAGCTCGTCCGCCCACCGCATGGTGCGAATATCGAAGAGCATCGTCCGCGCCGCGTTGCTGACATCAGTGATATGCGCGTTCCCACCGGTCAGCTTGGAGATCAGCCAGCTGTCGACCGTCCCGAACAACGCTTCTCCGGCATCGGCCTTCCGCCTGATTTCGGGATGCTCGTCGAGCAACATCGCCAGCTTCGATGCGGAGAAGTAGGCGTCCGGCACCAGGCCGGTCAGCTCGTGGTATCGCTCACCCATGTTGCGCTCGACGATCGAAGTAACCCAGGGAACCGACTGCCTGCTCTGCCAGACGATCGCCGGAGCCAGCGGCTCTCCCGTTTGTCGATCCCAGACGATCGTCGTCTCCCGCTGGTTGGTAATCCCAATCGCCGCGACCCGCTCGATCGAGACACCGCCTGCAGCCAGAACCTCCGCCATACAGGCACGCGTCGTTTCCCAGATTTCGGTGGCGTCGTGATCGACCCAGCCGCTGGCGGGATAGAGCTGCGTGATCGGTCGTTGCGCAACCGCTCGCACACGTGCATCGCGGTCGAACAGAATCGCCCTGGACGACGTGGTGCCTTGATCGAGAGTCAATATCAAGTGATCGTCGGACATTGCGAAGCAACCTCATGGTCACGACCGGTTAGAGTAAGGGCCGCAAGATTCGTGCTTCCCGGATCGGAAGCGTTCGCAGGACATCGAAACGATCGTGAGTGCCTACCGTCGTATCGCTCTCATTGGCTTCAGTGGAACCGGTAAGACCACGACCAGCCGGATTCTCGCAGATCGTCTGGGCTGGGATGTCCTCGATCTCGATACGCTGCTGGAAGAAGAATATGGCAAGACCATTCCGGAGATCTTTGCCGAGGATGGGGAGGCGGCCTTTCGTGGTTCGGAACGCCAACAGCTCCAGCGGGCGCTGACCACCGGAAACGTCGTGATCTCGACCGGAGGCGGCGCCTCCGCCACGGACGAAGTCTGGTCTGTCGACCTGCTTGCCGGTCCGGAAACCTTGACCGTCACGCTCGACGCCGCCCCGGAGACCATTCACGCTCGGCTGACCGCCCAGCAGATTCGCGAAGGCAATGCCGTCGTGCGGCCGATGTTGGCTGGCGACGATCCAATCGGTCGGATTCGGGCGCTCAGAGAGCAACGCGTTCCGTTCTATGACCGCTCGGACGTCACCCTGCCGGTCGATCGCCGTGCCGCGATCGACGTGGCGCACGACATCCACTCCCTTCTCGAAGCGCATGCGGATCCCATCCCGGCCGTTCACCTCGAAGCCGCGTCCGGTTCGTCCTCGATTTATATTCAGCCGGGCATTCGATATCACGCGGGGACGCTCCTCCGGGAGCGATGGCCCAAGGCATCGACCGTCTGGATCGTTTCGGACGAGCACGTCGACGCCGCGCACGGCGATCAGGTATCCGGAATTCTGGAAGACGCCGGTCTGACCGTTCACCGCGCCGTCGTGGCGCCGGGGGAGACCAGCAAGGGTCTAGCCGGAGCCGGTCAGCTCTACGACCTGATGCTGGACGGACACATCGAACGGAGCGATCTCGTGCTCGCCCTTGGCGGCGGCGTCGTCGGTGACCTGGCCGGATTCGTGGCCGCAACCGTGCTCCGTGGGGTCGGGTTCGTGCAAATGCCAACCTCGCTGCTGGCGATGGTCGATTCGAGCGTCGGGGGCAAGACCGGCATCAATCATTCTGCCGGGAAGAACCTCATCGGCGCGTTCTATCAGCCTCCCCTGGTGTTGATCGACCCCGATTTTCTGACGACCCTCCCGCCCCGCGAGCTACGGCAAGGTTGGGCCGAGGTGGTCAAGCACTCGTTCATCCAACCGTCGACGCCATCGGGTGAGATCGCCGATCTCGAGGATTTCCTGATCCGCAATCGTCAGGCGCTGCTCGGACTTCGGCATCCGGCAACCACGTACGCTCTGCGACGCAATGTTGCCCTCAAGAGCCGCGTCGTCGAGGCAGACGAGCGAGAGAGCGGCGTGCGCGCATACCTGAATTTCGGCCATACCGCCGGGCATGCGATCGAGGCCGCCGGCTACCGCCACATGCACGGCGAAGCGGTTGCGATCGGAATGACTGCCGCCAGCCGGTTGTCCGTACTCGAAGGCCGGATCGGAGCCACCAGAGCGGATTCGATCGCCAAATTGATCGCGAGCTATGGGCTACCGGTCTCGGGCGAGTTCGAGCTCGACCGAGTCATCGAGCTCATCGGCAGTGACAAGAAACGGGTTGCCGGAAAAACGAGCTGGGTCCTGCTCGATACGCACGGCGGCGTTTCGATTTCCCGCGATGTATCCCCCCCACATGTGCGCCAGGCAATCGAATCGGTCCGGATCCAGTAGTCGCACCAGCGATACGATCGAGGCTGCCGCGAACCAGCGAAGGGAGGCCCAGTCGTTCGAGGCGGGGAACGTTGTTCTCCCGCGCGTCGTTGACGATGAAAAGCACGCGCACCATAATGTTGCTGACTCGTCGATCGCGCCATTTCGTACCCACTGTGGTTCCCGGAGACAGCACGTCGCCTGTCCATCCGCTGGCCACCGTCGAATCGGCGCCCCTTCACGAGCGCAGGACGCCGGAAATCCGTTCCGGCGCCACGTAACGAACGAGGTGAACGCGCATGTCTGGAACCCGGATTACCGATCTCGTCGCAAATCTTCACAGCAACGAGCTGACCCGCCGCGATTTGATGGTCAAGGCTGGTGTCGCCGGAATGTCGGCCAGCGCGCTTTCGATGCTGCTGACCGGGCGCGCAATTGCCGCTCCGGGAGCCTCGACGCCGCGCTATCTCGTCAGCAAGATCGACGCCACGACCCTTGTTGTCACCGATGCCTTGTCGGGCGCCTACTGGCTGGGTCTCGATCCGGCTTGGTACTACGAGATCAATCCGACCATGGCCATGTTCGCGATCTACGATCAGCTCTACGCGGGCCAGGACGGTTCCAATCCAACCGATATCCAGCCACTCCTCGCCGACGGTATGCCGGAGCTCAGCGAGGATCTGCTCACCGCGACGATCAAGCTGAAGCAGGGGATCACGTTTCAAAACACCGGTAACGAGATGACCGCCGATGATGTGATCTTCTCGTATAACCGGCTAGCCGCAACGTATGCACAATCGTCGTTCCTGGCCACCGACTACTGGACCGATATCCAGAAGGTCGATGACTACACCATTGCCATCACCCTTCCCGCGCCGAACGCCGGTCTCGCGGCGGTGCTGGCGTCTATTCCACTTTCCATTACCGACAGCAAGCAGGTCATGGAATTCGGCGGGACGACCGACCGGCCAGAATTCACCGACGATGCGACCGATGACGAGCGGGCAAGCAATGAGAGCATCCTGGCCAACAGGGATGCCCAGAACCTGATCAACAGCACCTCGGTCGGCACCGGTCCCTTCAAGGTCGATCAGTGGGATACCAATAGCTCGGTCATATTGGTCGCGAATCCGGACTACTGGGGTGAAGCGCCGCAGATCGAACAGATCATCTTCACCAACATCATCGATGCGAACGCGCAATTGCAGGCCGTGGAAACCGGCGATGCCGATATCGCGTACTCGCTCAATCCCGACAGCGTCGCGGCGGTCGAATCCAATCCGGATCTGCAAATCATCTCCGAATCGTCACTCTCCATCCAGTATCTGGCGATGAACCTCAATGAGGAATTCGGTGGCCCGATGGCCAACCAGCTCTGCCGCCAGGCCTTCGCCTACGCCATCGACTACGACTCGATCATCAACGACATTCTCGTGGGTGGCGCGGTTCGCCCGGCGTTGCCGATCCCGCTGCCGCTCTCGGGGTCCGAAGCAATGCTGGAAAAAGCGTACACGCTCGATCTGGCAAGGGCGCAGGAGCTCTGGGATGAGTCTGGGGTGGGCGATCAGGAGATCGAGATCACCTATGACTCGGATTCCCCGGGCGAGGGTGGCGTGAATCTGGAAACGCTCGCAACCGCGATCAAAGCCAATCTCGAAGCCATCAACGGCGTCACGATCAGGCTGAGCCCAATGCCGGGGAACGACCGAGTCGGACAGTATCGCGCGGGCGAGTTCCAGGCGACGATTTCGCCCTGGTCGCCCGACTATCCGGATGTCGATACCTACGCCACCCCATTCTTCCAGACGGGGACGGCGGCTGCTGCGCGGGTGAGTTTCTCGAATCCAGAGGTGGACGACCTGCTGAAGCAGGGGCTCGCGGAAACAGATCCTGCCGCACGCGATGCGATCTATCTGCAGATTCAGGAGCTCGTCTTGCCCGATGTTCCGTACATCGTCCTGTACCAGCCGGTCTATCGCAAACCGGCCAACGCAACGGTCGCAGGAGTGACGGTTCATCCCATCTATATGATGAACCTGCGCGGAGCCAGCAAGACCGAATAGGACGCGTTGCGGTGCGTGCTCGCATGAAACGATAAGCAAGAGACGGGCAGCGCTCGGTGTTGCCCGTCTCTTTTTGACGGACACGAGCGGGAGGGGATTCCGTGCATGGGTCTCTGGAGATACATCATCGTACGGTTCCTGCAGGCGCTGGTCGTGCTGTTCTTCGTCAGCATCGCAACGTTCCTGCTCATGCACGCCGTCCCTGGAGATCCTGTTAATTCGATCATTGGCGAGCGACAGGCCGAACGGCCCGAGGTTCGGGCCGCCATCGAAAGTCAGTACGGGCTCGACAAGCCACTCCCCGTGCAGTATGCGTATTACGTCAAGAACCTGCTGCGCGGTGACATGGGAACGACCATCACCGATCGCAAGAATGTCCTGGACGAATTGCGGCTCGTGGTTCCGGCAACCATGGAGCTCGCGTTCGCCGCGATGCTTTTCGCGATCTCGGTCGGTGTTCCGCTCGGGATCATCGCGGCGGTCAAGCAAGGAAAATGGCCGGATCACGTCGCCCGGTTCGTTTCCCTGCTCGGCACCTCGATGCCAGTGTTCTGGCTCGGGCTCCTGCTCGCCTATCTCGTTACGTACAAATTCCAGATTCTGCCCAGATCCGGGCAGCTCGACGTCGGGATGCGCCGTCCCCCACAGGTGACCGGATTCATCTCGATCGATGCCCTGCTTGCCGGCGACTTCGATACCTTCCAGAGTCTGATCCGGCACATCATCCTGCCGGCAATCGTCCTCGGATCGTTCGCAATGGGCATCATCTCGCGTATGCTCCGGTCTTCGCTGGTTGCCGCGCTGAATGACGACTACGTTCGTACCGCTCGCGCCAAAGGGGTCAGCGAGTATCGGGTCGTACGCGCACATGCGCTCCGCAACGCGCTGATCCCCACCGTCACCGTTATTGGATTGACCTTCGCGAGCCTGCTGGCGGGCGCCGTGCTCACCGAAACGATCTTCTCTTGGCCCGGACTCGGACAGTTCGCGGTCCGGATGGCGTTGAAGCTGGATTATCCGGGGCTGATCGGGGTTACGCTGATTGTGGCGGTGGTCTACACCCTCGTCAACTTCTTCGTCGACGTGCTCTACGGCATCCTCGATCCTCGGATCCGGGTTGGCTGAGGAGAGCGCTATGTCCTCGATAACATCCTCGATCGCAAGCACCACAATCGCCGAGCTGGGAGCAATGCCCAAACGCCGCTCGCAGCTCGGTATGGTGCTTCGGTCGCTCCGGCAGCAACCGGTCGCCCTGGCTGGCTTGGCAATCGTGCTGGGCTGGCTGCTGCTCGCGTTGCTCGCTCCGATCCTGCCCCTGGAGGATCCGAACTTCGTCCAGCTCAACCGCAAGCTGCAGGCTCCCTCATGGGCCCATCCCTTCGGAACCGACGATGTCGGCCGCGATCTGGTCAGCCGGGTGATCTATGCGTCACGCGTTTCCGTCCCAGCCGGCATCTTCGTCGTGGCGATCACCATGGTCATCGGCTGCACCGTCGGGGCGATTGCCGGGTTCGCCGGCGGTTGGCTCGATACCATCATCATGCGCATCTGCGACGCGGTGCTCTCGTTCCCGTCGATCATCCTCGCCATGGCCATCGCGGCTGCTCGGGGCGGTCCCGGCCTCTCGAATGCGATGATCGCGGTCATTCTCGTCCTCTGGCCGGAGTACGCCCGGTTGATGCGCGGGCAAGTCTTGATGCTGAAGGAGAACGAGTTCGTGACCGCCGCCAAATCGATTGGCGTGTCCGACCGCCGGGTACTCCTCCGTCATATCCTGCCCAGTACTGACGCGCCCATCGTCGTCAAAGCGACACTCGATGTCGGCGCGGCCATCGTCCTCACCGCCGGCTTGAGCTTCATCGGCATCGGCGCCGTGCCTCCCACCGCCGAATGGGGCGCAATGGTGAACCAGGGTCAAGGTCGGTCTCCAATACTGGTGGTATTCGACCTTCCCGGGTCTGGCGATTCTGACCGTCGTGATGGGGCCAATTTCTTTGGCGACGGTCTCCGCGACGCGCTCGACCCACGGCGACGCCGCCGGTGACCCAGCCATCCACCGTCCGCGTCGAGCGGTTTATCGCCCAGCATCAGCTCGATGCCGAAGTGATCTCCACCCCGGACGGCGTACCGACGGTCGAGCTCGCGGCCACTGCGCTCGGAGTCGAACCCGATCAGATCATCAAGACCCTCGTGTTCGTCGGCCCCGCGGACGAGCTCGTCATCGCAATTGCCTGCGGCACCGGACGGGTCGACCGCAAAAAGCTCGCCGCCCTGGCCGCCCTGCCCAAGCTCTCCCTCGCCTCGGCCGATCGCGTTCTTTCCGCAACCGGCTATCCCGCCGGCGGCGTCGCCCCAATCGATCTCCCAGCCTCGGCGCGTGTCTTCGTCGATGAACAGGTCGCCCAGCGCCCGGAGCTCTACGGCGGCGCCGGAACCGACCTCCACATGGTCCGCCTCCAATCCGCGGACATCATCCGCCTCAACCACGCCACCATCGCCCCCCTCCTCCAATCAGTCGACCCATAGCGGCAAATTCCTCGCCATCCGCCCCAAGCGCCTTGATTTCTTCTCAGGACTCAGGACCCAAAACTCAGCACCTCCCCCGATGAGCCATACTTACCGGCTGATCGATGTGCGGCCGATAGCGCCTGCCTGGACGGAGAATTCGCCAACGTGACCACCAAGCTCGTGATCATCGGCCTGCCCACTGCCGGTAAGTCGACGGTCTTCAACGCCTTGTCTCGCTCGACCGCCGAAACCGGAACCTTCGGTGGTGACGACGAGCCCAACCTTGCGACCGTCAAGGTCCCCGACGCCCGGCTCGATCGCTTGACCGAGATGTTTCAACCGCAACGTCGCATTCCCGCAGACGTCCAGTATCTCGACGTCCGGGGCATCGACAAAGGCGTCTCCGAGCAGGGGATGAGCGGTCAGCTTCTCGGTCATCTCAGCCAGGGTGATGCGCTGGTACAGGTCGTACGCGCGTTCGAGGATGATTCAACTCCGCATCCGGAAGGCTCGGTCGACCCAGCCCGAGACATCGAAACGATGAATCTCGAGCTCCTCTTTTCCGATCTCTCTGTCGTCGACAAACGGCTGCAGCGGGTCATCCAGCAGCTTCCCAAGATGAAGGGAGCAGAACGCGAAGCCTACGAGCGCGAGCAGAAGCTGATGGAGCGGCTGAAAGAAGCGCTCGAAGCCGACACGCCCCTGCGCGAAATCGTCGATGATCTCGACGAAGAAGACCGCAAGACCCTGCGCGGGTTCGGCCTCCTCACCATCAAGCCGATGCTGATCCTCGTCAACCTCGGTGAATCCCAACTCGGAGACGCGGGCGATGCGCTGATCGCCAAGCTACGCGAGCAATTCGCTACTCCGGGCGTCGCGGTCGACGGCCTGGCCGGCAAAATCGAAATGGAGATCGGCCAGCTCGATCCAGACGACGCGGCCATCTTCATGGAAGATCTCGGAATCGCGGAATCGAGCCGTGACCGGATCATCCGGGTCTCGTTCGATCTCCTCGGGCTGATGCCCTTCTTCACGGTCGGACCGGACGAGTGCCGGGCATGGACCATTCGCCGCGGCACCCCTGCCGTCGAAGCTGCCGGAGTCATCCACTCCGATATTCAACGCGGATTCATCCGGGCAGAAATCGTCTCCTATGACGATCTGATCGAAGCCGGCAGTCTCGCCGAAACGAAGAAACGCGGCACCTTCCGCCGCGAAGGCAAAACCTACCCCGTCGCGGATGGCGACATCATCAATTTCCTGTTCAATGTGTAGGTACGATCGACTCGCACACGGCCAACCACGGTAGCGTCTCCATTCATGGCGACGCTCTCTTCCCAAGGTAGATTCTGAAAGAGGACGAATTGGAAAACCCAGAGGAACTCGACGACTTCATCACCATCGACCTCCAACCCCGCCAGGCGGTGATCGATCGGCTTTCGATCCTGCACGCCTTCGTCGAGCGTTCCATGCTAGAAGCCGTCACCGAAGTCGACGGTGGTACGAGTGAGATCGAGGAACGACGATTCGATCTCCTGGCCGAGCTGCTGAGCTCGCATGCCGCCGACTCGCTCATCCCGGAAGAGCTCGAGATCATGCAGATGCCAATTGGCCAGATTCCTGATGATCAGCAGGCGTCAGTCATTCTGTCGGCAGAAGCATTCGGGATTCTTGGAAAGGCGTGCGGGCTGATTCGCGAGCTGCCACTCCCGCCGAATCCGGTCGGATCGAGTGAAGAGCTCCTGGAGTCGATTCTTGCCATGACGCCGGAAGAGATCGCCGAGCACGTCCAGCTGCCAGCGGAAGAAGAAGCGGCAACCATGCTCGAAGTCGCCGAGGTAATCCACTGGCGAGCTGACGTCGAATTCGGGGCTCGTCTCGATGGTGGCCAGCTAACCGAAGACGAAAAGGAATCGATCCTGGCAGTCGGCGCGGAAGCAGAACGCTCCGGCCTGGCCACCACCTATCCCAGCGGTGACCTCCGGATCGGCAACAAGCCAATCCGCAAATGGACCGATGACGAAGTCGAAACCTTCTACATCGTTTCGCTCCAGCAACGCATCGCCCTGGAATGGCTCTGCACCGCCGGTCAAACCTGGACCATCCTCACCGAGGAAGACGACGACTGACACGGAATCCGGATGACTACGCAGGGATAGTCGAAGGACGTGCCAATAGGCGCTGACAACCAGCGCTGGATAGTCATGGGGGATCACGTCGTTCATGAACGTATGCACTGAAGGAGTGTTAGCCCAGCGTTTCAACGTTGGGAATGCGGCGAATCGACGCCATGCTCTCCCGGAGCGTTCAGACGGATTCCGTATGACACGCTCGTCGTCCCGAATGAAATATCACGACACGCACGCAAAGGGATATTGGAGCGACGTGCAAGAAAGTCCGGACTATGAACGCGAGACGTTCAGGATCAACAATGCCGTGTTGTCAGGTATGTACGCACCAAAGGAGTCTTAGCCCAGGGTTTCAACCTTGGGAATCTCCCTATCGAAAGCCACCCGGGCATTCGCAACGAACGCCTCGATCAAATCCACTGCTTTGACACCGTCCCGCTCCACCCCGCTGCTGACATCCACCCCTACCGGTTCGACCGTCTCGATGGCGGACGCAACGTTTTCTGGATTCAAACCACCGGCCAGCACGACCGGAAACGACCGGGCCAACTGCGCGGCCAGATCCCAGTCTGCCAGCACTCCGGTACCTCCCGAGGCACCCGGATGATACGAATCGACGAACACACGCACCGGCGGATTCTGGCTCGCTAGGACTCGCTCCAAATCCGGAGCCACCGTGTCATAGGTTGCATTCGGCTCCGTCCGTCGCACCAGCATATACGGCAGCTCGAGGGCAAGGAGGTCCTCCTCGTTCTGCCGCCAGTGCACCTGCAACAGCGGCAGACCGGCCGCCTTCGCAACGCGGTTGATCTCATCCACCGGCTCATCGACGAAGAGACCAACGGGCAACGCCTCACCTGTCAAAGCGTCGACGATTGGCCGAACGTCGTCTGCCGTGACCTGCCGCTTCGACGGCGCGAAGACGAACCCGATCAGATCGGCTCCCACATCGGCGGTCGCCTGCGCTCCGTCCAGATCACGAAGTCCGCAGATTTTGATCAACGGTCGATCGGGCAACACGCTCATACCCGGGCTCCCCGCGGAGCGTCGAGCTTGATCTGCGCAACCGCTGCCGCTCGATCTTGCGCGACGATCAACGACTCTCCCACCAGCACGGCATCCATCCCCGCCGACCGCATCCGATTCGCATCCCCGGCCGTGAAAATGCCACTCTCGCCGACCAGCACCACATCCTCCGGCACCATGGCAGCCAGACGCTCACTCACCCCCAAATCGACCACAAACGTACGTAGATCACGATTGTTGATCCCAATCAGATTCGCACCCGCCGCAAGGGCCCGATCCATTTCCGATTCGTCGTGCACCTCGACCAGTACCTCGATACCGATCGAATCGGCAGCCCGCATCAGCTCGCCCAGCCGGTCGCCCGTCAATGCCCCCACGATCAGCAGGGTCGCGTCGGCTCCATGCGCGCGCGCCTCCAGGAGCTGGTACTCATCGATGATGAAGTCTTTCCGTAGAACCGGGATCGACCCCGCCCCTTCATGCGCAACCTGGCAAGTAGCCTCCAGATCGGCCAGCGATCCCTGGAAAAACGGCTCGTCGGTCAGCACCGAGATCGCATTCGCCCCCGACGACCGATAACTCGACGCGACCTCATCGACCTCGAACTCGACCGGAAACCGTCCTTTCGAAGGAGAGGCGCGCTTGATCTCCGCGATCAGGCTCAGCCCGGGCGCGTGCAATGCACGGCGGAGACTGATCGCCGGAACGCTTTTCGCCGCTCGCAGCTCGAGCTCCGCAGCCGAAACGTTCGATTGCCGCTCGTCCACGTCCAACGCGGTGCGCGCAATGATCTTGTCCAGAATCGTGCCGGTCTCGACCGTTCCAGTCGTCGTCGACAACGGCATCAGACCACCTCCCGTACGAACTTGCGATTCGATGCCGCGATCATCGCTTCGAGTGCGGCCAATGCCGCTCCGGAATCGAGCGTCGCGTTTGCGATGGCGATGCCGTCCGCGATCGACTCCGCCCGCCCCGCGGCATAGAGCCCGGCGCCGGCATTGAGCACGACCACATCCCGATAAGGACCAGGCTGACCGTTCAGCACTGAGGAGGTGATTTCGACGTTTCGGTTGGCATCGCCGCCCATGACCGCCTCCGCCGGCGCGCGCCCGAGACCGAAATCGACTGCGTCGATCTCGTACGATCGCACACCTCGTTCACGATCGAACTCGGTCACCGCCGAGGGTCCGCCCAGCCCAAACTCATCGAATCCCTCGGACGAATGGACGAAGAGCACTCGTTCCGCCCCCAGGCGATCCTGAGCAGCCGCCAGGCGCGCGGAGACCGATCCGTCCCCCACGCCGATAAGCTGCCGTTTCACGTTGGCCGGATTCACCATCGGTCCCAGCAGATTGAACACGGTGCGAATCCCGATCTCACGACGCACCGGTCCCGCGTGACGAAATCCGGGATGATAGGCTGGCGCGAACATGAATCCGATCCCGGCTTCATCGATCACCGCCGCGACATGATCCGGCTCCAGCTCGATCGCAACCCCCAGCGCTTCCAACAGGTCGGCCGAACCGCAGGCGCTGGTGACCGACCGGTTGCCATGTTTGGCGACGTTGACGCCCGAACCCGCAATGACGAACGCCGCGGTGGTCGAGATATTGAAGGTGCCGGAGTGATCACCCCCGGTGCCACAGGTGTCGACCGCAATGACATCGGCCGGTAGTTGAACCTGCCGCGCGTGCCCGCGCATCGCATGCGCGAACCCGGCGATCTCGTCAACCGTCTCGCCCCGAACCCGCATGGCCGTCAGCAAGGATGCAATCTGCGCGGGCGTCGCCTCGCCCAACATGATCTGGTCCATTGCTTTTCCAGCTTCGTCGAAGGTCAGATCATCCCCATCGACAACCTTGCGAATCGCTTGTTTGATATCGAAATCCTCGCTCATGGCCTCGCTCAATATCCGATCAGCGCCGGCTGCACAGCGGCGACCGGCGTCTGTCCAGTCACAGACAGGAAGTTCCCGAGCAGTTGCTTCCCAACTGGTGTCAGAATCGACTCTGGATGGAACTGGACGCCATAGATGGGATAGTCGCGATGCTGCAATCCCATGATGATGCCGTCGTCAGTTTCTGCCGTAATCTCCAATTGCTCTGGCAGCGTCTCGCGCTCGACAATGAGCGAGTGGTAGCGCGTGGCAATGAAGGGATTCGGCATTCCCTCGAAGATCCCCTTGCCGCCGTGCTGGATGAACGAGGTCTTGCCGTGCATCAATTGGGGCGCCCGTATGACCTGTCCCCCAAAGGCCTCCCCGATCGACTGATGCCCGAGACAGACCCCCAGAACGGGAACCTTGCCCGCCATATGCTCGATGATCCCAATCGAGATACCGGCCTCCCGCGGCGTACACGGCCCCGGAGAAACGACGATACCGTCGATCGAATCGAGCATCGCATCGACTTCGTCCAGCGTGATCTGGTCGTTTCGCCGCACGACGACATCCGCGCCAAGCTCGCTCAGGAACTGGTAGAGATTGAAGGTGAAAGAATCGTAGTTATCGATCAAAAGGATCACGACCGACCCTCCTGCGACGAAACCGCAAAACTGCGCTCATCAGATTCGATGCGTTCCGCAAGCTCGATAGCTCGGATCAATGCCCCCATCTTGTGATAGCTCTCCGCATATTCGCCCTCTGGCGTGCTGTCCGCGACGATACCGCCACCAGCTTGCATCGACGCGATGCCGTCCTTGTAGACCAGCGTCCGCAGGGCAATGCAGGTATCCATATCGCCGGCGAAATCGATGTATCCGACCGCGCCCGAATACGGTCCGCGCCGATCGACCTCCTGCTCGGCAATGATCTCCATCGCCCGCACCTTGGGCGCTCCAGAAACGGTTCCCGCCGGAAAACAGGCGCGCAATGCATCGAACGCGCTCATATCGGGGCGGATATCCCCTTCCACATGCGTCACGATGTGCATGACATGCGAGTATCGGTCGATCTCCATGAACCGCGGAACCCGAACCGTACCCGGCTTCGCGACCCGTCCGATATCGTTGCGGCCGAGATCGACCAGCATGACATGCTCGGCGCGTTCCTTCTCGTCGTTGATCAGCTCCTCGGCCAGGGCGGCGTCAGCCTCAGGCGTCGCTCCACGCGGCCGGGTTCCAGCAATCGGGTGGTTGGTCACCACCCCGTCTTCCAGCCGGACCAGCAGCTCGGGAGACGCCCCCACGATCTGGTAGTCGTTGAAATCCAGATAGAACATGTACGGGGACGGATTGACCGCCCGCAATGCCCGGTAGATCGTGAACGGATGCGCCGGCGTCTCCACGTCCACCCGTTGCGAAAGCACCACCTGGAAGATGTCGCCGGCGCGAATGTACTCCCGCGCCGACTCGATGAATTCGTGATACCGCTCGATCGACGTATTCGACTCCATGCGCTGATCGAGCGGCGTATTCACTGGATCATCGCCGGCCGGCAAGCTTCCAGTGGACCGTAGCCGGCCGATGACTCGTCGATCCGCGTCTCCGCCGCCGCATATGCGTCTGCCGATCGACGTGTTGTCCGAGAGGTCGAGATGACTGACAACCTTGACCGTCCGCTCCAGATTGTCGAAAACGAGCAACCCATTGACGATCATGAACCGGCCGATCGGGAAACCGCGACCGGGACCGTCCGCCGCCGGCACTCGCGGCTCGAACGCGCGAATGGCTTCGTAGGACAGGAAGCCAACCGCTCCCCCCAGAAACCGGGGCAAGGGCAATCCATCCATCCGGCCAGAGTCATATCGCGTCAGAATCGAGCTCAGCAACGTCAGCGGGTCGCTGTACCGCTCCGTTCGTATCGCATCGCTCGAAACGATCGTCGCTTCGTCCTCGTCGAGCACGATGTCCAGAAATGGTTCGGAGCCGATGAAGGAATAGCGCGCCACCCGTTGTCCCCCCTCGACGCTTTCGAGGAGAAAGGCAGGCGCGTCTCGCTTGATCTTGTGGAAGGCGGAGACCGGGGTCTCCGTATCCGCCATCACCTCCCGATAGATCGGCACGAATCTCGGTCGCTTTGGCTGACGAGCGAGCCAAGCTTCGATCTCGTCCAGCGACGGCGTCACGCTGCCGCGTGTCTGCATGCGGGGCATGGGTGCAACTGTACTCTGAACCATCGTGCTCTCCCGGGCGACCTCGGACAAACAAAAAACCCCCGTCCCTCAGAGGGACGGAGGTGCGCTTGCACATCCGCGGTACCACCCACATTGGAGGCAAATGCCTCCCACTCGACATGTACGGGCTGGTACGTCCAGCCGTCCCCACGCTCCGCGCGGCGGAGACACCGGCGATGCCTACTCGATGATCGAAGTCACCTTTCCGGATCGCGGCTCAGGATCATTCCGCGCCCGATTCGCGCCGAATACACCCTCCCCGGCTCGCTTTGCGTCTCGTCTTCGGCGCGTACTCGCTCCTCTCGAAGCCATTCGCTCTTCGACTGATGGAAATCTTGCTACCCCGCTCACCGAATGTCAAGCAACGCCTCCCGCAGGTTCCCCCGCTGCGAAACCCCCTTCCTTCTCCTGGAATCGGGAGAAGGAAGGGGATGAATGAACCGAGGTAGAAACGCTACCCAAAATGAACTCCCCAGTGGTCGCAACTGAAGATGCCGCCCCACTCGCACCCCACTCCCTCTGGTCGTAGTGGCGGGCGTCTCTGCCCGCTCGCGTCCGAAGGACCCCTACGCTCCACAACAAAACGGAAAAATCGCTCACTGCCACCCTGCCGGGTAAACGAATCCGGCAATAGCGATCGTCCTGCTACGCTTCGCATGGTTCGAATTGGCGACCAAGATGAGAGCAAGGCGAAGATGGCAGACCGGACACGAGTCGGAATCGACATCGGAGGCACCTTTACCGACTTTCTCCTCTACGATGGCGAAAGCGGACGTTTCTCGATTGCGAAAACGCTGACAACCCCCGACGAGCCGGCTCGTGCGGTTGCCACGGGACTAAGCCAGCTCTCCAGCCAAACTGAGATCCCCGTTCAACAGGTCGATCAGATCGTCCATGGCACAACACTCGTAACCAATGCCCTCATCGAGCGCAAGGGCGCGATCACCGCGTTGATCACAACGAAGGGATTCCGGGACGCGCTCGAGATCGCACGCGAGCACCGCTACGATCTCTACGATCTTTTTCTCGAACACCCTGCCCCCCTCGTCCCTCGCTATCTCCGTCTGGAATTGGACGAGCGCATTCTGAGCGACGGTTCGGTCATGACCCCGGTGGACCTCGATCAGCTCCCGTCGCTCCTGGAAACCATCCGCTCCGAAGGCGCGACCGCGGTCGCCGTCTCCCTGCTGCACAGCTATCAGAATCCGGACCACGAACGACAGGTTTTAGCCCGGCTCCAGGAGTTGGCGCCCGATCTGATCTCGTCGATCTCGTCCGATGTCGCGCCCGAGATCCGCGAATACGAACGAACCAGCACGACCGTGGCGAATGTCTACGTTCGCCCGCTGGCCGAACGGTATATCGCCGGTCTGCTGGACACGCTCTCCGCCATTGGGTTCGATGGCAGTCTCTTCATCATGCTCTCCTCCGGCGGCCTCAGCTCACCCGAAGCCGCCGCTCGTTATCCCATTCGATTGGTCGAGTCCGGACCGGCTGCTGGCGCCCTGGCCGCGGCCCACATCGGCAGGCTCAGCGGTCGCGATCGTCTGCTGGCCTTCGATATGGGCGGCACCACCGCAAAATGCTGTCTGGTGGGCGAACAAGGCCTCACGTTCAGCGACGAGTTCGAGGTCAGTCGCGTCTATCGTTTCAAGAAAGGGAGCGGTCTCCCGGTCAGCGTCCCCGTCATCGAGCTGATCGAGATCGGTTCCGGCGGCGGCAGCATTGCCCGGGTCGATACCCTGGGTTTGCTCAAAGTCGGTCCAGATAGCGCCGGGGCCATGCCCGGCCCCGCCTGCTACGGTCGCGGCGGCACGCAACCCACGGTCACCGATGCCGATCTGGTACTGGGCTATCTCGATCCGGACCATTTCCTGGGCGGAAAGATGCCATTGGATATCGAAAAAGCTCGCGCTGCCATAGCAACCGTGGCCGATCCACTTGGCCTCACCGTCGACGAAGCAGCCTGGGGCATTCATCAGGTCGTCAACGAGCAAATGGCCGGAGCCGCCCGCATACATGCCATCGAGCGAGGCGAGGACGCCCGCACGTTCCCGCTCTTTGCCTTCGGAGGAGCGGGACCTGTCCATGCCTACGGCGTTGCCCGCATTCTGCGTGCTCCGGAGGTCATCGTACCGTTCGGGGCCGGCGTCGCAAGCACGATTGGATTCCTCGTCGCCCCTATCTCGTTCGACTTCGTGCGGACCTTCGTCGGCCGGATCGACAATCTCGATTGGTCCGAAGTCCGAAGCCGCTTCGAGGAAATGAGCAGCGAAGGCGAAGCGATGTTGACAGGAGCCGGAACATCCGCCGGTGAGATCGCCTACCAGCGATTCGCCGAGCTCCGCTATGTCGGCCAAGGGCACCAGGTCAAGGTGCGCGTGCCCGACGGCCCGCTCGATATCTCGATGGCGAGCAAACTCCTCGCCGCCTTCGAAGCCGAGTATCGGCGCCTCTACGGTCGGACAGCCGAGGGAAATCCCGTCGAAGCGATCAACTGGCGTCTGGTGGCGGCCGCCCCCACACCCGACCTCCCACTCGAACGCCTCTCATCTGGCGCGGCTGCCGGCGACGCCCAAGCGCTGAAAGGACATCGACGCGCCTTCGTACAGGAAACCAGCCAGTTCGAAGACGTTCCCGTCTACGATCGCTACGCGCTCACCTCGGTCTTCAGCGCCACCGGTCCGGCAATCATCGAAGAAAACGAATCGACCATCGTCGTCGGCAAAGACGCCCACATCTCCATCGACACCTTCTCGAACATCGTCATCCGCCTCCCGCACGCCCTCGAATAGGAAAAGCCCCACTCAGCGCGCCCCCTGTTGTTTGCTCCACGCACGGGGTTACCATGGGGTCGTGAGCCGAGTCGCAACAGGGGTTCGAAGTACCTGGCCCTGCGGCCTGAGCAACGCCGCCATCCCCTCCGCAACCTGGCGAAATCAACTCCCCACTACCCTTGACAAGATAAGAACATAGGTTCTACAATGCAGATAAGCGGCACGTTTGGTCACGAGCGCGGGCCTGGGCAGCGGTTGATCGTACCCGGGCTGGTTACCCGTCATCCACACTCGGTGCTGGATCCCGGCATTCGAGGAGCTGGGAGTTAGGATCTTGGAGCGAGGACGAGAACGAATGGCGTTCCTAACTCCTAAATCCCAACTCCCAACTCCTCAAATGCGTCACGGTCGATCCCACCGCCTAATCATTTACTCCTTAAGCTATTCCCAGGTCCCAGACCCACTATTGCCCTGTTCCTAACGTCCCCTCACCCGAAAGTTGCGACCTTCTCGGGTACCACGTACAATTCCTCATAGGTATCAAATCGCTCATTCCGGTACGCTGTCCGATCAGGTCTTCATCGACCCCGCCTGAAGGCAACGTTACCCACCGAGGGGAGTGGTAATGGTCTCGCATCGCCTGTTGAGCCGGTTCGGCTCGCTTTCGCTCATTCTCGTACTCAGTCTGGTCGTGCTGGCGGCCTGTGGACGAGATGAGGATGAATCGCCTACCCCAACATCAGGGGTCGAAGTCGTAGTCAGCCCTGAGGGTGAAGGCACGGTCGCGACGGAAGCCGAAACCGAGGAAGCGGCAACAGTCGAAGCCACGGAAGAGACCACCGGGGAATCCGCCGCTACCGCCGAAGCGAGCGTCGAACCTGAATCCGCAAGTGAGGCCGCCACCGCCGTCGCCGAGGCATCCCCGGCAACTGGCGTGGAGGCTGACGGTACTGTGGAGGTTGCGGGTACCGCCGAAGGAACGGTCGAACCCGCCGGAACTCCGCAAACCGAGGTCGAGCCCGCCGGTTCGGTCGAAGCCGAAGCAACCGCAATAGCCGTCGAGCCGGAAGGTACGGCTGTCGCAAGTGAAGCGACGGTGGAAGTCGAATCGGAAGGGACGGTCGCCGCAGTCGAGGCGACTGCCGGAGATGAGGCGACGGTCATGGCGCCCGAAGCAACGGTCGAGTCGGCAGGAACGGTCGAGCCAGCAGGAACGGTGGCTGCCCCCGAGGAAGCGGTCGACGAAGAAGCCGCAACCATCGAAGCCACGGTGGAACCGGTCGAGACCGGCGCCACCCCCGCAATCGTCGCGACCGCTGAGGAAGCAACCGTAGCCGCGGAGGCAACGGAGCCGGCCGTCAGCGACGCGACGCCTGAGGCCGCCACCCCGGCGCCCACCGAAGCGTCTCCAGAAACGGCTACCGAAGAAGAGCAGACTGGCGCCGGGATCGCCGAGGCGGTCGAGGAAGAGATCGAAGCTGTCGAGGCAACCGAAGCGCCGGCCGAGATCCCCACGGAAGAACCGACGGAGGCTCCAACCGAAACTGCGATTCCGACCGAAGCGCCGACCGAGACCTTGGTTCCGACCGAGGAACCCACCGAAACGCCGACGGAAACAACGATTCCAACGGAAGCGCCAACGGAGACGCCAACCGAGACCTCGACTCCAACCGAAGAACCGACAGAGGTTCCAACCGAGACGCCGGTTCCGACCGAAGTACCAACAGAGACTCCAGTTCCGACTGAAGTGCCAACGGAGACGCCGATGGAAACGGCAATTCCAACCGAAGCGCCAACGGAAACTCCCACGGAAACGGCAATCCCCACTGAGGAACCGACCGAGACAACGATTCCAACAGCGGAACCGACACTCGCTCCGACCGAAGCAGCTACGGAAGTCGTGGTGGTGGAGGCCTCCCCGGCCGTAGAAGAGCCCGAGGACGCAACGCCTGTGGCCACCGTCGAGGAATCCCCAGGAGCGGTTGCCACCGCGACCGCATCGCCAGTCGCGGAGAGCTCGCCGGTAGCTGCCGGCGGATCGCCCGAAGCTGAAGCCAGCCCCTCGGCGAGCGAGTTGTTCGGAGCGCCCGACGGAACGCCGGAGGTTGTCGAGACCGACGTCGTCCTCGGATCGCCGGTGGCCTTGCCGACCTGCGTACCCGAGACCACCGTCACGGTCGGCCCCGGCACGCCGGCGGCTTCGCCACAGGCAACACCGGTCTCCGGGTTGTTTGGACAACCGGCAACACCTGAGGCCGCCGGTACGCCAAACTGCATCTAAACCCGGGCGATATCGCACGCCGTGAGCAAAGCCGGTCCATGCTGGACCGGCTTTGCTGCTGAATCGGGTATGCTCGAAACTGCCGCGACCCAACGCTCGTTCCGGGCGCGAAACCCTCGATCGACGTGACAGGACTGACCGTCATGGATGCCATTCGACTCGAAGTGATGTGGAACCGTCTGGTCTCCGTGGTCAACGAGCAAGCCGCCGCGTTGATGCGGACCAGCTTCACCTCGATCGTCCGCGAAGCCGGCGATCTCTCCGCCGGCGTCTTCGATGCGCGCGGCAACATGATCGCCCAGGCCGTCACCGGCACCCCCGGTCACATCAACGCGATGGCCACCTGTATCCATCACTTCCTGGCCGTCTATCCCGCCCAAACGCTCGGTCCCGGCGACGTGCTCATCACTAACGATCCGCAGAAGACATCCGGCCATCTGCACGACTTCACGGTCATCACGCCGGTCTTTCTTCGAGAAGAGCTGGTCGGGTTCTTCGGCAACACCTGTCATGTACTCGACATCGGCGGTATCGGTCTCTCCACCGATGCCCGCTCGGTCTTCGAGGAAGGACTCTTCGTCCCGATCACGAAGCTCTTCGCTCGCGGCCAGCCCAATGAAGAACTGCTCAAGATCCTGACCGCCAATGTCCGTACCCCCGAGCCGGTACTCGGCGATATCTACGCGCAGGCGGCGGGGAACGATGTCGGCGCGGCGCGTCTGATCGAGTTCATGACCGAATTCGGTCTCGATTCGCTCGAACCACTGGCGGACGAGATCATCGATCGCTCGGAACAGGCCATGCGCCGGGCGATTTCCGCGCTACCCGACGGGTTCTATCGCAACGAGGTTTGGTCGGACGGATACGAGCAGCCCGTCAAGCTGGCGGTGTCGATCGAGAAATCGGGCGACCATATGCACGTCGATTGGGCAGGAAGCTCGATGGAAAGTGAGCGCGGAATCAACGTCGTGCTCAACTACACCCATGCCTATACCACGTATGCGCTCAAATGCGCGCTGGCGCCTGAGATTCCCAACAATGAGGGGAGCTTCCGTCCGGTTACGGTCGATGCGCCACCGCGCAGCATTCTGAACGCCCAACCGCCGGCGCCGGTGGCCGCTCGGCACATCCTGGGTCACTTCCTTCCCGGCGCGGTGTTTGGAGCACTGGCGCACGCAATTCCCGACCGTGTCATGGCAGAAGGGGCAGCCAACATTTGGAATCTGCAATTCCTGGGATATGACATGACCGGGGATCCGTTCGCCTATGTCTGGTTTTCCTGTGGTGGCACCGGTGCCCGCGCGACCAAAGACGGCTTGCACGCCACCGCGTTCCCGAGCGGCATCTCCGGCGTACCCGCCGAGGTCATCGAGCAGCTCTCGCCGGTTGTGATGCACGAACGGTCGATCCGCGAAAACTCCGGTGGCGCCGGACGGTACCGGGGCGGCTGCGGGCAACGGCTCGAGCTTGGTGTGCGCACGAATCAGAAATACACATTCTCCGGTCTCTTCGACCGCCTGCATCATCCGGCTCAGGGTTTCGCCGGTGGTCTACCGGGCGCGCCCGGCGCTTTGCACCTTTCAGATGGCACCAGAGTCGATGGCAAGGGAACGCTCCGGCTCGACCCGGATGTGCGCATCACGCTCGACCTTCCCGGCGGGGGCGGATACTTTCCACCTTCCGAACGGGATCCCGAGCTGATCGCCCAGGATCTCCGAACCGGCATCATCGATGAGGAGACAGCAAGCAGGGACTATGGCTGGAGCTCCTGATTCGTCCGCCGTCCGGATCGTCGAGGTTGCGCCGCGTGACGGACTGCAGAACCATTCGCGCGCATTCACGACCGAAGCCAAGATCGCGTTCGTCGACGCACTCTCCCGATCGGGACTCCCCGCAATCGAGGTCACCAGCTTCGTCAATCCGAGGGCGGTTCCGCTGATGGCCGATGCGGTCGACGTGATGACCGGCATCCAACGACGGCCGGGCATTCGATATCTCGCCTTGGTCCCCAACGAAAAAGGGCTGGAGCGCGCAATCGGTTGTGGTGTGAACAGCGTCGCGATCTTCGCCTCGGCCAGTGAGACGTTCAGCCAGCGCAACATAAATTGCACCATCGCGGAATCGCTGGTCCGATTCGCTCCAGTGCTGGAGCGAGCGCGAACCGAACGTCTCTGGGTGCGCGGCTATATCTCGATGGCATTCTCCTGCCCGTTCGAGGGAGAGATCGATCCGCAGGGCGCCGCTCGACTCGCGAAATCGCTCCTCGAGATGGGCTGTGCAGAGATCTGCCTGGCCGACACGATCGGAACCGCAACCACCGATCAGGTGACCGGCACGCTCGAAGCTGTATTGGCGGTCGTGCCCGTCGACCAGATGGCTCTCCACATGCACGACACCTACGGACGGGCAGTCGACAATATCGATATTGCGTATGAGGCAGGAATTCGCGTCTTCGACTCCGCCGCCGGCGGCCTGGGCGGTTGCCCATTCGCGCCGGGCGCTTCCGGCAACCTGGCCACCGAGCGGCTGGTCGGGCATCTCGACCAGCGAGACATTCCTCACGGCGTCGATAGAGACGCGGTTCGCCAGGCAACCGAGGCGTTGCTTGCCACGCCGGCGCCATGACGACCCGATTGTTCTCCCCACCCTATTCCGCCTACGCGGCCATCTATGACCAAATCGGCCAGCGCGCGTTTGGCGAGCGCCTGGCAAGAGTCATCCTCCAACTGCTGGCTGCCCGCAGCATTCAGCCACGTTCGGTGCTCGACCTGGCCTGCGGCACCGGTGCGGCGACGCTCACCTTTGCATGCGCCGGACTCCGGGCAACCGGAGTCGATCGATCGCCGCAGATGCTCGAACGCGCGATCGAAGCTGCCCGTCTCTCTGATGCGGAGGTCGCGTTTCGGGAAGGTGATATCACCGATCCGCCGCTCGATTCCAAAGTGGACTTGGTGACCTGCCTCTACGATGCGGTCAACTATCTCGATGACGACGCATCGGTTCACCGTTTTCTTCAGGGTGCCTATCGCGCTCTGGATGACGGCGGGGTCCTGGTCTTCGACCTGAATACCCGGTCCCGGCTGATGTCATCCTGGGAGCAGGGATTGGTCCTGGCGGCAAACTCACCGGATCTCTACGTCACCTATCAGAGCTGGTTCGATAAGGCAATCGATGCGTCGCCTCTGATCATGACCGCATTCGTCCGTTCGGAGGACGGAAGATGGGACCGCTTCGACGAGGAGCATGTCGAGCGCGCCTGGCCCATTGCCACCATAGAATCGTGGCTGCGCGAAGCCGGGTTTCGCGCCCTGGAGACGATGGGATATATCGACTCGACCGGAGAGCTCCTGCGACCGGTCAGTGAAGACTACGGTCGTGTGCTCTTCGTCGCCGCCCGATAGAATGTCGTTCTGATCTACCCAAGACGCTGTAGAGGAGCAATCCATCGTGGAACAACGCGCGTTCGAATTCCTTCGCCGCCTGCTCGATGCCCCAGGTCCATCCGGTTTCGAGGAACGCCCCTCTCGCGTCTGGCGCGAGGAGGCCGCGGCATTCGCAGACGAGGTCGACCGGGATGTGCTCGGCAACTCGTGGGCACGGCTGAAAAATGAAGGCGCCCCGGTGATGGTGATCGAAGGCCACATCGATGAGATCGGCCTGATGGTTACGCTCATCGACGAAAACGGCTATCTGCTCTTCGATGCCATCGGTGGCTGGGACACACAGGTCATCATCGGCCAGCGCATGCTCGTTCTCGGCCGGAACGGCGATGTCCACGGCGTCGTCGGACGCAAAGCTCCCCATGGTATGTCCGCCGAGGACAAGAACCGCGTCCCCGAACTGCGCGATCTCTGGATCGATATCGGCGCTTCCAGCAAGGAGGATGCCGAAGCACGGGTCGAGATCGGAGACGCCATCGTCATCGACGCGCCCTTCCGTCAGCTCACCAGCGATCTGGTCGTCGCGCGCAGTCTCGACAACCGGGTCGGTGCGTTCGTCGCATTGGAGGCGTTGCGGCTACTCGCGGATGACCGTCCCGCCTTCGATACCTACGCCGTCACGGCCACGCAGGAGGAGATCGCGTTCGCCGGCGCACATACGACCGCGTTCCAGCTCAGTCCGACTGCGGCAATCGTGATCGACGTAACCCATGCAACCGACTATCCTGGCGCCGACAAATGGCGAAACGGCGATGTCAAGATGGCAGCCGGCCCGGTGGTGGGCCGCGGATCGGTGTCCAATGCGGTCGTCTATCGAGCGCTGGGCGACTACGCGCAACAGAACGACCTCCCGATCCAACGGCAGGCGAATCCCCGCAGTAGCGGAACCGATGCCGATGCGATGTATCTCACGGGATCGGGAACGGCGATCGGGCTGGTCTCGATTCCCAATCGCTACATGCATTCACCGAACGAGACTGTCAGTCTGACCGACCTGGACAACGCCGCTCGGCTCATCGCCGGCTTCATCAAGTCACTTCCGGCCGATTTCGACTTCAGACCGTAGTGACATTCGTCTTCGGTTTGCGGAGACGCTGGCACGCGGGACAAAAATAGGTTCCGCGGGTGGCAACGGTGATCTTGCGCACCGTTCCCCCACACCGAATACATGGCTCCCCTTCCCGGCCATGCACGGCTGGGAAATCGTTCTGCGGATACGCACGCTGGTGGATGATCTTGGCGCCGCCCTGTGCGATCCCCATATCCAGAGCCCACTCGATCGCGTCCCGCAACCGGCTTACGAGTGCTCTGCTGAGACTGTTGGCCGGTTGTTGCGGGTGAATACGCGCCTGAAACAGGGCCTCGTCCGCATAGATGTTGCCGACGCCGGCGACGATGGTCTGATCGAGAATCGCCTGCTTGATCGGAATCGACCGGCGTTGCAATGCGGCAAAAAGCTGCGTGGACGTGATCGCATCCCGCCCGGTTCCCTCCGGACCGAATTTGAACGCATCGATCGCTGGCTGGACCTGCGATGCCGGCATGAGACGGTACCAACCGAACTGCCGGATATCGCTGAAATGCGCAATCGTGCCATCGTCGAAGCGCAGGTCGAAATGGGTTGACTTATGCGGATACGGTCCATCCGGCTTCGGCACCGGGTGACCCGCAATCGATCGTGCGCCGTCGGGCCGAATGACGGCCAGCTGCCCAGCCAGCTTGAAATGGACGAGGAGGCTCAGCTCACCGTCGAAATCGATCGCGAGTACCTTCGCGCGGCGCCGGGCGCACACGACCGTCTGACCGATCAGCATGCCCGGGTCGCGAATCTCGGAATCGCGAAAGAGCTTCGGCAGCCGAAGATCGACCGCGACGACCCTTCGTCCGGTCAATTCTCGTTCGATGATGCGCCGCGCCGTCTCGACTTCAGGGAGTTCCGGCACCGATCAAAATTCCGGCACGACCGAGGACATTAGTCGCAAAGCTGCACCCTGGCGCTGCTCTGTCCCATCTGTCGCATCCAACGAGCAGCTGACGACGCAACCCGGACCCCTTCTTCATCGTCCCTGGTTGCTTTTGTCACACGAGACATGACCTCCCAGACAGCTTGTTTGGCCTGCCGGTGCCTCGCCTCCGATATCACCATCGGACCCAGCAATGGATTGGGCGCGGTATGTTGAATAGCCCACTGGCCCTCGTCGAGCCAAATCATCAGTCGGTATCGATCGGTACTCCAAACGAATCGATCGTCGGTCGAACCGGGATCTTCTCCCACCAATTTCTCCCCCATGCGATTTGCTCCGCGGGTCAGCTCGAGATCGCTTCCGGCCGGGACCGGAACGGTGAGATGGACACTGGTGCGGATGCGAATCGAGAAATCTCCCACTCTCTGAAGGAGGAGATTCACACGAACTATTCCTGGAAGTCAAGTCCCGGAGCCGTGTTCATATCGGATTCCTAGGCAAAAGATGTGGAAGATCGTGTGCCAAGCTCGGTTTCCACCCGGCGAGCAGCTAACGAATAGCCAGGAAACGACCGTTCCCGCCACGCTCGACGGATAGGACGGCATCGACCGCCTGGGTCTGCAAGGGACCATAGATATGCGGGAAGATCTGCTGGGGATCCTCGTAGACGATCTCGGATTCCACACGATCGCATTCGATCCGCAGCACCAGATACGTCCGTGGATCATCCTGATAGTATCGATTCCCAACCGCAACCAACTCGTCCAGCGAGTCTGTGCAATGGATGAACCCGTCCTGCCCGAACATCTCGGGCAGGTATGCTGGCTGGTCCTTCTGTCGTTCCCAAACCTCGAAGGGCACAAGGTGGTAGGTTCGGTGCCCCTGCTGCAACGGAACAGAAGCGGGCGACGGTTTGTGCTGCTCGGACATGCGCGCAGAGCCTCCAGATTACGATTATGAACGGACTCGTTTGACCCGACGATAACCAAACCCTATCATCGCCCGGCGAACCCTTTTCGCATCGCGTGATTTTCTCAGGACTACCCAATGGTTTCGAGTTACGAACGTCAACGCCTCACCGAACTGGCGTCCTGCGCTGGCTGCGCCGCCAAGATGGGACCGGACCGGCTCGCCCAGGCGCTCCTCCCACTCACCGCGGACACCCATCCAGATCTCATCGTCGGCCTGCAAACCAGCGACGACGCGGCCGTGTTCCGGATGACTGACGAACAGGCGATCGTCCAGACGGTCGATTTCTTTCCGCCTATCGTCGACGATCCCTATTCCTACGGCGCGATCGCGGCCACCAATTCGATGAGCGATGTCTTCGCGATGAACGGATCGGTGCTGCTCGCATTGAGCGTCGCAGCGTTCCCGGCGGAGATGCCGATCGAATCGATCACGGAGATCTTCCAGGGCGCCGCGGACAAGGTGCGTGAAGCCGGCGGCATCATTGCCGGAGGCCACACGGTCATCGACGAAGAGCCGAAGTATGGACTTTCAGTCACCGGCACCGTGCGCCCCGACCGCGTCTGGACCAAAGCCGGAGCGCAACCAGGCGACACCCTCATTCTCACCAAGCCACTGGGCACTGGACTCATAACCACGGCCCTGAAGAACGGCAACGTGCGGGATGCACATCTCGCCGCGGCCATCGGCTGGATGACCACGCTCAATCGAGCCGCGCAGGAAGCCGTCACGGATCTGCCGATCAACGCCTGCAGCGATATCACCGGCTTTTCGCTTGCCGGCCACTCGTCAGAAATCGCCGCCAAGAGCAACGTCCGTATCGAGCTGAACACGTCTGCATTTCCCGTGCTTGATGGAGCGCTCGACTATGCCGCGTCGGGGCAGATTGCCGGTGGACTGCAGCGCAATCTGGCACATTTCCTCGGCGAGCGCGTTCATGTTTCCACCAGCGTGCCCGAGGTCCTGAAACTCCTCTCGTTCGATCCACAGACGTCAGGTGGCCTGCTGTTGTCGGTGCCAGCCCAATCGACCGGCGCCGTTATCTCCCGCCTCGAATCGGCAAACGTGCCGCAGTGGCAGGTTGGCGTCGTTCACGACGGTGCGGGCGTCGATATCTCCTGAGCGTGTGCGAGGTAGCAGCGTGGCAAATCAGCGATTCGCGATAATCGTCAACCCAAAGGCGTCCGGCGGAAAGGCGATCAAGAAGCTGCCGGAAATCTCGACGGTTGCCTCGCACATTGCGCCCGAATACATGCTGCATGTCACCGGTTCGATCGAGGACGCCCGTGTACGCGCCAACGAATTCGCCGCGCTTGGCGTCGAGCGTATCGTCGCGGTCGGCGGTGACGGAACCTTCAACGAAGTGGCAAACGGCATCCTCGAATCCGGCAGGCGCGTCGAGCTCGGCATCGTACCCGCGGGCACCGGATGCGATCTTCCCCGAACGCTGGCCGTCCCGACATCGATCAAGGATGCACTCGAGTTCGCGTTGACGGGCGCAGCACGTCCGATGGATGTCGGATTGGCACGGACCTCGACCACCGAACGCCATTTTCTCAATGTCGCCGGTCTCGGGTTCGATGCAAAGGTCGCCGATCGGGCTCAACGCAAGAAGCATCTGAGCGGGAAGAAGGCCTATATCGCCGCGCTGGCGCAGAGCCTGACCGACTTCGGCCACATCGACGTCTCGATCGAGGTCGATGGAACGACGATCGAAACCAAAGCCGTCTTTGTGAGCATTGCGAATGCGCAATATCTGGCGGGCGGATTCCACTTCGCGCCCATGGCCGTCATCGACGACGGACTGCTCGATCTGGCCATCATCAGCGACATCAGCCTGCCAGGGTTCCTCAAAGCGGTTCCGAGCGTGGTCCGTGGAAAGCATTTGAACAATCCGCATTGGAGCCACTATCCCACCACGCACGTACGCGTAACCTCGGCGACTCCCGCGCTCGTGCAGCTCGACGGAGAGATCGCCGGCACGTCGCCCGCTGAGTTCTCGGTCGTGCCACGGGCAATCGATATCGTGGCGCCAACGTCGTGACCGATTTCCCCACACCTTCCAGAAAATTCCTCGAAGAGATCGGCGTACGGCCATCCAAAGGCCGGGGCCAGAATTTTCTGAAAGAGGCATGGGTCGTCGAGCGTATAGCCGCTGAGCTGGGCGTTGGTCCCGGCGACACGGTCGTCGAAGTCGGACCCGGGATCGGAGCGTTGACGGGCGCGCTCCTGGATACTGGCGCGACCGTCCGGGCGGTGGAGCTGGACGAGCAGCTGGCTACCTACCTTCGAACCCAGCTCGCCGGCCGCGATTTTTCGGTGATTCAGGCAGACGCACGCGTCGTCTCGATCGACGAGCTCCTCCCGGAGGACACGAGCTACGATCTTGCCGCCAATCTGCCCTACTCGTCAGCACCAGTGATCTTGCGGCACTTCCTGGAGGCGGAGCACCCTCCCGAGCGGTCGATCCTGATGGTTCAACGAGAGGTCGCCTTGCGAATGACGGCCGAGCCACCGGACATGTCGATCCTGGGTGTGGCAATCCAAGTCTATGCCACGGGCACCGTCTTGTTCGACGTACCCGCGGAGGCGTTCGTTCCGAAACCCAAGATCATGTCCTCCGTCGTGCTCCTCGATCGACGGGAAGCACCGCTCGTGGCCGTCGACGACCGAGCGACGTTCTTCCAGCTGGTCACCGCTGGATTCGCACAGAAGCGCAAGACGATTCTGAATTCGCTGGCTGCCGCGCTACCCGCCGAGCGGGAGTCGGTACGCCGGGCACTCGAATCAGCCGGTATCGATCCGATGCGCCGGGCGGAAACCCTGTCCGTCGAAGACTGGCTCGCGCTCATGCGCATGATGCCCTCGTCATGACCGTCGCAATCCTCGCCCCGGCCAAGATCAATCTTGGTCTCGAAGTGCTCGGCAAACGTGACGATGGGTATCACGATATCGCCACGGTCTTTCAATCGATTAGCATTTTCGACCGGCTCCTTCTCGAATCTTCCGACCGAGACGAGGTGCGGCTGATCGAGCGCCCCCAACAACTCGAGATGAATCTCGCGGAACGCGCGCTCGGAGTGCTTCGCGATACGGGGCATGCGATCGGGCACTGGAACATCCAGATCACGAAACGGATCCCAATGGCGGCTGGATTGGGAGGCGCAAGCACGGACGCAGCAGCTGTGCCTGCTGCTCTTGACGTCGATCGGGCATTCCCGCCGAGGTGCAGGAAGGGCTCGGTCTCCAATTGGGAAGCGACGTCCCATTTCTGATATCCGGAGGAACCGCGCTGGCACATGGACGAGGCGAGCAGTTGAGCCGCCTTCCATCGCTCAGAGATTGCTGGTTCGTGCTGGCAACGCCTCCCCTCGCGCTCGACCGCAAGACCGCCCAGCTCTATGGTGCATTGCAGCCGGCTGATTTCACCGGCGGCACGCGCGCAGGTCTCGTGGCGGACGACATCCGACATGGACGAATTCCGGCGCCTTCCAGCCTGGCGAATGCGTTCGAGCGTCCACTCCGAGCGCTCGTGCCCGATATCACCGAGCTGGAACGGGCGTTCGCGGCCGCCGGCGCTCCGTTCGTTGCGCTCTCCGGTGCGGGACCGACGCACTACGCGCTCGTACCGGAGCTTTCCGAGGCGATCTCGCTGGCAAGCTCTCTCCGGACGCTCTTGCCGCGGACAACGCGAATCATGATCGCCCGGCCGACCGCGTTCGGGCCGATCGTAGAATGACCCAGAACCACACCGTTGCTTTGCACGTTATAGGGAGTGACGCGCCTACGAGCGCGCACCGATCGAACACGTTCATCAAGGACCATTACACCGCGTGACCATGCGTACCAGGATGATCAATCGCCGGTATCGGCTCGAACGGCGTATCGTGCTGACCGAGACGACCGAGACCTGGCTTGGCTTCGACAATGTGCTCCACCGAGCGGTTGCGGTTACCGTGCCCCGGCAGGAATTGTTGCGAAATCGCACGTTCATCGACGAGTTTCTGAATCGTTCACGGATCGCCACCTCACTGCACCACCGTGGAATCGTCGCGGCCTTCGATTCGGGACAGGACAACGACACGCCGTACCTCATCACCGAGTATGCCGGTGGGGATACGTTGACCGACATCATCCGCATGGAGAGCCCGTTCGATGTCGATGACGTCGCGATTCTGGTCGAGCACGTTGCAAATGCCCTCGAATATGCTCATCTGCGCGGATTCGTTCATGGTGAGCTCAGGGCCGACGACATCCTGGTCGATGGACAGGGGAGAACCAAGGTTCTCGGATTGGGCTTGCCGTCCGGCACGCTTGCCTCCCCCAACGGTCACGGATCGTCGCATCTGACATTCGACGATGACGTGCAGGCGCTCTCCGCGATCGCATTCGAGATGCTGACCGGGGAGACGCCGAATGACTTCGATGCCGATTCTCACGGCGACGCATATCAAATTGCTCCGGATGTTCCCCGCAACGCCAGCGACATCGTCGCGATCGGCATGGGGGCGGGGCCGGCACGCTTCACATCGGCGGGAGCGTTTGCTCGCTCCTTGAGCGGCTGGAGAGCATTCGATCCCGCCGAATACCTCACATTCGACGAGACGCCGCCTCAGCCAGTCGACGACCTGGATGCGGTGTACAGCGCCGCTGTACCGATGTCGGCCGTCCCGAAAGGAAGCGCGTGGACCGGCGAAGCATCTCCAGTCATCCCAGCCAATGCCGCCTCGACGCCCCCGCAACAACGACGTATTCAGCTCGCGCTTGTCGCTGCATGTGCCCTTGCGCTGCTTGCCGTGGCCATTATCTGGAACCAATCGGAATCGACCGGCAGTCTCTCGCCGATACCGGATCAGCTTCGCTCGCTTGCGCAATTGAGCGGTTTCTGATTTTCTACAAACTCGTCAGTAGTCGAATTCATTGGACGAGCGCCCGTGCCAATCCCAGGGAGACCGGCAAACCCATCGAAGAGTTGGAGCCGCCAGCTCGAACGATTCATCTTTGTCATGCTCCTTGCGCTCGGCGCGATGACGATCGTTTCCACGTCCTGGGCTTCTGACGTCTCGACTCCCAGAGCCACGCTGCTTGGATCCCAGCGGGGCATCTCGGTGCTGGTGACGTCGGGCCCGGCCCGCGTGCTCATCGTCAATGGAACCGATCCCGCCGCGCTCGGCAACGCAATCTCCGGAGCCAGGCATCCCGGCCTCGACCGGATCGACCTCCTCATCGTCTCTGGCAACGGTGCAGCCTCGGAACTCGCTGCCCGCACGATCGCGCTCTTGCGGCCACGGGCGGTCATGACGGTGGGCAGTGCATCCAGCCTGACGGGAACGGGCGTCATCCCCCGCAAGATCATCGATCGCGCGACCGAGATCGAGCTGCCGAACGGGGTGCTGATAACGATCGACATCTGGTTGGCCGCAGACGGAGAGAATGATGATGTGACTTGGTCAGCCACGATCGAACGTGGAGGCGCAACGATCTATTGGGTTGCCGATCGTGAGGCGCTGATCCAGGACACGGCTCCGGAATCCGTCGATGTCACCGTCATCGGACGGGCCGGTCCGGGAAGCAAGACGGTCCTCCCCACGTCTCGGGTTCTCGTTGCCGCCGGAGAATCGATCGCCGGCCCAGAGCTGCGTACCGTCGCGTTGGATGCGATCGGGCTGGAGGTCGAAACCGCCCGCGTCTTCGCAGGCGAAACGATCCGCATCGACCTCGATCCGGAGGGGATACGGACGATACCCGGCGCGAACCCGGCAACGCTCCCCGAAAACGATTGATCGGCCAATGCAACGTGCAGGTACGTCTGGACAACGGACGCTTGACCTCCAGAAGAACGACGCCGTTCTATCACGTACGTACCCACTGAAGGGGTCTTATACGGAATCCGGGTGAACACACCAGGATGCGGCACGATCGGTTCACCACCGCCCCAGCCTCGCATGAGGTAGCCGCCGGCCCTGTGCCGGCGGTGCTTCGCCGGCACAGGGCCGGCGGCTACGCTATCCCCGAGCAATCACCCGGATTCCGTATAACTCCTGACTCCCGTCCGGCCCTATCGAGCCGCAATACGCCGATCGCGGGCCTCGGTGAACTCCGTCTTGATAGCCGTCAACGTCTCAGGATTTTCGATCAGGTCGATCGCCGTCAATGCCATCGCCTTCGCGACGAGGAACGTGTTGCCATAGCCCAGCTCGGATTCGGCCGCGTCCACCACATCCTGCGAATGCCAGGTACAGACTCTGTTGATGATCGGATAAGCGGTTTCGACCGATGGGACCGTGTAGCTCACATTACCCCAGTCGGTCGAGCCATTCGCTTCCTGCGCCTTGGCCTCGGGAAGCGCCAACCCGACGCGGTCGATATTCGCTTTCAGCGCATTGGCCAGCGTGTAGTTCGTGATCATGTCCCACGAAGCCGGTTCCGGGAATGAAAACTCGAGTGTCGCACCGGTCATCAATGCGGCGCCCTCCGCAATGCGGCGCACCTTCTCGACCAGCTCGTACATGTAGGTTTGGGTCGCGGCGCGGACGAAGAAGAACGCTTCGGCATAGTCAGGGATGACGTTCGCAGCGTCGCCGCCTTTGACGATGATGCCGTGCAAACGCGCGTCTGACTTTACATGCTGGCGGAGTGCGTTGATCCCATTGAAGGTCAGGATGATCCCGTCGAGCGCATTGATGCCATTGAATGGATCGGCTGCCGCGTGGGCCGCCTGCCCGCGAAATGCAATCGTCACCCCCTGGCAGGCAAGCGCCTCACCGCTTCCGGGCACGGTCGGACACCAGGCTTCCGCGTCTCCCGGATGCGCCCCCATCGCTGCATCGACATCATCGAAGATTCCAGCGTCCTTCATGATGACCTTGCCGCCGACCGCTTCCTCGGCGGGAGTCCCAAAGACCGTGATGCGTCCGTGACGTCCCTCGAGCGCAGATCTGGCGCCGACGCCGGCTGCCAGAGCGCTAAGCGCAATCAGGTTGTGCCCACATCCGTGGCCGACACCTGGAAGCGCGTCATACTCGGCCAGAAAGGCGATGTGGGGGCCGTCGTCAGAACCTGCGGTCGCTCGGAACGCGGTGCCCAAACCGGCGATACCTCGCTCGACGTCGAACCCGAGCTTCTCGAGGATGTCCGCAGCCGCGTTGCTGGATTCGACCTCTTCCAGTGCGATCTCCGGATGATCGTGAATGAACTGCGAAACCGCGCGAAGCTCGGCGGCGTGGCGGTCGATTGCATCGAGCGCGTTCTGGCGCTGCGCTTCACTGGTCATCAAAGTCTCCTCAAAGGGTGTAGCCACAATCCGGGCAGAACCGGTCGGAGGCATCGAGTGTCATCCCGCAGTTTGGGCAGAAACGAACCGCATTGCGTGCCGAGGGAAGTTCAGCGCGTGACTCCTCTGCATGCGCGGTCGTGGATCGCCCGGTGGGCGCTTCGGGGTTGACGGCACGCGCGCTCTGCGGCGCGTAGATCGTCTCATCCACCGGCGCTTCCGAGATCTGCCGCTGCACCCCGTTTCGTGAGGAGGAGACGGGCGTCGCGCTCAGTGGCTCCGACTCCTCGACTCGGCGGACACGCGGCACCGGGGGCGGCACCGGCCGGGGCAGATTCGACCGGGCCGGAGGATCGGGCACCGTCAATGACAGGCGATTGAACCGGGAGTAGAGCAGCAGCAACGTTGCCAGCACCAGGAAACCAAGCACGAACCAATCGAAGTTCTGCCAGAGCACCCGCGTCACGATCGAATCGTCGAGCGGATCGCTCGTCAAGCGCCCCTCATAGGCAAGGTAGTAGAGGCGCAGCGCCATCGCGATGAGCAACGCGCCGTTGGCAGCGCCAAGCAGCCCGCCCAGGGAGGCTCCCCAGCGCGAA
>JAMLHN010000003.1 GCA_023957115.1 Thermomicrobiales bacterium
CTCCTCGCAGGTACAGGACTGCGCCGTCCGTAGCACGCGGAATTGGCGCCAAAACGGGGCAAAACGTGCTCCGCACACCTCACAGAGTGCGACGGCCCTCCTCAACCGACCTGACGGCCCGACGAAGTCTGACGGGTCGTGTCGCTCGAAAGGAAGGTATCTCATGAAGAACGTCGCGGCATCGCTGGCGATCTTGACGCTGACCGGATCGGTCGCCATAAACCCGGACAACACGCTCGGGCTCTAGGGAACGGTGGCAAGCAACTGTCCACCGGTGGCCGCGAAGACGACGACCGCCCAGGGTGGCAGTTTCCAAATCATGAGTAACCCGAGACAGGCCAGGGCGAGACCGAAATCCGCGGGCCGGAGGATCGCGCTCGTCCAGACGGGGGTATAGAGCGCCGCCAGCAAAATGCCAACCACTGCCGCATTGATACCGTTCAACGCGCCGCGCAGGATCGGTTGCGTTCGCAACGCATCCCAGAATGGGAGCGCCCCCCAGACAAGCAGGAACGACGGAAGAAAGATCGCGATGAGGGCGACCGTTGCGCCGGCGATGCCATTCGGTTCCGGACCGCGAATCGCGCCCAGGTAGGCGGCGAAGGTGAAGAGCGGACCCGGAACGGCTTGGGCGGCGCCGTACCCCGCAAGGAATTGCCCCTCGGTGAGCCACCCAGGAGCGACGACCTCGGTTTGGAGCAAGGGCAAGACAACATGGCCGCCGCCGAAGACGAGCGATCCAACTCGATAGAATCGATCGAAGAGGTCGAGGACGCCACCCGGTTGGCCGAAACGGAGGAGTGGTAGTCCAACCAGAAGACCGAAGAACATTCCCCAACAGGCGATACCGATACGGCGATCGAGCCGGACCGTGTTGTGGTGTACGGCTGAGGAAATCGGGTCGTTCCGAAAGAACCACCAGCCGGCGATCCCGGCGACGACGATGACCGATGCTTGTGCGAATGTGGTGGGGATTGCCAGGACGGCCAAGGCGGCCAGGATGGCCATGGTCGCACGTAAACGGCCGGTGCAGAATTGCCGTCCCATGCCCCAAACTGCCTGGGCAACGATGGCCACCGCGACCACTTTCAGACCATGGACCCATCCGGCCGAGGCCAGATCGAATCGATCGACCGCCATTGCGAACATGAGCAGGGCGATGGCGGAGGGCAATGTGAAGCCGAGCCAGGCGGCGAGACCGCCCAGCATACCCGCTCGCATGGTTCCGATGGCAATGCCAACTTGACTGCTGGCCGGTCCGGGCAGGAATTGACAGAGCGCGATCAGATCCGCATAGGCGCGTTCATCCAGCCAGCGACGTTTGCGGACGTATTCCTCGCGGAAGTAGCCAAGATGCGCGATCGGGCCGCCGAATGAGGTGAGTCCGAGCTTCAACGCAACCCAGGCGACTTCGAGCGCGGAGTGCGTATCCGATGGAGGAGCAATCGCCGGTGCCGGATCGTCGTGGGCTGGCGTCTCGGTCACGTTTCCATCACTTTCGCGCCCGGCGCGACGATCGATGCCCTACAGAGATGGGTACTCGGCTATCAGTCTATCGTGTGGGAATCTGAGGGATCGGGATGAGCGATGCAAACGGCTCCGGTCCGCATCGGACCGGAGCCGTTTTATGCACGTGACGCCTATGCTCCGAATGTCCAGAGCGTCGCGCAATAGGGTTCCTCAACCGTCAGCACGTGCGCGACGCGCAGATCGAGCCGGTAGAGGTTCCACGGGGGCGGTCCTGCGCTCTGGGCGCTGTATGGAGCGACGAGCGCGCCGTTCTCGGCCTGCGCCGGCCATCCATCTGCGCGATAGTGGGCCGCAACGGCTTCCAGTGTTTCCGGATCGGTGACGATCGACGCGGTACCTTCGAGCACGAGATCCATCCCTCGAAGACGGGACGCAATGCTGCACTGCGGATTGCGGTCGAGATACCGTGACTTTGCCGTGCCCGGGCCACTTGTGAAATACATCTGACCGTCGTGCCAGAGTGACCCAATGCCGGTGAGATGCGGCGCGCCCTCCGGTGAGACCGTGCCCAGGTAGGACACCTGCTCGGCCCCCTCGGTCGCCGGATTCTCGAGCCGTTCCAGCACCGTGCTCCACTCGAGCGGCGGGTTGCCGTAGCGATCGATATTCTTGACGCTGATCGGTTGATTGTTCGACATTGCTCTTCCTCCTCGATGAGCCGGTTTCACCCTGTTGTCGCCTGGCTGTGCCGGGATTCGACACGAGCTCCTTCCTCTGCATCCCGTCATCTGGGCGAACGACATTCCCGGTAGCATTCGCTCGTCCTGGATCGTGCCGGGACGGAATTGTTTCGATCTTGCGAACGTGATGGGTACGCCGGCTGCATGGGACGTGGACTACTGCTGGTCTTGCTGGCAACGATCTGTTGGGGGACCTCGGGGACGTCCAGCACCTACGCGCCCGAATCGGCCGATGCCCAGTCGATCGGCGCTATCCGCGTCATCATCGGGGCGTTGGCCCTGTTCGTCTTTGCGCTGATCGATGGCCGAAATCGCAGGCGGCCGTCGTGGCGCTGGTTGCTGGTTCTGATTGGGGCAATCGGGGTCGCGGGCGGACAGCTCGCCTTCTTCACCGCTATCGACCGTGCAGGTGTGGCCGTCAGCACCATGCTGACCATCGGAGTCGCCCCAGTTTTTGCTGGCATCCTGAGCGCGCGCTTCCTGCACCAGCGTCCCGGACGTCTGTGGGCCGTCGCGACGGTGCTGGCGATCGCTGGCGCTGCCATGATGGTGCTGGGTACAGCGGATTCGGTTGGCGGCGATCCGCTCGGCTTGCTCTTCGGGCTTCTGGGTGGGGCGGGGTATGCCATCTATGTGACGGTCAGCAAACTGCTGATCGAACAGGGGCACGATGCCGTCGATGTCACCGCCGCGATCTTCTGCGTTGCCGCCGTCATGCTCCTCCCAGTCTTTTTCACGGGGGATTGGCGGTGGGTACTGGAGCCTCGGGGCGCGGTCGTCGCGTTGTATCTGGGGTTATTGACGAATGCGCTTCCGTACCATCTCTTCGGTCTCGGGTTGACCCTGGTGCCGGTGGCCACCGCCGCAACGCTGACCCTGATGGAGCCGTTGACGGCCACATTTCTGGGAGTCGTCTGGCTTGGAGAGCGGCTTTCCGGGTTGCAATGGCTTGGTATCGCGTTGCTGATGGCCGGATTGTTGCTGTTGGCGTTGCCGGCGCGGTCCCGGCCGTCCACTATGCCCGGCCGGTAAAGCGTGACGCCGGATCCGCCACTGGCTATGCGAAACTAATCACTATTCTGATCGAGGGCAGAATGTCTGTACTGGAGCGAAAACAGCGAGGAAGGATCGACGATGGCGTCTAAGAATGGGTCGAACGGGCACCAGAGTGGTGCATTCGATGTGCGGCATCAGAGCCGTCATATCCTCGACGGGGTCGAGCGTGCCGGCGCCCGCGCGATGCTCAAGGGTATCGGGCTGACCGATGAGGATCTCAAGAAGCCGATGGTCCTCATTGCCAATACCTGGATCGAGACGATGCCGTGCAACTTCGGCTTGCGCACACTGGCGCATGCCGTCAAGGAAGGCGTGAAAGCAGCCGGCGGGTTCCCCATGGAGATGAACACGGTCTCCATCTCGGACGGGATCACCATGGGCACCGAGGGGATGAAGACCTCGCTCATTTCCCGTGAGATGATTGCCGACTCGGTCGAGCTGGTTGCGCGCGGTCATATGTTCGACGCGATCATCGGGCTCGGCGCCTGTGACAAGACGCTTCCCGGATTGTCGATGGCGCTGGCGCGGGTGAATGTTCCCGGTTTCGTCGTCTACGGAGGCACGATTCTCCCCGGTGAGGTCGAGATCGACGGTGAGATGCACGAGGCGACGGTGCGTTCGGTCTATGAGGCCATCGGCGCGCATAAGGCCGGCAAGATGAGCGCCGAGGCGCTCAAGCTGATCGAGGATCATGCCTGCCCGTCTCATGGCGCCTGCGGCGGTCAGTACACGGCCAACACCATGGCGATGGCCATGGAGTTCATCGGACTCTCGCCGCTTGGGTCGGCCTCCCCACCGGCCGTTTCCTGGGAACAGTACGAAGCCGGTGAAGGGACCAAGCAGTCGGTCGTCAATCCACGGAAGATGGAGGTCGGCCGCCAGGCAGGTGAGATGATCATGCACCTGCTCCGCAACGGGATCAAGCCGCGCGACATCCTCACTCGGGAAGCATTCGAGAATGCGATCGCCGGTGTGGCCGCCAGTGGCGGCTCGACCAACGCGGTCCTGCACCTGCTCGCGCTGGCCGATGAGGCGGGAGTCGAGCTTTCGATCGACGACTTCGACGAGATCTCCCGCCGGACGCCACTGATCTGCGACATGATGCCGGGCGGTCGCTATGCCGCCGCCGATCTCGACAAGGCTGGTGGCACGCCACTGGTTGCCAAGCGCATGATCGAAGGTGGCAAGCTGCGTGGCGATCTGTTGACCGCCAGCGGCGTCACGTTCGAGGCCGAGGCGTCGGACGCGGTCGAAACCCCGGGTCAGGACGTTGTCGTCACGGTCGACAAGCCGATCAAGGATTCGGGCGGACTCGTCATCCTCAAGGGCAATATCGCCCCCGATGGCGCGGTCATCAAGATCTTTGGTTACGAGCGGCCGTACCATCGTGGACCGGCGCGGGTCTTTGACTCGGAGCATGACGCCCTGGAGGCGGTTTACGCCAACAAGATCAATGACGGCGATGTGGTGGTCATCCGCTATGAGGGACCGAAGGGCGGTCCGGGTATGCAGGAGATGCTGGCCATCACTGCGGCCATGATTGGTCAGGGGCTGGGCGGTTCCTGCGCGCTGGTCACCGACGGTCGCTTCTCGGGGGCAACCAAGGGGCTCATGTCGGGTCACGTTGCGCCGGAGGCGTTCGTGGGCGGACCGATTGCCGCGGTGCATGAAGGCGATATGGTGGTCATGGACATCGACAATCGCGGACTGAACATCGAGGTGTCAGACGAGGAGATCGCCGAGCGTCTCAAGGGTTGGTCGCCGCCGGAACCACGGTACAAGAAGGGCGTCCTGGCCAAGTACGCCTCGTTGGTCACCCAGGCGAACGAGGGCGCGGTCACGCGGCCGATTTTCTAGTCCGGAGCGCGGAGTCCGGCGGCCGGAGAAGACCGACGGGCTCGGTTTCTCGGGCACGTTCCAGCCTGAAACAGATCAGAAAAGCAAACGGTCCGGGGATCAGCGCAATCCCGGACCGTATTGCGTTTCTACCGCCGACACTCAGTTACTCGATACTTCGCTGCCTGCTGCCTGCTGCCTGCTGCCTGCTGCCTGCTGCCTGCTGCCTGCTGCCTGCTGCCTGCTGCCTGCTGCCTGCTGCCTGCTGCCTGCTACCGGTTGTTCCAGCCGATCAGGATCAGGATGGCACAGATGAGCAGGAGCGCCAGCAGACCGATGATGATGGCCCATTGGAGCCAGGAATCGGGGTTGGACGAACCCTCCGGTTCGTCCGGCTCCTGGGTAACCGCCAGCTCGATCTCCGGATCGGTTACCGGGCGGTCGACTTCGATAATCTCGGCGGAATCCTGCTCGTTCACGCGCGCAGTGTACCTGAGGACGGGGGAGTTAGGAGTTGGGATCTAGGAGTTGGGAACGAAGGTCCCGAGTTCCGGGTCCTGAGTCCTGCGAAGATCTGGACAACCGAGCGCGGTATTCGCATCGACCCTTGATCAGGAGACGGTCGTTGTTCGGGAGCTCCCGAACTCCTAAATCCCAACTCCCAACTCCTAGAACGCCCCTCCAAGCTCGGGGAAGAGGAGGGTTTCCCAGTGGGCGGCGACGGCGTCACGATGGGGAGCCGAGGCGATGATGCGGACGAGACGGCGATGCTCTTCGAAGCGCTTGAAATCGTCGTCCCCCAGCCCGACGACCTCGCGCCACGGCATCAGGCGGCGGAATCCGACCGGTTGCCGTTCGAACCAGACCCAGACGTCGGTGCGCCACCGTTCCGGTTTGGGGATATCGATCAGGATCGTCTCATCGGGCAGCGGGGTTCCGACGATTGCTTCGAGTCTCCGGGTCATCCCGAGCTCGACCGCTCGCCGGCGCTCCGGTGTATGGAACAGATCGCCGATTCGCAGGTAGAGGTCGGATGCCTGGGCGCTGATCTCGACGGCGCGTTTGTGGATCTCGCGCCGGTGGAGCGCATTGGCCAGCCGCCGGGTTGTATCTGGCATGCGAAACCTGAGCATGAGCGCCAGCAGCGAGGCATCGTCGTTGTTGGTCAGCTCATTCGCTTCGATCGCACCGGCCAGCATGGCGTCCTGGACCGCGCGCAGCAGCATCGCCATACAAGCGCGATTGGTGTGATGCCAATAGATGTTGTCGAACATTTCCTGGCGGGCGTTGATGAGCGAATGCAGGGGGCTGACCCCTTTGGCGTCGACCGCGATACGCGGCTGCGCCTCCGCGGGTGGCGTGGCGAAAATGAGCGAGGCGATCAAGCGGGCCGTGTCGACGCCGCCATACGGCACGCTACACGCGCGCGCGTCGCGGGGCAGGTAGTCGAGCTTGTCGACATCCAGCGGTCCGGACAGGATGCCGCGAAGCAGCGCATCGGCCGGATGGAGCTGATATCCGGCGGGATCGATGATCGTCGCGACCCGTTCCGGATCGACACCCCAGGCGTCGCGCAAGATGGGGGCAATCTCCGGGCCTAGCACGATCTGCCGTCCGACCCGTTCGTGCGAGACGACCGGGTCGCCAAGCTCTTCGATGGCATGGGAAAAGGGATAGTGACCGATATCGTGCAAGAGGGCCGCGGCGCAGAGCGTGCGGGCGTCTTCGTCGGTAATCCAGACTGCGTCCGCGCGCGCGCGCAAGTGCTCGACCGCTTGCCGCGCCAGATGAAAGACACCGATCGAGTGCTCGAACCGGGTATGGCGGGCGCCCGGCCAGACGCGGGAGACGAACCCCAGCTGTTGAATGCGTTCCAGTCGCAGAAACGCCTGCGAATCGATCAACCGGAGCTCGGCATCGGCCAGGGGAACAATGTCGTAGAGCGTGTCTCGCAGCATGGTGACAACCGGAAAGCCGGTGCCAACCGTTTTCCCCCGATGCGATTCTGGATGTGTGGTCACCTGTGTCTCGGTCATGATGAAAGAATACGCGTCATGGTGTCCGCGTTTCCGCGGCAGAGATCGGTGAGGGACAACCCGTGTCGCGGGCAGCCAATTCGGACGACGCGTCGAACGTGGCACGAGTCATACGGCAACCTCCTGCTCAGCCCTTTATCTCGTTCCGCTTTGCCCTCGCGCTCGTCACCTTCACCCTCTGGTCGACCGACGTCATGTCCCCGGCGCTGCCGGCCATCCAAGACGACTTCTTGCTTTCGGCCAAGGCGGTCGGACTGACCGTCTCCTTCTTCTTCCTGGGACGGTTGCTTGGCAATTTCCCGGCTGCCCGGTTTCTCGATACCGCCGGATCCCCGCGGGTGGCATCGATCGGGGGCTTGGTCATGGTGTTGGGTTCCGTGACCAACGCAGTCGCCCCCAATATCGAGGTGCTCTATGCCGGACGCGCCTTGCAGGGGGTGGGCATTGCCTTGCTGGTGAACGCTGGTTTGCGCTCGATCCTATCCGCGCGGCCGGGCCGGGGTGTAGCAATGACGCTGTATGGCATCGCATCCACGATCGGCAGCGTGATCGGCTTGCAGAGCAGTGGGCTGCTGACCGGAAGCTACGGTTGGCGATCGATTTTCGTCCTTTCGGCGATGCTCGGTGTCGTGCTGACGATTTTGCCAATTGTCAGCACCAGCGTCGCCCGCCGCTCATTGCGGCCGGTGGAGCATACGTCTACCGTAGCTGGGGTGATCGTCCCCTTGCGGACGTATCTGGCGCCCCTGGCGATCAACTTTCTGGTCTTCTGTAACTACTCGATCTGGGTCATCGTGCCGCTCTATGCGCAGCGGCAGTTCGATGCCAGTCCCACCGCCACGGCCAATCTTCTCTTGATCATTACGATTACCCACCTGGCCGCAGCGGTGCCGGTAAGCCGGGCAATCGGCCGGTTTGGGCCATCCCGGGTGCTGGTAAGCTCGTTGCTCATCGCCGCGGCCGGAAGCGCGGGGATCCTGCTCGCGAATTCGGTCTGGTTGCTTGGGTTGCCGCTCGCCTTGTATGGCGCTGGTATGGTGGGGGCGGTCAATTCCGGGGGTGATATTGTGTTGCATCGTGGGGGAGCCGGCTCCCGGGCGGTGGGATCCCTCCGGCAGACCAGCGATCTCGGCCGGGTTATCGGGCCAATCGTGGCAGGTGCGATTGCCGATGCGTTGAGCTACAGCGCTCCGTTCGTTGTCTTTCCATTCCTGATGCTGGTCGTCGTCGCCGGGATCGTCGTACCGGGCGGACTTGGACCCCGGACCGTAACGGAGAATGCCTGATGCGCGTTGGATTGATTTCGGATGTCTATGGAAACCGGGTCGCGCTCGAAACGGTGCTTGCGGCCCTCGCGCGTGATGCGCCCGACCGGATCGTCTGTCTCGGCGATTGTGCGGTGATGGGACCGGACCCAGCCGGATCGCTCGATCTGCTGGAGACGCTTGGCTGTCCCGTGATTCTGGGGAATGCCGATGTCGAGCTCTTCACCGATCCCGCCCGGGTGGTGGAGATCGAGGAGCGACCGCTGATGCGCGATCTCATTCTCTGGACGCAACGGCAGCTCGAAGAGCGCCAGTTGGCCTTTGCCCGGACCTTCGTGCCAACCATCGAGCTCGATCTTGGCTCTGGGGTGCGGTTGCTCTGCTTTCATGGCTCGCCCAGGTCCAATATGGAGATCATCGACCGGTCGACGAGCCCGGAAGACCTGGCTGAGGCGATCGAAGGTTCGACTGCGACGTTGCTGGCCGGTGGGCACACGCACACCCAGCTCATGCGCCGTTTCGGTGAACAATGGCTCATCAATCCCGGCAGCGTGGGCATGACCTTCTGCCGCACGCGGATCGACCGGCCCAATAGCGCGCCGCCCTGGGCTGAATATGCCATCGTCACAGTCGAGCATGGCGCAATCGACGTCTCGTTGCGGGCCGTGCCGCTCGATCTGGCGCGGGTGCGTGCCCAGGCTCCAGCCGATATGCCATTTCGGGACGAGTGGTTGATGGATTGGGCCGACCCTATCGGTTGAGGTCCAGCGTCCAGGGATCGGAGCAAGGGGCTGGGTCTCTGTGGCTGGTTTCTCTCGCAAATCGTGCCGGCGCATTGACCATCTCTGGTCCGACCGTGGAAAATCAGCCGAACGACGTCGTTCGCACCACATCTTGACACAGTCTTTCTGCGAGGGAATCGATGCTTAGTCGCACGCTCCAATACTCTGTCGGCACCGTCGTGATCAATATGGTCGGGCTGGCGCTGCTCAATTGGATCCTCGACGGCTACGCCATCGATGGCTGGGCTGGGCTGGTTGGCATGGCATTGATCATGTCGATCGTCCCAGGGTTGGCTCTGGGGCTTGCCTACCGGTTCGCCCGGTTGATCCACCCGCTCGTCTTCCCATTGTTTGCTTTTGTCTTTTCCGCGTTTTTTGTTTGGCTGGCCCCAGATCTGCTCAGTGCGCTTGGGATCGAGGGGGTGCATATCAATGGATGGGAGACGGCACTCTGGGTCACGCTCGGGGTGACGTTTCTTGGCACGCTGGTCGGCGCCATCTTCTCGCTCAACGACGAGGTTGGCTACGAGCGTTTTGTCACCGATCAACTGCGTCGCAGTTACGAAAACAACAAGATCACCTCAGACAAGCCGGCGCTGTTGTTCATCGAATTCGATGGTCTCTCCGTCGACGTTCTGCAACGGGCGGTCCGCGAAGGCTATATGCCTACCGTGAAACGCTGGATGGAATCGGGGCGGCATGTCCTGACCAGCTGGGAGCCCGATCTTTCCTCGCAGACATCGGCTAGCCAGGCCGGCCTTCTGCTTGGCACCAACCACAATATTCCGGCATTTCGCTGGTGGGACAAACCGCGCGGTCAGCTTATGGTCTCCAGCTCGATGCGCACCGCCGACATGATCGAACAGGAGTTGTCGACCGGGGATGGACTGCTGGTGCACGGTGGCGGCAGCCGCTTCAATGTCTTTTCCGGCGACGCGCCCGATTCGATGGCGACCTTCAGTAAGGTTGCGGTTTCGAAACTTGGCAAGGACGCCTCCTATCTTGCCTACCTTGCCAATCCGTATCTGCTGCCCCGAACCTTCGGACTCTTCGTTGCCGATTGCGGCCGCGAAGTGATCCAAAGCTGGCAACAACGGCGCAAAAACGAACTCCCGCGTGGACCGCGGCGTTTCAAATACGTGCTGACGCGCGCGACGACATCGACCGTGATGCTCGAGGGAAGCCGGTTCGTGGCGACGGCGGACATCATGCGTGGTCTCCCCTCGGCGTATTACACAATCTTCAGCTATGACGAAATCGCCCATCATTCGAATATCCGCAGCACGGACGGTCTGGAGATGCTGCGCGTCATGGACCAGATGCTGGAGGGGCTGGAGCGGGCCGCTGCCAGGGCGCCCCGGCCGGTGCACTTCTTCCTGCTGAGCGATCACGGACAGAGCCAGGGCGCGACCTTCAAACAGCGGTTTGGCAAGACCCTGGATGATGTGGTGCAGGAATTCATTGGCGAGGGCGCCAGTGTGGCGGCCATTCTCGATTCGCAGGAAGCGCTTGGCAATATCAGCATGGCGGTTACCCAGGCGGTCAAGTCCGATGGCCGCACGGGAGCGCTGGCAGGCCGGATGCTCAAGAGCCGCTCGCGGAATGGCAATGTCCATCTGGGACGCTCCACGGATATCGATTCCCAGGTCGAATCGAATCTCAAAGAGGGTGTGGCCGATGTCGTGGTCCTGGCCTCGGGGAATCTGGGGTTGATCTCTTTCCCCCGGATTCCGCACCGGCTCACGGTCGAGGAGATCTCTGAGCACTATCCCGGGCTGATCCCGGGCTTGATGACGCATCCGGGAATCGGCTTTATTCTGGCGAATTCGAGTGTGGACGGCGGAGTCGTGTTTGGCGTAGACGGAGTCTACTATCTCGACAACGACCACATTGCCGGAGTCAATCCACTGGCGAATTTCGGACCGTTCGCGGCCGATCACCTCCGCCGCGCGAACCGGTTCGACAATGCGCCGGATCTCTATGTGAACAGCATGTTCGACCCGGAAACGGAGGAGGTGGCCGCGTTCGAAGAGCTTGTCGGCAACCATGGCGGCCTGGGTGGTCCGCAGCGGCGTTCACGTCTCATCCTGCATCCTTGCCATTTGCTGGCGTGACCGAGCCAATCGTGGGCGCCGGTCATCTGTGCCCCATCATGAAACAGTGGATCGAGCAGGCGCAGGGGCCGTTCCCGACCGAACCGCAGGCCGCCCCGGCGATTGTGGCCGCAAGTGACCGGCCGGGGAGCGCATCATGAGTGACGAATTCGCCTCCCAATTCGAAGAGCCACCTATCCCCAGGACCGAGCGCGATCTCGTGATGGAGCGCTTCAAGATCAGCGCGCGCAGGTTGCCGCGCTACGGTCGCCTGGCCGCGAACATGGTCCGCGACGATCGTGTGCCGCTGGACGCGCGGAGTGCGGTTGTCGTCGGTGGTGCGTATGTCATCTCCCCAATCGACTTGATTCCTGGGTTCATCCCTGTGCTTGGGCAGCTCGACGATCTTCTGGTGGCGTTGCTCGGATTGCGGTTCGCGCTTGCTCAAACACCAGAGGATGTGCGTCTGGAGCATCTGGACCGGGCTGGATTGCGACCGGAGGATTTCGGCGACGATCTACGGACGGTGCGCGACACCTCGATCTATCTGTTGAAAGCTGGGGCGAGGCGTACGGCCGGTGGTCTCAGGACGATTGCCCGCAGAACAGGACATAAGCTGCGGCGGAATCCCTGAAGTGGCGATGAAGGGGTTGTGTATACTGGGGTCATGGGCAGTATCGGACGTGCGATGCCCATCTCTCAATGCTGGCTGACGTAGCGGCGTGCACTCGATCGACGAGCTTCGCCGAAACGACGTATACCGCTCGATATGTTCGATTTCGTACCGAACTCCAACAGGCGAGATACGCAGCCGGGCGGCGGGAGCGCACGGGCACGGGAAGGTGTCAACTATGAGCCGCGGCCGGCGCGGGCTCTTCGTCGTCGAAGAGCCGGTGGAGGAAACGGGTCAGTTCGGTTGTCCCATGCTTGCCAGAAGTCGTTCGAATCCAGTTCACCCCGGTCAGCCGTCGTGGCGCTGCAATGTCGGCTGGGCGATTCATGGAGAAACGGAAGCGGCTTGTTGTCAGGCGACCGAGTCAGTAGCTGATTGCTGGAAGGTGCATCCAGAGCGACTCCCGATCGTCGAGATCGAGACCGTTATGCGTACAGAATCCAAAGCCACTGCTGATTGAGGCATCCGAACGAACCAGGACTCCCAAAGGGACGACCCAAGATACAACCGCCTCGGATTTTCGGGGCGGTTGTTTTTGTGTAGAGAGGACCTGGGACGGGGATCGATACGGAACCCGGGTAATACTGTCGCGGATATGAACATGGCAACGGTGCGCGCGTCACCATGTGCCAAGGTCGCCATCAATGGGGGCGCTACGGGCCGGCCATTCGAACCGGCAACTGGTTCGGATCGCGCCATAGGCTATCCCGCTCCCACTCGGGCGTGTTTGAACACTCGACGACGTGGCTCCGCCCCCGCTGGACCGGCCCGGAATCCGTCCGTCCACGCTCCGGCATCAGCCGCCCGGATTGTCGCAGGACCCAGGGCTCAGGACGCAGGACCGTTTCAACCACGCCCTAGATGCGCCGGGATTGCGCTTGCGCTTCGGCCTCGGATTGGGGGGCGTACGTCCTGATGTACCGCTCGACCTCGACCGGTGTGGACGATCGCAAATCGAAGGCCGGATATTTGTTGTTCGATGGCAGATAAAGGTAGAAGGTCGATACGACCGGTTCGATCCGTTCCGTCTCGGCCCACCAGTTGTAGAGCTTGGGCAGCCATTCGAAGCTCTCGGCATTGATACGCCAGAGCGCCACACCGGCGCCGCGCTCGTACGTCAACGCCTCGCCGAAATAGACCGTGGCCTTGGGGTCGGATTCGATGATCCGCAGCACGTCCTCATAGTGACGCGGCGAGCCTTTGAGCGAGAATCGCCAGCCATCGATCTTCTTCGGGACCGGCTTGGTCCGATTCAGGGTCCACCAGGGCTGACCCGGATTGATCTTCGATCGGCTGAGAATGGCCATGCGCTCCCTCGACGTGGTGAACCCATTCCGGTCATCGACCGGACCTGCATGCGCCAGATTCTAACCGATTGGGTGGGAAGGAATGTCTGCCTGGCTACTTTGGCGTGTCGGATCGGATGGGATCGGGTGGAGTGCCGGTCAGCACCGAACGGAGGGCGCCGGTCAGCACCAGACCGATGGGCCCGGACAGCCCGACGATGAGTCCGGTGAGCGCGATCGTACGTGGCGGTCCGAGTGCGTCGGTGATCCAGCCGACGATCGAAAATGCGACCAATGCCGAGGCGGCAATCACCCCACCCCAGATGGCGTAGACCCGGCCGCGGAGCTCGTCCGCGGTCCATTCCGCCATATAGGCCTGCATCGAGATGACCGCCCAGGCGTCGGCGACGCCGAAGATGAACACCAAGATATAGAGCGTCGCTGGCTGGGGAACCAGCACCACTGGCACCAGGAGCAGCGGTCCGAGATAGCCGAGGAAGAGCATGTTCGCCCGGCTGATTCGGCGTTCGAGCCGACTGGCGCTCAATGCCCCTATGACCGCTCCAGAGCTCATGGCAACGGCCGAGAGTCCGAAGAGGAAATCGGCGCGGGTTCCAAGATCGAGCGTCTCCTCGAAGTAGACGACCATGGTGATCGAGAGGACGCCGAAGATGAGCGACCAGAGCCCTTCGGTCAGGCAGACTCCGCGCAGGATGGGGGTGGTCCAGATCGTTCGGAACCCAACCCGTATCTCTGCGGCCGCATTCCGCGCGATCGACCCAAATGCGTGACTGGACGGACGAACGCGCTCTGGGAGAACGAGCCGCCAGTTCCAGAAGATGGCAATGCCGTAGCAGACCGCCTGGAGCCAGAACGGCGGCCGCGGGCCGACCAATCCAACAATTGCAGCGCCAAGCGCGGGACCGACGATACGTGTGATCGAACCCGTCACCTGGACCAGGGAGAGAGATGGAACCAACGTCTCCTTGGTCACGATCGTTGGGAGCACCGCCAGACTGGCCGGCATGGCGAAGGTTTGTCCCAGTCCGAGCAGGACGGCGATCGCGCCGAGCTGGGCCGGACTCTCGACAAAGGGAATGAAGGCGACCGCTATGCCGCGCAGGGTGTTCGCCGCAAGCATGATCGCGCGGCGGTCGAGATTGTCGGCCACCACACCGGCAAACGGCGACAGAAGCGCACGCGGCGCCATTTGTAGCACGAAAATGACGCTCATCAAGGCCGCCGAGCTCGTCATGTCATAGACGAGCAACGGAAGCGCCACCTGGCCGATGGCTTCGCCCAACCCGGAAAACGTCGTTCCGGCCCAGAGATTTCTGAACTGAGTGTTACTCAGGACGTGGCGATAGCTTCGCGGTTCGGCCATGGGTCTCCGTGTGGGGAGTTCGGAGTTAGGATTTGGGAGTTAGGAACGAATGACTTGTGTCTTGGGTCCTGAGCCCTGAGAAGATCCGAACAACTGAATTCAACGTTCAGATCGACCTTTGAACCTCAGAAACGTGTTGTCCGGAAACATCCCAGCTCCTAATTCCTCAATGGAAACGAGGCAGGCTCGGGAGAGCCTGCCTCGAAGAATTGCTGCGATCGAACGTCGATCAGCCGGCTGGAGTGGCCTCGGTCTCCGGAAGCTCGGAGCAGTCCGAGACGTAGAGATAGCGAGCGATCTCGGGATCCTCGATGTTGTCCCGAGTGACCACCGAGTAGCCGGTGGTGAAGACCTTCTCGGCCGGCTCGGCGCCGTCGAGCAGATAATCGGCGGCCAGGTTGACGGCCTGGTAGCCGATGTCGTACGGGTGCTGGGCGATGAGCGCGTCGACCACACCTGCCTGAAGGTCGGCAACCTGCTGCGGGCCCGCATCGAATCCGACGATCTTGATCTCACCGGTCCTGCCCGCATCCTTGACGGCTGCGGCCGCGCCCTGGGCGCTGAAGAGGTTGGTGCCGAAGATACCGGCCAGATCCGGATGCGCCTGGAGCTGGGCACTGGTCTGCGACGCCGCGGTGGTCGGGTCGTTGTTGTTGTAGTCGTTGCCGATGTACTCGATGTTCTCGTACGTGGCAATCTGCTCTTCGAAACCCTGCTGGCGCTGGTCGGTGGTCGACGTGCCGGCAATGGTATTCGAGACGTAGACCTTCCCGGTCTCGCCGATCAGCTCGGCCAGTGCATCGGCCGCCATCTGTCCGCCCAGAATATTGTCGGACGCGACGTTGGCCAGGGCGATGCTGTCGTCCTCGATGAAGGTGTCGACCGTGAAGACGGCGATACCGGCATCCTTCGCGTCGCGAAGCGGCGAGATCATGGCCACCCGGTCATTCGGGGCGATGAGAATTGCGTCCGGATCCGACTGCACCACCGCGTTGAGCAGGGTGGTCTGGATCGATGCGTCCCACTTCTCACCGGCCTGGACCTCGAGCTCGAGACCGCGCTCGTTGGCGGCTTGCTGCGCGCCACAGGCCATCGAGATGTAGAACTGGTCGTTCTGGATACCCTGGATGAGGGTGACCTTCTTGGTCTCCTGTGCCCCAACCGGGGTGTAGTTGAGACCGCCGATAGCCGTGACGGCTGCTGTCGCCGCGCCGGCTTTCATCAGGTCACGACGGTTGAACTTGAAACACATATCCGACCGCTTGGTCATACGTACTCCTTTCATCGGGAGCTTGTCGCGTGTGGCTACGGTTGCCACGGAACACCCATAGTTTAGTCGGCAGGCAGCCGGGCGAACGTCACATTCGCTCCGATGCCTTGCGCCGCCGCTGGTCGAAATAGACCGCGGCGATCAGAATGGCGCCAATGGCGACCTGCTGCCAGAACGGATTGATTCCGCCAATGATCAACCCATTGCGCAGCACCGTTGGAATAAAAGTGCCGATGACCGAACCGACGATCGACCCCATTCCTCCGAAGAGACTGGTGCCGCCGATCACGACGGCCGAGACCGCGTTCAGATTGTCCGCCGAGTGTGCCGCGGTCGACGCGGTGGCAAACCGGGCTACCTCGAACGCGCCGGCCATGCCCGCCATCGTACCGCTGAGCGCATAGACCTTGATCAGATGCCGGTCGACATTGATACCGGCCCGGCGGGCGGCCGCCTGATTCGATCCGATCGCAAAGGTATAGCGGCCGAACCTGGTCATGCTCAAGATGATGATGGCCAGGACGACGACGACGGTCGTGATGACGACCAGGAGCGGCAGCCATCCGAAGAAGCGGCGCGCGCCGACCCAGGTCTGCACGTCATAGGGAACATAGGGGACGGTCTGGCCACCGGAAACGATCTGTCCCAATCCCAGCGCCATGCCCAGGGTACCGAGGGTCACGATGAATGGTGGAAGGCGGAGCTTGGTAACGACGAGTCCATTGAAGGTGCCCCAGAGGAGTCCGCAAAGGACGGCCGCCGCCAATCCAACGGGAATGCCGATGTGCTGGTTTGGGAATTCGTAGAGCCGCACTTCTTCCGGGCTGCCTGAGAGCCGGGACATGACTTTGGCGCCCACGACCGCGGAAAAGACCAGAACCGCGCTGCATGACAGATCGATGCCGGCGGTGATGATGACAAAGGTCATTCCGACGGCAAGCAGCATCAACTGAGAGGAGTCGAGCGCGATGTTGCGGAAGTTTGTCCGGTCGAAGAACTTGGTTCCATGCCAGATCGTGAAGATCACGATCAAGCCGACGAGCACCACCAGGATGTAGGTCCAGGCGAAATCGAACCGTTCCTTGAGCTGGTCGCGAAACGAGAGCTCGGGAAGCGGTTCAGGCGCAGGATTCTGAATCTGCTGAAGATCGCTCATCTACGCTGCCTCATTCCCCGCCGACGACGACATGGTGGTCGATCCGGTCATCCATCCCACTGCCTGGTCGATCGTGTCGGTCTTCGGATCGAGCTCGGTGACCACCGTCCCAAGCCGAAGCACCATGATGCGGTCGGCGACTTCGAAGACATGCGGCATGTTGTGGCTGACATAAATGACGGGGATGCCGGAATTACGCACCTCGCGCATCAGGTCCAGCACCATTTGCGATTGCGCCACGCCCAGGGCAGCGGTCGGCTCGTCCATAATCACGACCTTGCTGGCCCATTTCACCGATCGCGCCACGGCTACGCTTTGACGCTGTCCGCCGGAAAGGGTGAAGACGCGCCGCCGTGGATCTGGGATGCGGACGCGCAACCGTTTCAGCTCGCCCGCGGTTTCTTCCATCATGAACTTGTTGTCGAGGAAACCGAGCTTGCCGAGAATGCCTGGTTTCATCGCCTCGCGGCCGAGATAGATATTGGCGGCCGAATCGAGATGGGGCGCGACGGCCAGATCCTGGTAGACCGTTTCGATTCCGAGATTGCGCGCGTCCTGCGGGGAGTGCAGATGAACCGGTTGCCCGTCGAAGAGGATCTCCCCGCTATCGGGCGGAAAGACGCCGGTCATGCAATTGATAAGGGTGCTCTTCCCAGCGCCGTTGTCTCCGATCAGGGCGACGATTTGTCCCGGAAAGACCTGGAGACTGGCGTTGTCGAGTGCTCGCACGGCGCCAAACGATTTGGAAACTCCCCGTACTTCGAGCACGGGCGTAGGTGCGCTCATCCGCGAGCCTTTCCTATGATGATGTCACCCCGGCAAGCACGCTTGGCTCTTCCGGTACGCTGCCGGGGTAGGATACCAAAGCGGCGTTTCTCGCTAACCACGTTTGAAATTTCGATGACCACATCACGATAGGGGTTTATGTATGCACGTCGGCGTCATCTTGTTACTCGGCGAGGACGAAGCGATCGGGTCTCCACCGCCGTATGAGGCGATCCGCACGAATGCGATTGCCGCCGAGCACATTGGGCTCGATTCCGTTTGGATCTACGACCATCTGCTCTATCACTTCGAAGGGAAAGATCCGCAAGGAGTTTGGGAGGGGTGGACCATTGCCTCGGCGCTGGCGGAGGCCACCGAGCGGGTCGCGCTGGGGACTCTGGTGCTGTGCACGGCGTTTCGCAATCCTGCGGTGACTGCCAAGATGGCTATCACGCTGGATGAGGTCAGCAACCACCGGCTTACGCTTGGGATCGGCGCGGGCTGGCATCCCGCCGAGTTCGAGGCATTTGGCCTGAACTTCTCGCACAAGGTCGATCAGTTCGAGGAAGCAACGAAGATCATCGGCCCGCTGGTGCACGAGGGCGTGGTCGACTTCACGGGCGACTATGTGTCGGCGCCGAACTGCATCATGCTGCCCAAACCGACCCGGCGCATTCCCCTGCTCATCGCCGGCAAACAGCCTCGCATGATGCGTTTGGTCGCTCAGCATGCCGATGCCTACAACACCTGCTGGTGGGGCGATGTCTCGGCAACCGAGACCGACCGTGCCAATCTGACCGCGGCCTGCGAGGCAATCGGTCGTGATGTCAGCGAGATCGAATTCACCGTTGGCGTTGTGATGCGATTCGATGAGCTGCTTGGACCGTCCGAGGAACCGGTCGATCCACAGAAGATGCTCGCGGGTACGGTGGAGCAAATTGCCGAAGGCCTGCGTGCCTACCGGATGGCTGGGGTCGATCACATCATCGCCAATATCGATCCGTTGAATGCGGAGGGCATCGCGGCGCTTGCCCGTGCCCGCGAGCTGGCGCTCGCCGATTGAGCGAGACGCCCGGGAGCCCCCGATTTGGGAGCTCCCGGGTATCGATTGTGGATCAGCCGGCCGGCGGCGCCGCATTGCGTGGAGGGAACTCCTCGAATGTGGAGAGGAACGAGTTGACCTGCGCCATCATCGGCGTCGCCAAAAAGAGATGCTGCAGCAGCCAGAGCTCGTATCCACCGGCGTCGTCAATGGCGCGTTCGAATGGATCTGTGCGCAAATCGACCAAACGTGGCGTATGGAGCTCGTCGTAGGATTCGAACCAGACATCCATACCGGTGAACTCCTGGTTCATGAATAACAGCTTCCAGCGATCGTATCGGAATCCGACGAGATCCCCAATATCGCTGAAGTAGTAGAAATCTGTGCGGGCGGATTCGGCTCCGTCGGTCAAATGTGCAAGCTGGTCGTACCCATCCAGGTGAACCCGGAACGTTCCTTCCCCGGCAGCGTGGCCCTGGAGCAGATCCTCTTTGATCCCAGGGTCCCCGGCCGCCGCAAGGAGTGTCGGAAGCCAGTCCTGCAACGAAAAGATTCCGTTCGACAGGCGCCCACTCTCGATCTGTGCCGGCCAGCGCACGAGCATGGGAACGCGGTAGCCGCCCTCCCAAATACTGTTCTTTTCGCTGCGGAACGGTGTTGTACCGCCGTCCGGCCAGCTGAAGACCTGGGCGCCGTTGTCGGTCGTGTAGATGACGATGGTATCGTCGGCGATTCCCAGCTCATCGAGTTTGTCCAGCAACTGGCCGACGTGACCATCGTGTTCCACCATGCCGTCCGCAAAGATTCCCAGACCGGTTGCGCCGTCGGATTCGGGCTTGAGGTGGGTGAAGATGTGCATGCGGGTCGGACAGAACCAGACGAAAAAGGGCTGCTCTGATTCATGTGCCCGGTCGATGAAGTCATGAAGTCGAGCGTGCCTTCCAGGAGCTCCTCGTCGATCGTTTCCATCCGCTTGGAGGTCAGTGGGCCGGTATCTTCGATGATCTGCTTGCCGATCGGTCCAAAACGAGCGTCTTCGGTCGGATCGTCGATCTCGGATGCCCAGGAGTGGAGCACGCCACGCGGACCAAAGTTGGCAGCGAAGAGCGGATTGTCCGGGTAGTCCGGGTGCTCGGGTTCTTCTTCGGCGTTCAGATGATAGAGATTCCCAAAGAATTCATCGAACCCATGGACCGTCGGCAGAAACTTGTTCAGATCACCCAGGTGATTTTTCCCGAACTGGCCGGTCGCGTAGCCGAGCGGCTTGAGCAGCTGGGCGATCGTTGGATCTTCGGCATCGAGTCCCTGGTCCTGGCCTGGCAACCCAATGCGCAACAGCCCGGTACGGTACGGATGCTGACCGGTAATGAAGGCTGCGCGGCCCGCCGTGCAGGATTGTTCACCGTAGGCGTCGGTGAAGCGAATGCCTTCCTGGCTGATACGGTCGATGTTGGGTGTCTGATATCCCATCATGCCCGCGTTGTAGGCGGAAATATTCCAGTACCCGATGTCATCCCCCATGATGACCAAAATGTTCGGGCGGTTGCCGCTCGAACCAGGCTGCGGCGTTGCGTCGCCGGATTGCGCCGCCGTGCCGGCACCCAGTAGTGAGGTGGCCGTACCTGCGGCGGCTGCTCCCAGGATTGCCCGGCGAGTTACGGACAGAGAACCAACATTGACCCCGGCCTCCGTTTCCTTAGTCGTCGAGCATTTTGGATCCACGATGAAGCTCCTGTTCTCATCTTGAGCGCACCCAGTGTGTGCTCGCGTCGTCCCACCATCACCCGCGTGTAAGCGAACCCGCCCCAGGGAATACCGACCCTGCGGCTGTGGTTTGCACCTGCGCGTCAAGGCATCCTATCCGATCTCGAGAGATTTGTTCGGTGCATCTAAAAATCATTCACGCGCGGTGTCCCATCGACCCAGAACCAGCGTCCGGCGCGTCGCGTCGCAGACCGAGGCACAGAACGAGCCTGCCGTACTGGCCTTCGAGAAGGAACCGCCTCGTCGGTGAGTGTCGCGTCGTAACGCCGTTCCGGGTTCCGTTGTTCGGTCTCACTCGTTTGCCATGCTGCCGGAACGACGACCGTACGGGAGGCAGTGTGAATCGGGCAAATCTGCTTTCGGCCCGGTTTGGAGTCTGACGGCGTGACCTCACGGAGCTGGAGGCGTGGCGTCGTACGTGCGTGGGGTCCGCGTGGGGTGCTCAGCTTTGGCGGCGTATACCCATCCCTACGGAGTCCGGGCCTACATACCCCTACGTCGCCGAATACGTGATTTTACCGATAGTCACGACGGACCGGTACGAAGAGAATGTCTGTATGGATCTGATGGTCCGGTTGCCCTGAGGAGGGCAATAGTGGCGCCGGGACATCGGGGATAAGCACAAACCGGGCGGCTGGATAGATTGTGAGCAGCCGCCCAAACGTAATGGTTCGTCGTGATCGTTGGTGAGGATAGGTTCCCATGGCAATAATGGTTCAGGATCTCCTGCGCGCGCGCAGTGGGGCTCCCCGGCGTCCCGTGCCTCGTATCGAGCGGCTCCACGTGGCGACGGCGATGGCGGTCTTCTTCTCGATCGTGCTGATCGACGCCATGCTGCGCCCATTGGCCGGTTTCGATCTTCCGCTCATGACCCGTATCCAGACAGCAAATGCTCCCGGGCTCGAATCGTATTTCGAGACGATTGGCTATCTGACCGGCTCGGTGGGGGCGATCACGCTCTGGGCGCTGGCAACCGTGGCACTGGCGACCCGGCGAATCTGGTCGGCGGCGCTGGCAATGGCGCTCATGCCCATTGGCGGGGTGTTCAATACCCTCATCGGCGAAGTGCTGGTCGTGCGCACCCGCCCGCACTTGGACGAGCTGCAGCGCACCAGTCTCAACTTCGAAGAGCGGTCGTTTCCAAGCGGTCATGTCGAAGGAGCGATGCTCTTCTATGGCCTGATCTTCCTGCTGGCCCGCCGGATCGAATATCGCGGGCTGCGGCTTGCGGTGCAGGCCGGTGCGGTGATCCTCGTGGCATCCACGTCGGTCAGCCGGATCTGGCAGGGAGCGCATTGGCCGAGTGACGTCCTCGGGGCGTTGTTGCTTGGTGGCGTGCTGGCGATCGCGCTGGACGAGATCGCCCGCCGGAGCCGTTCGCTCGATGGGCTGCCGTTCATCAGGGCGCAATGGCTCGAGCACGACGAGGCCGCGCCGCATGCGCACGCGTTGACGAGCCTGGTGATCTTCCAGGGCGAGACGGTGGCCAAGGTCTATGCACCCGGGCTTCTTCCCCGCGCGCTCTACTGGCTCGCGTTTCAGGCCCCGTTTCCCTATGTTGCCAACACGCACGCGCTTTGGGCCGCGGCCCACCGCCGCAATCTGGCCGGTATGTTGACTGAATACTGGTACGGGCAGCGTCTGACCGCTGGCGCGCTCGGTGTGGACCGGATCGACGGGCGCCTGGCGCTGGTCAGCGAATTCGTGGAGGGAGAAGCCGCTTCCGACCGTGCGGCAGCCAAGCGTTTTTTGACCGATCTGCGCGCCAGGTTCGAGGAAGCGGGACTGCCGACCTGGCAGATCGACCCTCGCCAGCCGCGTGCGGTCGATAACGTGCTGCAGATTGCGGATGGCTCTTTCCGCATCGTCGATCTGGAGTCGGGACTGGTGTCGCCGCTGGCGTCGCGCTCGACCTGGGGCCACGCTATTCGCCGGCAGATGGTGCCGTTCTGCGATGACCTGTTCTTCGATGTCCTCCGGGACTATCTGGCGCGGGAAGAAGCGGCCATGACGGTCGCCAGGGGCGAAACCTGGGTGGCCGAGCTGCACGCGCTGATCGACGACGCGGAAATGCAGGTCGCCAAATGGCACGCTTCCGAGCCCCGTCTCTGGCATCGTCTTTTCGCCTTCGTGGCGGGAGGGTTTGGGATTCGGTCCGGCGTCCGCACGGGGCGGGCGCTCTGGACCGGCGGTAATGACAAGGCGATGAGCTGGGTCGATGCCGGCGTGACGCGCTGGGAAACCGAAGGGCGGCTCTCGGAGACCGAGACGGTGCTGTTGCGCGAGCAGATCGCGCAGCCCGATTTCCAGCAGATGATGCCGTATCTGGGCGGTCACATCCTGCTGAGCATTCCCCTCCGTTTCCCCTTCGGCTGCATCATCCGCCCGATGCTGGTGGCCGGCGCGCTGGGGTGGTCGACCACGATGCTTCTGCGCCGGAAGATCGACCGATCCGCATGGAAACGCGCGGCGGGCATTCATTCGCCGTTGGTTATGATCGTTGCCGCGATTCCAGGGGCGGGATCGGTGGCCTATCTGGCCTCGGAGCCGATTCGCCGGAACCGGTTGATGTTGCGCGTGATGACCGATGCGATGCTCTTCAAGTTGCCCAAGGGGATGTATCTCAAGTCCGGCGCGCGTAAATGGATTGCGCGACCGGCCCGGACCGAGCCGTTGACGCTCGTCCCGGTCCAGCAGACAACCGACCCGAAGCCGCTCGCTGCATAAGTCTTCTGCCGACTGGCGCCGGCTTCGACTTCCTCCTCACTCGGCATCGAGACCCGATGGAATGGGACCTCTCATCCTACTCCCCATTGGGTCTCGATGCCTTGGGCTACGATCAGTTTGGGAGCTGGGAGCTGGGAGCTGGGAGCTGGGAGCTGGGAGCTGGGAGCTGGGAGCTGGGAGCTGGGAGCTGGGAGCTGGGCTTTCCCAACTCCCAACTCCTCTAATACGTGGCGCGGCCGCCGGAGAGGTCGAACACGGCGCCGGTGCTGAACGAGAGATCGTCCGAGGACAGGAACGCCGCCAGCGCGGCGACTTCCTCTGGCTGTCCGACCCGGCCCATGGGGATCCTGCTGGTCATGTAGCTGATGTGCTCTTCGCTGACCTGCGCCAGGATCTCGGTCGCAATCACGGCCGGCGTGATGGCATTGACCAGCACGCCCTTGGTGGCAACTTCCTTGGCGATGGCCTTGGTCAGACCGATGACGCCCGATTTTGCCGCCGAGTAGGGCACCGCATTCGGGTTTCCTTCCTTCCCGGCGATCGAGGCGATATTGACGATGCGTCCATAGCCCTGATCGATCATGCCGGTGATGAATGTCTGGCATCCGAGGAAAACGCCGGTCAGGTCGATATCGATGACCTGCTTCCACTCCTCGAAGGAGAGCTCCCAGGTTGGGGCGGAGCGCCCGGCAATACCCGCGTTGTTGACCAGAATGTCGAGGCCGCCGAAGGCCGCGTCGACTTCTTTCTTCGCCGCCTGCCACGATTCGGGCGAGGTGACGTCAAGCTGCACGGCAATAGCGCCGCTGCCGATCCGTGCGGCGGTTTCCTTGCCTTTGTCGATGTCGAGATCGGCAATGACCACCTTCGCGCCGTTGCTTCCCAGCCGGGTGGCAATAGCCGCGCCGATACCACGAGCGCCACCGGTGACGAGGGCGCGCTTTCCTTCGAATTGCATCGTTTCCTTACTCCATTCGAGCTCGGGATGACCCCGCAAAATCGTCTGCCGCGATCATGCCACAGCCGGCGAACCTGGACACCTACTTCGAAAAGACTGCGATCTCGCCGACATCGAGAATGCGTACCTCGGAGGTGCCTCCAAGCTTGGCGAAGGTGGCCGCGAACTCGAGCGGATCGAGAGTTGCGCCGGGTCCGAATCCTTCCGGCGTCCACATGTTGTAGTGCATGGGTATGACGATTTTCGGCTTGACATACCAGGTCAGCAGTGCGGCCTCATGGGTGGTCAGATTGCCGCCGACCCCGTTGATGGGAACGATCATGACGTCGATGTTTTCGTCAGCCATGGGGCGGAGTCGGGCGTCGTATTCGGTGTCGGCGACATCCCAGATCTTGAGTCCGTCGATCTCCAGCAGGTAGCCCACCGCTTCGGGAGCAGGGGCCTGCGGAGTCTCGTGCCGTGCGAAGGTGGCCAGCACATCGATCTCCCCGATCGTGCGCCGCTCACCCGAGTCGATTTGGACAACCTGCTCCGTGGGCCAGCCCCAGACCGGGGCACGTTGCGCGCAGGTGATCGGTCCGGCAAAGATGCCGGTCGCGCCGGCGGCGCTCCACTGCTTTACGAGGGGGACATCAAGATGGTCCTCATGCCAATGTGAGATCAAGAGGAGGTCGGGCTGCAGCTCGGCGGGATCGATTGCTGGAGGGAGGATGCGCACCAGCCCCCATTGCGTCTCCCCCCAATCGGTCAGATACGGATCGATCATCACGATCGTTCCGGCCGACGTTTTGAGTGCGTACCCCGCCTGTCCCAGCCAGACGATGGCGACCGATCCTTTGTCGACGTTCAGGTCCTTGATTTGTTGTTCCAATGACATCGATGTCTCCTTGTGTAAGAGCCCGGAAGGGGGCCCACCGTAGGCGCCCTCGTGACGACGTCGGCATGACGAGGATGGCAGCTCGTTGCCTACTGACATTGCGATTGGCAACGCACCGTTCCCAGATGGGAATACGTGTTGGGTAGCAGGGCGCCCACGGGGAGGCGCCCTACCGAAAAGCCGCGTTCCGGCTTCCTCTTAGCTGACGCCTTTCAGGCCGATCAGCGCCCGGGCGTGGTCCAGCTCGCCAAGATGGCGAATGCCGTGCTGGAAGATGATCGAATGGAGCAGCACCGACAACGGTACCCCCTCGCCCTCGTTCACGACCCGGCCCACGAAGCTCGCCTGATAGCTCTCCGGCAGGGTGGGATATTTCTCCGCTTCGTATGCTTCGTCGGAGAGCGATGCCAGCACCGATTCGGTGTGCGCAAAAACGGTTCGCTGATAGTCGTTCCACGTCGCGGCGTTGCCGATCGTGGCGGTTTCGGCCTCTTCGATCCCGGTGCCGCGTCGGACATCGAGCGGATTTCCGCCGATACGCTGCTGCCAGTCGCCGGCTTCCCAGAGGGTCGGTTCGTCCAGCACCGCCTGGCAGATGAGCCGATCCTCGCCTCGGACATAGTGGAGCAGGGTGAAGGCGATCGGGAGCACGCCATCGCGCTCTCGATAGTTCATCTGCTCGGCCGTCAGATCGCCGGTGGACAGTGACCAGAGCCGGTGAAGCTCCCTGACCTGTCGCAGAAATCGCTCACGACTGGAAATGCTCATCGGTTACTCCACGCGATATTTGTCGAAGACGTCCTTGTTGAGCTCGATGCCCAGTCCCGGTGTCTTTGGAATCACGATACACCCGTCCTCATCCAGCTGGACGCCCGGGGTAACCAGATCGGTGTTGAGAATCGAGCCCTCGCCTGGCGCCGGGGTCTCCTGAAAGATGCTGTTCGGGATCGATGCATTGACGTGAATCGAAGCGGCGCCCAGGATGCCGGTGCTGAAATGGTGTGGCACGCACGGCTTGCGGTGGGCGTAGCAGTAGGCGGCGATGCGCATCGTTTCGGTAATGCCGCCGACCCGGGCCACGTCCGGCTGAATGACATCCAGATTGGCGCGGCTCACCAGATCGCGGAAGTCGCCAATGGTCTGCATCTGCTCGCCTGCGGCAATGCGAACCGGAGAGCGGTCGCACAATTCACGGTAGCCATCCCAGTCGTCCGGGTGCAGCGGCTCTTCCAGCCAGTAGATATCGTAATCGGCAAAGATGTTGGCCCGACGAAGCGCCGTGGTGTGGTCCCATTCCGGACCACCGGAATCGTAGGCCCAGCCGACATCGAACATGATCGGCGCATCGGGGCCAACCGCATTACGCACGCCTTCGACATGGGCACGGTCCGACTTCTCGTGGAAGCCGAAGTCCATCCAGCCGAATTTGAAGGCGGTGTAGCCGGCTTCCTTATATCGGTGGGCCTTTTCGGCCGTTTCTACGCCGTCTTTCCCGAACAGAGCAGACGCGTAGGCACGAACCTTGGCATCGGTCGAACCGCCGAGCAGGTCGCAGACCGGCTGACCGTACGCCTTCCCCTTGATATCCCAGAGCGCGATATCGACACCGCTGATTGCGTGCAAGACCGCGCCACGGCGACCCATGTAGATGGTGGCCTGGTACATCTTGCGCCAGAGTCGTTCGATGTCCAGCGGGTTTTCGCCGACCAGGACCTCCTTGAGGCCGACCATGACTGAATGCGAGCGGGGCGCGTCGACAACCGCTTTGGCGACATGGGGCGATGTTTCAGCCTCACCGATGCCGGTGATGCCTTCATCGGTATGGACGAGCACGACCGCTACGTCCTGGGTGCCGTTGGAGATTTCCGAGATGCTCGGAATCTTCAAATAGGCGACTTCGACATCAGTGATCTTCACCCGGTCTGTTCCTTTCTTTTCGTTCTCGCAAGCCCAAAGCTTGCCGCATTCTACCCAAGCGGACGGCGCTGCGGAACGAAAACGGGCCGTACGAGGATGCACGGCCCGGAACGGAGCGCGACGGACCGGCTGGCGACCCGTCGGAGGCTGGTTCACTGCTTTCTGCTTCGAGGGTAGAACCGGGCCGGCAGTGAGGCAGTGCCGAACGCGACAGCCGTGGTGTGTGTTGCGACACACACCAGCGGGGGACATCGCAAGCGATGTCAGTGATTCCGTATACAGGTCGGGTGAGCTGCTCTATGCTCTGGGCTAGCGCGAATTGCCGAAGCGTCTGGACCCGATTCCCCGCCGTTGAAACGCTGGGCTCATACCCCTGTAGTGCGTACGTACGCGGCCGGACAGCTTTGGTTCTCCCTGAACGTCCAGAGCAGGTTGTCTGAACTCATCTGCAAGGCGCGCTAAACGTGCATCATAGGACCGCAGCGGTTGTGTCTACAGCCGATTGAAGAATGGTTGGCGCTTCCGAACCCCCGGTTGTCATCCTGACGAAGGAAGGATCTCGCCACCGCAGTGTGCGCTCCGACGTCGTGTCAACTGTTCTGCAATCCGCTTCAAACTATCCGACGCTCCAGGTCGCATCGGTCCAACCCCGGTCCATATTTGTCTTTTGCGGTCGTCGTGCGTTCAAATCCCATATGCTGGAAGAACCCGCTCACCTGTGCAGTCGTTGCAACCCGTACGCTCTTTATCCCGGGCTGAGCGTCGAGCCATTGCAACCGAGCGTCGATCAGCCGGCGACCAATACCTTGCCGTTGCCTGCCGGCAAGGACCATTCCCCATCGCAGCCATGCCGTCGTTCCCCCGTCCGCAATACTCAGACCACCACAGCCGACGATCGTGCCTGCCGGACGGTCGCGCACCACCCAGAACGGCCCTGGCAGAGAACTGAGGAAATGGGCAAAGCCTTCACGTTCCGAGGGAGCAAAAAACTCGGGCACATTACTATCGAAGATGGCCACACATCCCAGGTAGTCGTCCTGTGTATAAGGATGGATGTCGATATCAGGTGGGGGAACCATTGAGCTTCCGTCGCGCCGTGCTCTGCGAGTTCTTCGGACGTATCTTGCCAGCTCGCTGACCAAGGCAGATCAACGCTTGACCTATGGAGGCCAATGCCGGAGCTCGTCCGGATCAGCCGCGTCTGAGCGGGAGCGGAGGTCTTTGTTGTGGCCCTTCGGTACGGATCGCGGCAACTATCAGATCGTTCTGATGTCGACGTCGAGGTCGCCTTGGATGGCCTTCAAATAAGGGTAGAGCCGGCGCTCCGAGCCCGCAAGTTCATCATAGGCGATCCACCGCCACCACTTGCCTATTCCAGTTCCTGACCATCGCCGAATCCCGCCTCACGAGCGCGCACAATCGCCTCGCCTCGGTCGGCGACCTGGAGTTTTTCGAAGATGGTCGACAGATGATTTGCGACTGTCTTCGAGCTGATGTGCAGATGCCGGGCGATCGTCTGGTTTCGATGTCCCAGGGCAAGCTCATCAAGGATCTCCCGTTCCCTGCGGGTCAGCTCCGGGAACGCGTCCGCTTGCCGCCGGCCCGGTGAACTGAACCATGCGAGCACCCGCGACGCGATCGCCGGGCTGAAGATTGCCTCTCCCGCTGCCACCGCCCGAATTGCGCGCACGAACTCCTCTTCATGCGCATCCTTGAGCACGTAGCCTTGTGCGCCGGCCCGCAGCGAGAGGAACACCGAGTCGTCATCCTCGAACAGGGTCACGACGAGCGCCCGGGTACGCGGTGATCGCTGTCGCAGCTCGCGGATCGCCACGATGCCACCCATCCCCGCCATTTGCAGGTCCATCAGGACGATGTCGGCGCCAGTTTCCTGGACCAGCGTGACCGCCTCCATGCCGGTTTCTGCCTCGCCCACGACCTGGAATTCCCGTATCGCCGAGAGCATCGTTACCATCCCCTTACGAAAGAGGGGATGGTCGTCCGCGACAACGATCCGGATTGGGCTGTCCATTACGCGGTCTCTGGCAAAGGGATCGCTATGGCGATGCGTGTACCATCGTCACCAGCCGGTCCAATCGTGAAGGTGCCTCCGAGCTCCTCAGTGCGCTCCCGCATTGAGTGGATGCCGACTCCCGGCTCGTACGTTGCGGGGATACCACGGCCGTCGTCCGTGATTGTGAGATTGACCTCGCGGCCGAAATCGAGCGAGATGCGCACGTGCCCGGCGCCTGCGTGCCGCTCGATATTCGTCAGCGCCTCTTGAACGATGCGATAAACGGCGACCTCGACTGCCGCCGGGAGCGCGGCGTCGTTGCCGCTTGCATGCAATGTCATCGTCACGTCGCCAGCGTCGGATTCATAGGCTACCAACCGGCTTCGCAGCGCTGCCACAAGCCCGAACTCATCCAGTGCGGGTGGACGTAGATCGTGTACGAGCCGCCGGATGTCCCCAATCGCCCCGCGAAGCTCCGCCTGGATGGTCGCCAGCTCGATGTCGGCGCGCTCTGGATCGCTGTGCAGCAAGCGTCGCACTCCGTTCGTCTGCATGGTCAACGCGGCCAGTTGCGCGCCAAGACCGTCGTGCAGGTCTCGTCGCAATCTCCGGCGTTCCTCCTCGCGCGTGGTGACGAGTCGCGCACGGGCAAGCTGGAGATCGCCTGTGACGCGCAGCGCATAAGCGGCGATGGCGGTTTGGCGGGCGATGCGCTCCAGCACGACAGTATCGGCTTCCGAGAACCCCTCGCCGGGTCCGCGTGGAGTGACACGGAGCTCGCCGATCGGTTCATGCTGATAGATCATTGGCACGCCCAGCTGCTCGCTTCCCGGAATCCCGGACTCGGTCGCCACGACCAGGCCGTTTTCCTCACGCAACGCAACAGCCGCGTGCGGCAACCGCAACAGCTCGCGCACCGTGTCGGTGACCTCGCGCAGGACCTCGGCCGGAGCCACGGCCGTCTCCAGTCGCACGCCAAGCCGGGCGAGGATTCCATCCGGGTTGTCGCGCTCACCATAGAGTCGCCGGTTGACACGTCCTTCGAGCCACTGCCGCACAGGGTGTACGGCAAGGGCAATCCCACTCGCAACCACCATGGACGATAACCAGGGCGACGGCTCTTCCGAACCGAACTGTGTCGCGACAAGCTCGAGCAGGTTGATCAGCACAAGATAGAGAAGGGCAATGATGGCAATCAAGCACGCGTAGAGCACGGAGCGATGGATGGCGATGTCGATGTCGTAGAGTCGATAGCGCAGGATAGCGATGCCGGTCAGGATTCCGACCGAGTTCAGCGCCAGCCCCCAGAATGAAAAGATGATCCAGAACCACGGCCGGTCGACGAAGTTCGTGATCGCGACGACGTGGATGATATAGGCCACGACCAACACTGACGATGCCAACGCGATCCAGCGAAGCTGCATCCGTTCGACCCCGGTCGCCCGGCGCAACCGGCGCACCATGGAAATGCCGGCGGGAATACCCATCGCAAGCATCAGGAAGAATCCCACCCCGGCTGCACTCATCGCGTTTCCAGCAATTCCCGTTCTGTGCCAGGGGTTGGGAATGTCGCCGAACTCTCCGTTCATCACCAGTGGGCTACCGAATCCGATCATCAGCGATGCGCCCAGCGCTCCGAGCGCACCCAGACACCGGACCAGTTGCCAGCGCGGCGAGACCAGATGCCCGGTTGGGAAGATGAGCAGCAGCTCGACGACGATGAGATAGAGTCCAAAGGGATAATAGAAGCCGATTTGCGCCACGATGTCCGCTGCGGGCAGCAGTATGGTCGAATGACCGAGGCCGAGCGTACCGTAGAGGTAGGTGGTGTTGGCCGTGATCCAGGTAAACCCCGCAAGGCAGAGTACCCAGCCCACCCGATGACCGGGGTACCGATGCAGGATCAGCAATCCGGTCACGATGCTTGAACAGAACAGTGGCCCCCAGATGATGAAGACGGGAATCTCGGAGGCGAACCCTTCGCGGGTGGCGAGGACTGCCAGCATTGCCAGCATTGCAACACTCAGCACCACTCCCATGAGTAGCATCAACCATGCCAATCGGATGCGGGGAGCGGACGCCGGTAGCTCGCGCAAGAGATCCCGTACGTGCCGTTCGGGCAAGGCATCGACGGACACGACCATTGGCGCGCGGGCGTCGTTCGCGCTCGATGTTCCAGCTGGTGGGAGTGTGACCATGCCACATGACCGATCCGCTGAACCCCGAAATACGCGCTTGGCGCTTCCGGTTCAGCAGGTGCATTGGAGGCGTCGATAGCGTCCAGTGTACTCCTGCCTCATACCGGTGGACAGCCCCGGGCCGGGACTGCCTGCGCCGGCCCGGGGCTGAATCCATCAGATCACGGTAAAGGTCACGATCATACCCATCATGAAGTGGGGTAGGGACTCCTCGGCGTCGCCTGCCGTGCACATTGCCGCGTACGAGCCCGGTTCCAGATCAAGGTAGAACCAGTTGCTCCTCCCGCCAGAGAGCCATGACGTGGACATTGGGTTGCTTTCGCCATACCCCTCGAACGGATCGCCACCGCCCTCTGGAGTGGCACCCGAAAAGAGCATCTCGAAGATCCCGTGGATATCGCCGGCGGTCGCCCCCTCTGGCGTGCTGAAGATAGTGATGTCGTGATTGAGCTCACCGGCGTTTTCGAGCTGCCAGAGTTGCCGTCCGGCCGGAATTGGTTCCTCCAGCCCGGTGAAGGTCATGCTGTCCTCGGCGACGACGTGCAGTGTGGCCGGAATATCGATTGGCGCCCCCGCTTCGCCGGTCGCGATGATTAGCGCAGCGCTGTGAACGAAGTCATCCAGAAGAATGTAGGCGCCGGGATCGAGCACGATGAACCCTTCGGCAACCGAGGGTACATGCGCATCGTTTCGCACGCTGCCAGGGAAGGTGGTGGACCAGAACCAGTCGGGCGGCGGTGTTTCCGAGACGGCCAGCGCCAGAATCTCGTCGATATCCTGGTCGTCTGGCACACGAAACAGGAGGATTCCCTGATCGTCGGTGCCATCGGAGCTGGCGAGCATCCGCACGGTACCGGCCGGCACTTCGGGGGTGGCGGTGACGCCGCCGGCGGTGAAGGCGACCTCCAGCACCGGAACATCGATGCCGTCGTCGGTGGCTGTCGCGGGAGCTGGCGTGGCCTCTTGCGCGAAGGCACGGGCCGGGATCATGGTAACCGCGGCCAGTCCCGCCGAAGCCAACACGAGCTGTCGTCGATTCAGTTGCGATGTCACGAGAGGTTCCTTTCTGTTGGAGTGAAGAAAATGACCGTGTGATGCTGGGCCCAGTGTTTGCCTCAAACGACCTCGAAGGCGGTGATCATTCCGTTGAACGCGTGCGGCAGTCCATCCTCGCCGGGCAGGAAGCAAGCGGCGATGTGTGTGCCTGGTTCCAGGTTCAGCTCGACCCACGTCGAGACGCCGGGCGACGTCGCGCCTACGCCGCCGGTCGTCATGTAGCCGTCGGGAAAGACCTGGTCTTCGGGGGTGGTTTCGAATGCCGCGAACAGATCGTCCACAGTCGAGCCATCTGGCGCCTTCAGCGTGGTCAAGTCATGCCATGTTGTGCCGTGATTGGTGAGCCGCCACAGGTGCGGTCCGGCCGGAATCGGTTCGTCGAAACCGAGGAAGGCCATGTCGATCAGGCCGACTTCGAAATCTGCGACAGGAGCGGGCCGTCCCCAGGGCTCACCGGCGACATCGAACGATGTCGCGATGCCATCGGAGAAGGGATTGACCGCCATATAGTGGCCCGGCACATAGAAGACGTACCCGGTGAGCTCGCCGCCACCGGGCTGCGGCTCGTCCGGATTTCCGGCGAACAGCGTATGACCGAACCAGTCTGGTGTGTCCTCGGTCATGAGGGCGGCGATGGCGTCATCGTCGGTGAGGCCGTCGGGAATGCGCATGGCGAATGTGTGCATGATCGTGTCGCTCTCGTTGCGCACCGTGATCGCATTGATACCGGCCGATATCGCACTCGGGAAGATGAGCGCGTCGTTGGTGCCAACGAGCTCGATCTCCGGGATCACGAGCGGAGGCATGGGCGCGGGCGCCGGTGTGGCGTCCTGTCCGGTGGTCCACGCAGGCCACAGTGTGGCGCCGGCGAGACCGCCCAGACCGAGCAGAATCTGGCGGCGATTGGCCAACGAGCTGGCGAGGCGGTTGACTGGCTGGCGACGTTCAGCAGGTGTCATGATCTGGCACCTGCATCGTCGGGCGCGAAGCCTTCGCGTGCGTCGATCCCAGGTCTCCGTTGCCGCTCAGGCCCCGGCACATATCCGCCGTGAACTGATTGGAAGAAACGTCTGTGCCAGTGGATGGACATGACTCATCTCCGTCATTGATGCCGGCTCGAAAGGGAACCGGGTGGGTCGATGCCGTCATGGTGCGGTGCCGCCATTCCCAAGGAGAAGGGAAGATCTTCCCGATTTTCCCGGGAATGGCATTCCTGTCCACGTGTATGAGTTCACATAGGCATTCATGGAGTCGGCCGGGACGATTTGTGTCTCCCGGACGCCAAAGCGTGGTCGCCGTGACGCGCGGCCGGGACGAGAGCGATCGTTGCTCGCGATTGGTGGGACGTGCTGGGACCCGTGTGTACCTCCGGGGGTGCTGCTCAGCAGCCATCTGGCGTTTTCGAATCGGTGGATGATCAGGATCTTGCGAAGGCGTCTTTAGCAAGCGGCCGCGCACGAGCGGCGGAGCGGTGACGTTCCTGGGTCTGGAGGCTGTCGGAGTGTCTGGCGCCGGCCGTTCTGCATCGGCCGAGGCGCCTGATCAACACATCCGTGGCGGTGTGTATGCTCGCAGGATGGCAGAGGGCGTACCAGCATCTGCTAGACGGCAATGACCTCGACGTCGATGTTCCCGCGAGTAGCGTTCGAGTAGGGGCACAACTGGTGAGCGGCGCCGGCGAGCTCCTGGACCTTCGCGGGGTCGGTCCCGGGGATGGAGACGAGGATTTTGGCCGCGAGACCATAGCCGCCGTCCGAGTCGGGACCCTGGGCGATTTCGACGGTGACCGACGAGTCGGCGGCATCGATTCCGGCGTCGCTGGCGACCGCGTGCACGGCGCTCCCAAAGCACCCTGCCCAGGCCGCGGCAAAGAGTTGCTCCGGGTTCGTTCCTTCATTGACGCCGTTTCGCTTCGGTGTGCGAAGCTGGACATCCAACACGCCGTCGTCGCTGACCGCGTGTCCCAGACGACCGCCACTGACGGTCACGGATGTGGTGTATTTCGGATCGATCGTTCCCATGATGTCTCTCCTGATTCGCGGCACATCTCATCGCGCCGCAGTACGTGAATGGTGCCATGTGGCGACTGGAAACGCGGATGACGTGCATTCTGAGTCTTGGGTCCTGGCATTGCAGGCTGGACTGCTGATCATGCCGTTTGCCGTGGGCAGCATCTTCGGCGCATCGCAAAGCGACAAACTGTCCAATCGCTATGGCCGGCTCGCGCTGAACGCCGGATTGGCACTGGTTACGGGCGGATTGTTCGTCGTCTTCTTGATCCTGGCGTACGTCCATCCGGTCGATCTCAACCGCTGGTATTTCCTGCCGCCGCTCTTTGCCGGCGGGGTCGGGAGTGGGATGTTCATTGCTCCGAACGCCCGCTTCATCGTCTCGACCGTGCATCGGGAGGATGCTGGGGCCGCAAGCGGCGTGCTGGGAACCGCGCAACGGATCGGCAGCGCGGTTGGGATCGCCGTCATTGGCAGCGTGCTGTTTGGGACACTGCATGTTCAGGAGGGACCGAATGCCGTGGCAAATGCCTTCGCGCAGAGTGCCCCTGAGGCGATGGCCGTCAGCGTGGTCTTTGCCTTCGTCGCATTCCTGCTGTCGTTTGCTTTGCCGAAGTACACACCGCAGCATGGCGCGCCGCAGACCATGGATGTCGTGCCGGACGTCTGATCGACGATCTGCCCCCGGTTACGAGCAAAGCAGGACGGGACGCCGAACATGCGTCCCGTCCTGAAGCGGTGCGAGCGTGTTTGCGGTTACTGCGTGTCGAGCACCGTTATCGAGAGATAGGCGGGTGCGCCGCCTTCACGGCTGCCGAGCGCAACCCCCTCACCGCTCACGATGATGGTCACCGGTCCATCGGCTGCGATCCAGCCCGTCAGGTCGATCGGCACAGCTACGCCAGCGTCGATCCAGGCGCCCGAGGCTCCCGCACCACCGGGTGCTGAGTTAAGCGTCAACGAGTATTCGTCGATACCGACTCCATTGGCGACCGCGATGTTGACGGAGCCGCTTCCGCTCACACCGGTGAGATAGAGCACCGCGCTCTGCACCTGTCCGTATCCGATCTGGTCCGGATAGAAGGTGATGTAGGCAATGCCGCCCGTTTCGCCGCCGACCGGCAACGAACCGACCTGCTCGCCCGGTTGGACCGCGGATGGGTCGACCGATGACACGCTGGTGTCGGACGCGGCCCAGACCTCGAAGGTTCGCTCGATGACCGGCGGAACCGTTGGCTCACCGAGTGGGGTCGGATCGCAGGCATCGTCGACGCCGTCGCCGTCTGAGTCGTATCCACTGTCGGCGACACCCGGGCAGCTATCGAGCGCATCCTCGACGCCATCCTGATCCGCATCCGGCACCGGTGTTTCCGTCGGCGGCGCTGGGGTTTCGGTCGGCGGCACGGGAGTCTCCGTCGGCGGAACCGGGGTTTCTGTCGCTGGGACCGGGGTCTCGGTCGAAGGCGCCACGGTCTCCGCCGGAATCTCGGTTGGCGGCGCCGGAGTCTCGGTTGCGACAGGCTCGGTGGGTTCGGCCGCTTCCGTTGGCTCGATCGAGACCGTTGCCGCCGGTAGCTCTCCGACCTCCGTTTCGACGACCGGGCTACCCGGCTCTTCGGACGGCGTGGCGGTCATCGTCGGCGTGATGGTCGCCAGCGAGTCCGTGGAGCTAACCGGCTCTTCGCCACCCACTGCGCCATTGACCACGCTTGCGGAGACGAGACCCAGGAACTGCCCGGCGACCCAGCCATTAGGTTGCCCGGTGACCTGGAGCTGGTACCACTGATAGCCATTGGCCGAAACCGGACCGTTGAGCACAGTACCGGTGGTGCCGGTCGGCAACATCCCGAGGATCGAGCCCGATGTGCTCGCCGAGCTACGGAAGTTGAGCGGTCCGTCATCGACGCGCACGACATCGCCCGAGATGTACACCCCAGCGGCCCGGGTGGCCGTGCTGGAGGCAACCGCCGTTCGCGATGGCGTCCGGGTCACCGTGGCTACGCCGGTTGGGGTCGACGCGGTTCCTCCGGTCGGCGAGATGTACGACATGGCGATCCAGCCGATGATCTGGCCGCTCTGGACGCGCACCCAGACATGACCATTTGCCGAGCGCGAGTCGCCCAGCGAGGTCATCAGCGTTCCGGTCGGCAACGTTCCCAGAATCGTGCCCGAGGTCGATGGCGTCTGCCGGATATTGACGCGCGTATTGGTGCGATAGACGCGGCCCGGCACGGTTGTGCTATTGGCACTCGGGGTGGGGGTGCGGGTGCTGGTAACCGATGCAACCCCGGTTGGAGTAGAGGCTGTGCCGCCGGTTGCGGTCACATAGGACACCGAGAGCCAGCCAATCGAGGCGCCTGCTTGCACGCGCAACCAGAGATGCCCGTTGGCCGAGGACGTCTGACCCAGCGAGGTGACAAGCGTGCCGGACGGCAGGGTGCGAATGATGGATCCAGCGGTCGACGGCGATTGTCGCAGGTTGACGCCAACCCGGACGCGGTAGACCGTTCCAGCGACCGTCGTGCCGCTACCCGGCGAGCTCGTGGTTGGGGTGCGAGTGGCGGTTGCGGTCCGTGTCGGCGTCGCGGCAGAGGCGGTCTTGGTCAGGTACATCGTGGCGGCCCAGCCAGTGGCTCCGGTGCTGGTGCGCACGTTCGACCATTGCAGCCCATCGACCGTGCGCCCGCTGCCGATGATCGTTCCCGTCGTTCCCACCGGCAGCGAGCCGATGATGCCGCCGGAGTAGCCGGGAGCCGAGCGGAAATTGATCAACGTCGTGACGCGGAACGAATCTCCGAGATTGAGAGCACCGCCGGGGACGACGCTCCCGTTGGGGGTTGCGGTGCGGGTCGGGGTGCGCGTTGCCGTCGGGCTCCCGCTGACGGTGCCACCCTGGCGCATGTACTGCGCGGCAACCCAGCCGGTCGTTCCGTCGCCGAGCCGAATCTGATACCAGTCGAAGTTGTCGATGCGGTTCGGACCCTGCAGCACAACGCCGCTGGTGTTTATGACCAGGAGGCGGATGATGGAGGTGGAGAGTCCTGGGGCGGACCGCATATTGAGCGTGTCGGAATCGACGCTGATGGTCGAGCCGATCGCGAAGTTCACGGTTGGGGCGGGTGTCGGCGTCGGGAGCGGAGCCGGAGTCCAGTCCGAGCCGCCGGGGGTGGTGCCGATCAGAGAGGTCGCATGCTGCACGAACATCTGCATATACGAGTTCGTGGTCGTTCCGGTCACATCGGTGCCATATCCGAAATAGGCCCCGGCGACCTGGGTCCAGTTATTCGAATTGATGGCGATCGACTTGTTCACCATCTCGGTGCCGCCGGCCAGCACCTGGTTGTAGGCGTTGTCGCACATCCAGGACACGGACTTCATATATTCGGGAACCGCCGAGGTGGCGCCGATTTGCATGAGTCCGAAGTAGTAGCCGGAGCTGGTCAACGGGGACCGGGCATTGAGCATGCCGCGCGATTCGACCCACATGATGGCCTTGAGCACATTGGCGGGCACGCCGGTCGAATTGGAGACCGAGAGAATCTCGCTATTCCAGCGATGGAGATCGGCATAGGTCCAGGTCATCCCGGCCGAGCTGCCGGTATTGCATGGGTAGGGAGTCGCGGTTCGGGTCGGCGTACGCGTGGGGGTCGCTGTTTGCGCGGCGACCTCGGCCGTGCCGGGAAGGGAGAAGAGCGTGAGTCCGGCGATGATGACGATAGCGATCGTCAGGAAACGTGGATGGGATCGGAATCGTCCCGGTTTTCCAGTGTTGCGGTCGAGCGACCGCCGCATCCCGCTGGAAGCAGCGCTCCCATTGGTATTCGACAAAGCCACGAATTCCCCCCAAGCTCGGCAGTCTGCCCCTGCAAGGACCAAACTGCAGAAGTTGTCCCTGACGAAATCTACGCTGGCTCGTGGCCGCCCGGATCTCTCAGAGACGAATGCTGTGCCCTGTTGTCACCATCTGATCGGCGCGAACGAATGCTCGAACGATGGGGCGTGACAGGGAACAGGTTCATCGTACCTGACAATAAGTCGCCAAAGCAACCCGAACTGTGCGGAGAATGTACACAAAACGATCCCGAATGACGAAAATGTCCGGTGTCCGGTGTCCGGTGTCCGGTGTCCGGTGTCCGGTGTCCGGTGTCCGGTGTCCGGTGTCCGGTGTCCGGAGCGATCGGCGTGCCAAGGCCCGCGCCGAAAATGTATCGAAGGGTCCCATCCCGGGACTCTTCGCTTTACGTTTCTCAGGACTCAGGACTCAGGACTCAGGACTCAGGACTCAGGACTCAGGACCTACTCGTATCGCTTGAACAGGGCAACCGCGTTTTGACCGCCGAACCCGAATCCGTTGACCAGCGCCACATCGACTGGCATCTTGCGCGCAACGTTGGGGACGTAGTCCAGATCGCACTTCGGATCCGGGTCGGTCAGGTTGATCGTCGGCGGCACGATGTTGTCGCGGATGGCATAGACACAGGCGATGGCAGAAACACCGCCAGCCGCGCCAAGAAGGTGTCCAACCATCGACTTGTTGGCCGAAGCGGCTAGCTTGTAGGCATGATCGCCAAAGGCCGTTTTGATGGCATCCGTTTCCGCGATATCGCCAACGTTGGTTGCGGTGGCATGCGCGGCGATGTAGTCGATATCCTGCGGTTGCAACCCGGACCGCTCGACCGCCAGCGACATCGCCCGGGCGGCATGCTTGCCATTGGGATCGGGCGCGGTGATATGGAACGCGTCGGAGGTGAACGCCCCGCCGGTCAGCTCGGCGATGATGTTCGCGCCACGGGCGAGCGCATGCTCTTCCGATTCGACGATCAGGACGCCGCATCCCTCTGAGAAAACGAAGCCGTCCCGACCGAGATCGAACGGGCGGCTGGCGCCCGCGGGATCGTGGTTGCGCTTGGAAAGGGCACCCATATTGGCCATCGCGGTGATCGACGTGCGGCGCAGACCCGACTCGGCCCCGCCCGCGATGATGATGTCGGCTTCGTCCCGCTGAATCATCTGCGCTGCCTGGACGAACGCCTGCACACCGGAGGCGCACGCCGCCGACGACGTCACGGTCGGACCGTGAATCCCGAACGCCATCGAAACCTGGCAGCTGGCCATATTGGGAGCGAAGAGCGCGATGGTCAGCGGGTGCACCCATTTGGGGCCTTTTTCGACCATAGCTTCGACATTGGCTTCCATGATGGGGATACCGCCCCCACCACTGTTCATGATGACGCCGACCCGCTCGCTCTGCTCAGGATCGACGGTATACCCCGCATCGTTGAGCGCTTCGGCAGCGGATGCGACCGAAAAATGGGAGAATCGGTCCATCCGCTTCGCCAGCTTCGCATCCATGTGGTCCTTTGGATCGAAGTTACGCACTTCGCCGCCGATGCGAACCTCGAGATCGGAAACGTCGAAATTCTCTATCTCGGCGATGCCCGACTTGCCGGCGAGCATCCCCTCCCAAAGCGTCGACGCGCCGATACCGAGTGGGGAAACAGCTCCTGCGCCGGTCACAACCACTCGCTTCACAGGTAACTCCTCGATTGGGAACCCGGACATTGGGCGAGAGCCGTTCGGTGGCCCGGGTTGGGGTCAGCAAAATTGACGATCGAGGGCGGAGCCGCCGATCAACGTGCTAGTGTACGGGAAATCCGGCCCAACTCGTAGGAGTAGCCTCGACAAAGGATAGGGTGCACCGATTCCATGATCCCACGTGAGCAACATCCGCGACCGCGGCTGACCCGTATCGCCTGGACCGATCTGGGCGGCGTCTGGGACTTCGCGTACGACGATGACGATCGCGGACGACGAACGCTGGAATGAGCGCATCGATGTCTTCGACCGTGCGATCGCGGTTCCCTTTCCGCCGGAGTCTCCGCTGAGCGGGATCAACGACACCGCGCCCGCACGGAAGCGGCATGGATCGCACAGCTCACGGACCTGGTGAACGCCGTGTAGCAGATGCCATCGATCGTGGGCATCTGCTACACACAGCTCACGGACACGGAACGGGAGATCAATGGCTTGCTCACGGCTGACCGAACCCCGAAAGCCTATCCCGCCCTCATTCGCAGTCTCTTGCAACAACCCGCGAGATCGATGCCGGCGGAAACGACCTTTGGCAGTCTGACCAGCTCGGTCGGGTAGCGCTTTCGGGTCGTCAGCGTCCGCTCAGCGTTGGAATCCCGAGTCCCAATCCTGCCATCGGGATGGTTTGCGCGCCGGGTGCAATGCGCTTGATGAGCCCCGCAAGCACGGTGCCCGGTCCAATCTCGAAGAAGGTCTTGACTCCGGCATCGGTCATGGTCTGGATCGAGCCGGTCCAGTCGACCGGACGCTCCATCTGCAAATCGAGCTCCTCGTAAAGACCCCCGGTGGTGTAGATCGGCTGGGCCGACGTGTTGCCGATCACCATACCGCTCGGTTTCTCCGGGAACTCGGGCAGCGAGAGCGCCGCATCACGCAGCAGCTTCTGGAATTCCGTATTGGCGCTCGCCATTAGTGGCGAATGCGACGCGATCGAGACATTCAGACGCGCCACCCGGCGCGCGTTCTTCCCTTGGCGAGTTCCATGGTTGCTTCGAGGCCACGAACATCGCCCGAGATCACGGTCTGGCCCGGGCAATTGCGATTGGCGGGAACGACGACGCCATCCGCCGAGGCGGTACGGCAAACGTCGGCAATTGCCTCATCGTCGAGTCCAAGCACCGCAGCCATACCGCCGGGATTAACCTCACCGGCTTGTTTCATCAGCGGCCGCGCTCGCGAACGAGCGACAGCGCGGTTGAAACCGCATGATCCCCGCCGCGACCAACGCGGAGAACTCACCGAGCGAATGACCGGCGACATAATCGGGCGCCAGGGGAACGTCGGCCTCCTGGGCGTTCTCGTTGAGCGCAGCCAGCGCGGCAATGCTGACTGCCAGGATGGCCGGTTGGGCATTGACCGTGTCTTCCAACGCTTCGGCCGGGCCGTTCTGGATCAGCTCGGTCAGCCCAAAGCCGAGGGTGTCATCGGCCAGCGCCATCATCGCGCGGGCCATCTCGCTGGCGTCCAGCAACGGTCCGGCCATCCCGACGAACTGGCTTCCCTGTCCCGGGAAAACGAACGCGTACGGTGGGGCTGGAATGGTTGGTTCGGTCACGAATCGGATCCTCTCGCAAAGGCGGGTTCCCAGTCAGCTGCTCCAATTATTGTCGCAGCAGGCGGACGAGTAGGCGGGGCCGGAGCCCGGAGAAGCCCCCTCAGCTACGACTGGGTCTTACGAATGCAAACGTCGCAGGAACGCCTGCAGGCGTTCGCTTTCGGGGTGCTCCAGGACCTGGCTGGGTGGACCCTGCTCGACCACGACGCCGCCGTCCATGAAGACGATACGGTCGGCCACGTCGCGGGCGAAGCCCATTTCGTGCGTTACGACGATCATCGTCACCCCGTGCGACTGGGCCAGATCGGTCATCACCTGCAGCACTTCACCGACCAGCTCCGGGTCGAGCGCCGAGGTGACCTCGTCGAAGAGGATCACCTTCGGTTCCATCGCCAGCGCGCGGGCAATTGCCACCCGTTGTTGCTGGCCACCGGAAAGCTGGGACGGATAGTTGTCCGCTTTGTCCGCCAGGCCGACCCGGGCCAGCAAGCGCCGGGCATTTTCCTCCGCTTCGGCTTTGTTGACCTTGCGCACCTTCATCGGACCGAACGTGACATTGCGCAGGGCGGTCATATGCGGAAAGAGGTTGAACTGCTGGAAGACCATCGCAGTCTCGGCGCGGATCTTGGCCACCTCTTTCTCGGGAGCCGGTTTCAATTGGCCGTTCTGCTCGCGATAGCCAACGAGCTGACCGTCGACATAGATCCGGCCGTCCTGGTAGTTCTCGAGAAAATTGACGCAACGGAGCATGGTGGTCTTGCCCGAGCCACTCGGACCGATGACGCAGACGACCTCTCCGGGCGCAATATCGAGATCGACCCCCTTCAACACCTGAAGCTCGCCGTAGTGCTTGTGCAGGTTCCTGATCGAAACCATGGCATTCGGATTCGGTGCGAGATTCTGGCTCATCGGGCGACCCCAAAGCGATACCGCTGGGCAACGAGTGCGCCAAGACGGGAAATCGTAAAGCAGATAACGAAGTAGATGGCCGCGGCGGCAATGTAGAAGGGAAGGACATCGCCCGTCCGCTCGACGATCTTGCGGGTCGCGAAGAGGAGCTCACTCATGCTGAGCAGTGAGGCGAGCGATGTTCCCTTCACCAGCTCGGCAGCGGTATTGGTCCAGGGAGGAATGATGACCGGCATCGATTGGGGCAGCGTGATCGAGAACAACCGTTGCCAGAAGGTAAGCCCCAACGCCTTGCCGGCGTCGGATTGCCCCTTGGGGACCGATGCTAGCGCGCCGCGGACCACCTCTCCTACCTGCGCCGCGCCGAACAGGGTGAGCCCGATTGCCGCCGCCTGAAACCGCCCGACGTTCGTGGGGATGTGCACGCCGAGGATGTCGATGTTGACCGCCGGCAGGATGTAATAGATCAGAAAGAGCACGACCAGGATCGGCAAACCGCGGATGACATCGACATAGAGCCGCAGCAGCGAGCGAACGACCCGGTTGCCGTAGAACAGTCCCACACCGACGAACAGTCCGATCAGCGAGCTGGCCACGATCGCGACGGCCGACAGCTGGAGCGTGAGCTTCAGACCGAGCCAGATGAGATGACGGTTGTCCCAGACCTCGTTCATGCCACCGTCCATTTGATGCGCCGTTCGATGAGGCGCAGTCCGATGGCGATCGCGTAACAGGTGAGCAGATAGATGACCCCTGCTGTCGCCCAGGCTTCGATATAGCGAAAATAGTCGGTACTGATCTTGCGCGCGGCCCAGGTCAGCTCAGGCGCCGCGATGGCCACCGCAATCGAGGTGTCCTTGAAGAGCCCGATGAAGGTGTTACCCAACGACGGCAACACCGTGCGGAGCATGATCGGCAGGGTAATGGAGACGGCCGTCTGGGTGCGGCTCAGTCCCAGCGAACGGCCCGCTTCGAGATAGCGTTTGCCAACCGAAACGATACCGGCGGAAAAGATCTCCGCCAGATAGGCAGCCGCATAGATGGCTAGGGCCACGATGAACGTTGTTTCCGCATCGGGCAGGATCTTCAAGACCCATTCCTGACCGGTGCTGCGGCGCGGAAAGACTTGCGGAAGCCCGAAGTAGAGGAGTGATACGATCAACAGCAGCGGAATATTGCGGATGAGCTCGACGTACGCGGTCACCACCCAGCGAAGCGGGCGCGGACCGTATTGCCGCGCAAATGCCAGCAGAAGACCGAGCACCGTCCCGATGATCAGCCCAAGAATGGCCATCTTCAACCCGAGCAGAAGCCCGTCGATGAAGAGTTCCTTGTTGTTGGTGATGTATTCCCAACGGAGCTTGTACATCGATTCCCGCGAGCCGATCTGAGTGCGTGCAGTATGGCGTATCCGCCAGTTCGACTGCACACTGTAGCCCACACCGGAACGCCGCCCGGAACGCGCGCCGTCCAAGTATCGAGCGGAATCGATATGTGAGGGAGGTCCAGTAGCCAGCGAGAGTAGACGTCAAGCGCCTCTTTCCCTGGACACTGGCCTCGAGCAGGTGCTAGTGAATCCGCTCGATGGCGGTGGTGCGGCCGTCTTCGATGTCGAGCACGACTGCACCCAGGACGAGTGGTCCCGGGGCGAGGGTGGTCAGGCCGCCCCAGCCGTCTCCGTTCCAGAGCGCGCGGAAGACATCGCCCGGCATGCCCTGGGCACCACCGCTGTGCCCGGTCATCCCGACCTCCGGCACGAATGCGGTGCCGCGTTGCAGGATTGGGGTAAAGAGCGACGCCTCGTGCGTATGCGTTCCCAGTACCGCGGCGACCTCGCCATCCAGACCGTTGGCAACGATGTGCTTCTGGATCACCGATTCGGCGTGCAGGTCGACAATGACCGTGCCCGGCAGCTCGAGCGTGGTCCAGACGTCCCGCGGCGGACGTGCGGTCGCCACCGCGTCTGGCGTGGCCAGGTTGACGACGCTCACCCGCTCGCCGAGCACCTCGATCGTGACCCAGCCTTTGCCGGGAACGTCGTCCGGCATGTTGACCGGCCGCAGCACGCGTGGATGCGCATGGACCGCCAGGGTATCGGCTTCATCCGTGTCCCAGGCGTGGTTGCCTGAGGTAATGACATCGACCCCCGCATCCAGCAGCGGCTCGATCAGGGCTATCGTCATGCCGAAGAGGCCGGGACCGTTGGTGCGCGCGGTTCCGAACGCGATGTTCTCGGCATTCGCCACGATCAAATCGGGCCGATAAGTCGACCGCAGCTCCGGCAGCCGTTCGATCAGCCATTCCCCCGCCGCCGGTCCGACGATGTCGCCAATGAACAAGAGACGCATTTGTTTCGATACCCTCCTTGGGCGTTATTGGTTCGATTTGGCCCCGTGAAGGCGCTTTACGCTCTTCTCAGGACACAGGACACAGGACACAGGACACAGGACACAGGACACAGGACACAGGACACAGGACACAGGACACAGGACACAGGACACAGGACACAGGACACGTCGTTCGCTTACTTCACCCCACCTTCGGCCATAGCCTTGAGCAGACGCTTGCGGCTGACCAGATAGGCGCCCAGCGTGAACACGGAGGCGATCACAGCGGCGGCCATCGTGGCGCCCCATCGCGTTCCGCCTTCGCCACCGCTCATGGCGCCGACCGCAACCGTCAACGTGTACATCGACTTGTCCGGCGCGATGAGCAACGGCCAGATGTATTCGTTCCAGGAACCGATGAAGATGATGATGGCCAGGGCCGTGATGGCGCCGATGTTGTTCGGCAGCACCACCTGCCAGAGCAGCCGCAGATCGCCGGCGCCGTCCAGCCGCGCTGCTTCGATGATCGCCCGGGGAAACGCCCGGAAATGCTGCCGTAGCAGGAAGATCGCGTACGCGCTCGCCGCCTGCGGAAGGATCATCCCGGCATAGGTGTTCAGCAGATCCCACCGCGCCATCAGGACGTAGTTGGGCACGTAATAGACGACGAACGGAATCGGGATCGACAGCAGCATCAACGAGAAGATGAGCGCGTTGCCGCGGAACTTCCACCGTGCGAAGGCATAGGCTGCCGGAATGGCGATCAGCAGCTGCAGCAGCGTCACACCACCCGCGAAGATCACGCTGTTGGTGAGTTGGCGCAGGACATCCAGCCGGCTCGCGACATCGCGGTAGTTCACCAGGGTTGGGCTCGTCGTCAACGGGCGGAGCGGATTCTCGAAGATCTGCGCCGGAGCCTTCAGGCTCAACCCCAACATCCAGACGAGGGGCGCGAAGGTAAACGCCACCGCGAGGATGAGCACGAGATGCACGACGATCTGTCTAACCGGCCATTGGCGAGTTGAGGTTGCTGAATGGCTTGTGATTGCACTCATTCGTAGCTTGCCCGCTTTTCGAGCAGCCGGAACTGCCAGATTGCAAATCCACCCAGGATGAGAACCAGGATCACGGACCGGGCGCTGGACCGGCCGATCTGGAAGAATTTGAAGGCGTCCTCGTAGACCGCATAGAGGAGATTCGAGGACGAGCCGCTTGGGCCGCCGACCGTCAGCAGCTGGATGGGAACGAAGACATTGGGGAGCGCCTGCAGGATGGCGGTCAGACCGATGAAGAGCAGCGTGGGCGCCATCAATGGCAGGATCACATCCCGCAGCATGTGCCAGCCATGCGCGCCGTCGATCCGCGCGGCTTCGATCTGCTCGCGGGGCAGTCCGGCAACCCCGGCGAGCGCGATGATGTAGTTGAACCCGAGGAACTTCCAGGCCGAGACGAGTCCGAGCGAGGGCAGCGCCAGATTCGGATCGTTGAGCCATGCCTGCGGCTCGAGTCCAATGGCGCTCAGCGCGGCATTCAGCGGACCGCCCCGCTGGAGGTAGAGAAACTGCCAGATAATGGCGCCGACCGTGGACGAGATGACCGCCGGGACGAAGAGGACCGACTGGTAGAACGCGCCAGCCGTGCGGCCCACCTGCATCGTCAGGAGCGCCAGGCCCACCGGAAGGAGAAACGCGCTGATGAGCGCCAGGACCACGTAGAGCGCGCTCTGCTGCAGAAGTGAGATGAATGACGGGTCGGTCAGAATCCGGTCGAAATTCTCCCAGCCCACCGGTTTCCGCGGGGAGACCATGTTCCACTGGAAGAAGCTGTTGTAGACCGTCGCGGCCAACGGCCAGAATGCGAAGATGCCCAACGTGACGACCGCCGGCAGAAGATAGACGTAGGGACGCAGCACGCTGCCGAGTTCGATCCGGCGGCGGCTCGCTGCGGGGACGGCTGTCCCGGCACGCCGCGGCGCGGGGAGATCGAGGTGACTCGAGCCGAGGGCCATCGCATGCTCCTTCCAGTGCCCACAAACGCCTGGCGCCCGGAGAGAACAGGCGCCAGGCGATCGATTGGGATCAGACGCAGGATTCGCCCGCGATCAGCTCGTTGACTCGAGCCGCCGACTCGGTCAGGGCATCTTGCGCCGGTTTCTGTCCGCCGAGCGCGGCCTGCGACGCTTCGAAGAGCGATTGCTGGGCTTCGATGCCGTTCGCGCCCGGGAAGGTGATCCAGCGGCGCGCGTACGGAACCTGCGAGGTGGCGACCGCCTGAATGGCGTTCTCGCCGACAAAGGCAGCGAGCTCGGTCCCTTCGGCGGTGGCATCTTCACGCGGTGGCAGATAGCCGGTGCCCTGGATCCAGAGATTCATCGACTCTGGGGAGTAGAGGTGCTGAATGAAACGCCAGGCGGCTTCCTGCTTGGCTTCGTCCTGCGAAAAGGTGACCAGCGTGTTGCCTCCGGTTGGGAGGCTCAGCTCGTTGTCGCCGAAGCGTGGGAACTGGGTGGCGCGCAGATCGAACGTTGCCTGCTCCTGCATACCGGCCCGCTGCGCCGGGGTGGTGATGTAGGCCGCGGTCTCACCCGCCAGGAACGCCGGCTGCGCTTCCGCGGCGAGGACATTCAGCGAATAGTCGTTCGCGCAAAGATCCGCCCACCATTGCAGCGCCTCGACCGCCAGCGGTTGGTCGAAGACCGCCACGGCACCGTCACCGCAGTGGAGCAACGGCTGCCCGTTGGACTCCATCAGCCCGTCCAGGGTCCAGTTGTCGTTCAGCAGCTGAATGGTGATGCCGACTTTGCCGTTCGTGTCCTTGATCGCGGCCGAGGCGGCGGTCCAGTCCTCGGTGGTGACCGGTGGAGAAGCCGGATCGAGCCCGGCTTCGGCCAGCAGATCGGCATTGAAATAGACCATCGGGGCCGAGACTGCGAAGGGGGTGCCCATCATGATGCCGCGGGTGGACGCCAGCTCGAGGATATTGGGGACGAACCCGTCGATGAATGCCTGAGAATCGTAGGTCTCCACCAGGGTATCGAGCGGGACATACGGCAGGTTGTTGTAGACGTAGTCCAGGAAGAGATAGCCGATCTGGGCGATGTCGGGAGCGGTGCCGGCAACCAGCGACGCCTGCAGGTTCTCCAGCAGTCCGGTGTAAGAGTTCTGCTGGAAGAGCTGGGTGACTTTGATGTCCGGATTGGCTGCTTCGAAGTTTGCGACGATTTCGGCCGTCGCCGGTCCGCCGAACGTATCGCTGTTGATATGCCAATAGGTGATCTCGGTCTGACCTTGCAGCACAGCCGGTACGGCAAACGTACGGGACTGCCTGGCGCCAATGGCGGTCCCAGCGGCCAGCGCGGCCGATCCACTCAGCATTGCGCGCCGGCTGATCGTTCGATGCTCCTGCATGACTGTCGAATGCTCCTTGTTCTCGACACGACTGGGGCAACCCAAGGTCACCCGCTCGTTGCGAGTCTAGGAACGGCGCATCGGCAGGTTGTTCACAATTGATTAACTTCTTACGAAGAGATTGTTATCTGTTTCGATGATGGTCGCTGCTCGCGAATGGCAACGAGCCGGGCGTCGCAGGACGCCCGGCTCGTTCTGACGACGATTGTGAATTAGGCGAATTCGACCGGGAAGCCGATTGGTGGGTTGGGGAGGTCTTCGCCGAAGTAGGTCTTGAACGCCGCCTGGTAGATCGGGAAATCCAGCCCGACCATCGCCTGCATGAGCGCGGTGTCGACGAAGTTCAGGAAAACCTGATCGCCCGGCTTGATGGACGCGGCGTACGACTGGGCATCCCAACCTTCCGGCACCGTCTTGTAGGCATCCGGATCCTGCGCCACCATCCAGCGACCGGTGGACATGTCGATCGCGGTTGCATCGACACGGCCCGAATCGAGCGCCTCGACCGATGCCGCCACCGAGTCGAATTGTTCCACGTTGGCATCGGGGATTCCGCGCCGGACCATGTCCTCGGCGGTGACATTGGCCAGGATGGCGATGGTCAACCCCTGGTCCTGCATCTCGGCGAGCGAATTGAACTCCGAGTCGGAGGGCAGGATCACGGTGACCCCCTCACGATAGTAGGGAACCGTGAAGGCGACCTGCAGCGCGCGCGCCGGGGTGACGGTCATGAACTGGAAGTTGATATCGACCTTGTCCGCGAGCAGGTCGGGGATACGCGCATCGGCCTCGTGCACGACGAAGTCGATATAGTTGCGCGGCTCTTCTCCGTCGAGAATCTGCTGCTGGTCGAGACCGAAAATGCCACCCGCAAGCAGCATGGCGAGCGAAATGTCGAATCCGACCAGCTGGCCGTTTTCGTCCTCGAAGTGCCACGGCGGGTTGGTGCTCCCGGTTCCGACGACGATCTTGCCCCGGTCGAGAATCCTGCCGAGGAGACTGTCCGACGTCGCATCCTGCGCCATCGCATGCAGGCTCGGCAGCGAAACAGCCGCGGCCGCTCCACCGATAAGCGCGCCCCGTGAAATCAGACTACGGCGACTTGTCGTCATTCCCTGGATCCGGTTCTCTGGCATCTGTGCCTCCACTCTTTCTATTTGCATGACGCCCATGCGCATGCAAAACGATCGGATCGATCAATTCCACCATCGTGTCGGGATCCCCATGCATTCTCGGGCGATCCGATTCGGCTGTCAACGCGGGCAAGCTACCATGCGAATTGCTTACTATGCCGGAAGCGATGCCGCGATTTGCCTGCGACGAGGTCGACCGATGACAGAGATCTACCAGAAACTTGGCGTTCAGCCGGTTATCAATTGCGCCACGACGTACACCCGGCTTGGCGGATCGATCATGGCTCCGCACGTGGCGCAGGCAATGGCAGACAGCGCCGGCGTCTTCGTCAACATCTTCGATTTACAGGAAGCCGTCGGAAAGCGCCTGGCCGAGCTGACCCACAATGAAGCCGCGTATGTCAGTAACGGGGCGGCGGCGGCGCTGACACTAGCGACCGCCGCGGCGGTAACGGGGAACGATGTCGCGCTGATGGCTCGATTCCCGAACCGCCTCGACGGACTCAAGAATCAAGTCGTGGTGCACCGGTATCAGCGCAACTGGTATGACGTGGCCGTGCGTCTGACCGGGGTCGAGCTGGTCGAGATCGGCCACACGTACGAGACCTACGACTGGGAGCTGGACGACGCGATCAACGACCGTACGGCGGCCGTCATCTACTTCGCAGGCACACACCTCAACCGGAACACCCTGCCACTCGAATACGTGATCGAGCGCGCGCATGCGCGGGGGGTTCCCGTCATCGTCGACGCGGCGGCGCAGCTTCCACCCGCATCCAATCTCTGGCATTTCACGCGCGATCTGGGCGCCGATGTGGCGATTTTCAGTGGTGGCAAATTGTTGCGCGGTCCGCAGAATAGCGGCTTGGCGGTCGGTACGGAGAAGATGATCGAGGCGATGCGGCTCAACGGTCCGCCGGTGCAGCGCATCGGCCGGCCGATGAAGGTTTCCAAGGAGGCGATGATTGGATTGCTGGCCGCGGTCGAAACGTACTTGGAAACCGATCACGACGCCGAGGCGTTGAAGTGGGAGACCGTCGTGGCCAGTTGGCAAACCGCCTGGCAGGAGCTGGCGCCCCGCTGGCTCACGGTCGAACGGTCGGCGACAGGAGAAGCCGGCGAGCCGATTCCGCGTATTTTGATGCGCGTTTCGCCCGACGCTCCGCTTTCCCGGGACGATCTGATCGAAGGCCTGCACGCTGGAAACCCACCTATCGAGGTCGTCGTCGAAAACCAAACGACGATCGCATTCAGCCCGCACCTGTTGCAGCCTGGGGAAGCCGAGATCGTCGAACGACGCGTTTCAGAGTTGATTGCAAGCCATCTGCTTGCGCAGCCATCCGGAGCGATTGCCGGGGACTAGGCTTTGGAGCGCAAATCTGCTACGATGTGAACGTACGCCCCGATGCCGGTACCCTCCCGCCAACCGAAGAAAGTTCGAACTCGTCTGCAGGCGCGGAGGATTGACTATGCGTAATCGTCTCTTGGGAATCGTGGCCGTTCTGGTTGCGGTGTTTGGGCTGGTTGGGTACACCCTTGGTGGACCGAATGCGTTGGCCCAGTCTGGAACGCCTGAACCAGCGACCGAAACCACCGCGGCAACGCCACTGGCCGAGACCGAAGCGACTCCCGTTGCCCAGCCGGTTCGCGTGGTGACTCTCGTCGGCTGGTATCAGAACGACGAAACCGGCAGCATCATCGAGATTGGACCCCTGCAGACCACCGACCAACTGGTTGCCGGTCCTGGCGACCCGACCAGTACGGTGACCGGGACCGCGGACCTCGAAAGTGTCGATCACGACGGACTGCCCTACATCGTCCTGGGCGATACGATCCTCGAAGGAACGCCGATGTTCGAAGGCGATTTCGACTCCGTCTTCAACTGGATCTACTACCAGGGCGACCCCGCGCTTCGCCCGGCGACCCTGGTGATCCCGGTTATCGCGACGGCCGGACCGTACGAGGGCCGTTCCGGTACCGTGACCTTCCTCTCGCGGAGCACGCCGGGAAGCGGCATCTTCGTCGCGATGCTGAACCCGAACGAGTAGTACGGAATTCGTCTGAACCCGATGGGACGTGGTGACCGTGCCTCGCCACGTTCCCAACGTTGAAACGCTGGGCTAAAACTCCTTCGTCATCACCGGGATTCCGGACAATTCCGAAGACAGAACTGAAAAGATCATGAACCAGGGGCGGTCGATACCGCCCCTGGTGCTTCTTGCCAATACCGATCCGGTTACCGGCTCGGTTTGTCGTCGCGATAGCTCACGGGCGCTGGACATCACGCCGGTCGCCGCTCGCGTCGCTGCCCGCTCGCAAGACAGAGACGTTAAAGCGGATCACAGAATGGTTGGCACGTTGTTGGTGGCGTGTGGCGTCGGAACGCCCGCTGCGGCGGGGAGATTCTTCCTTCGTCAGAATGACAACCGGGGTTTCGGCGCGTCAACTATTCTGAAATCGGCTGTAAGCTCCCAAGGCGTGTTCGAGACTTCGAAGACCTGCCTCCGCAATCAGCCCCACCCAGATCGTCTCAAGACCCAGGGCTCAGGACGCAGGGCCGTTTCGAACACGCCCTACCTTCCCACCGGCACCGGCGACATGACCGCATCCGGATAGAGCCGCTTGAGCATGTCGTACCCGATCCGGGCGCGGCGTAGGCGTTCGCGGGTGAGCGCAATTGCGGTGCTTTCCAGATGGGTGCCCGCTGGATAGATGTTGGGGGCGTTGCGCAGGCCAAATTTGAGATAGACCGGAGCGCAGACCCGCACTAGCTCGCCGATCTCGTAGTGCCGAATGAATCCGCCGATGTCGTCCGGAACCTCGACATAGATATCGAGCGGCATGGTGGTCGCCGCGCGGATCGCCGCCAGCTGAGCCAATGAGAGATCGGTCGGCGTATTGAAGGTGGTCAGACCGAGATCTTGCAGCAGCCGAACCGAGACTGGATTCGCCGCGCCGAGCATGACCGATCCCTTGAGGATCAAGTCCTGAGGCAATTCACCCGCTTCCTTCATCTTGCCCAGAACGAGCAGGAGTCCCTCATCGGTCACGAGCACGCTGTTGATGCCATGCTCGAGTGCGCGCTTGACGTCCTCGACCGCGTGGACGAGCTGATCCATGCCACGCGCCTTCGGCCCGACGATCTTGCCGGCGCTGGAATAGGCCATGGCGCCGGTGTCCCAGCCGGCCCGTGGACCGACGAAGAGGCTTATCTCGATACCGCGCTGGCGGCCCAGACCGGCCATCTCGTCGAGCTCATCGTCGGTCAGCAACATGACGCCGCTTCCCTGACTGACCCGGTGCAGGGGGACGCCAAACTCGTCAGCCGATGCATAGACCGTGCGCAGTGCATTGGGCCCTTCGACCGACGGGATCTCGATACGCCATTGCCCGCCGTCCGGAAAACGTTGATCCGACGATGGCAGATCGCGCAGATCCCGATCCGGCAGCCCAATGCTGCGGAGAAACGCCTGGGTTCCTTGAATTCCGTTCACGCGTACTCCCTCGTTGTCATCCGAAACGCCGCCCTGGCGCTCATCGTGCCCAAAGATTAGCGGGAGATGCGGAGTGCGTGGGGCTGGCATCCCGGCATCATTGCATGGATTCCGTATCAGCCGTGGGAACCGAGACGGTCGAGGCTCTCGGTAGCTTGCTGGGCGACCGATTGCACCACCGCCGCGGCTGGAAGAACCTCGTGCATCACGCCCACGCTCTGACCGGCATAGAGCACCATGCTTTCCAGATCGCCAGTCGTGCGGGCGCCGGGAAAATCGTCGTGGTACCGCATGATTGGGGCGCCTTTGCTGGTGTGCCCCAGGACATCGCCTTCGCCGGGCCCGCGACCCGGTTCCGGCCGCCCGGCCTCTTCCCAGAGCTGAAGTGATCGGTTGTGCAGGGTGCGCAGGGGGGTATTCGGCGGCCAACCGCCGCGGAAGAGCGTGGTGTGGATCGTATCCCCGGCGCCGGCCTCGACCATCCATCCTTGGTACTCGGGGTGCGCGTCGGCTTCCTCGGTCAGCAGGAACCGGGTGCCCATCCAGACCCCCGAGGCGCCCAGACAGAGCGCGGCGGCCAGCCCACGACCGTCGCCGATTCCTCCAGCAGCCAGCACCGGGGTCGGGCCAACCGCGTCGACGACTTCGGGAAGGATTGCCATGATGCTGGTCTGCCCTTCGACATGGCCGGATGCCTCGTACCCTTGCACCACAATGGCATCTGCGCCGGCGTGCTTTGCGCCGATGGCCCCCGCAGTCGATCCCACCATGTGCACCAGCAGCGCACCGGCAGCGTGGATCTGCTCGACCCAGGGCCCGGGATCGCCCCAGGAGAGCGAGATGATCGGGACTCCTTCTTCCAGGGCAATGGCCAGCCGCTCGACCGGATCCCAGTGCAGCACGAGATTGATACCAAAGGGACGATCGGTGAGCTCCCTGGTCTGCCGAATGACCTCACGTGCTTCTGAGGGCGACCGCCAGGTGAGTGACAGCATGCCAAGCGCGCCGGCATTGCTGACGGCGGCGGCCAGCTGTGGGGTGGTGGCCGATCCGATTGGAGCCTGAACGATGGGGAGGTCGATATTGGCCAAGCTGGTGAAATCAGTGGCGAGCGATGTCATGACGGTGATTTCCTCGATGATCGTGATCGAGCAGCCAGCGGATGCGCGAAAACGAAAGAACGTAATTGAGGGCGGCGAAGGTCCAGAGCGTTTCGGCAGCCCAGCGGCTACCCGTAACCCAAAGTCCATATCCGGCCAGCAGAAAAAGCCCGATCTCGAGGATCAGGCGCACCGGTCCCGACGTTGGGATGACACCCGGTTTGGCTGCTGGTGGCATACCGGGGGTGCGAAAAAGGCCCCATATGAGCATAGCGCCAAGTGCAAAAACGATAGCGAATATCCAGCGCGTGACGCCGTCACCCACCTGCCAGCCGATAATCGCAAACGACGCCCACATCGCCAGCTCCAGCAGGAACATGACGACATCCGGGAAACGAATCGGTTGTCGGGTCGTGTCTTCGTCGGGATTGGTGCTCAAAGCGTCTTGGCGGCGAGCCCGGCGGTGACGATGTCGGCGAGATGGTCGGAGACGTGGTTGCCGAAGACCGTCACGATCTTTTCGAGCGTCTGCGTCCCTGCCTCTGGATGCTGGACCGTCTGCTGCCAGGCATCGCCGGGCAGATTGCGGAGAACGGAGAGATTGACCGAACGGAGCGCGGCCAGCGCATCGAGCTGCAGATCGTCGGGTACCTTGTCGTACGAGATCCTGGCTTCATAGAGATCTGGATCGAAGGGGGCAAGCTGGCCGCCTGGATTGGCGATCGCAACGCGCATGCGGGCCGAGAAGATCAGCTCCGTTTCCAGCAGGTGCTTCAGAATTTGCCGCGCGCTCCAACCCCCGTCGATCGGCTCGTCTCGCCGCGCGGCCGGAATCTGACGATAGACCATGACGAATTCGGTCATGGCATTGGTCCATTCGGCCAGCTGCGCGCCATGACTGCTCATTCGAGATCCTCGCTTGTCTGTTGTGCGAATTCCTCGGGAGCACGCTTGATGATCAATGCGGCGTTCTGACCTCCAAGTCCGAATCCATGCTTGGCCATATGGTCGAATGCATGTGGGCGCGGCTCGCCATGGACCACATCGAGGGCGATGTCGGGGTCGGGATTCTTGTAATTGGCGGTTGGTGGGATGACCTGCTCGGCCATCGAGAGGACGCCCATGGCGGTTTCGATGGCGCCGGCTCCGCCCATACAGTGTCCAATGTTCCCTTTGACCGACATGACGGGGATGGACGACGTGCGCTCCCCATAGATCTGATGAATCGCTCGCGCTTCGGCCACGTCCCCGGCTGGAGTCGAGGCTGCATGAGCCTGAATGTGACCGATCTGATCCGGGTTAACCCCGGCATCGGCCAGGGCGCCCGCAATGGCACGGGCGGCCCCGGTGCCATCGGGCTGCGGGGCAATTGGATGGTAGGCGTCATTGCTGGAGGCGAATCCCACGATCTCGGCAAAGACGCGGGCGCCCCGTGCCATGGCGAAGTCGTAATCTTCGAGCACCAGTGCTCCGGCGCCTTCGCCCAGGGCGAACCCGGCGCGCGTGGCATCGAAGGGACGCAACGCGGACTCGGGATGTTCGTTGGAGTCGGTCACCAGGGCGCGCATGGCCGAGAAGCCCGCGACCCCCATTGGGTGGACGGTCGATTCCGTCGCCCCTGCCACCATCAGTGGGGCGATGCCAGCCTGGATGACGTGGAAGGCCTCACCGATTGCCTGGGTTCCGGTCGCGCACGCCGTCGAGACGGTGTTGCTGGGACCGCCCATTCCGAACCGCCATTGCACGGTGTAGGACGCCATGTTGAGCGGAAACTTCACATGGAGATGGGGCGAGAGCCGGTCATGTCCTCGCGTATTGAAGGTGTCGTAGGCGGGGAGGAGATCATCGTAGCTTCCGCCGACGCAGGTGCCGATGACCGATCCACCTGGGAGGAGATCCATCAGTGGCGTCCCCTCGGCATCGATCAGCCCAGCCGAGATCATCGCGGCGCCGGTCGCCTCCAGCAGCCAGAGACTGAACTGCGAGGTGTTGCGGGCCGTTTTCGGATCCAGGAATCGGTTCGGGAGGTTGTCCATGTCCAGATCGCCACGGACCTGGCAGGCGTAGTTGCCGTCCTGGAGATAGGGAATGCGCTTGATGCCGCTCTTCCCATCGAGGATATTGCCCCACGCTTCTTTGGCGGTCAGGCCGACGGCGCAAACCGCACCCACTCCGGTGACCACCACCCGCCGGCGGGTGCGCGGGCGTTGTCCGCGGAGCCCGCTGCCACAGGCGCTGCAGAACTGCTGCGTCTCGGAAACCGAGACGCCACAGATTGGACACGAAGTCGACGAAGAGGCAGCGAGGGTCATGCAGAGTTCCTGAACGATGCGCGGACACGAGACGATAAATGGCCAAAGCCGCCGGTGAGCGAGTGTAGATCGAAGACCGGCATTGAAAAATCCAGCCAAGTATAGCGGTCTGCTCTGAACGGACGAGCGCCCGGCGCGGCTATCAGCCTGCGAAACCGGGCGCTCGATCGTGTCATGTTCGCTGCCGAGGAGTTCGACTCATGGTCGCGAACAGAGATTGCCATGAGACGGTGGGGTTTTCTGGACGGGTTGCCCCGGTTCGAAGACCGGTCAACCGTACTGGGGAGTGTAAGAGGATGTTAGAAGTCGATCGGGTGGCTACGCCCGGTCGTCGACATGCCTCCTGGTGCTCAATTGGGTTCCCCCTTTCGTTGCAAGCACCCTGGTTGACCCCGAGTTTCCCCGGGTGCCCGGCAAGATGAACGACGCATCGCTGCAACTGAAATTGCGCCGTTCACTCCAGTAAACGCGGGAGCCTGGAAAAAGGTTTCATGGCGTACGTACGGCTGGGGCGGAACGAGTAGGCGGGACCGGAGTCCGGAGGCCGGAGAAGAACGACTCGAACCGCGTGCCGTAGCTTCCTCCGGGCTCCGGCAACTCATACGAAATCCGCGTGATTGCTTGGGGATACCTGGTATGGGGTAGCCGCCGGCACCGGGCCAGCGGCGACACGACACGGGGGTAGACATCCTTGTGTCTTTACCCGGATTCCGTATCAGTTGTCGGCGAGGATGACGCGCTCACCGTCCAGACCGTGCAGTGCGGAACCGAGCTCGTACGCTTCGTCTCGGCTCATCAGGATGCGGATACTGGGCGCGCCGTCGGCTGGTCCGAGGTCGATCTGAATCTCGCTATTGGGCAACGATTTGACCACCGCGGCCCCGACGATACGCACGGTTTCATCTCCATCGAAAAGCTGAAACTTCACACTGGTACCCGCCTGCTCTTCTGGCTGTCGAACGATGGCCAAGTATGCGATAGCAGGGGCGGCGGTGGCGAAGGTAGCTACCCGTCACGGGAGACGATCGGAACCTCTTCGTCGTCCGGATCGTATTCGCCGTAATCGGACTCCTCCGAGTCGTCGTCGAATTCGGGAATGTCGCCGGAATAGACGCCGACCTGGCGTGCGTACCGAAGAATGCTGGAAACGCCGTCACCGGCATATTTCCCCGAATTCGTTTCGATATCCTTCAATGCGTCGGTGAGCTGTTCCAGCTCGTAGGCCGAGAGACGGTCGCATGGCAACGCGGGACCGCCGTCCTTGATCAGCCATTCGGTCGTGGTTTCCCCGCTGCCGCCCGAGGCCTGATGCCCGGTGACCGTACAGACGGACGTCTGTTCCAAGCCGGGCGGAACCGACCACTCGCCGGCGATGGGTTGCCCATTTGGACCGTTCAGATACGCCGCGTACGTCGGATCGTTGTGGACGACGTCCATCATCTGTTGCCAGATCGGTCCAGCGCCCTGAATACCGTCCAATTGGGGAAGCTCGGATTCCGCGGCGCCCGTTTGTGAGGTTTGTCCGGTCCAGACTCCGATGGCCACATCGGTCGTATAGCCCATCGTCCAGATGTCTTTCCAGTTATCGGTCGTTCCCGATTTGGCGGCTACCGGGCGCCCGAGCCGGTCTCCGGTGTCTTCGAAGAGATTGCCCCGGCCAAAGACCATCGACCGGGCCTCATCGTCGGTCAGGATCGAGGTGACCTGGTAGGCGATCTCCGGCGAGAGCGCCTGCGGTGCGTTTTGCAGGCTCGTGTCACGGTCGAGCTCGTAGAGCACCGTTCCATTGGAATCGGTGATTTTGAGAATCGGATTTGCCGCGACGTACTTTCCTTCATTGGCGAAGGTTGCGTAGACGTTGGTGTGCTCCAGGAGGGGAATCTCTCCCGATCCGAGCGCCAGTGAGAGCCCGTAGTTCTCCGGTGATTCGGGCATCCCGGTCTTGATGCCCATGCGCCGCGCCAGATCGTAGGCGTGCTCGACCCCCGCATACTGAATCGCCTTGACCGCCGGGATGTTCAGCGAGTTCGACAGCGCGGTCCGCACCGGAACGGCTCCATAGGAGAGCCCCGTGTAATTCCTTGGCTCGTAATAAGGTTCGGGTGCCCCAGGTGTTTCGACGCGCATGGTGTCGTCAATCACGACTGTTCCCGGATTCCAGCCGCTCTCGAATGCGGCGGCATAGATGACCGGTTTGATCGACGAGCCGGGTTGAATATTGGCCAAGGCGTAGTTGATCTGACCGCCGATGGTTGGGTCGTTGAAGTCGGCCGAGCCGACCATCGCCAGGACCTCGCCGGTGTACGGCACCATCACGACCATGGCGGCATTGTTGCGCCGGTAGGCGTTCAGGAAGGGCATGTTCTCCTGGACGATCTGCTCGGCTTCCGCCTGAAGGTCGAGATCGATAGATGTCCAGATTTGCAACCCGCCCTTGACGAACGCATCGTCGCCGTACTTCTCGCGGACGTAATCCTTGACGTACTGGGTGAAATGTGGCGCGCCCTGCACTTCGCTGGTTCTGGTTTGTGGCTGGAGCGGGGTGTTGTACGCCTCGTCGGCTTCCTCTCGGGTGATGTAGTTGTACTTGACCATCTGGTCGAGCACGTACTTCTGGCGCAGTTTTGCCTGATCGAGCCGGACCGTCGGGTCGTACCAGGAGGGGGCTTGCGGCAAGCCGGCCAGCATCGACGCCTCGGCCAGCGTGAGCTCGCTGGCATGCTTATTGAAGAAGGTTTGCGCCGCGGCTTCGATCCCATAGGATCGTTGTCCGTAGAAGATCAAGTTCAGGTACATCGTCAGGATGTCCTGTTTCGAGAAGTTCTGGTCCATCCCGATGGCCGCCAGTGCTTCCTTGAATTTGCGCGTGAGGGAAATGTCGTATCCGATCTCTTCCGGATAGAGACCGCGGGCCAACTGTTGCGTAATCGTCGAGCCGCCCGATGAGCCGTCGCCGCTGAGGTTGATCGTGACCCCGCGGAGAATCGCCATCGGTTCGACGCCCTGATGACTCCAGAAGGTGGCATCCTCGGCGGCAACCGTGGCGTCGATCATGTATTGCGAGACCTGGTCCAGTGCCACGAACGTGCGCCAACCGCCATCGGGTGCTTCGATCTCCTGCAGCAGCTTGCCGTTTCGGTCATAGATGCGCGAGGTCTGGAAGGTGTCGACCGTGACCACCGCGGCGTTGGGCAGATCGGCGTTGATTCGTCGATAGGCTTCGACCGTGCCGCCGACCGCGGCGACGGTGGACACGGCGGTGAGCAGCACCGTCGTGAGGAACAGCCCGAGAAAGACAAAGGCGCCCACGACAACGAATCGCTGCACCATGGCGTTGTTGCGCTTGCGGCGACGTGCGATCCCTGGCAGGAGGTAGGGTGGCAGCTTCTTCTTGCCGGCCGCTTTGTGGCGCGCGCGTTGTCCTGCCGCTATGCGGCGGGGATCGGAATGCGATCCGGACAAACTGCTCACGTACGAACCTTTCAGGGAGCCGAACACTGCGGGCGCGGGGATGCCAGCACAATCGAGAACGCACCGGACCTCCGGCGAGTTTCGCTGGCAGATGGTAGCAGGTGAAGCTTAAGGAACGCAGGTAGCAGGTAGCAGTTGGTTGTCAGCAGTCAGTCATCGGCAGTTGGGAGCAGATTGCCATGGCACCAACCGTCGTCCCGGGCGAAACCGAGGGATCTCGTCGCCACAGCGAGCCGGACCAACTGCGAACCATGCGCTCAGACAGCCGACAGCTAACTGCTCATGAAAACTGACTGCCGACTGCTCGCTAAAGCTGACCCACGATCTCGTCGCGCTTGCGGCAGAGCTCTTCGACCGTGATGTGCCCCGATCGGAACAGATCCGCGACCGCCCAGAGCCGTGCCGACGCTTCCGAAAGCGCGGTCAGCTTCTTGCGGCGATTGCCTGCCCGCCGAACCGTCATCTCTCCAGCAATCGAAAGCGCGGTGATCGCATCGAAAGCGACATCCTTGCTGACCGGCGGCGCTTCATACGCCAGCGGGAGCTGCTGATAGCCGTTGACATCGGCGTCGATCGCTTCCATGAGCCGGCGGACCGACGCGCTCAGGTGCGATTCAAAGGCGTTCAATGCCGCCTTGTGATGCGCGGCTGGCAACTGCTTCGACTCCAGAAACGCGGCGGGCGACTCCGGCTGTCCCTTCCAATCGGTGGAAAGGGCGATGTCGTCCAGAAATGCCTTGTCCGAGGGACATCCCGCCCACTGGGCGAGCAATACGTCTTCAACTTTCGGTGGTGCAAGCCGGCCGAGCGCGCGAATCGATCGCGACCGTGTCCGGGGCGCCTCATCCATCTTCTCTTCCTTCGAGCGGGGGTAGAGGGATGGTAGCCGAAAGCGCTCGTACGTACAAGGATCGGAAACCGCGTTATGTTCTGAGGATTCCCAAATTTCCGTATCTTCTTGACAGAACCTCACGAGCGCCGCTGATTTTTCCGCAACGACGGGAGGAGCGAGGAGCTGGGATCTGGGAGCTAGAGCAAAGACCTAAAGGGTTGCCAATGTGGCACGATCGTGCCATGCTGTGGCCATGCCCCGTGCCTATTCGGTCGACCTCCGTGAACGGGTGATGGCAGCCGTGGCGGACGGCTGCTCCATTGCTGAGGCGGCCCACCGGTTTTCCGTCAGGGTCGATGCGATCTATGACTGGCGGCGCCGACAGCAGACCACCGGGTCGCTGGCGCCGACGACCCACCACTGCGGACGCCCTCGTCGCGTGAGCCCGGAGATGGATCGGGCACTGCAGGCGCAGATCGACGCGGAGCCCGATGCTACCCTGACCGAATTGCAGGCGTGGCTGGCCACGGAGCATGGGCTCGTCGTCGGTCGTGGCACGGTCATTCGGGCCGTGGCGCGACTGGATCGTCCCCGAAAAGAGTCTGATCGCCACCGAGCGCGATCCTGAGCAGCGGGCAGCGTGGCACCAGGACCAGGCGCGGTTGGTGGCCGACGATCTGGTCTTTCTGGACGAAACCAGTACCCAGATCACCCTGACCCGCCGCCATGGCCGAGCCCTACCGTGGGCACCGGCTGGTCGCGGCGGTTCCCCGCAACCACGGACGCAACGTCACCTGCCTGGCCGCGTTGCGCACAACCGGAGTGGGACCATCCCTGGTCTTCGAAGGTGCGCTCAATGGACCGGTCTTTGCCCAGTGGGTGCGCACGCAGTTGGTACCGACCTTGCGACCGGGTCAGATCGTGATCCTGGACAACCTGAATGTGCATAAGGCTCCCGAGGCGCGGCGGGCCATTGAGGCCGCTGGGTGTCAGCTGCGCTTCCTGCCAGCCTATTCGCCGGACTTCAATCCGATCGAACTGGTCTTCAGCCGGCTCAAGACCCACCTGCGCACCATCGCCGCACGCACGGTCGATGCCTTGATGACGGCAATCGGGGATGGGCTCAATGCCGTCACCGCCACCGATGCCCGCAACTGCGTGCGCATGCTGGGTATTCCTAACCAGGGCGACCTTTTCGGTCTGCGCTCTAGGAATTGGGTGTCGGGAGTTGGCCGGGCCTACCTACTGATTGCCGGTGACCGGCTGCTGGCCGCTCCGTTCCAGAACCTCGAAGTCGTGGGGGAAGGCGAGTTCGGGGAGGGCATCGGCGGAAAACCAACCGAGCTCGGTCAGGTCGTCACCCGCGGTTGCGGCGCCGGAAACGATCGTACCCCTGTAGACGGCGAGGACGACGGTTTCCCCTGAAGATGAGAGCAGACCGAGCAATTCGCCCAGCTCGATCTGGAATCCCGTTTCCTCCAGCACTTCACGGACCGCCGCATCCTCGACCTTCTCGCCCCGCTCGACGAATCCCGCCGGAAAGCTCCACTTCCCCGCGGCGCGGGCGCCCGGTCCACGCCGCCCGAGCAGAACCTTGCCGTCCCGCTGAAGCACCACTGCCACCGCCAGCTTGGGATCGAGATAGGTGACCGCGCCACAGCGTTCGCAGACCGGACGCGGGCGGCCGTCGTGCGCTCGCACGACCGTTTCCCCTCCGCATCGCTGGCAATAGAGCATCGTTCCATCCATGATGCAGACAATGGTGCACGACATTGCGGTTGTTATGCTTGCGCAACCGGGGGCGGCATCGCCCGTTTCACGCAGGTAATGATTGGAAAGCATGTGACGCGCACTATCGATCGTGACGATCTCGAGCGACTGGCGATCGGCGCCGGCATTCTCGGCACTGGGGGTGGCGGCAACCCATACCTCGGCAAACTCCACGCCAGACGCCTGCTGGATCAGGGACTTACGATCACGGTCGTCCCGGCGTCCGATGTTCCGGACGACGCGCTCGTCACGACGGTTGGCTCGATCGGTGCGCCGGTCGTCAGCAACGAGCGTCCAAAACAGGGCGAAGAGTTCCTGGTCTCGCTGCGCGCGCTGGAAAAACATCTGGGACGCGAGATCACACATGTTACCTGCGCCGAGATCGGCGGCTCGAACAGCATGTCGCCCATGATCGTTGCGGCCCAGGCGAATCTGCCGGTCGTCGACGGCGATGGAATGGGGCGCGCATTTCCAGAGCTGCAAATGGACACCTTCATGATCTATGGCATCGACCCAACGCCCGCGGTCATCTCCGATCCGCGCGGCCATGTCGCGATCTTCGACAAGTTGGACGATCCGACCACGTTGGAGCGCTATGCCCGCACCGTCACCGTGCAGATGGGCGGCTCGGCGGGAGCAGCGGGACCGGCTATGTCCGGGAGGGCCATGAAACGCGTCCTCATTCGCGACACCATCACCCTGGCAATCGAAATCGGCGATGCGGCCTTGAAGGCGCGAGCAACCCACGCCGACCCGGTCGATGCCGTCCTCGGCGTTGCCGGCGGCCAGCGGCTCTTCCGCGGCAAGATCGTGGATGTCGACCGGCGGCTGGTGGGGGGATTCGCCCGCGGCGAGCTGGCAGTCGACGGGATCGGTCCAAACGACGGCGAAACGCTCAAGATCGATTTCCAGAACGAAAATCTGATCGCGCGAACGGGTAAGGGCGAGATCCTGGCCGTGGTTCCGGACCTGATTTGCATCGTCGACGCGGAAACCGCCGAACCGATTACCACTGAGCTCTTGCGGTACGGCCTGCGGATCGAGGTGCTGGGCATTCCAGCGCCGGAGGCCCTCAAGAGCGAGGCAGCCATGCGCTATGTCGGACCGGCAGCGTTTGGCTACAAGGACGTCGCGTTCGTTCCGCTTCCGGGACACTTTGCGAACAACCCCAACGCCTTCGATCTCGACGCCGCGATGTCCCATCTGGCAAGCCGCTCCTGCGGATCGCCCGTGGTACGCTGAACGCTCGTACGAACGTGCCATGTCGTACGTGAGACCGGTGTGGACGCGAGGAACCTGAACCATGGAAATGACCGAAGCCGCCCAACTGGGATATGCGCAGTTCTGGAAGCGGATGTCGATGCATATCGGCTTGAGTGAGGCTGCCAGGGCAGTCGGTGGGATCAAAGCGTCCCAGCTCAGCGCATTCGAGCAGGGGAAAGCGCATTCGCTTTCGGACGAGGACATCCAGCGCTATATCGACTATCTCGACCGGCGTAAAGCCGAACAACCACCTCATATTCCAACCGACGACGAGCTGCCTGTCTTCTCCGACGAAGACTGACAATTTGGGAGCTGGGAGCTGGGAGCTGGGAGCTGGGAGCTGGGAGCTGGGAGCTGGGAGCTGGGAGCTGGGAGCTGGGAGCTGGGAGCTGGGAGCTGGGCGAACACCCGGCGGCCCGAGCGATGCGGAGGGCCCCTCACTCCTCGCCATTTGGGAGAAACCCTGTAGGTATACAGGGGTAATGAGCTCCTGACTTCAGTCTGGAGATAACTCTCCCCTTCGCTGCGCTTCCGTCGGGACGGCGGCTCGATCCCCAACTCCTATATCCCAACTCCTCAAAATGCAACATTCTTGACATAGTGACAGGCGTCTCGCGGGTACGGCTGCCATGCGTATGAGCCTACCCTGCGAATGGGAGTAACGGATTGCTCCCGTTCGCGCGTTCACCAGGAGGTGAATCGATGGGCTCGCATTCAGCATCTGCTCCGTCCGTAGCCGCACCGCATGTCCCCTTGTCGTCCAGTGCACTCGCGATCCTCGAAGAATTCTGGGGCCGACGCGCATTGTCTCTGGCGATGGCGGTGGGAGTGGCGGGGCTTTCTGGATTCGTCTTTGCCCGGCTCATGCCGCGTGGTCCGGTCGATTCCGGTCAGGCGCTGGCGCTCCTGTTCGGATCGTTGATCGCCGGGGTAGTCGCGGGGTTCATCATGCGCTCCGGTTGGGCCGCCTTGTTCGCCCCGTTGGCAAGTCTGGCGATCTTCGAGCTCGTGCGGCGCGGGGAGGTCGGCCCCTCGGTCGACGCCATCAATCTCGAAACGACGTTTGGCATCATCGGGCTCCTGGTGGGCCGTGGCGTCTACGTGCTGATCAGCTTTGTTCCCATGATTGCCGGTGCGATTTATGGATCAACCGTTGCCCAGTGGCTCAGCACGGCCGCCTTGTCGATGCGATCGGCCGAGCACCGGCGTATGCGCCGGTCGCGTGTTGCGCTCATCGGCGGTACCGCGTTTGCTGTCGCCGGTCTCGCTCTTTCGCTTGCTCGCCCCGCCACGGTTCCGGCGGTGACCGATGCGAATGGAAACAAGATCGACGGTAGCGTGGCCGAGCTGATTCCAGTCGATCTGGGTGGACACGAGCAATGGATCGAGATCCGGGGTGCGAACCCGGACAATCCGGTCATCCTCTATCTCAACGGAGGCCCGGGCCAAAGCGACCTCGCGCTCTCACGCGTCTTGCTCGAACCGCTTCACCAGGATTTCACCGTGGTCGGGTGGGACCAACGGGGAACCGGAAAGTCGTACGGATCGCTCGATCCGGAGACCCTAACCCTCGACGCGATCGTCAGTGACACGATCGAGCTCACCAACTATCTGCGCGACCGGTTCGACCAGGAGAAGATCTATCTCCTGACCGAATCGTGGGGATCGATTCCCGGCATCCTAGCCGTGCAACAGCATCCGGAGCTCTATCACGCCTATATCGGCAGCGGGCAGATGGTCGATGTGCAGGAAACCGACCGCATCATCTACGATGATCTCCTTGCCTATGCCGAGGCGACGGGCGACACGGATCTGGCGGACAAGCTGGAGGGGTTCGGGCCACCTCCCTATGCGGACATCTGGGCCTACGCATTCGTCGTCCAGAACTACGGGTTGATCGAGGACGATTTCGATCCACCGCAGCCCTATGTCGACCGGGCGGAGGCGTCGGGGGTTGGCTTCTTCGGGATCATGGGCAGCGAGTACACCCTGATCGACAAGGCCAATGTCATTCGCGGACTGCTCGATATGGCGTCGTTCATGTACCCGCAGATCCAGGAGATCGACTTTCGGCAGCAGGCGGCCACACTCCAGGTGCCGGTCTACCTCTTCGACGGCGAGCACGAGCTGCGCGGACGCCGGGAGCTCGCCCACCAATGGTTCGATCTGCTCGACGCACCGGTGAAGGAGATGTTCACCTTCGAGCATGCCGGACACGCGCCAGCGTTCGAATACGCCGATGAGCTCCACCGGATCCTCGTAGAGGTGATCGTTCCCGAAGCCACCGCGACCGCATAGATACGAAGTCCGTCGGGACACGCGGTTGCGGATCCGCTTCGAGCGGAAAGATGAGAGCCGGGATCGAAGACCGATCCCGGCTGATTCATGTGTGCTCGACGCGCGGCTTGTCTACGCGCCGGACGACAGTCCGTGCTGCGCGAGGAAATCCTCGATCGCTGTGACGGCCACATCGGAGAACGGCAGGTCGGGATTCATGTAGTCCACCGCTGGATTCGCTTCACCCTCGACCACACGCAACGTGTGATCGGCATTCGGGATCGAAACGAACGTGACCGCCTCGTTGCCCGCGGTCGAGAACCCGCCGAGCAAATGCTGCACCTGCGCCTCGGTTACCTGGGCGTCCTTTTCGCCAAGCAGCACCAGGACGGGCAGGTCGACCGGCAACGATGCCGCGATATCGGCCGGATCGAACTGGTCCGCCTGGGCGAGGAACGCCACGCTGCCCGGGTTGAAGAGCTGCATCAGCTCCGGAGTCTCGATCGTGGCCGGAAGCTCGCCGGTGGTCCGCAGACTTTCGATGATTGCCGCGAGCTCGGCCGAAATCGAGTCCGCGTGCTCCCGGGTTATCTGCCCGGCAGCGACCGCAGTTTCGAGCTGGCTCGACAACTGCTCATCGAGGAGATCGAGATAACGAATGGAGAGCGGCGCGGCCAGAATGAGCGCTGCTGGCGGTGTACCAGCTTCCGCCAGCTCTTGGGCCAATGCCAGCGCGAACAGCGCGCCTTCGCTATGCCCGACGAGAATCAGCTTCGACGGATCGACGCCCGGCTGCTCTGCGAGGAACGCTGCCGCATCGCGCGCCTGCTGCAGGAAGAGCTCGTAGTCGATCCCCGTGCCATCAACGTGGGAACCGAGACCGGTTTGCCCGGAGCCGATCTTGTCGTAGCGCAGGGACGGGATCCCGGCTTCCGCCAGCGTCACGGCCAGGTTGCGGTTCGTGCCCAGCGGCATACCGATGCTGTTGCCGTCCCGGTCGGTCGGCCCGCTGCCGGAGATGATCAGGGCGGCTGCACGCGAATCGTCCGGCGCCAGATCGTCCGGGACCATCAACGACCCGTAGATCGTGTCGGGACCGCTGGTGAAGGAGACCTCGGTGTCGGACAGTCCGATTGCGAGCGGAGTGGCCACGGGCGATGCCGTGGGCGCTGCCGGCGTGATGAGAAAGCCGCTCAGCAGTCCCGAATCCGGATCGAGGGTCAGGGCAACCTGGAGCCGGGTGCCATCGACGCCCACGATGATGTACGAAAGGTTGGTGGGGGGCTCGTCCCGTGTCGTGATGACCGAATCGGGTTCGATGGTGAAGGGCCCGTATGCCTCCTTGAGCTGATCGAGTCCGACGGCCACCTGGTCGGCGGGCGCCTGGGCCATCAATGCCGCATCCACATGAGCTTCGATCTCACTGGGATCGACCGGCATGGTACTGGGTTGCAGCAGCTCCCAGGTCCAGGCGGCCTGCTGGCCGATCTCGTTCTCCGGGAACGGTCCGGCGCCCGGCGAGGCAACCGCTTCCGGCGAGGCGATTGCTGTGGGGTACCGGCGGGCAGAATCGGTTCCTCGAAGAAGTCCGGAAATCAGACCCGATGCGGGATCGACCGAAAGCGAGGCCGGGAGCTGGATCCCGTCTCTGCCCAGCAACAGGAAACGGGCATTGGTCGGCGGGTCGTCCATGGTGGTGACGATCGAGTCGGTGACGATCTCAACTGGAGCAAGCTCGGCGCGAACCTGCCCGAGCACCCGTTGCAGCACGTCCGCCGGCGCCTGGGCAAGAACCTCCGGAGTGAACTTCGCGGCAATGTCCTGGCCCGCGGCGTCACTGTCGGGCAGGTTGATGTAGTCCACCAGCCAGGCGATCTGCTCGCCAAGCGGACCTGGTGGCAGGCCATCGGTTGCGGCGGATCCCGTCGCTGGAGTCGCGTCCTGGGCGACGATTCGTGCTGGCGTAATCGTCACCGTGGCAACTAACGCCAGACTCAGCAGTGCCAATCCACAGCGCAGGAGTAGTTTGCGGATCACGGAAAAAAACCCTTCCCTTTGGGTCGTACGACCCAGAATGCATACCCCGGGAAGTTTACGTTTGCTGACCGGAAACTGGCCGGGATGCCGATCTCGCTACTGGTCCGAGTCGCCCGGCACACCGTAGGATGGGGCCGAGGCAGGATCGAGCGCGCGGATGACGTAGTCGTCCTTGAGGGGACGCCAGAGCCGCCAGAGCTTCGCCAGATCGTGCACCGGATCGCTCGACCAGTCGACGCGCAGATCCGTTTCCGGCCACGTCACGCGCCCCACCACCTTGAGACCAGCGGAATGCACCGGTCCCTGCTCTCCCCCGAGCGCGAGCGCGGCGTTCAACGCTGCCAGGAGGCGATCCTCGAGATCGGCGTCCGGACGCTCGGCGAAGCGCTCGACCATGTGAAGAGGAATTTCGGCATTGGCCAGGAGATTTCCAGCGACCGCTGCGAATGGAACCCGCGCGATGTTGGAGACACCCAGCACCCGCTCGCCGCTGAAGGCAACGCTGCCGCCGTGGCCGTCGACCACGCTGAGCTGACGATAGGCGATCAGCTCCGTGTCGTTGACGACCTGGGCCATCGCCTCGTCTGCGGTGTATCCGTTGCCGACCAGATCGAGCAGCCGGTCTCCCAGCCGAGGATCGGTGATGTTCTGGCTACAGGCCGCACCGGCGCCGGTACGGACGAATGCGCAGCGCGCGGCGACGGCTGGACTGGACGACGAAACGGCAACGCCGAAGCGACCGGTTCGCGGACAATGCCCGGCAATGGAAAACGTCATGGGTTCATCCGTTCCTCGGCGATCACGGCGGTCACATCGATTTCGACCAGCCATTCCGGTCGTGCCAGCGCCACGACGACGATTCCGGTCGAGACCGGAAAGACGCCCTTCAGCCAGCGACCGACGACCGGATAGACTGCGTCGCGATAGCGGACATCGGTCAGATAGATCACGATCTTGACGATGTCGTGCAGCTCCGCCCCGGCCTCGTCCAGCAGAAGAGCAATGTTCTGCATCGCTTGTTCGGCTTGCGCGGCTGGATCTCCAATGCCGACCGGTTCCCGCGTTTCCAGGTCCTGTCCAACCTGCCCGCGCAGATAGACGGTATTGCCGGCGACGACGGCTTGGCAGAGATCGTTGTCGAGGTTCTGCTCGGGATAGGTTTCTCGTGTGTTGAACGGGCGAATCCGGCGGTGGTTTGGCATCGCGCTACCCTTGCGCGTTTCGCGCGTTCTTCGACAGAACGGTTTCCGAGAGACCGGCGGCCTGTTGCACCTTCTGGAGGGGACCATCCCAATCGAACGAGCGGTAGACCGCGGCCAGATTGGCGAACGGCGGCGACTGCGCGAAGAGCTGGAAGGTCAGCCGGTGCCCGGCATAATCGGAGTTGATCAGATCGCGGGCGAAGGCCAGCAGCTTGCGCCGGTCCTCGGCCAGCCATTCGTCGCCAATCGTATAGAACTTCTCCAACCAGGGCGCCGTTGCCGGATCCTCGAACGCGGCCACATCGGGCGTGACGCAGATCTGCCCGCCGCAGAGCTCGCGCGCGATGTGCATCATCGCGGGTAGCTGCGACGTTGCCAGAACGCGGCCCGTATAGAGCAACGATTGGTTCGGCATCAGCAATCCGGCGGGACTCTCCTCCGCCTGCTCGATGGCGGCAATCAGGTGCGCATTGATCCCTTCGCGATAACAGGCGAGCGCCGCCAGTTTCTCCTGCACCGCCTGCTGCTTTTCGAGTCCGGTTTGACGAATGTTGAAGAGGGCCGTTCCGATCAGCAGATCGGCCATACGCAGGGTCCGCTGCACGAAAGGGAACGCGCTATACCGATGCAAGGTGGCGCGGATATACGCCGCCGCACGGGTGTGACGGTAGAAAAGGACGTTTTCCCACGGAATCTCGACATCGTCGAAGACGACCAGCGTGTCGATTTCGTCGAACTGGTTCGACAGGGGGTAGTCGGCGGCCGGCGCCCGGCCGGCAAACCCGGTCCGGCAGATCATCTTGAGCCCGGGTTGCCCCATCTGCGCGATGAACCCGACCGCATAATCCGAAAGCTCCTCGTCGCCCCAATTGGCAATCGTCGGTTTGACGAAAGCCTGATTCGCATAGGCCGCGGCCGTTTCGTACTTCGCGCCCCGCACGACGATGCCGTTTTCCGTTTCCCGCACGACATGCAGCAGCATGTCCGGATCCTGGTCCTGCGGGCGCTTGGATCGGTCTCCTTTCGGATCGGTGTTGGCCGAGACGTGGAACGGATCGGCTCGCACGGCCGTGGCAATATGATTGCGGATGTTCTCCGAGAAGCGGGGGTCGACGTCATCGAGAACGTCATGTCCGTCGAAGAGCGACCACATCTCCCCGACGGTTTCATCGCCGACCCGGGTCACGATCCCGTTGATGTCATCCAACACGGTATCGACCGCCAGCCGTTTTGCCCGCCAGTCGGCCCGAGTGCGGGGCAGCTTGGGCCCGATCGAGTTGAGCTCGCCGGTCCGGGGGTCGACATAGCTCATGACCTCGGCGGTGGCCGGTTCATGCGCGAGATCGTAGATCCGGGCGCGGATGTCGACGATGGGTTTGAATGCGGGATGGGTGGTCACATCGACGATCTTCTCGCCGTTCATGTAGACCTCACGGCCATCCCGGAGCGATTCGCGATACTCCTCACCGGTACGGATCATGTGTCGGCCCTTCTAGCTCGTCCGGGGTCCAGTGTCCTGAGCAACGATTGGGAGTTAGGAGTTGGGATTTTAGGAGTTGGGAAGAATCTCCTGGCTTCTGGGCGTTGAATACGACCCGTTCAGTCTTCTCCGGATCCCGGTCTCCGGCCCCGAAACTCACCAGTCTGGTTCGTCCCAAACCGGATCGGGCAGCTCCTGCGAGGTTGGGGACGATGTCGGAAGCTGCACCAGCTCGCCGAACGAACGCCGGCCATAGATCAACGGTGTTCCGGCTTCGACGCCAGTTCCCACCACTCGACCGATGGCAATGGTATGCGTCCCGACATGATGCGCGGCGATCAGTACGCAATCGAACCAGGCGACCGCGCCGATCAGGAGCGGAGCTCCGGTGTTCTCCAGGCGCCACGATCCCGATTGAAAATCGTAGGGATTCCCTTTGCGCGGACGTCCGGCAAAGGTCTCCGCCACCCATCGTTGATCGGCACGCAGCGCATTGACCGCGAAAACGCCGTTGCTCCGAATGGCGGCATCCATGGGATTTCGCCGGTTGACACAGACCAGCAGCGTCGGTGGATCCGCCGTGACCGATGCCATCGAGCTGACCGTCAAGCCAAACCGCCCGGCCGGACCGTCGGTTGTCACAAGCGTCACACTTGTGGCAACTCGGCTCATTCCGTCGATGAAGGCCAGACGCTGCGAATCGTCGGTGATCGACGTGTCGATGATGGGTGTTGCTTCGTCTCTCACGATTTTGACGATACCTTGTTCGTTGGGACGGCCTCCAGGGCATCGGCCGAGCGTTCGTGTTCACGCAAGAGCTCGATTTCCGCAAGCTGGTTCTTGCCAAGCTCATCGAGCGAATCCAGCCATTTGGATTGATAGGGCTCCAGGGTATCGACGATGCGCTGCGCAACCGCCAGGTCCCGATACCACTTGTGGTCGGCGGGAATGACGTACCAGGGGGCGGCTTTGGTCGAACATTTGGTCAGCGCGGCTTCATAGGCCGTCTGGTACTGACGCCAATACTGTCGTTCGAGCCAGTCCCCCGCGGAGAGTTTCCAAGCTTTCAACGGTTCCTCTTCTCGTTTCATCAGCCGCTCTTTCTGCTCATTTTTGCTGATATGCAGAAAGAACTTCAGGATGATGGTGCCTGACTCGGTCAGAAGCTCTTCGAACTCATTGATCTGGTTATAGCGCTTGCTCCAAACCGAGCGGGGCACGAGATCCTTCACCCGCGCGATGAGCACGTCCTCGTAATGCGATCGGTTGAAGACGGTCATCATCCCTTTTTCCGGCACTTTGTTATGCACGCGCCAGAGAAAGTCGTGCGAGAGCTCGAGCGGGGTCGGCGTTTTGAACGGCCAGACGCGGCACCCCAGCGGATTGACGCTTTCGAGCACGCTGCTGACGGTTCCATCCTTGCCGCTGGTGTCCATCCCCTGCAGGACGATCAGCACCGAGTTCTGTGAGGCCGCATAGAGCAACCCCTGCAAATCCCGAATCTGATCTTTCATCGGGCGCAGGAGACGGCGAGCGGCGTCCTTGTCCAAACCGCCGGTTTCGTCGGTTGGAAAATCCGATAGCTTGACCTTGGTGCCGGGTTTGACCTTTAGCGCGTACGGCATCGGTGTCCTTTCATGCTATGTGCTTGAAATCGCGTGCTGCTTTGGTTCGGCTGCTGGCGCCATTCCGGTCTCCTCAGCCGGGAGGGCCGGCGCTGGCCGGTTTGCAGGACGGGCAAACATGCGAGCCAATGCAACCCCAGCAAGAGCGATCATGCCCCCGGTGAGCTGGGCGGTTCCAAGCCGTTCGTCTCGGAAAAGGAACGCGAACACTCCGGTAAAGACCGGGATAAGAAAAAGATACGGCACCGAGCGCCCCGCGCCGGTTCGCGCAATCGCCCAGCCCCAGAGCGAGTACGCAAGCATCATCGAAACGATGGCCGCGTACAGGATGGAAATCCATCCAAGCTGGTCCACCTCGCCGAACGCACTCCGGTCGATCGAGGTGACGACGAAGGGAACGATCGCCACCAGTCCGACCGTGACCGACCAGGCGGTCGTGACTGCCGGTCCATAGCGGATAACCAGATCTCGGGTGGTCAATCCGTAAAAGGCGAAGGAGAGCGCAGCCACGACATTGAGCATGTCGCCGAGCGCCGGCTCACCGGCCAACAGCTTCTCGCCAATGAAAATCCCGACCCCGACGAGCGAGAGGAACACGCCCACCCATTGCAGCATCCGCACCTGTTCCAATCCCAGGAGCGCGGAGATGACCAGCATGAAGATAGGAGCAAGCGCGATCAGGATCGCTGCCGAGAACGCGGAGGTGTGCGCGAGCCCGATGACGAAGAGCATGTTGTACAACGCGAACCCAAGCACCCCGCTGCCGATGAAACGGGGGAGATCGGACCGGCGGATCCGGACTTTGGCGCCACGGGCCGTGAGGACGATCCAGAAGACCACCGCCACGATCGCAAAGCGAGCTGCCACATAGATCAGCGGTTCGAGCCCGTCGTCGAGCGCCGCTTTGGTCAGAACGTTATTCGATCCCCAGATGACAACGACCAGGAGCATGGCAAGATCGGCCAGCTCAAGGTTTCGTGCAGGTTCTTGGGTCGGTTCGCTGGGCATCGCGCGCGGCCCATACCGGGCCAGGGTGGGGATGGAGATCGACTGGCGGCGGAAGACCGTCAGCAAGAGTCTACGAGACGCGGCCTCCCGCCGGTAGCACGGCGCCTTCCAATGAGAGGAGGGTTACCTTGATATCGACCCCGCCGGTGTAGTTTCCGATCGACCGGTCGGCCGGCACGATCCGGTGACAGGGGAGGATGATCGGGATCGGATTGCGACCAAGGGCATTGCCAACCGCGCGGGATGCCCCGGGGTTGCTGATTCGGCGGGCGATTTCGGAATAGGTTGCCAAACCTCCAAACGGCACCGCGGCCGTGGCTTGCAGCACATCTCGGGCAAATGGGGTCAAACCCGAAAAATCGATCGAGACATCGAAGGTGCTGCGGGTTCCCTGAAAATACTCGGAAAGCTGCTCGACCACGGGCCGAATCGCCTCCTGATCGGGAACGAGATCGAATCCCCGCTCGCGCATACGATCCTGAAAATCCGCGAGCGTTTGATTGCGGCCAAAGTCGATTTCGCAGACGCCCTGATCGGTTACCGCAATCAACAACACGCCGAGCGGGCTGTCCATCGTGCCATAGTGCGCCACCTCGCGGGTACGGCCACGAAAGGGTGGCGCGGTGACCGCCTCGCACCGGTGGGATTCATATTCGTTCAGCAAATGGTCGAGTCGTCGGAATCCGGTGAGCTCATTGCGGCAGTATCCGCAGGACGCGGTATGTTCTTCGAGCCAGGCGGCATCGAATTGTCGCAAGTCGCCGCAGACATATCCGGGAATTGCCTCACAGCAGATATCGCACTCATCGGCGCCCGGTTGGCGTGCCAATGCGGCCAGGGCTGCGGGAGGCTCTGTGTGGTATGCGGTCATTGCACCGCGCTCATCTGCCGTCGGACGATCATTGCCCATTTCCGTTCTCTCCCGCTCACAGGCGGTCTCCGAAACTCGTTCTCAGCTTGCGCAACGCCTCGTAGACATTGGCGCGCGCGGCTTCTTCCGAACTATTCAAGGTGCCAGCAATACTGGCGTAGTCCAGCTCGTGATATTTGCGGAGAATAAGCGCAACACGCTGCTTCTCTGGCAATCGCTGCACGAACTGCTCGACCTCTGCCAGCAGATCTCTCGCGTCCATCGAGGCGGGCTGATCTGGATTGGTGACGGCCAAATGGTCGTCCAGCACCGGATCGAGCGGCCGCTCGCGTTTGTCCTTCCGCTTCTGCGAAAGAAACGTATTGGTTGCGATGCGATACAACCACGCGCGGTAGTTCGAATCCGGCCCCAACCGGTCGAACGCCCGATAGGCTTTGAGCATCGTTTCCTGATACAGGTCATCCGCGTCGGTCGAATTGCGCGTCAGCTGCATCGAATAACGAAAAATCTCGTTCTGATACCGTGCGAGAAGTTCGTCGAAGCAGAGCGGGCGTGACGTCACGTCCAGCTCCGCCGTCCTCTCGGATGGGCGTACCGCCGCCTGTAAGGCTGTTTGACTCATTCCTTCGACCATCCCAATGGCGCCGTTTCCCCCGCAGCGCCAGAACATCGAACCTCTCTCACCTGGTTCAACGCACAGCGCCATCTTATGTGAGATGGCGGGTTTTCGATAGCCCCATAGTCTTGGTCCAGCGTCCTGGGTTCAGTGCGATGGATCTCTCGAGAGACTCGTTGGGTCAACCAGCAAATCACTGGGCTCCGGACACAGGGGCACTGGAGCCCACCGCTATCTCGCGCTCGAATGCCGTGGATCGTTCTCCGGAGCCGGCGGCTCGATATCACTCATCCACGAGCCGTTCATCCAGCCATTGGCGGCCAGGTTACGCAGGAAGGGGCCGACCTCGGCCGCCAGCGCATCCACGATTGCTTCGCCTTCCGCGGCCGAGCCTTGTGACGGGGCGCCGCTGTAGCCGTGCGGCACGACATTGCTGAACGGACCGCGGACATTGACCGGCTCGGTGGCGTTCTGGATCGGGAGGTCGACGGCGCGATCCTGCCGTGCGAGCCCCGGGGCGGCATAGAGCGTCATCGACATCTCGGACCGTCCTCCGTGGTCTTCATCGATGTCGAACTCGGTTCCGGCGAGCAATCGTTGGGCCATTCCCTGCCATCCGCCAAAGATCGCGACCGCCATGCCATGCCGGTCATTGAGCTCACGCGCGGCGTTTTCGGCGCAGGGTGGGTTGCCGTCGTGCGCGGTCACGACCAGTAATCGCTCGAGACCGTGCTTGAGCAGCGATTCGGCAATATCGATGATGACATTGGTCAACGTTTCTGGACGGAGTGACAGACTCCAGGGCCAGTTGAGCATGTGCAGGGACATACCGTAACTGACCGGCGGGAGCACGACCGCCGTTCCGATCTCCCATGCAAACCGGTGCGCCAGCGTCTCCGCGGCAATGGTGTCGGTCGAAAATGGCAAGTGCGCGCCATGGAATTCGGTGGCGCCAACCGGCAGCACTGCGGTGTCGTACCCACCGTCCTTCAACTCGATGGCGGTGAGATCGCCCAGCGCCGGAGCTCGTTTCGGGGTCGCGGTCATTGCGGTCCGTTCTCCTGAATCCAGGTCAGATACTGCTTCATTCCCTGGTCGAAGGGAGTCGATGGCGCCCAGCCGAAATCACGGTGCATGCGAGCGTTGCTCGGCACCGGTCCCGGAGCGTCGCCGGACACGAGGTAGTTCGCCTCGTCTTCGGGCACCACCCGGTACTCGAAATTGGGCAGATGCTTCTGAAACTGTTCCAGTAGATCGCCAATCGAATAGAGGCGTCCGCAGGTCACTGAGTAGACGTCTTCGGGCAGGTTCGGGGTCGCCCAGGCGCGTTCCATCGCTTCGGCGATATCCTCGACCCAGGTCCAATCGAGATAGGGTCCTTCGAGCGAGTTGACCAAAACCGGCTTGCCCTCGAAAGAGAGACGCAGCATCTCGCGCGGTTCGGTTCCCCCCTTGTACCCCGGGGTATCGCGTTCCATTGGACCGTAGACATTGGCCGGCCGCATGGAGACGATATCGAGTCCGTACAGCTCGGCATATCGTTGGCAGATCCGCTCGCTGGTGTGCTTGGTAATGCCGTAGAGCCCGTGTGCGGTCGATGGCGTGTCTTCGTCGGTTTCGGTCAGCTCCGGATGATCGCCGGTCGTGGCACAGGACGAGACGTAGACGAACCGCTCGAATCCATCTAGCTGGCGGGCGACATCGAGCGCGTTCATGGTGCCGAGCAGATTGACCTCGACGATCCGCTTTGGTTCGGCCATTTCACGGTGGCGACGCGGGGTGATTGCAGCGGTATGGACAATCCGCGTGACATCGTGCTCACGCGCGGTCGCGAGCAGGGCGTCGGCGTCGGTCACGTCTCCGTGCACGAAGATCACATTCCCGATCGCCGGACCGAGCATATCCCGGAGCAGGTCGTCGACCTCCATGAGATCGTACGAGACTACGCGTTCGCCACGCCGCGCCAGTCGCCGCACGATGTGGCTGGGAACCCAACCATTGCCGCCTGTGACCAATGTCGCCAAATTCTTCGCTCCTGTCGGTCAGCGTTCAGTCATCCGACGCATACTACACAACACCTTTCGATCCGGGGAAGGACTTCGGCCACGGAACGGAAGAGATCCTTCACGTCGTTCAGGATGACAGGTCGTTTGTCATTCTGAGCGCAGCGAAGAATCTCTCGCGCCGGATTCGGATGCAGCCGACTGAAATAGGTAGAGGGCACCTTGGTACAGAAACGACTTTGGGGTGGGCGGTTTTCGACCGCGCCCGATGAAATTGCCGCGCAGTTCACCGCGTCGATTCTCTTCGACAATCGGATGGTGCGCGAGGATATTCGCGGGTCGGTGGCGCATGTGCGTATGCTCGGCCGGCAGGGAATCATCACTGCCGGCGAAGCTGCCGAGATCGAGCGCGGGCTCTGGCTCATCTGGGACGAGGTGGACGCCGGTACGTTCGATTTCTCGGTACAGGACGAGGATATCCATACCGCCGTCGAAAACCGGTTGCGTGCATTGATCGGGCCCTTGCAGGGCAAGCTCCACACCGGTCGTAGCCGCAACGATCAGGTCATTACCGATACCCGTCTCTGGACCAAAGGGGCCTTGTTGGAGCTTGCAACGGGTGTGGTCGAGCTGATCGATGCGCTGGCGGAGGTGGCCGCACAGCATGTAGAAACCGTCATGCCCGGGTATACCCACACCCAGCGCGCCCAGCCGGTTGTCCTGGCCCATCATCTCCACGCCTATATGACCATGCTGCAACGCGATCTGCAGCGGCTGCGCCAGGCGTACGAGCGCGCGGACGTTTCCGCGCTCGGATCGGCTGCCATGGCCGGAGCCACCTACCCGCTCGACCGCGAGTTCGTGGCGGCAGATCTCGGCATGGGCGGCATTTCGGTCAATAGCATGGACGCCATCGCCGACCGTGATTTCGTGCTCGACGCCCTCTACGCCATGTCGCTGGTGCAACTTCATCTCTCGCGCTTGAGCGAAGAGCTGATCTACTGGTCGAGTGGGGAATTCCGGTTCGTCACCATCTCCGATGCCTATTCGACCGGCAGCTCGATCATGCCGCAAAAGAAGAACGCCGACGTGGCCGAGCTGACCCGTGGACGATCCGGCCGGGTCTTCGGCAACCTGATGGGCACGCTGGCGATGATGAAGGGGCTTCCGCTTACCTACAACAGCGATATGCAGGAGGACAAGGAAGCCCTCTTCGAAACGTTCGATACCGTGGCCAAGGCGCTTGCCGTCTATCCGGGTATGATCCGCACCCTGACGGTGAACACGGACCGGATGGCCGCCGCCGCGATTGCTGACTTCATCCTGGCGACCGATGCCGCCGATTTGCTCGCCAAGAACGGCATCCCCTTCCGGGAAGCGCATGAGGTGATCGGCAGCCTGGTCGGGAAATGCACCGCCGAAGGCAAGACGTTCGCCGATCTGACCGACGCCGAATGGGCCGAGGTCCATCCGGTGTTCGCCACCCAGAAACCGCCGCTAACCGCGGAAGCGAGCGTGGCATTGCGCGATCTGCCGGGTGGAACCGCCCCACGCCAGGTTGCGCTGGCGCTCGAGCTGGCATCGGCCGCAACCGAGGACGCCCGCGCCTGGATCGATCGGGAGCGCGCCGTGCGGGAGACCGTGCTGAGCAAACCATGACCATCTTCTCCTCCCGCCCGTCGAAACCGCTGACGTTCCAGATTCGGGTGGCGGAAACAGAGGACGATTTTCAGGCGGTCTTCGCGCTTCGGGCGCGCGTCTTCCGGGACGAGCAACGTCTGGCGGATTTACCGATGACCGATGGCGATGAACGGCGCAGCTGCACGTTGATGGCGGAGCTGGAAGGGATGCTGATCGGCACCGGACGGCTCACGCCGCCACAGGCGCAACGAACGGCCTATCTCTCCTGGATCGCAACCGATCGCGCATATCGAAAGCATGGGGTCGGCTCGGCGATCGTCGAGGAATTGGTCGCCAGGGCCGATGCGGCCAACTACCCGATGACCCTGCTCAGCGCGCAAACGCACGCCATTCGCTTCTACCGCCAGTTCGACTACCGACCCATTGGCACCGTCTTCTCCGTCCGGGGAATCCCCCATCAATCGATGTCGCGCGTGCGGCCGTCCGGATCGTGAACTACGGGGCCTGAGTCTTGGGCCCTGAGTTCTTGAGCAGTACGATCTCCTGTAGCCGGTAACTCCAAAGCCGACCGCCACAGACGCCCCAACTCCTAAATCCCAACTCCTTTCAGAACCCACTTCGCGTCCAACTCAATATCCGAGTGAATTAGTCGGATATTTGTGGTACCGTTTGGCGCGTAACGCTGAACCGAACGTTCGACGGCGATGTTGTGACTCGACAATCAGGAAAGGAAAACGGCTCTTCATGAAGGAGAGACTGCCAGTGCATCGCGCACTTTTCGCGGTCGTAGCCACGTTCGCGCTCCTCATCGGCACTCTGGGCGCCACCGTGTCTGCTCAGGGCACTCCCGAAGCGGAAAGCGGTGGCGGAGAAATCGTCGTTCAGCATGCCCAGGGCGAAACCACGGTTCCGCTGAATCCGGAGGTCGTGTTGACCTTCGATCTCGCCAGCGCCGACACGCTCGACAAGCTGGGCGTCGCGATTGCCGGGCTGCCCAAGTCCAATCTGGGCGGCGACTTCGCACGTTTCGACACCGATGACATCTTGGACATCGGCACGCTCTTCGAGCCTGACTACGAGGCCGTGGCGGCCGCAAATCCGGATCTGATCATCGTTGCAAACCGATCGGCCGAGACGCTTCCCGAGCTCAGCAAGATCGCACCGACGATCGACATGACCACATCGGGTACCGATTTCATCGGGGACCTGCACACGCAGACGACGACGCTCGCCGCGATCTTCGAAAAAGAGGCCGAGGCGGCTGAGCTGTTGGCCGGCATCGACGCGCAGATCGAAGAGCTCAAGACCAAGACGGCGGATGCCGGCACCGGGCTGGTGGTGCTGACGTCCGGCGGCGAAGTGACCGCGCTCGCTCCGGGCGGAATTCGCGGCGGATTCATCTATGACACGCTCGGGTTCCAGGTCCCGGTGGACGATCTCGAACAGGCCACGCACGGTGAGCCGATCTCGTTCGAGTTCCTGCTCGAGCACAATCCGGACTGGCTCTTCGTCTTCGATCGCGATTCGGTGACCGGCGGGGACGGCGTCGCCGCGCAGGAGCTGCTCGACAACGCCATCGTCCATGAGACGACTGCCTGGCAGAACGATCAGATCGTTTACCTCGATCCCTACAACTGGTACATCGTGATGAACGGTTTGGGGACGGTGCAATCGATGATCGACGAGCTCGACGCGGCGTTCGCCGAGTAATTCACTTGCCTCACCGGCGGCGACGCACATGTCTCCGCCGGTGTCTGCGTCCCGGACTATGCCAATCCGTCTCTCCAGATCGATCGGACTCTTGCCGGTAGCGGTGCTGATCGTGGCGGTTCTTGCCGTCATCAGCATCGCGATCGGGGTCTACAGCCTCGATTGGCGCTCTGTCCTGTCAGGGGATGGGGTCGACCATTCGACCATGGTGCTCATCGAGAGCCGGGTGCCGCGCACCATCGCCGTCATCCTCGCCGGGGCAACGCTGGCGATTGCCGGGTTGATCATGCAGCTCCTGGTGCGGAACCGGTTCGTGGAGCCCTCGCTGGCCGGCACAACCGAATCGGCCACCCTCGGACTGCTGGCGGTTGCGATCTTCGCCCCGGGTATCCCCATCTTCGCCAAGATGCTGGTCGCCTCCTGTTTTGCGTTGATGGGCACATTCGTCTTCCTCGCGATTCTGCGGCAGATTCCGCTTCGCTCGCCGCTGATGGTGCCGTTGATCGGTATTATGCTGGGCGGCATCATCTCGTCGGTGACCACGTTTTTCGCGTATCGGTACGATCTGCTGCAATCGCTCTCGGCATGGACGACCGGCGATTTCTCCAGCATGCTGCGTGGCCGGTACGAGCTTCTCTGGCTTGCCGGGGGATTGGCCCTTCTTGCCTATATCGCCTCCGATCGTTTTACCGTCGCTGGTATGGGTGAGGAATTCACCACAAATCTGGGCCTGAACTACCGGCTGGTCATGATCTCGGGTATGGCCATCGTCGCGATGGTGACCGCGGTCGATGTGGTCACGGTCGGGGCCATCCCCTTTCTCGGGCTGGTCGTGCCAAATCTGGTCCGGCTCGTCATGGGCGACAACGCGCGGATGTCGATTCCATGGATCGCGGTCAGCGGCGCGGGGTTCGTGCTCCTTTGCGATATCGTCGGCCGGACGATCCGCTATCCCTTCGAGATACCGATCAGCGTGATGGTTGGCGTCATCGGGAGCGCAATCTTCCTGGTGCTTCTGCTCTGGAGGGCGCCCCGTGTCGGTTAGCACCACCGCAATTGCCCAGGGGGTTCGTACCCATTGGCGTACCGACCGTACCCCGTTGCTTCGCCTCGGGCTGCTGCTGCTTGCCACGATTGCGACCATTGTGTTCTTCATGACGATCAACACGCGGGGGAATTGGGATTTCGTCCTTCCCTTCCGCGCGCGCAAGGTCGTCGCCATGGCGATCGTGGGCATCGCCATCTCGGTCTCGACGGTCGCATTCCAGACGATTACCGAAAATCGCATTCTGACCCCGGCCATCATGGGGTTCGATGCGCTCTACATGCTGATCCAGACGATGGTCGTCTTCTTCTTTGGAGGCCATACCCTGTTGACGCTCGATCCCAAGATGCAGTTCGGGGTCGAGGTTGCCATCATGACCGTCTTTTCGACTGCGCTCTTCTGGGTGCTCTTTCTCCGGTCGCGCTATAGCCTCTACCTGCTCGTCATGATCGGCATCATCTTCGGCGCGCTCTTTCGAAGTCTGACCAACTTTGCCCAGCGGATGATCGAACCGAGCGATTTCGCCGTCCTTCAGGATGTTGGATTCGCCAGTTTCAACGCAATCGACGAATCGCTGCTGGGGGTTGCCACCGTGCTGGTGCTCGCCTCGTCGCTCGTGCTCTGGCGGGCGCTTCCGGAGCTCGACTTGCTGGCGCTCGGTCGAGAACGGGCGATCAGCCTCGGAATCGACTATCAGAAATCAGTGGCTATCGTGCTCATGGCGACTATCGTGCTGACGTCCGTATCGACCGCGCTCGTTGGACCGGTCGCGTTCTTCGGGTTGCTGGTTGCCAATCTCGCCTATCTGGTGGTCGGGTCTCCCTGGCACCGGTACACCCTGCCGGCGGCGGCATTGCTCGGCGTGATGGCGCTCATCGGCGGCCAGACCGTATTGGAACATGTCTTTGGGATGAACAGCACCCTGTCCGTCATCATCGAGTTCGTTGGCGGTATCGCCTTCATTGTCCTGGTCCTGCGGAGACGTCCCACATGATCGAGATCGACCACGTTTCGAAACGGTACGGCGACGTCACCGTCGTCGACGATGTCTCGCTGACGATTCCCAAAGGTGGCATGACCACGATCATCGGACCGAACGGCGCCGGCAAATCGACCCTGCTGAGCATGATGAGCCGGTTGATCGGGATGGAGGCCGGCCGGATAACGGTCGACGGGCTCGACGTCACGACGACGCCGAGTCGCGATCTCGCCACCCGCTTGTCCATTCTCAGGCAGGACAACCATTTGGACGCCCGTTTGACCGTGCGCGATCTGGTTGCCTTTGGCCGCTATCCCTATTCTCGCGGTCGCTTGACCGTCGAAGACCGCGACAAGATCGAAGCGGCCATCGACTTCATGCAACTCGATCCGATGCGCGACCGGTTCATCGACGAGCTCTCCGGCGGGCAGCGCCAGCGCGCCTTCGTAGCCATGGTGTTGGCGCAGGATACCGACTACCTGCTTCTCGACGAACCGCTGAACAGTCTCGATATGAAGCATGCGGTCGGGATGATGCGCATGTTGCGGCAGACCGCCGACGAGCTGGGGAAAACGATCGTGCTGGTGTTGCACGATATCAACTTTGCGTCGTGCTATTCCGATCGGATCGTCGCCATGGCCGATGGCAAAGTGCTCCACAACACCTCGCCCGATCTCCTGATGACCCCGGAGACGCTTGCATCCATCTACGAGCTCGATGTCTCGGTCCACGACATCGGCGGTCATCGCATTGGGGTCTTCTATCGGTAGGACGGAACGCGTCCGCGCACATCCCGATGCTACACTCGGCTCCTGTACCGTCATGGCCCAATTCGACACAGAAAGGGATCGATTCGCGTGACCGAAGGAGCATCGAACCTCCCGTTGCATGGAATTCGCGTTGTCGATTTGACCCGCGTCATGACCGGCCCCTACTGCACCATGATGCTCGGAGATATGGGCGCGGATGTCATCAAGGTGGAGATGCCCGGAACCGGTGACGATACCCGCGCGTGGGGCCCGCCATTCATCGACGGTGAAGCCACCTATTTTCTTTCGGTCAATCGGAACAAGCGCTCGCTCACCCTCGATCTGAAATCCGAGCTTGGCAAAGAGGCGCTCTGGCGGTTGATCGATTCGTCCGATGTACTGGTCGAGAATTTCTCGCCGGGTACGATCGCGCGATTGGGATTTGGCTACGACGCCATCAAGGCGCGCAATCCGCGAATGATCTTCGCGTCGATCTCCGGCTTTGGCCAATCGGGACCCTCCGCGGGACGGACCGCCTATGACCTGATCGTCCAGGGCATGAGCGGCATGATGAGCATTACCGGAGAAAAGGGCGGCCGACCGACCAAGACCGGGCCGCCGATTGCCGATATCAGCGCCGGAATGTTCACCGCGTTCGCCATCGCCTCCGCCCTCTACGGCCGAGCGCAGAGCGGAGAAGGAACGTACATCGATGTGTCGATGCTGGCGGGCCAGGTGGCGCTGCTGACCTACCACGCCGGCACCTATTTCACGACGGATCGCGTTCCAACCGCACAAGGAAACGCGCATGCCATCATCGTGCCATACGACACTTTCCCGACCAGCGACGGCTTCGTGAACATCGCGGTCGGGAATGACCGACTCTGGCAGAAATTCTGTGACGCGCTCGAGATGCCCGAGGAAGCGGCCAACCCACGGTTCACGACCAATGCCGACCGCAACGAGAACAAGACGCTGCTCTACGAACGGCTCGAAGCGAACCTCGGCAAACGCACGACCGCCGACGTCGTTGCGCTCCTGGATCGGGCCGGCGTGCCCTGCGGGCCGATCTACGACGTTGCCCAGGTCTTCGCCGATCCGCAGTCGATCCACGGCAACCTGAAACGGACGACCGAGCATGCCAAAGTCGGCGAGATTGGCCTTACCGGATTCCCGTATCGTCTGAATGACGAAGATCTCGATATCCGCACCCCACCACCCCTGCTTGGACAGCAAAGTGCTGAGATCCTGGCGGAGCTTGGATTCAGCGCAGATGAGATTTCCTCGCTGACCGGTTCGTGACGGTATGGATCGATTCGTTCCGACCGATCTTCGGCCGCTCTTCCCGCGGGAACGAGCGGCATTGCTGGATGTTTTGCGAACGCTCGATTCCAGCGAATGGCAGTTCCCAACGGTGTGCGCGGAATGGTCGATTCATGACATTGCGCTTCACCTGCTGAATGGCGATCTCCGGTTCATTGCCGGCCGGCGCGACAGCTACCAGTCGCCGCATGGTCCGGTGGTGCAACCTCCCTATGGCCGATCCGAGGTGACGGCGCTGGTCGACGAAATCAACAATCGCTGGATCGCCGGCGCTCGCTGGATGAGTCCCCGCCAGGTGATCGATCAGCTCGAACAGAGCGGACGAGCGTACGCAGACACGCTCGCTGGATTGGATATGACAGCGCCCGGAATTCCGGTCGACTGGATCGCTCCGGGACCGGCGCCAACATGGATGGACGTGGCCCGGGAGTACACCGAACGCTGGATCCACCAGCAGCAGATTCGGGACGCCGCGGGCCGCCCGCCGCTTCTCGATCGCTGGGCAGCTTATCCCGTATTCGACACCTTCATGCTGGCATTGCCCAACGCACTCCGTGCGGTCGAGGCCCCACTCGGCGCCAACGTTCATCTCACCGTTCGGGGCGATGCCGGATGTACCTGGATCGTTCGCAAAGAGGATGCCGGCTGGACCTTCGGAAGTGACCGGGGCGCGACTCCGTTTGCGTCGATCGTCCTCGATCAGGATGACGCCTGGCGTCTCTACACGAAGGGAACCACGAAAGACACCGTGCTCCCGCGCATCGCACGCACCGGCAACCCCGCCGCGATCGACGCCATGATCGATATGGTCACCGTGCTTGCGTAGCCGAGCCGGCAGGGCCCCAGGGTGGGTTTGGCAAATCTGCAGTTCTCCTAGGCCGTGTTTGAAAAGCCCCCCGTGCGGCTTGATAGGCGCCGCGTTTCGGTTTCTTCGTGCCGTTGAGGCCCCCGAAACTCGGTTCTTCGGTCTCCTCCGGTCCCCGGACTCCGGGATCCGGACCCTTTTCGAACACGCCCCAACTCCCAACTCCTAACTCCCCCGTCCTCAATTCCGACCGATTCAATCCCGATACTTTTGCTCAGGTTATTTAGCTTGACTACCTATTTTTGTCCGGATAAGCTGAGTTCAGTTGAAACGTCCGATGCCCCTCCACGAGGGTCCGGACACACCCAAGAAAGGACACAACCATGCTTCAGGTTCATGACGGTCAGTGCGGTCTTTGCGCTCACTTCGGCGAGAACGATCCCAACAAGGTCCAGATCATCCAGATCCGCCTCAAGCACGAGGCGCCGGAGCAGCTGACCGAGGCATGCGGTCATCCGAAGCTGTCGCCGCTCGATCTGGTCGTGACCCCGATCAGCGGCTGCAAGGGCTTCGAGCCGGTCGAGGCGCAGGCGTAAGTTCAGACACTCTTTCGCAGCGAAACGGTCATCCCGGTAACGGGGTGGCCGTTTTCTTTTTGCCGGCGCGGCGGGAAAGCCCCACCAGCCGGGACATTTTTCCCGGCCAGTTGGGCCTCATGTCTCTGGCAGCTGAATACGCGTGACCGCAGGATGGATTCATCGACGGGCAAGCGCCCAGAGCAACGCAGACAAGGAGCTTATCGATGGATCGACGGACCTTCCTCACCGGCGCAAGCGCGATTGGCGCGGCGCTGGGACTCGGCATTCGTCCACTTGACGGCGATCTGACGGCGCTGGCGCAGGCAACGCCACCGGTCACGCCCAATCTCTTCGCCGATCTCGGTCTGCCAGAGATCACCGTGACCGCCACCGCGGACAGCTATACCGTGAGCGAATCCTCGATATCGGCCGGCCGCTATCTGGTGCATCTCGTCAATCAAGCGCCGGTCGAAGTCTACGCGGCGTTCCTGCAGCTTCCCGGGGGGACCGCGATCGACGATTTTTCGGCGCTCCTGACCGATCCCGCAACGGTGGAACCGCCGGAGTGGTACTACACAACCTTCGCCCCGGGCGGTATCTCCGCAACCCCGGGGGAGGAGTCCTGGGTTGTGCTCGATCTGCCGGAAGGCGTCTACGCGGTCAACAGCGATGTTCCGGAAGCAGGGTTGCCTGCGGTCGAGCTCGAGGTGACCGGCGAGGCGCTGGCCGATCTACCGGTTCCTGCCGCGACGGCGAAGGTGGACATGGTCGAAATGATGTTCCACTTCGATCCGCCCATTGTGGCGGGCTCACAGATTCTGGAAGTGACCAATTCCGGCGAGCAGATGCACTTCTTCACCCTTGCCTCAGTCCCGGCCGGAACCACGGTCGAGGACTTCATGGGACTGGCTGCCAGCTTCAGCGGTACCCCGACCGAGTCTTCGCTGGCGTTCGACGATATTCAACCCTACTTCGACACCGCGAACCAGAGTCCGGGAACGACAGCCTGGGCGGCATTGAACGTCGATCCCGGGACGTATCTGGCGCTGTGCTTTGTTCCCGATCCGGCCACCGGCGCGCCCCATGCGATGCTGGGCATGGTCGACGTGCTGACGATCGCCTGATCGACTGGACGATATCCTCGTCATTCGGTACTGTGGGTGGAATTCTCGACGAATTCCACCCACCTGTTGAGCACCGCGTATGGCATCGTTTCCACGCATCTCCACCAAGCCGATTGCCAACCTGTCGGGTTCGCTCGATCGCTCGACCGCCGGGCGCATCGTGCAGATCGTCTTCTTCACCTATCTGACGATCATCATCGCCGCGTATGCGGCCGTCCTGCGGCAGCTCTACGAGCTTGGCCTGCAGCCCTGCGAGGAGAACTTCTGCTACGGCCGACAGATCAGCGCCAACACCTTCGACCAGCTCGCCTCGCATGGCATCTCGGCGGAAACCTATGCCCTGGTTTCCACGTTTGTCGTTCTGATGATTCCGATCTTTGCGCACGTGCTGGTCGGTATCGTCGTGGTCCAGCGCCCAACCGCCTGGCTGGCGCTCTTTTTCATGATGACCTTCGCGCTCTGCTCCCTCGGGGCAAGCGAAGGCATCTATCTGCTCGAGCAATTGCATCCGGACTGGTATCGCTTTGTCCGGGTGCTGGAAGTTCCGATCCTCTTCGGTTTCACCGCGTTGGCGCTCTTCTTTCCCGATGGCAAGATGCGCCCTCGTTGGGCATGGCCTGTTCTGGCATTGCCATTGCTCGACGTGGTTACGTTCAATCGCCCGCAATGGCTGGAAGATGCGCCCAGCCTGGTTCGCTTCGTCGGCCAAGTCTGGTGGGAGGGCAGCTTTCTGCTCCTCCCCATCTGCCTTATCTATCGCTGGCGCATCACCACTGACCCACTTCAGCTCCGTCAAATCAAACTGCTCTTCGCCGGACAGCTGCTCATCTCCTCATTCATCGTCGTCGATCTGCTCTCCAACCGGCTCGATTCGAATGCTCTGTATTCCGGCGGTCTGCCGGGCATCGCCTTCAATCTCCTCTGGGCAATCGGCGTGATCTCGATGCTGGTATCGCTTTTCATCGCGGCCAATCTGGGAGAGCTCTTCGAGCTGCGCGTGGCATTCGGCCGCGCCTTCATCTACAGCATGCTCTCGATCCTCCTGCTCGTGGCCTATGTGCTGAGCGTCGGGATCATCTCGCTGGTTGTTTCCGATGCCAACAGCGCGGTTCCGGCGCTGCTGGCCACCGCCGCGATCGCAATTTGCTTCGCCCCATTACGGAACATCCTGCAGCGGGCGAGCCAACGGCTGCTCTTTGGCGACCGAGATGAGCCCTACCGCTTCCTGCACCGATTCGGCAACCAGATCGATCAGGCGGCGGGTACTCCGGAAGCGTTGACCTACGCGATCCTGGAATCGGTGCAGGCGGGATTGCGCGTGCCGGGCGCGGCTTTGGCGATTTCGGGCGCGCCGTCGCTTTCGGGATCGATCGGCGGATCGCTTGGCGCGGGTCCGGAAGTCGCATCCGTCCGGTTCGGAAACGAAGATCTCGGCACACTCTCGGTGGCGCGTCGCACACCCCACGAGCGATTCAGCACGCAGGACCGGCAGCTCATTCAGGAGATTGCCCGTCAGACCGGGATCACGATTCACTCGGTCCTGCAAACCGAAGCGTTGCAACAGTCACGTGAGCAGATCATCACGGCACGCGAAGAAGAGCGACGACGACTCCGGCGCGACTTGCACGACGGCATCGGTCCTTCGCTGGCGGCACTCTCGATGCAGATCGAGGTCGCGCGCGATCTGCTGGAACGAGAGCCCGAACGCGCCGAGGCGCTACTCGAAGGAGCTTCCGAACAGATCCGGGAGTCGATCGGCAGCATCCGCACCATCGTCTACGATTTGCGCCCACCTGCGCTCGACCAACTGGGATTGACCGGCGCCATCCGCGCCCATGTCGCTGGGTACGATGGAAGCGGTCTCCTGATCGATTGCGATCTTCCGGCAGCATTGCCCCCGCTCCCAGCTGCCGTCGAAGTGGCCGCCTATCGCATCGTGCAAGAGGGATTGACGAACGTGCGCCGCCATTCGGGCGCCACGCAGGCCCTCGTGCGGATCGCGATCGACCATCGAATGCTTCGCACCGAGATTCGCGATAACGGCGACGGACTGCCGCACGATATCCAATCGGGTGTGGGGCTCGTCTCGATGCGCGAGCGGACGACCGAGCTCGGCGGCTTCTTCCAGATCGAGAGCGACTACCGGGGAGTCGCGTTGCACGCGGCGCTCCCGCTGACCCTCGATCATGGTCACACCCAATGAGCGACGCGATCCGTATCCTGATCGTCGATGACCACGCGCCGTTCCGAACCGGGTTGACGGCACTCCTTTCCGCATCGGATGAATTCGTCATCGTTGGCGAGATCGACGAAGGGAGCCGGGTCCCGGCCGCCATCGAGCAATTTCAACCCGATGTCGTGCTGATGGATCTCAATATGCCGGGTATGAGCGGAATCGACGCGACTCGAACAACCGTCAGCGCGGCGCCGCATGTGGGCGTGCTCGTCCTGACCATGTTCGATGATGACGACTCGGTCTTTGCAGCCTTGCAGGCAGGGGCGCGAGGATACTTGCTCAAGGGCGCATCCAAGGCGGAGATCCAGCAGTCGGTACGCGCGGTCGCGGCTGGCCAGGCCGTTTTCGGTCCAACGATCGCCCGGCGCTTGCAGCAGTATTTCGCCCAACCGCGACCCGCCGCCGCCCCAAGTGACGCGTTCCCGGAATTGACCACTCGGGAACGGGACATTCTCGATATGATCGCCCAGCATTTGACCAATCCGGAAATTGCAGAGCAGCTCGGTTTGACCGAAAAGACCGTGCGGAACTACGTCTCCAACATCTTCGCCAAATTGCAGGTCAACGACCGTTCCCGCGCCATCATGCTCGCCCGCGAAGCCGGATACGGGCGATAAGGCTGCAGACCATGTGCGATCTTTCTCAGGACTCAGGACTCAGGACTCAGGACTCAGGACTCAGGACTCAGGACTCAGGACTCAGGACTCAGGACTCAGGACTCAGGACTCAGGACTTACCCCGCGGCCGGGCTCCCCTCACTGGGGGCGAAGAGGATGTTGATGACGGCTGGTTGGTTCGGATCGGCGTTGGTGATCGTCCACCCGTCGGTCGTCGGCTCAGCCGGTCCGGCGATGTTCCGAACCTCGAGCCCGGCGGGTCCCGAGAAGTTGGCTGACGGCAACGTATAGGCCCCGATTGGAATATTCAGCCACTGGTAGGAGCCATCTTCCATCTGCTGAGTGTTGTCGAGGCTGACCTCCTGGCCATCCGGCAAGGTCATCGAGAAGGTGGATAAGTCGACGGCGCCGGCATTCATGCAATCGCTGTCCGGAGTCGAGCGCTCGGCGCACTGGAATGCGGAGATCTGCAGACTGCCGAGCTCGACTCCCCCTTCGACGGTGGGGGGCAGGGTTGCGTCGGATTCGATCTGAGCTGCCTGGGTCGGGGCCACCGGTTCGTCATCGCCGCCACCGCCGCGCGTTTGAATGGCAATGGCCAGCACGGCGATCACGCCAACGGCAATCAGCGCGGCGACAATGGCGCGTCGCCTGGCTTCGGGGTTCTGCACTGCTCGTTCCTCCAGGAATGCTCTTGCGCCAGCGCGTCAGGTCGAATCGACCCGCTCATGACAAGTCTGGTCTGCCCTCGCAGGGTGACCGTACAGGCTCCATTCTCGCGCAGGTCGAAGCTGGCGACCAGCGGCATACCGCTGGATGCAATGATTTCGACCGGGGATTGGACCAGACCGCGAGCGGCGGAGACGACCGCGCTGGCCACCGCGCCGGTGCCGCAGGCAAGTGTTTCCGCTTCGACGCCGCGTTCGTAGGTCCGCATCCGGAGTCGGTTGGAGCCAAGCGGCGCAACCACATTCACGTTCGTTCCCGCCGGCGCGAAGGCTTCTGCGTGGCGAATGGCCCGGCCAATTCGTTCGAGATGGCCACGGGACCCGAAGGTATCGGCGTCCTCGACGAAAAGCACGCAATGCGGAACCCCGACCTGGATGGGGCTAAGCTCGTAGGCAACGCCCTCGACCTCGACCGTGCGTGCTGGTTGGATCGGGCCGGTATCCGGCATCGCAAGCTCGACCTGGCCGTGTGCGGGGTCGACGCGGGCCCGCACGATCCCGCTCATCGTGGAGAACGCCATTTCGGCCTGCGCCACGCCGATCAGCTCGGCGAAGCGCGCCCCGCACATCGCGCCGTTTCCGCACATCTCACCTTCGGACCCGTCCGCATTGAAGTACCGCCAGTGGAAATCGGTTCCAGGCACCGCCGGCGATTCGATGAGGACGACGCCATCCGCTCCAATGCTGCGCGCTCGCCGGCAGACGAGCCGGCTGAATTCGCCAGGCGCTGGCCCCGGTACGACGCCGGTTCGATTGTCGATGACGACGAAATCGTTCCCCGACCCATGCAGTTTCATGAACTCGATCGAGCCGCGGATGACGCTCATGACTCCCCAACCTGTTTCGTTTATCCGGCACATTCGCCGGGTAGCATAGTGTGTACATCATCCAGATTCGATTGCGCATCACATGCAGGGGGAGAAAAGCGATGGCAGGAACGCTGGCGGTGGGGATCGATTTTGGAGGAACCAAGCTTCTGGCAGGGGTCGTGGATGTCTCGACCGGAGAGATCCTGAGCACAGCCAAGAAGAAAACGAACCCGGACGACGACGCCAACGCGCTCATGCATCGAATCTACAGCGGGATCGACGACGCGATCGAAAGCGCCGGCCTCAAGAAGAAACAGACGATTGGCGGCATCGGCGTCGGCATCGCCGGGCAGATCGATACAAAACATGGCATTCTGCTCGGCGCTCCCAATCTCAGTCAGGCGACCGTTGATCTGCCGATCGCGGAGATGCTGCGCGATCGGTATCGCGTTCCTGCCGCCGTGCTGAACGACGTGCAGGTGGGAGCCCTGGGCGAAGGCGCTTTTGGCGCAGGCAAGGGATGCCCGGAGTTCTTTTGCATGTTCGTTGGAACTGGCGTCGGTGGGGCCATCGTGCACGATGGCCAGCTGTACACGGGAGCGTCCGATACCGCCGGCGAGGTTGGCCACCTGATCATCCATGCCAATGGACGGCATTGCGGGTGCGGCGGGCGTGGTCATCTCGAGGCGTATGCCTCTCGCACGGCCATCACCCGCACGATCTCCGGCGAACTCAAACGCGGCCGGGCTTCGGTCTTGACCAAACTGGAACCGTCCCTCGCGGAGGGCGTTGGTGACGGCAGCGCGTTGCGGTCTGGCGTGCTGGCGAAAGCGATGAAGGAGCAGGATCCCCTGGTCACGGAAGTCCTGACCGAGGCCGGTGCGGATCTCGGCCTGGGGCTGGCCTCGGTCATCAATCTCCTGAATCCCGCCCGCATCATCATGGGCGGCGGCGTCATCGAAGCGGTCGATGCCCTGTTCGACCTGGCCTCGGAACGGGCGCTGCGCGATTCGCTTCCAACCCCGGCCAAATCGACCGAAATCGTCCGCGCCAAGCTCGGGGATCATGCGGGCATCGTGGGTGCGGCCCTATTGGGAGCTGGGAGTTAGGATTTGGGAGCTAGGAACGAAGGTGCTCCTGGTATCCGATGCCTAACTCCCAGCTCCCAACTCCTCAGTTGCGTGCTCCCTTTCAGGGTCGCGTGCTAGACTGCCACTACGGTCAGTAATAGACGTATTGGCGCTGGCCGCCGGCATTTCGTTATTCATGATTTCAGTGGTTAAAGCTGTTAATGGCGGTTCGACGGGTGTGATCGGGCATACAGGCCGTTTATCGAATCGACACTGCATCCAGATCTTCGTCCCCATACCAAATCGAACGGACAGCCAGACTGCATAACCGTTGGTCATCTCGAGAGGACCTCGGTAATGATCGACCCAGTCGGTCACGTATCTGATCAATCGTTTCCAGCCGCGCAAGCGGCGGAAGTTGCGGCATTCGTCGACTTCGAAAATATCCGCTATTCCACAATCAATGCATTCGGCCGTGAGCCCGACCCGATCATCTGGCGCGACAAGGCGCTCAGCTACGGTCTGATGGCGGTTGCACGGGCCTATGCCGATTTCGACCAACATCCGCAACAAAGCCGTCTCCGGCTCGATGTCGCCGGATTCGAGGCGCAGCACTACCCGGCAAAACGGACCACCGATCAGCATGGGCGCGAGAAGATCGTCTCCCGGTCCGATCTCAACTTCGCCCTCGACATCATCAACACCGCATTGGCGCGGCCCGATATCAAGACCTTCCTGCTCTTTACCGGTGACAAGGATTTCATCCGCGTTGTTACCACGCTGCGCAACCGGCTGGGCAAACGTGTCGTGATCTGTGGCGTCCCCGGATCGGTCAGTCCCGATCTGGTCGCCTCGGCTGGTGAGGAAGACGAAATCACGATGCCGGATTCGCCCGACATCGATATCGAAGTCATTCAGGCCATCGACCGGTATGTGCGGCAGCTCCACGAGGGATTCGTGCCAACCCAGAGTCACATGAGCCGAACGCTCTGGCGTTTTCTCGACCGCACCATTTTGCCGTCGGAGCACATCGAGGCAAAGGTCATGGAATTCCTGCGCAAGGGGATCCTGACGAAACGGCAAACGCTCAACGGCCAGAACCAGGAGCTCGTCACCACCGAGCTCAACGCCGACCATCCACTGGTCCAGCAGGCGCTCCCGGGATACCCGGACTCGGAACCGGTCGAAGCGCCCATGACCACCGACGCGTATTCTGGACCGGCACGTCGCAATGGTGACGCGCGCTTGACAACTGAGCAATACCACTGAGCGACCCGCCAGGCATCTCCATCGAACCAGGCAGCATCGAGCGCGGCTATCTCGAACGAGCCGAACGCTGGCAGCATGACGCCGATCTGCTCGAGCAGCAGCGCAGCCGGCTCAGCAACCTCCGCCTGATCGTCGGCGGAGCGTTGATCTTCGCCCTCCTCTATTGGGCGATCACGCGACAGCTCTGGGCAGTGCCGGCGGCGGTCGTCGCGGGGATCGTGCTGGCGCTGCTGGTGCGCGCCTACCGGCAGCTGACCGACCAATGGATGCGCGCCTCCACGCTGGCCGCCATCAATCGCAATGGGGCCGCCCGCATCCGGCGCGATTGGCCGGAGATTCCCGAGGCCGCGGGAAGCGAGTTCGCCAGCACACATCCCTACGCTAACGATCTCGATATCGCCGGGCATGCGTCACTGCTCCAGTTACTCGACACCACGGCCACGCGTATGGGTGGCGCGCGACTCGAAGCCTGGCTCGTCGACCCGGCGCCGGTCGAGGAGATCGACGAGCGCCAGGACGCGATTCGCGAGCTCTCGAGCGATCTGGAATGGCTCCAGGAGCTGCAACAGGAGACATTGCTCGGAGAGGGGGACGATGCCGAGACCGACAAGTTCCTTGCCTGGGCGCGTGGAGAGCAGAGCGCGGGGCCGTTGCCAGCCGCCACCTGGTTGGCTCGTCTGACGAATCTTCTGACGATCGCGATCCTCGCGCTCTCGATCGGCGGGGTGATCGATTCCTACGCGCTCACGATTCCATTCGCAATCAATCTGGTGCTCATGTTCGTCTACGCCGGACGAATGAACCCCAGCATCGACGCGGCGCTGACGCATGGCAAGGCAATCCGGTCCTATTCAGAAACACTCCGGGTGCTGACCTCGAAACCCCATCAGGCCGCGTTGCTCCAGCATATCGACGCACCGCTGAACATCGAGGGCGTCTCGGCCGCGGAGGCGACCGACCGGTTGGCCAAGATCCTCTCTTGGGGCGTGCCGACCGGCTCGCTCGGCAGCTATATCGTCCAGGCCGTGACCTCCTGGAACATTCATTTCTACGACCAGCTCGAGAAGTGGCGCAACACGTATGGCGACGATGTGCCGCAGTGGCTCGACGCGATCGCGTCGTACGAGGCACTGGGAGCGCTGGCCAATCTGGCGCACGATAATCCCGAATGGGCCTATCCCCAGGTCGATGACGATCTCGACACCGTGCTGGCAACCGAGCTGGGCCACCCATTGATCGCGGAAACCCGCCGGGTTTGTAACGATGTTCAGGTTGGGCCGCCGGGAACGTTCCTCTTCGTCACCGGTTCGAACATGTCGGGCAAGAGCACGTTGCTCCGGTCGATCGGCATCAATGTCGTCTTGGCCAATGCCGGCGCTCCCGTGTGCGCTGGCTCGATGTCGCTTCCTCCGCTCTCGGTCTGGACCAGCGTCCGGATCGTCGATTCCCTGGAGAGTGGCGTTTCGTATTACATGGCCGAGCTGCTCCGCCTGAAACAGATCGTGGAAGCCACCCATACGGTCACGCCAGACAGACGGCGTGTGCTCTTCTTGCTGGACGAGATCCTATCCGGGACCAATACCGGAGAACGCCAGATCGCCGCCCGGCGCATCATCGTGCTTCTGGTCGACCGCGGCGCGATCGGCGCGGTCTCCACCCACGATCTCGACCTGCTCAAAGGACAAGCCCTGGGCGCGAGAGCGAACTCGGTGCATTTCACCGAGACGGTCACCGAGCAGGACGGGGCGATGGATATGACGTTTGATTACACGCTGCGGCCGGGTTTGGCGACCTCCACCAATGCCCTCAAGCTGATGGAGCTGGTGGGCATTCCGTTGCAGGATCATCCAGGTTCGACGCTCTGATACGAAAAAGGTCACCGTAGCCGAGGGCGTGTCTGCTAATGGTTACAACTTAAGCGCATCTGTTCTGGCCCTGCCGCCTGGCGAGGCGCGCGCGGTGCCGTTTGACCAATCCCAGATCCCCTTGTGCGGGATCACTCAGCCAGGCGATCAGCCCGCGGGTCTCGCCCTGCTGGCACGCTCGGGCATAGTGATACAGACTGCGGAAGGTCAACTCGACCGAGATCCGCTCCGCCGACACCGCCAGCGCCTGTCCCAACTCGCCGCACAGATCCACCAGCATGGCGTACAGCAGGACCGTGGTCCACACCTGTAGGGCAATTGCATTGGCGGTGCTGCCCCACAGATAACTCAAATGCAAGAGTCGCTTGCACTGCAAGAACGCATCTTCAATGCGCCAGCGCTGGGTGAACAGAGCGATCACCTGCTCGGCCGAGATCCGCTCCGGATCAGGCTCGGTGGTGACCCACCAGTGCCACTGTTTCTGATCGAGCCGACCGATGCGTCGCACCGGATGTTGGCACGGACTGGAACGAAAGCGACCGAGGCGCACCAGCTGGTCGAGGTGGGTCGCGCTGCTGCTCAGCGTCTCCACGACCTCGTATGTCCAGTTCGCGGTCCAGCGTCCCACCACCGCACTGCCGGCCTCCGTGAGCGCATCGAAGCTGGCAAAGGTGGAAAACCCCCGATCCAGCACCACAATCGTGCCGGATGGGGTGCACGCCTGCAGTTTTGGCAGGCTTTTGCGGTCATTGACGGTGGCACTCGGGTCCACCCAGACCTGCACCGGCAGATGGCTGCCCAGATCCAGCACCGTCACCAGGGTGCCGCCCAGCACAGTCCCGTCCGTGGCGCGCACGGCCTTCGATTTCTTGAAGACCGCTTCGAGCCGGCTACTGTCCAGGATCCAGACCCGCTGGTACGCCGGTGCCAGTGCTGCCAGCAGCTCGGCATGAAAGGCCGGACGCTGCGCGGCCCGCGCACGCAGGCTGGGGATCAATTCGGCAAACAGCTGGGCAAACAAGGCCGCCGGCAACGTATTCAACCGTTGAGAGATGGCTTGCTGGGAGACCGTGGTCGGCTCGACCCAGAGCAGCGGTTCGCGGGTCAGCATCTGCTTGAGCACCGTCACCGAGGGGATCTGTCGCCAGACCAGTGACAGCAAAATCCCGACCATGACCGGCAAGCTCAGCACCCGCTCACGCAGCTTCGCTCCTCGGGCCCGGCTCCAGATGCCGAGCGCCACCGGATAGATCAGCAGCGTCAGGTGCGCATCGAACTCCTCGGCGGATGGGGTGGGGGTGGCGCGGGAGCGAGCATGGTCACGCGCATGCACGGTGGGAAAGCGACGAGCGGGGTTCTTGCAGGGCATACGGGACCTCCAGACGTAGTGTCGGACGATACCCTGAATGATCGCATTCGTACGCGGGGATCTGAGCTTAAGTTGTAACCATTAGCGTGTCTGCCCTCTCGTGAATCTCGACGCAAAAGAGCAGACACGCCCTCGGCTACGATCGTCCCTCCAGCTGCGATCGTCTTGCCGCTATTGCGCCAGGCGTTCGAGGTATTTCACGGTCGCGACGGTGCCGTTCTGGAAGTCCTCGATCCGGAACCATTCGTTCGGAGCGTGCGCGTTGCACGTCTCGATGCTGAATGCAAAGAAGACCATCTCCGCCCCAAGATGATTCTTGAAGACCTCGGCAATCGGAATGGTGCCGCCGGTGCGCACGAAGACCGGATCCTTGCCACCGACCTCACGCAGGGTCTCCGCGGCGGCAACCATAAACGGATTGTCAGGCGAGATGGAGAAGGGGTTCGCGGTTCCTGTCTTGAGCTCGAATTCAGCCCGTGCTCCTACTGGCAGGTGCGCCTCGACGTGCTTGCGGATCAGATCGTTGATCTCGTTCGGATCCTGATCGGGCACCAGGCGGCAGGTGATCTTGATATGGCCCTGAGCCGGAGTGACCGTCTTGGAGCCGTCGCCCTGGAAGCCACTCCAGATCCCATTGATATCGAGCGTCGGGCGGAGCCAGAGTCGTTCGAGGGTGGAATAGTCCGCTTCCCCGGCCGGCTCGGTGACCCCGATAGTGCCGAGGAACGCCTTTTCGTCGAACGGCACGGCCTCGATCTCGGCCGCCTCCTGCTCGGTGATCGGACGCACCTTGTCATAGAAGCCCTCGATCGCCACCTTGCCGTTGGCATCGTGGAACGACGCGGCGATCGCGGCTGTCGCACGCGCGGCATTGGCGACCCCGCCGCCGTAGATCCCGGAATGGGCATCGGAATCGGCGGTGATGATGTCGATCTGGCCGCCTGCCATCCCCTTCGACGAGAGCACCAGCGAATACTGATCCTCGCCCCACATCATCCCATCGGCGCTGATCACCACATCGGACGCGAACTTGGCGGCATGCGCGGTCAGATAGGGCGAGATCGAGGGGCTGCCAACTTCTTCTTCGCCCTCATAGAAGAAGACGAGGTTGATGGGTGGCTTTCCGTGCGTCTTCGCAAACGCTTCGACCGCCAGCAACGTGATGTACAGACCGGCCTTGTCGTCGCCCGAACCACGCGCATAGATGCGTCCATCGCGAACGGCCGGCTCGAAGGGCGGCGTCTCCCAAAGCTCGATTGGGTCGGGGGGTTGGACATCGTAGTGCGCATAGATCAGCGCGGTCGGCTTGCTGTCATCGACATGCCACTTGCCGTAGACAAGCGGGTGTCCCCCTGTTTCCAGGACCTCGACCTCGGGAATGCCAGCCGTCTTCATGCGCGCCGCGACCCATTCCGCCGCGTTGCGTACGTCGCTAGCATTCTCTGGAAGCGCGCTGACGCTGGGAATACGCAGAAAGTCGTAAAGCTCTTCGAGATTTTTATTCTCGCGCTCGGCAAAGTACGTGCGCCAATCGACCGCGGTCATGGTTACGTTCCTCCAGGTGAAGGCAGCCCAGCGTCCAAATGCCCAGAGTCGAGTGCATTTGCTCTGGACCCTGGGCACTGGACTCTGGACCAGCTTCCAAAAAACAAGCGAACCGGGAGTTGTCTCCCGGTTCGCAACTCTGTGCTATGCCAACTGGCGCAGGATGAACTGTTGCAGAAACTGCAGCAGGATGATCAGGATGATGGGAGAAAAGTCGATCCCGCCCATCCCCGGCAGAAGCCGCCGGATGGGCGCGAGCATCGGCTCTGTGATGTCATAGAGCACCCGGCCGACCGAAGACCGCATGCCGGGATCGAACCAGGAAAGCAACGCCCGCCCAATGACCACCAGTGTCAACGCATTGAAGAGGTAGCTGACGAGCGTATACAGGCTGTCCGGCATGCGATTCTCCCTGAATGGACGGAGGAGGCGTTACTTGGCCTCGTTGGCCTTCGTCTCGAGGCATCCAAAGAACTGACCGACGATCTGGCGCGCGGCCGGCTGGATCATGCGCGCGCCGACCCGGGCGATCGTGCCACGGATGTTTGCATCCCCGCTGTACTTGACGATGGTCTTGCCATCCTGCTCGACGAGCTCCAACGAACCGGCGCCGGAGACCTGTCCCTGCGGACCGCTCCCCTCGACCTCCATCGTGTAGGAGGAGGGCTCGACCTTATCCTTGATCTTGACCTTGCCATTGAAGGTACCTTTGATCATCGCGATCCCGACCTTCATCGTCGCGGTGTATTCATCCGGACCGACCTCGGTCATCCCTTCGGCGCCGGGCAGACACGACTGCAATACAGCAGGGTCCATTAGAAAATCCCAGACAACCTGTCGCGGAGCGTCAAAGGTATGCTCACCAGAAAGTTGCATTGATTCCTCTCCATGACCGGGGAAACCCCGCGGAATTCCTTCGGTTTGGCAGTGTAGCACGGCGGTGGACCGCCCTTCGGGCGAGTAGCAGCTGGGAGTTGGGATTCAGGAGTTGGGGAGGATGTCCCGGTTGTTCGGAGACGATTGGCTGCATGGAGGAGCCAAGCTACTGGACATGGGACGCTGGACACCGGACCCGGTCCTGCTACACTACTCCCACCCCGAAACGGCGTCGCCCGGCACGACTGCTATACTCCCCGTTTGGAACGCACGTTCTGATTTTCCGGAGTGATCGTGGTCACCGCGTCGTACGCAGCACGCCAGCTCGCCGTCCAGCGACAAGTCAATCGATACGGGCTCGATCTGCGCGTCATCCGCGCCGGTGAGCCACTGGAGCTGACCTACGCGAATGGCGGAGCCGGCGTCGATGACGGGACGTCGAATCGTCCGGAGATTGAATGGATCGAAGACGCGCAGCGGGTGGTGCGCCCGGTCGATCGGACCGAGACCGTGCCGATTCGCGATTTTCTCGATGGCGCGCAACGGACGATTCCGCGCTTCGTGGGAACGACCTTCCCGGTGGTCGAGTCGATTTGCGCCGCGGCGGTCCTGGAACGGGAACCGCATGGGGTCGGCCAGGTCTGTGCCGGCACCATGGATTTTCAGGCGATCTGGATTCTTCCGCACAATTGTGGCGATGGGGAGATCCGGCGGTTCCGCGCGATGCTCGAGGAGCAGGGGATCGAGATTCGCGATCCGCTGGGCGATGCCGGTCCGGAGCTTCTCGATGACTACTCGACCATGGAACAGCGCATCTATGCCGTCGCCATGGAGGCGCGCGCCGAGCACGAGGAGCGGGTCTACCGGAAATGGTGCGAGTTGTATGGCGATGCCGGTGACTGGATCGTGCTCGATGGCCGCCTGCGGAGTGGAAATTCGACGGCAATCGGACTCGTGAAGTCGTTTTCACGCCACTATTTGACGGGGCCGAGCGCAGCCGAGCTCTACCGAATGCCGGAAGCGCACCGGACGGCGGCGTTCCGCATGTTCAAACGAGCGGGCGGCGATCCGATCACGGCCTGGTATCTCCGGTTGCGCGATGCGTCCGGGCTCGATCCCCGGCATGGGTTGGTGCGGATCGAGGTTTCGGGCGAGATCGATTCGGCTACCGAGATCGATGCCATCTCGGCGGCGTTGCTGGCCGAGCGGAGTCCGCGCGCGACCGGTGACGACCGGTGGGCGACACTGCTCTATCCGATTTATCACCTCGAGCAGGCGCTCAAGCGTTATCTCGATGCCAATACGCGCGGCTGGGATGCCGCCTCGTAGGAAACGACCATGGTTGATCTCGAACAATTCGCGAGTCTCGTCGATGAGCTGGAGGCGGATCCCGGATCGCGCCTCGATCCTCGTCTGCGCGCGCTCTTCGGTGACTTGATCGACCAGCAGCATGGCGCCATCGGTCGAGTCGTCGCAAGCGAGCAGGAACCCGCCGGCTCGCATAGCTTCTACTTCTGGGCCAACGAAGAGCAACGCTCACTCGATGTCGGACATATCGTGGTCGGATTCTCTGAGGATGCCGCGGTCATTGGTGTGGTTGACGAACCACGTCGCTATTCCGATCTGCGCTCGTTCCTGGATGACTTTTACGACCGGCAGATCGAAGAAGCGATCGAAAGCCAGACGATCAGCAAACGGCCCGAGATCCTCGTTTTCGAAGTGACGGTCTTGCGGACCAAGCACGAACGGGACGATGTCGATTCACACCGTCCCGTCATTGCCGGACCCGTCTACTACGCCACCCGTGAAGCCATCGACTACGCGCTCGGTAAGCATGAGTTCGCTGGCGCGCCGATCGCGGCGTTGCTGCATACCAATGGAAATTACGAACGGGACGAGGTTGGGAATGTCCTGGTCGATGAGAAGGGCTATGACGTCTTCCAACGGTCGCCGATCTGGATCGACGAGCACTATCTGCTTGGTCCGGAAGCCGGGCATGCGAACTGGACCGGGCAGTCCGGTCTGGCGACGAAAACAAGTCATGTCCAGTTTTTGACCAGCGCAGTCTTCCAGCGCATGCGCGGTGAAGGGAAGAAGGTCGCGGCATTGATGTTCAACGTCAAGGGCGCCGATCTGATCTGGCTCGACAAGAGCGCGGTCCCGGACGACGAGCTGCGTGATGCCTACGATGCCGCCAAGTTCAAACCGCTCTCCGATGCCGATCTCGAAGCCTATGACGCCCTCGATCTCGAGATCGAGCCGTTCACGAACCTGCGCATCTTCGCTCCCTTCAAACCCGGTCAGCAACCATCAACAGACAAGGTGATGCTGGGGAGCTTCGGTGAGAAGTCCCGGCTCAATACCTTGCGGGATAATCCGGCCGAGACCTCGTGTCTCTATCCAGTGCTCTGGAGCATCCGGCCGCTTCTGGCGATGCCGCACAAGGTCTTCGAGCGCAACGACCTCGACGACAAGATGTGGGGGCTCATCTCCGAGCTTCGTGACGATCAGCGGATCACCTCACTCAAATCGTTGCTGAAACGGCTCGATGAGGCGCTGATGGAGATCGAGGAGAACGGCGGCAGCGAATGGCACGGTCACCACAAGTTCACCATCCTCAAAGCCAAGAATCGTTTCTACGGGCTGCCCTCCAAGTTCGGCGGTCTGGTCACCGAAGGCGAGGTCGACTTCGGCAATCTACCCCAGGTCGACAGCTCATTTACCGATCAGGAAGTGCGCGTGGTCGATATCGCGCATTGCAACAGTAATGTGCAGGAGCTCCTGGTTGCGTCAACCGTGAATCGTCTCTGGCAGCTCGCCGAACGGGATGAGCTGGGGGTCGACAAGCTGATCATCTTTGTCGACGAGCTCAACAAGTACGCTCCCGGTGGGAGCGAAGGGGCGCTGCGCGACACGCTGGTCGATATCGCCGCCCGCGGCCGTCACCTCAATGTCGTGCTCTTCGGCGCGCAACAGTTCCGCTCCAAGGTCGAAAGCGAGATCCTCGGCAACTGTGGCACCTCGTTCTACGGGCGTATTGGCGACGAGGAGATCATCAATTCGTCGTACCGGTCATTGAGCGAGACGACGAAATCGGAGCTGCTCGGGCTGCGTAAGGGACGTCTGCTCATCCGGCATGCGCACTTCCGCTCGCCGTTGTTCGGTTCGTTCCCCCGGCCGCCGGTGATTTCCGGCAGCGAGGGGCAGCGGGTGTTCAACGATCCGAAACGGATCGTTGGCTCCAATGGAAACTTGGCGAATGCCGGAGTCTCCAACCCATCCGATGCGTTGTATTTCCTGCTCAAGCGGTTGTCGCCCGACGAGCGTATCAATCGAGGCATCGTCCGCACCGAAGCCGAAGGCTTGACCGATGCGCAGGTGCAGCAGATCTGCCTCTCGGTCGAACAGCAATGGAACAAGATCCGCGACACCTCGGCCGCGCGGCGCATGACTCCCTGGACCATCATCAAACACCAGATCCAGGAAGCCAAACGGATGAATTCGCTTGGTTGAGCTCATGATGCCCCGCTCGTTCACTATTCCCTCCGTCGTCCCGAACGACGTGGAGGGATTTCTCCTCGCCCGAAACGCTGCCCCCGAGTCCCAAACCGCACGTTGTCATCCTGAGCGAAGTCGAAGGATCTCCTCGCCGCAGCGAGTGGTACGAGACAACTGTTCTCCGAGAGAATCGTCAACCGAAGGCCCCGACCGAGCGAGATTCTTCGCGTTGCTCAGAATGACAGATGGACTAGGGGCGTTCACAGAGCGTGACCTTGTTCATGGACGCAGCAGGACACGGAGGTCCTGCACTACACCCACGATTGGGTTGTCTTCGCGCGTCGAGCCCTGGCAACTCGATCTCCTCCGGACTCCGGACTCCGGACCCCGGACCCCAGGACGCACGACCCGATGAACCCGCTGCGCATCGCCCACATTTCCGATACCCATCTCGGGTACCGCGCACTTGGCAAGACCGACCCCCTGACCGGGCGGAACCAGCGCTCGATCGATGTCGAGAACGCCTTTGCCGACGCGGTCACCGATATCCTGAAACGCGATGTCGATCTGGTGGTCCATTCGGGCGATCTCTTCAATCAGACCCGGCCCGCCTATGCGTCGATCGGGTCAGCCATGCGCCAGTTTCGCCGGCTCGAAGAACGGGGTATTCCCTCGGTGGTCATCGGTGGCAACCACGACACGCCGCGGTTGCGCTCGTCGGGTTCGGTCTTCTCCTTGATGCACCTGGTCAACCCGACCATCCGTTTCGTGGGTGGGTATGAGACCGAGATCGTGCCCTTCCCCGAGCTCGATCTGACCGTGACCGCGGTTCCGCATGGCCGCTTGACCGAACCGATCCCGCCGGCCGCCTTTCCCAACCCGGAAACACGCAACATCCTGATCACCCATGGGTTCGTCCCCGGTATGACGCAGGTCGGTCATCGGGAGCCGGGTGAGGAGGAGATCGACGAAACACTCCTTCCGGCAGACTTTGATTACATCGCGTTGGGTCATTTCCATATTCGCGGTGAGGTGCGCCCAAATGCCTGGTACGCGGGTTCGACCGAACGATTCGGATTCGCGGATGAACCGGTCGTCCCCGGATATCTCATCGTCGAGCTCGGCGAGCGGGGTACGCCACCGGTCGTCGAGACGGTCAAGACGCATGCGCGGCCCATGCTCCGCTGGCGGATCGATGAAGAAGAGACCAACGAAAAGGACGCGATCCAGATCGCCGGGTTGATCCTCGAGTGGTTGCGGGAAGAGAACAAGCCGGATGCGATGGCGATGGCCGTCGTCTTCGGGGTCCCGCGTGCCATCAGGCGACAAGTCGAGCAGATCTTGCGCGAAGAGGCCGCCGAGCTTGTCTGGACGATCCAGGTACGTGGCGCCAGCGACGTGCTGGCGGGACTCGGCCGGGAACGGGTCGATCTGCCCGCAATCGATCTGGAGCAACTCTTCAACCGGTTCCTCGAAACCGAGCGGACCAACGGGAATCACGACCCGGCGTTTTCTGCCCGGGTCGGAGAGATCGGTCGGGCCGAGCTGCGGAAAGCGCAGGCGGCCCTGGCTGCTGAGCTGGCGAACGAGGGATCGTGATGCGGCTGATCGAAGTCGAGATCGAGAACTACAAGCAATATGCGGGCGCCCATGTCTTCCGGCCGGGTGAAAAGGCGATGGTGGCCATCGTCGGGCAAAATGGCGCTGGCAAGACCACCCTCTTCGAAGCGATCGAATGGTGTCTCTACAACCCAACGCGCATCAAGAACGATTCCATCACTCCGCGGATGCACGGGGGCAAACCTCGGGTGCGGGTCGTGTTGGAGGACACCAACACGGGGGTCGTCTATGAGGTCGAACGCCTGCTCAAGGGTGGCTCGACCCAAGCCGAGATCTACCGGCAGGATCAGCCGGAATCCCCCCTTGTGCAGGGAACCCGCCAGGTCACCGACTATGTCACCCGCGAGCTGACCGGGCTTTCTCATACCGCGTTCGTCGCGACCTTCTTCACCCGCCAGAAGGAGCTCACGTTCTTTGGCGATCTGGGAGCCACCGAGCGGCGTGCGCAAGTCGGACGATTGCTTGGTTTGGAGACGATCCGCATCGCGCAACGTTCGATCGGCGAGCAGCGTAGTCGCAAACAGGCGGAAGCGAAGGTCAAGCGCGACCAGTACGAGGAGCAGACGGCAGGGCTCGATTTTCCGACCGAGCGTGCGCGACTCGACACGGTCATCATGGAACAGACTGTCGTACGTGATGCGACTCGGTCGGAGGCAGCGGTCCGTCAAACCGAAACCTCGGCCGCCACCGCTGCCCGCGAGCTAGCCCAGCAACGGTTCGCCCAGAACGCATCGCTGCTTCAGGAGCTGGAACGCGCCGCTGGCGAGCATCGCCGGTTCGAGGAGATGCTCGCCAATGCCCGGAACGAGCTTGAAGCGATCGGCCGCGCGGAAGCCGAAATCGTCACGCAACAGGACGAAGCCGGAAGGGAACCCAACCTCCGATCTGCGCTCGAAGCACACGATCAGCAGAAACAGAAACTGGAAACGTCCAATCGGCTACACCAGGAGCTGACGGCGCTTTTCGATGGGCGGGATCAGCTCGAATCGACCCTTGGCGCGGACGAGCGAGCCGGTCTGGCCGGCGACCGAGCGGCGATCGAACGCGCGCGCCATATGGTTGCCGCGTTCGACGGCGCTATCGACCGGATCGGCAAGATCGACCTCGAGGCCCTGCGGCAGCGGTTCGACAACACCCGCACGCTGGCCGAACTGGCAAAACGCAAAGACGAGGAATCGGCCAAGCTCGAAAAGATGGAGGCCCTCGCCGGGGACCTGGAGCGCCAGGTCGAGACACTTCGTCAGGACGGCACGCCGGCGGAGCGCGTTGCCCGCATCCATGCCGAGCGCACCCAGCTGCGCGAAGGCGCAACCTCGGCAAGCTCGCTCGCCAGTCAAACCGAGCAACGGATGCGGCCATTGCAAACGCTCGAGCGCAATTTGCGCAACGCCGATTTCGGCGATGCCTGCCCCACCTGCGCCCGGCCGTTCCAGCCGGGCGAGGCGGATCGGACACTGCACGCTTTGGCAGAACAGATCGCGGTCATGGACGTGGAGATCGCGAGTCAGCGGCAAACCGCCGAGCATTTGACCTCCCGTGCCGATCAGTTGGGGAAGAACCTGGCCGCGCTCGAGCAGGAGGCGGAGGAGTACCAGAAGCTGCTGGGCCGGATCGAAAAGGGCGCGGAGGTCATCCAGGGGCAACGAGAGCTCGTGGCGACGATCGAATTGGAGCTCGGCCGGCTGAAACGTGCGGCGAACCGGCAGGATGTTCCCCAGCAACCTGAGATCGAACGGCTCGATACCGAGCTCCGGGATGCGGAAGCGCTTTGTCAGCGGCGACCCCAGTTGGAGATCAGGCGCGAGCAGGTTCGAGCTTCGATCGAGCGCCAGGTCGCCCTCGAGGAGCAGCTTGATAGTCTCGGAACTATTGCGTACGACATCGACGCGCACCGGCAGGACTATGCCGCCTGGGAGCGCGCTCGCGATGCCGTCGCTCGTATCGAGGAACTGCAGAAGCGGGTGGCCGAACGGCCTGCACGCGAGACGGCGATCGTCACTGCGACCAGCCGGTTGACCGAACTGGACGCCGAGCAGGAGGGGCTTCGCGGTCAGATCGCGGAGCTCGGGTTCGAGCGGTCGGAGGTGGACGAGGCGAATCGCATCGAAGCCGAGGCGCTCGACCGGGAACGTGCCGCCACTGCCGCGGCCCATGCGGCCGAGAATGCGCTCCGCGAGGCGCAACGCGAGCGTGAGGATCTCGACAAGCTCGAATCCAGGCTCAAGGCGCTTTCGGACGAGGCGTTGGCCGCGGGGGTCGCCGCGGACGAGCTCGACCGGATCTACCGGGAGTTTGCGCGTTTCGAGAAGTACGTTGCCGTTGCGGTCACGCCGGTGCTGGGAGAGATCGCCAGTGAGCTGTTAGAAAAGGTCACCGACGGGAAATACGACCGGATCGAGTTCACCGAGGATTATGGGATCGAGGTCTACGATGGCGAGGAAGACCGCTTCCCGCTCAACCAGTTTTCCGGTGGAGAGCGCGATGTCATCGCGCTTTGCGCCCGGCTTGCGCTTTCTCAGGTCATCGGTGGACAGGCGGCCACGCCTATTCAGTTCATGGTGCTCGACGAAGTCTTCGGCTCACTCGATATCGACCGGCGCCGCAATCTGATGGAAATGCTGCAACGTCTCATGGAAGAGAATCGGGCTTTCCAGCAGCTCTTCGTCATCAGTCATGTCGATGATGTCCGCGCTGGTCCCATGTTCGACGAGGTCTGGCGCGTCGCCGAAACGTCCGATGGCATCAGCCAGCTGGAGCAGGTGTCGGTCACCGGCGCTCTTGAAGACTATTGAGTTGAGGAGCTGGGAACTAGGATTTAGGAGCGAGTCGGACGTTCCTGTGGCGATCGTACCGATTCGAAGGAGTATGCGTTTTGCACACTGATAAGTTGAGTTATAGCGTATTCGTACAACTGATTGGTGGTATGAGCTGAAAGGTTTTCGATGTAGGGGAGTGAGGTCGCTTTCACATGGATCGTGGGCTCCCTGTGGTCCCAACTCCCAGATCCTAGCTCCCAGCTCCTCTACGCCAGCCCGCGCTCGGCGGTGATTTCGTCGATCGCGGCAGCGGCCACCTCGGCGGCGTGGGCGAGTTGCTCGCGTGTAGAGATGAGGGGTGGGGCCATTTCGAAGGCGGAGGGGCCGATCGCGCAGACGAGCACGCCCTTTTCCTGCATGCGACGGACGATGGCTGGCACCGTGTCGTCGGCAAAGGACGCTTTGGTTGCCTTGTCGCTGGTGAAATCGACGGCGTGCCACATGCCGATCCCGCGCACATCGCCGACGATCGGTTTGTCGAGCAGGAGCTTCTTCAGCACCCCCTGGAACCACTCGCCATCGCGGGCGGCCTTCTCGACGAGGCCGTCGCGCTCCTTGATCTCGATCACCTTCAACGCCGCTACCGCGGCGGACGCATGCCCGCTGAAGGTATGGACGTGCCGGAAGATCGGCAGGGTGTCCGCGATCTCCGGACGGGTGATCACGCCACCCATCGGCATATAGCCAGCCGTCAATGCCTTGGCGATGGTCACGATGTCTGGTTCGACGCCGAAATGGTCCATGGCGAACCATTTGCCGGTGCGGCCGAACCCGGTGATGACCTCGTCGGCGATCAGCAGGACATCGTATCTGTTGCAGATCTCGCGTACCCGTTGCCAGTACCGCGCCGGTGGCATCTGGACCCCATGCGCCTGCATGATCGGCTCGCCGATGAATGCCGCGACATAATCCGGGCCTTCGTGCAGGATCTGTTGTTCCAGGTAGGTGGCGCAGAAATCGGCGAAGTCATCGTCTGCCATCCCGAACGGATTGCGGTAATGGGCAGGACCGGGAATGTGCGAGTATCCGGGCACGCCCGGTTCCGAGATATGCCGGGTTCCCAGCCAGTCGGTGGCGGCAAGGGCACCCATGGTTGCGCCGTGATAGGCATTCCACCGGGCGATGATCTTGTGAGCGCGTGGTTTGCGGCCGGCGGCGATGTGGTACTGCTTGGCGAGCTTGATGGCGGTTTCGACCGCTTCCGACCCGCCACTGACATAGACGATGCGTGACAATCGACCCGGCGCCAACGATGCGATCTTGGCCGACAGCTGAATGGTTGGCTCGGCCAGATTTGCAACTGTCCCGACATAGTGCAGGGTGCGCATCTGCTCGTAGACAGCGCGGGCGATCTCTTCGTTGCCATACCCGAGCGAGTTCGCCCGGGTATGGCTCCCCATCATGTCGATATAGCTGTGGCCATCGATGTCCGCCAGCCCGACTCCTTCGCCTTCGACGAAGATCATCGGACCCCGTTGTTTCAGTTCCTCGATCTGGACCAGCGGGAAGATGCTGTGCTCCCAGGCGAGTTGTTCGAGATCACGGGATGCGGACATAGGTGGCTCTTCCTAAGGGAAATGGTCCAGTGTCCAGGGAATTTTGTTCTGGACACTGGACTCCGATTACCGAGCGTCGAGATCGGCCTTGGTCACGTTCAGGCGGACGTAGTCGTGGGTGAGACCGTCGACATCGTCGACCGAGACGCTGAACTCCTTCTTGTTGAAGATGTGCCCCTTCTCGAAGCTGAACCCGCTGATTTTGCCTTCGCTATCGAAGTCGATCTCGTCGACGCGGCCGAGTTTGTATCCGTCGATCGAGTAAACATCGGTTCCCTTACCGACCACGATGTCCGACTCCTCGATGGGCGAGACGATGGCCGTGGTCACATCGCCAACGATGGCAGGTTGGAAGAACGAGCTCGCGCCGGTGCTCGGCGTATCGCGGCCGGCTGGCCCCATGTGGTACCAGACGCCACCCGCGGCATTGTCGAACGTGCGCCCGCCACTGCTGAGCCCCGTCGACTCGTTGAACTGGATGAACTCTTGCTCGACCCACTCGGGCAGGTTGTTGGCTTGTTCCTGGGTTAGTTCGAGAACGACCTGGTTGCCATCGACGTTGTCGACATAACTGAGATCGCACACCCGACCACGATCGAAGATGCCCTTGTCGACGATGAACGCCGACAGTTCTCGCTTGGCGGGATCGACCACGAGGTGCTTGACCTCGCCGAGTCCATGCCCGTCACTCGAAACGACTTTGTCTCCAATTGCGACCTGATTACTGCTCATAGCATTCTCCTCTGGCTGATCGACCGCCCAAATTCCTACGTCAACCGGCGTGCTTCGGAAAAGCGCTGAGGTGCCCGTGCGGGCATTGTACGCGGGTGGCACGTCGGAACTGCGCTCAATTCTATCCCGCCAGGCCCGTTCACACTCGCACACCGGCAGCGGGGACCCTATCCTTTATCGCATGGCGAATGGCACACCCCGGCGCACGGTGGCGGCGCATAGCGACGACACCATTCCAATCCAGACACAGACGGTTCCCCCACCGCGGCGTCGAAGCGTTGCGTTGGAGGTTCCACGTTGGAACTTCGCGTTTCCCTTCATTGTCTGGCTGGCCCATTTCCTGATCGTCCAGATCACCGCGACGCTTGCCAGCATCTACGGCACCGACAACAGCCCAACGTCCCAGCCCTATTCGTCTCAGATGCCGGTGCCGCCTGCTCCCGGAGGGATCTGGGAACACCTCGTCGTGCCAATGCGTACCTGGGACGGGCTCTGGTACCGGCTGATCTCAGTCGAGGGATACCCCAGAGAACACGTTTGGAACGATGCCTTCTGGCCGCTCTTTCCGATGTCGATGCGAGGTCTCAGCCGGATCACGCGACTCCCTGAAGATGTCTCCGGTTATCTGATCGCGAATATTTCCTTCTTCGTCGCCTTGGTGCTGCTCTACCAGCTCGTCCGGATCGAGTTCGACACGCCGATCGCTCGCCGCACGCTCTGGGCGCTGGCGCTCTTCCCGACGTCGCTCTTCTTCACCGCCGTCTATACCGAATCGACGTTCCTGATGCTGAGTGTGGCGGCCATTCTCTGCGCGCGGCTGCGCAAATGGTGGTTGGCCGGTGTGCTCGGGGCGCTGGCGGCGTTGACCCGCTCGCACGGGATCTTCCTGGTGATCCCATTCGCGGTGCTCTGGGTGAAGCAGTATGGCTTCTACGTGCGCGCCATGATCCCCAAAGGCATCACCGTCGGCATGCCGCTCCTCGGTCCCATCATCTTTGGCGCCTATCTGGAGCGAACCCAAGACAACTGGCGAAATTTCATCGAAGTGCAGGGGGCATGGAACCGGACGTTTTCGTGGCCGTGGCGGACATTCGACTGCGCGATCAACGGTTGTGTCATGACGGTCCACCAGTATGGGGAAGACCGTACGTTTCAGGCACAAGCCGTCGATTGGGGATGGATCCGGCAGCTCATCGACAACCCGTCATGGTCGCTGGTGACCAGCAGGGCCTGGCGCGCGCGCGCGGCGAATGGCGACGTGCTGGAGCTTGTCTCGACCATTCTGTTTATTGCGCTGATCGTCGTTGGGTTCAAAGTGCTCCCGCTCTACCAGAGCCTCTATCTGGTGCCGGGCATCCTCATCCCGCTCTTCCAACCCTCGAGCGTGCATCCGTTGATGAGCATCCCCCGATTCGGTCTGGTGCTCTTCCCACTCTTCATCGTGATGGCGATTCTCCTGCGCAAGCGCTGGCTCTATCTCCCGGTTGCCGCTATCAGCACCATCCTGCTCATCCTGCTGACGTTGCAATTCTCGACCTGGTACTGGGTATCCTGACCCGCGGGCCCGAACCGGACAGGGGAGGTCCCGTGTCCGTCCCCTCTCTGACATCAACCGGCGCCCAAACGGTGCTCCTGCGTGCGAACCATGGCGCGTAGTGCGGTTTCATCTGCCTGCAACCGGCCGCGTGCTGCCTGCTACGTTCTCCAGCCCCGCGCGGTCGAACCCGATGACCGCATTTCCCGCCGAGATGAGCAACGGGCGACGGAGGAGGGTCGGCTCCTGGATCATCAGATCGAGGAGCTGATCGTCAGTGAGCTCGCGATCCCCGACGAGCGCCTTGTACGCTTTGGCTCGTTTCGAAAGGACATCGCGTGGAGTCAGATTGGCCGATGCGAGCACCGCGGCCAGCTCGTCGCGGGTGAACCGGTCGCGGAAGTAGTCGCGGCGGGCGTATGGCACGTCGTGCTCATCGAGCCATGCTTGCGCTTTGCGGCAGCTGGTGCAGGTGGGATGGACGTAGAGCTCGATCTCGCTCAAGACCTTAACCCTCTTGCTTCGGACCGATGTAGACATGCTCGAGCAGGATTCCATCAGGCGATTCGAACATCACCTGGTAGTAGGTGTCGCCGTCGTTCTGGGCAAAGTCCGGGCGGTGGCATGGCGTGTCGAACAATCGCTCGACCCCCTTGGCTTCGAGATGGCGAACGGTGGCATCGACCTCGGCCTGGGACCCCGCCGCGAGCGCGATGTGATTGACCCCAGCACCGTCGCGATCGTTCGTGCTGTCGTTCGCCGCGCCAAGAAACCAGAGCGAGAGACCGTCGTCACTCCTGAACGATTCCATCGACTCGTCTGCGTATATCGGTTGCCAGTTCAACAACGTGAAGAGGTCACGGTAGAACGGCAGATTGTCTGCCGAGACATTGATCTGCAGATGTGACAACGTTCGTTTGCTCACGTGTTTCTCCCATCGTGGTCACGAAAGACTCGTCGGGTGAACGATACCCGTTCCGGTGTACGTACGACACGTGTTTCGGTCGAAATGAGCTTGACGCCGGCTCACCGTGGCGGCATCCTTCCTTGCCAGAAACGAACGTTTGCCGAATGCGCCAGTAGATCGCCTGCGCGGGGGTTCGTTGTGCTGGCATCGTCTGGATAGGCTCCGATCAGTTGACTGACTCCACACCAACGACCGCTGCCGGATGGACACGAAATGCCATCCAGGAGATCAATACTGGCGAGCATTCCGATGCCCGCCAGATGCTCGCGGCCGCGCTGCGACTCGATCCCAACTATGTGACCGCCTGGATCTGGTTCGGATCGATTGCCACGGATGAAGCCGAGCAACGCTATTGCTACGAGCGTGCCGTCGAGATCGACCCTGCGTCGGTGGTGGCTGAGCGGCTGGCGCGTATCAAAACGACCGAATCGCGTCCCCCGGCCGAACTGCAGGATTTGGAAGCGCCGCCCCTGCCGGAAGAGTTCGGTGGCGCGCAACTGGAGAAAGCAAAACCGTCGAGAGCGTGGTGGCCACTGGTGCTCATTTCCGCGGTCGTTCTGGTGATTCTGTTCGGGGGCATTTGGGCGCTTTGGCCGCGTTCCGAGGATCGGGGAGAGCCGATCTACCTTGCCTTTGTCGCCGGACTGACCGGAACCGGCGCCGAATCGGCGCTCCAGATGGAACGCGCCTTGGGCATCTATGTCGACTATGTGAATCGGAGTGGAGGCGTGGAGGGCCGTCCGATCGAGGTCGTGAGCTTTGACGACCAGGACAACGAAGACAGGGGCGTCGAGGTCGCGAACGAAATCGTCGAAGATGGGCGTTTCGTGGCGGTGGTCGGACACCGGTTCAGCGGTCCGGCGATCGCTGCCGCGCCGATCTACCAGGCGGCGGGAATTCCGATGATCGCGCCGTCGGCGACCGCCGATGGGCTGACCGAGGGCTGCGATTGGTGTTTCCGTACGGTCTTCGACAATCACACCCAGGGGCGGATGATCGCCTCCTATGTGCGCGGCGTGCTGGATGACGACGAGGTTGTCCTGATTGTCGAAGAGAGCAGCTACGGGGAATCGCTCGCGGATGGCTTTGCGATCGTCTACGAGGAGGCGGGCGGATCGATCGACGCGACGTACACCTTGCCTGCCGATCCGTCCGTGGCTGGAGCGACGATGCAACAAGCGGCCGAGGCGATTGCCTCGGAACATGAGGGCAAGCTGGTCGTCATGGCGGCGAATGTCGATCTTGCGGGGCCGTTGTTGATCGCACTTCGCACCGCCGGGATCGATGGGACGATCTTCGGGAGCGACTCCGTTGGGGCGCCCTCATTTCTGGAGTCGGTGAATGCCGCGGCGGCTGAGCAGGGCCTGGGGGTGGTGACGAACGGACTCTATGCCAGCGCGCCGGTGTTCTCCGATAGCCTGAACGGCGATGCGGTCCGCCTGGCCGACCGGTTCGAGGACGATTTCGGCATCATGCCAACCTGGCGAGCACTCACGACCGCCGATGCCGGGGTGGCCATCGTCTCCGGACTCGAGGCGCAGGGCCTGGCGATCGAGCGGATGCCGATCACCGAACAGCGAGAAGCGATTCGCGAGTTCTTGAACACGCTCACTTCTCCGGACACCAGCATCCCGGGATTCGTCGGTCCCATCTACTTCGACGCTTCTCGGACCGCGCAACGCCCCGTGACGATCGGTATCGCGAGTGGGGACTTCTACAATTCGGCGCCACGTCAGCTCGTACCGTTGACCGCGCACATACAGGATGAAGCGCGAGATGTTGAGACCATCCGGGTGGGCGGATCTCGAATTTGCCGTCCTCGTGCAGACGGGATTCGACTTCAGTCTGATTCGGGATCTGGATACGGTGTCCGGCACCTTCCATGCGATCTTTTTCGTCTGGTTCAAATACTACGGAGATGACGACGCCATCGATATCGTCTTTACGAATCTTGCGGATCCCGAAACGCTGATCGTCGACGAAGTTCGTGCGAGCGAGGTCGATGGGGAGAAGTATCGGGTTCTCCGGGTGGCCGGGTACTTCACCTCCCCCCTTGATTTCCGGGCATTTCCGTTTGACAAGCAACAGCTCAACGTCAATTTCTCGAACCGGACGGCCACGCTGGACCAGCTTGCCTATGCCATCGATAGCGATTTCACGGAGATCCCGATCGACGACCGGTTGTCGACGGGAGGGTACGCCGTGGCCCCGATCAATCAGATCAAGAATTGGAATGCCCACAATCTTCAAGCGTTTGCCGGTTCGGTCGGCACGCTGTCGAACCTGGGAGATCCCTCCGCGGAGTCAGCCAATCATGGGGTCGAGTATTCGCGCGTCGGCGCACAGATCGAAATCGGCCGCACCGTTGGGCAGTTCCTGCTCAAGAACCTGTTGCCACTTGTGCTCTTGCTCTGCATCACGTATATCTCCCTTTTCTTCTCACACGACCAGACAACCGAGCGCGTATCGTTTGGGATAACCGGTGTCCTCACCGGAGCCGTGCTGCTCTCGACGGTGACATCGGTCCTCCCGGAGGTTGGCTATACCGTAGCGATCGAATGGGCGTTCTATGCGTTCATTCTGCTTTTCCGCGCTCTGTATTTTGGTGGCGCTGATTGTGGGCGATTGAACGACGCCAAGCAGATTTCGGAGATGCGCACGCTCGACTGGGTCGCCCGCATTGGCTATCCGGTGTTGGTCGCGCTCGTGGTGGTCGGGTACTGGGTCACATACGGATAACATGGTCGAGACCGGATTTCGGACCGGAGACGCGGAGCTTCAGCAAGATGCGAGGCTCCCCTGACCGAAATGAGGTCGTTTACACGCACTCCCCCATGGCCCTACAATCGGGAGTTGGAACCGAGCCCAGGGAGGGGTACGTGAAATCGATCTCGCATCGCGCAAACCGTCGAGACGTGTTGAAAGGTGGAAGCGCCTTGGCCGCTGGAATCGTTGGAGTGCAGTCACACGGAAATGAGAAGGCGCTTGCTAGTGATGTGACCCCGGTTGCCACACCCATGGCTGCGGGACCGACGCTCACCGGGATCCTCTTCTCCGATGATGAGATGGACGCACAGCTTCTGCGTGCGCTCGATACGATCTATGCCGGAGGCGCCGACTTCGGCGAGTGTTTCATCACCTCCCGTCTGATCCCCAATGGAGATACTGCCGCCTGGCTTGCCCAATGGCAAGCACTGGGCGATCGGATGACCGCAAATGCAAATGGCAGTTTGGCGACCGGGAACGTTGTCAGCGCCCGGGAGGCGTTCTTGCGGGCCGTGACCTATTACCGGACCTCGTCGATCTTTCTCTACCGTCCACCGCTGGATCCCGCCTTTGCCCATGCCTTCGATCTGCAGCGGGATGCGTTCCAGCAGGCAGCCCCGCTGAGTGAATGGACAATCGAGGTCGTTCAGATCCCCTATGAACAGACGACTCTGGAGGGCTATCTCCTGCTGCGGGGCGGCCCCGGACCGCATCCGATCGTCATGATGGTTGATGGCTATGATGGCACCAAGGAAGAGCTCTACTTTTCTGGTGGTGTCGCCGCGTTGCGTCGAGGGTACGCGGCATTGCTGGTTGATGGACCAGGTCAGGGCGGTGTTCTGATCGAGCAAGGGCTCCATTTCCGGCCCGACTGGGAAGCGGTGGTAACGCCGCAGGTCGACTTCTTGTTGACGAGACCGGAAATCGATCCAGAGCGCATCGTCCTGATGGGCCGGAGCTGGGGAGGATATCTGGCGCCGCGGGCGGCCACCGCCGAGCATCGCATCGCCGCCCTGGTTGCCGATTCTGCCCAATACGATCCGGGTGGAACCGCGCTCGCCTTCTTCCCGAAGGAATACCAGGATCAGATCCTGACCGCTGATCCGGGTCCGCTCAACGACATGCTCTATGGGGTCATGAAGGAAAACCCGGGGTTGGCATTCTCGCTCGAGCGTGGCATGCTCACGCATGGATTCTCCACACCAATCGAGTATGTGCGCGGCTTGCAGGAGTACACTTTGGTCGGCATCGCCGACCAGATCCAGTGCCCCTCGTTCATCTGCAATGGGGAGAACGACCCGGTTGGCGCGACCGCCAAAGCACTCTACGATGCAATCGTGGCGCCCAAGGAATACATCGAGTTCATGAACTTGGAGGGTGCTGGACAGCACGACGAAGCTGGCGCGGCCGCGCTCTTCTCGCAACGCGTATTCGACTGGCTCGATATGACGCTGGCCGGGTGACGCGTTCGGCGGAGGCCCAGCGCTCCTACCTGTGCGGCATACCATGGCGATTGCGCCGAATGACGAACATTAGGCGATCGATCGCCAGCAGAACGGCCACCCGGTTTTCCGGGTGGCCGTTCGTGATGTACTGGTTGCCGAGCCCTAGCTGGCGGGCTCCAGCTTGGTCCACTTCTCCTGTGGAAGAACCGCCTGCGTGATCATGGAAAGCTGCGCGCCGAGCCCGATAGCTGCAACGACGATCCAGGCGACGACCCAGAACCAGCTTTCGTCGATGGCGGCCCAGACGGCGCCATAACCAAGGTCTGCGCGGTCGATGCGGTCGAGCGCCAGCAGGATACCGCCGATGACCAGGGTCGCGCCCGCGAAGGCGGTGTTCACGATGACCCAGTAGATCGGAAGATCGAGCAGGATCGTAACGAGCGCCAGAACGAGCGCTCCCACAATGGCAGCGATGAGGATGGCCCACCGGCCGTCGACATTGACGGCGTTCATCAGACCGGCGCCAAGGCTCGCGCCGAGATACCCCGCTCCCAGCACGATGGCGACATACCACCAGAGGTAGGAGATGACGGCGCCGACGATGCCAAGAATGATGCCGACGACAATGCCGGTAGTAGTCGAAAGAAATCGGTTGTCGAACAAGTGGTCCATCAACGCAAGACCGCCGGACATGCCGACGATGAAGCCCAGGATGGGCAGCGCAACAAAGAACACACGCAATCCGGCGAGTGCCAGAAATGCGCCCAACGCGAGCATGATGATGCCGACGAGAATATCCATTACCCCACCTCTCCTGTGAATTCGAGCGGCCACATCCCTGTGGCGCTACCTTCCTGCCGTGACCGGCGCCCACACCGGCATGGGGCGTACGTTCACGTTGATGTCGTCAGTTTACGAGACCCGCAGGCAAATGGATAGAGGCTATTCGGGGATGGCCTACCTCATTCGGCTACGAAACGTGAGAACAGCTGCCGTGACGGCGCCGATCACGATCCCAAGTACAAGCGCGCGGTATTGCCAATCGGCATTGACATAGGAAAGCACGATTGCCGCGAAGAGCCCTCCCGCCAGTCCGATGTACAGCGCGACCCGCGCCGCCACGGGCATCCCGGGCAGCATGGTTTCCATACGGCTCGAGGAGGGTTGGGGTTCGCGGTCGGTCATCTCGTTGTCGGAATGAGGTCCGGAGTCCAGTGCCCAGTCTCCGGTGAAGCTACCAGCGACGACTGCCCCGGACCCAGGACTCCGGACTCGGCGCTCGTCTAGTTGCTGACGCGATAGTTCGGGGCTTCTTTGGTGACGATGATGTCATGCGGGTGACTCTCACGCAGGCCGGCCGCGGTAATCTGTACGAACTGGCTGTCGCGCTTGAGCGACGAAAGATCGGGCGAGCCGCAGTACCCCATGGCCGCACGCAAACCGCCGACCAACTGGAAGACAATCGTCCCGAGCGAACCTTTGTAGGCCACCCGGCCTTCGATCCCTTCCGGCACAAGTTTGTCCGCGCGGGCGCCTTCCTGGAAATAACGATCCTTGGAGTAGGACCGGCCGCGCATTGCGCCGATCGACCCCATGCCACGGTATTCTTTGAAACGCTCGCCTTGGTAGAGGACGACTTCGCCCGGACTTTCGTCCACCCCAGCCAGCAGGCTGCCGAGCATGACCGCGTCCGCACCTGCCGCAATCGCCTTGGCAATATCGCCTGAATATTGGATGCCACCGTCGCCGATGATGGGGATGCCGTACCGTGCCGCCGCTTTGGCGCACTCGTTGATCGCGGTGACCTGAGGCACGCCGACCCCGGCGACGACGCGCGTCGTGCAGATCGAGCCCGGTCCCACACCCACCTTGACGGCGTCGGCTCCGGCATGGATCAGTGCTTCGACCGCGGACGCGGTGGTTACATTGCCGGCCATGATTGGCAGATTCAGCCGGCGCTTGAGTGCGGAAACCGCCTCCAGAACCCCGCGGGAATGCCCATGCGCGGTATCGACCACGATCAAGTCGACTCCCTCTTCCGCCAGAGCGACTGCACGTTCCATGGCGTCGCCACCGACGCCAACCGCGGCTCCAACCCGAAGCCGGCCGGATGAATCCTTGGTCGCGTTCGGGAACTGAATCTTTTTCTGGATGTCTTTGACGGTGATCAGGCCCGTCAGATAGCCCTGCTCGTCGACGACGGGCAGTTTCTCCACTTTTTGCCGGTGCAGGATCTCGCTTGCCTCGTCGAGCGTGGTGCCCGTCGGAGCGGTGATGAGCCCCTCGGAGGTCATCAGGTTGCTGACTGGCTGCTCGACATCGACCACGAAGCGAAGGTCGCGATTGGTCAGGATGCCAACCAGCCGCCCCTCGTCTTCCGTGATCGGGACGCCGGAAATGTGATAACGCTCCATGACGGCCAGCGCATCCGCGACCCGGGCATCGGGCGGCAGCGTGACCGGTTCGACGATCATGCCCGATTCCGACCGTTTGACCTTGTCCACCTCGAGAACCTGATCCTCGATGGAAAGATTGCGATGGATGATGCCCATACCACCTTCACGGGCAAGCGCGATGGCCAGCCGTCCTTCGGTGACCGTGTCCATGGCTGACGAGAGGATCGGGACGTTCAGTGTGATCCCCGGCGCAATAGTGGTGCTGGTATCGACATCGCCAGGGACGACATCGGATGCCGCCGGCAGCAACAGGACATCATCGAACGTGAGCCCGAGACCAGCGATCTTGTCGGCGCGCATCCCTCCGTTGGTCACATCCAGCTCGAACTGGGCGCTCTGGAGATCCGGGAGTCCATTGGAACGATGTTTGGTGGTGGTTTCTTCCGTAATGCTCATGCTGGTGGGCGTCTCCTCGATCGATGCTCAGGAAAGCGACTGGACGGCGACGCGCTCCGCGGCGTCGGATTGGCGTGTGGGGGTGGGGGATGCTTCGAGCCCGAGAGCGAGCCGGGCGGACAGCTCATCGACAATGGAACGATAGGCGGCGGCGCCGCGAGACGCGGCGTCGTACTCGGCAATCGACTGGCCGAAGCTGGGGGCCTCCGCCAATCGAACCGAGCGCGGAACGACGGTGGCAAAGGTGCGTTGCGGGAAATAGCGCCGGACCTCGTCGACCACCTGCGCCGAGAGACGAGTGCGCGCGTCGTACATGGTCATCAATACGCCAGTGAGATCGAGCTCAGGGTTGAGCTGCTTCTTGACCAGATCGATCGTGCCGATCAGTTGGCCCAGCCCTTCGAGGGCCAGGTATTCGCATTGGATCGGTACGATCACGTGCTGGGCCGCGCAGAGCGCATTGACCGTGAGAAACCCCAGCGAGGGGGGAGAATCGATGACGACCATATCGAATCGATCGCCGGTCTGCGTTAGGGCCTTGCGCAACCGCACCGCGCGATCGGCGAATTCGATCAGATCCACCTCGGCCCCGGCAAGCGCGCTATTGGCCGGGAGCAGATCGAGCGATGGACGAATTTGAGGAATCAGCACCTCGTCCAGGGTCGCTCGCTCGATGAGCACGTCATAGATCGTCAGATCGAGATTGCGTTTGTCGAGCCCGAGCGACGAGGATGCATTGCCCTGCGGATCGACATCAACGAGCAGCACACGCGCGCCGCGGCGCGCCAGCTCCACGGAGATGTTGACCGCCGACGTGGTCTTGCCAACGCCGCCTTTCTGATTTGCAAGCGCAATCGTTCGGGGAGGGGTTCCGGGTTGGGGTTGGGTCGTTGCTGAATCCAAGAACGCTCCGAACAGGGTGGAGATCAACGTCGCGATGTCTCCAGCATCGGACATCGCTCACCGTCGAGCGTGTTAATCGAACGATGGTAGCACCAGACGAAGGCGGCAACAATACCGCCCTCGTCATTTTTGCGAAGAATCATGTCCGTTGGGCCTGGATGTGCTTACAACGAAGCCGATCATCCACGGTCCTGGGTCTGGCGGAGATCGGTGGGGCTACTCAGGCCCCAAGACTCAGGATCTTCGTCATGCGTGTACCCAGACCATCGTCCCCAAGGGGGCCCAATTGAAGAGGAACGTCGCGAAGTCGAGCGGCAGATTGACGCAGCCGTGGCTCATCCGATACCCGAAGTTGCTGTGCCAATAGGCGCCATGAAACGCTTCGGCGTCATAGTTGAAATACATCACATGCGGAACGTCTTTGACTGCATACGGAATGCCGCCGCTGTTGTCTTCGGCCTCGCCAAGGGCGATCACCTGACCGTTGGCATCGGTGATCCCGGCCATATCCGTCTTTTCGAGCTTGTACCGGACATGGAACACGCCCTGCTCGGTGTGATTCGGTTCGATACCGGTGCTGACCAGAGAAGTGGAGATCAGCGTGTCCCCCTGGTAGGCATAGAGCCGTTGCTCCGAGAGGTTGACTTCGATCCACCGTTTCCCTGGAGTGGCCATATCGCCCATCGGGTTGGGATTGCCAATCTGATAGAAGAGCGATTCGTCGAAGACGGGCAGCCCGCTGCCGTCGACCGGGGAGGTATCGATACCAACCTCGGCGGCCATTTCGTTCCCCAGTGGGGCGAGCTTGAGAGCGCCGGCGTTGTCCTGCATCAGGATGCCGCCCTGAAAATACTGGACCAGCAGGCCGCGGTCGCGCAGTGGCTGGCTGATCGGATTGCCGAGGTAGTACGGTCCCTCATTCGCCTGATACCAGCGATAGAACTCGCCCGATATGGTGTTCCCGGTGTTCTCATTCCAGACGCCGCCTTCGCTGATCGCGCGGGTGGCGGTTGCTCCATCCGGCGCGACGCCTTTCCAGGACGAGGTGCGGCGGTCGCCACCACCACCGCCCCGGCGACCGTCCGCGCGGAAATCATCCAGACGATCGTCGAGCGCTTGGGTGCCCAGGTTCATCAGCGTCACCGACGGCAGGTCAGTCCAGATCAGCTCGAGTCGGAACTGAAAGACCCCGTTTTCGAATGCCTGACTATAGAGCCCATCGGCCGAGGCGAACGGTTCTGAAATGGGGTTGCCGTACACGTGCTCGCCACCGGTGGCACGCCAGTAATCGAGGAAATATCCCCGCAGCGTGTGCCCCGTTTCGGGAACGAAGACCTGGAATGCAGCCTGTCCGAGATCGGGAGGGAGCTCGGCATTCGACAGGTCGTTTGTGGTGGCGTTAGCCGAAACGGGTTCGACGGTAGGAACGATCGCGCTCCCCAGCATCGAGAGCATCAACGCGAAGGCGGCCACCGCGAGCAGTCGCTTCATTGTGAATCCTTTTGGTCTCATCGAATCCCTGTACCGGAAGCAACACGCACGAAGAAACGGGAGATTTTCGTATTCTCCGCGCCCTGTGAACGGCGCGGTGAGGAGTTACTTCCCTTTGGTAAGAAAGGCTAGCATGCCTGCCCTGGGGTGACTACGCGTTCTGCGGAAAACCCGTACGTACACTAGCCGCGGATGGCATTGATCTGGTCGCGCAAGGTGCGGGCTGCGGTTGCCGAGGCGCGCGCGAAGTCCTTCTCCGCCGAGGCGAAGGTGATGCTCCGGGATGAATTGATGAGGAGACCGCGTCCCTGGCCGTCGATGCCGGCCTCGACGGCAGCGGCCAGATCTCCGGCCTGCGATCCGATCCCCGGCACCAGAATGAGCAGGTCGGGCACGGCCTCGCGGACGACGATCAACTCGGCGGGGTAGGTCGCGCCAACCACCAGCCCGAGCGACGCCGCCGAGGCGGCATTCCACGCGGCAACCTTTCGGGCAATCTCCACGAACAGGGGTTGCCCGTTTTCGAGCGTGAGATTCTGAATCTCGCCACTTCCGGGGTTGCTCGTCTTACAAAGAAGGAAGGCGCCTTTGCCGGCTCGGTCGAAGATGGGTTGCAGGCATTCGCTTCCCATATATGGGTTGACAGTGATGGCATCGAAATCCGCCTCATCGAGATAGGCGCGGGCGTACGGTTCCATCGTGGTCGAGATGTCGCCGATCTTGCAGTCGAGAATCGCCGGCGTCGTGGAGGGAATGAGCTCCCGCGTCCGGAGCAGCGCCTCATATCCGGCCGGCCCGTACTGCATGTACATTGCCAGCTGGGGCTTGTACGCGGCTGCGAATTCGACGGTCGACTCGATGATCTGCTTGTTGAACTCGAAAATCGCGTCCCCGGCCGAGCGGCCGCGCGTGATCGTATCGGGCATACGAGCGAGGTCTGGATCGAGCCCGACGCAGACCAGCGAATCACGATCTTCGCTCGACTGTTCGACTGATTCGAGGAAGCGTTTGGGAGCGGTTATCGTCATGCTGGCTCCGTTTGCGTTCAATTCAAACCCTCCCTTGGGCGGACCCACGTTCGATTCGATGATAGCGTACAAAATGCACTTGAGCAGCGAAATTGCTGTGCTACACTGGCCGAACCCGAAGGGCTCGGTTGGCACTGCTGGCTGAGGCGGAGAGCAAGGCCAACCGTCCATCTGCTCTTTGGCCGCCGGAGACACACGAGCCCAGTATGCACCCCAGCATAGTATTGGCGATCGGCGACATAAACAATTGCCTGGAGCCAGCAGAGACCGGTCGGAGGGAAGGATGACGGGTATCGCCGCGACGGACGATCCGAAAGCGACGATCGATGGCGCGGAGCTCGCGCCGCCCACGCTTCAGGACGTGTTTCTGGCGCGGAATGTTGTCGACCGGTACCTCGAACCGACACCACTCCTCTATTCCGAGGCGTTGTCACAGAAGCTCGGGTTCGATCTCTGGTTGAAATGCGAGAATCTTCAGCCGATTGGCGCCTTCAAGATACGGGGCGGCATCTATCTCATCAGCAAGCTCCCCGAGGCTCAGAAAGCGCGCGGCGTGGTCTCGGCCTCGACCGGCAATCATGGCCAGTCGATCGCCTACGCGGCTCGGTTGTTCGGAACGCGCGCGGTGATCTGCGTGCCGGAGCAGGCGAACCCAATCAAAGTTGCCTCCATGGAGCGGTTGGGAGCCGAAGTGGTCAAGGCGGGACGGGACTTCGATGACGCCCGCCTGAACGCTGAGCGGCTTCAACGGGACGAAGGACTTTCGTACATCCATTCCGCCAACGAGCCTGATCTGATCGCCGGAGTGGGCACCTATTCCCTGGAAATCATCGAGAAGGTTCCCGATCTGGATGCGTTGGTCGTTCCTATTGGCGCGGGGAGCGGGGCCTGTGGCGCGGTGATTGCGGCGAAGGGTGTCAGCCCGAGCCTGCGGGTGATCGGCGCGCAGGCCGCAGGCGCGCCCGCGTTCCACGACTCCTGGCAGCGGAACGAGCTGCTGTCCTACGAAACCATGGATACCTTCGCGGAAGGAATGGCGACGCGGCAAGCGTTTTCTCTGCCATTGCGCATATTACGTGAAGGTCTTGATAGTATTGTTTTGATTTCAGATTCGGATTTGCGCCGGTCGATTCTCACGTTGCTCGAACAAGCGAGGGTATTGGCCGAAGGCGCGGGGGCTGCGGCTTTTGCGGCCGCGCACAATTTGAAGGAAGAACTGGCGGGCAAGAAGGTGGCGGTTGTCGTCTCGGGCGGCAATCTCGAAGCCGGAATGCTGGCACGAGCATTGGACGAGGAGCAGGCCTGGTGACACGGATCGGAAAGCTGATCGGAGGCCGATCGAGGGGTGAAGGGAACTGCGAGGCGATCTTCCAGATTGCCCGCGAGGTTGTCGAGCGCCGCCGGTCGATGCAGGGCGCCCTGAACGAGGTTCGCCACCCCGCCATTCTGGACAATCTTTCCGACGAAGACTTCCGTCTGCTGGACGAAGCGATCGTGGAAAGTGCACCTGAGTATCCCGAATACGCAATGGTGCTGGCCCGATTGACCCACGCCGCCGCGCGCGCGAAGGGATTCGATCGCCAGATCGTCGATTCTGCCCTGCGGCTCGATTCATTCCTGCCGGCGGACGATCCCAGCCGGGAGCGCGAGCAGCTGCTGCGCGACGCGTACACCATTGCGCAACGTGCCGGATATGCGCGTGGTGGGCGCGCGACCCTTTCCCGGCTCGGCGTGCGTGCGCTGGATGCCGACGAGTTCGATCGGGCCCGGGCGATTTTTCAGCAGCAGATGGATATCGGCGACGAATCGACCGACACGATCGCGGAGGTCGATTCCGCCCTGATGCTGGGTGACATCCTGCGCCGGGAGGGCGATGTCGCCGGGGCTCAGACCTATTACCGGCGTGCGGCCCGCTCTGCGGCCCGGATCGAATACCACCGGGGCGTTGCCGAAGCGCTCGACCGGCAAATCGAGCTCATGGATGGGCGCACCGATGCCGAAACGGCCATTCAGCTGCAACGGGAAGCGCTCGATGCCGCGATGCTGACTCCGGATCTCGGACTGCAATCGCGGTTGACGCTGGCACTGGCCGAGACACTGGCCCAGGCGGGCCGGGTCGACGAAGTCATCGAACAGCTGGAGCATGGCGTCGATATCGCGCGCGAAATCGGCGATCTCTCGGTCGAGGCCGAATGCCTGCAGGCGCTGGTCGAGGCCTATCGCAACCAGGGCAATCTGATTGGCGTTGCCAAGCGCCAGACCGATCTCTTGTTGCTGGAAGAACGTATGGGGAATCGCCCGGTGGCCGCTCGGTGGGGCGTGCGTTTGGGCGCGACGCTGATGGAGCTGAACAAACCGCAGCGTGCCGTCGAGGCCTATAGCCGGGCGCAGCAGCTCGCTCGCTCGCTCAACGACCCGATGCTCGACCAGCGGATTCTGGGTGGCTTGGGCGTTGCGTATACCCAGCTCGAACGACCGGCCGAAGCGCTCGAATATTTGATGGAAGCCAACGAGATCGCCAAGGAAATGGGCGATCTACCGAAGCAGGCCGAATGGCTGGCCAGCATCGGACAGGCGCTCTCCACCTTCGATCAGCCGAAGGACGCGATCGCCGCGCTGGGTGAGAGCCTCGCCATTGCGCGCCGGATCGACGACGTCCCCATGCAGATCGACCTGCTCACCCTCATGGGTGAGATCTTCGATGCAGCCGGCCAGCTTCCGCGGTCGCGGGAATGTTTCCATCGCGCGCTCGACCTGGCCCGGCGGATGGGCGATAAAGACCGGCAGATTCGCCTCAACAGCTCGTTGGGAAGTGTCGCGCTGCGGGCGCAGCAGCACGCCCAGGCGAATGCCCTCTACAGCCAGGCGTTTCAACTGGCAACCGAAACCGGCAACCGGGTCGAAGGGGCAAAACTCCAGGGACGGCTCGGCAAGGTGGCGCAGCAACAGCGCGACTGGCCAAAGGCGCTCGAGCACTACTATTCCGCAGTCGACCTGGCCGAGTCGATCGACAAGCCGCGGTTGACCAATCAACTGCTGGTCCATCTTGCGGCAGCGCAACATGCGGTTGGCGATCCGGCGGCGGCCGGTACCTATCGACGCGCGTTGACGCTTTCGCAACAGGTCGGAGATGTCTATCGCGAGGCGGTGGTCCGATTGAATCTGGGTATGCTGCTGAGTGCGGACGGGCACCGCAATGAGGGACTCGATCAGCTCTACCGGGCGGCCGATCTGGTGGCTGATATGGGCCCGGCTGGCAGCGATTTGGCCGCGAGTATCGAAGAAGCCATCATGCGGGCGGGGGGCAGCGTGGTTGCTTCCCCTTCGGACGCCGATGTCTGGGACGATCGCCAATCGGGCTTGAGCCGGGGGTTTCCCCGAGGCTATGAATACCAGCCGTATGAGAACGACCAGTTCTACGGCGAAGGGAGCCTTCCGCCCCGGTAGGCCATCCGGGAGTATTCATTGTTCCCAACGTTGAAGCGCTGGGCTAGTATCCCTTTTGGTGTGCATGTATGCGACAGGGCGGCGTCGTTCGTCCTGACTGCCCAACATCAACATCGGTTGTCCAGACGTATCTGCACGTCGCTCTGATACCCCTTCAGAATCACGTGGATTCCGCGCCAGGTTGATTCAGGTTCTCCGCGTCCCGAGTCAGGGTCAGGCCTTCTGGCTTTGGATCGCCACGTCCCGGGTCACGATTCGCATGCACCACAACGCGGCGATCGTGATGACGAGGCTGAGGAGGACGGCGATGGCTGTGCTGGGCTCCGGCTCGAAGACAGATCGCACGAATCCGCCGGGCCCTTCGTCCAGCCCCAGAAGCATGCTGACCAAACCAACCCCGAGAACGCCGAGTGGAATGGCGGCGATGAGCAGAGACTGGCGACCCAGGTAGATTGCCCCAAAAAGCGCCCCAAATGCGAACCACGGCAGGATCGTGATGAAGAGCTCCAGTACGAAGTGCGGAGCATCACGAGTCGATCGAGCGAGATGACTGCCTCCGATCGTGTGTTCCCACCCAGCGATGCGGTAGATCACCGATTCCAGCAACCATCCGGCAAGCCCCAGCAACGCCATTCCAAGCGAGAACGGGATGCTGAAGCGGACGATACGCTGGAAAAACCGCTTGCGGGTCTCCCCGTACAGCACATAGCGTGGAAAGGTGACAACCATGAGATAGACGCCGATACCGAGCGCATAGGGCGGTGCGACCCCCGTGACTGCTTCCGCCCAGAAGCTCTGATCGACATCATCGCTCGATCGGATGTCGTACACAACCGCGATGGCAATGATGACCGCGAAGAGGCCCCCCGCGGTCATAGCGGCAAACGCCAGATGGTCGCGCAGCATCAGCTTGGGCGACGGCCAGGTCGAAACGTTCATCTCTGTACTGCGACTTCCTGTTCCTGGGTGAGATAGACGAAAAGGTCCTGGAGGCCGACCGGTTCGACCTCCAATCCGGCGGTCCGGCCTTCCGTATCGAGCTCAGCAATCCGGTCGGACACGACGACGGCCGATTTGGTGGAGCCAAGTTGCTGGACACCCCGTTGCTGCTCCCCTCGAAGCACCTCATCGACGGTCCCGGCGTTGCCGGTGAAGCGGCGTGCGCGGGCGCGCAAGGCATCGGTTTCGCCCTGTACCAGGAGCTTCCCGCTGTCGATGATCAGCGTTTCCTCGAACAGCGGGGCAACTTCATCGATCAGATGGGTCGAGACGATAACGGTGCGCTGGAATCGCATGAAGTCAGCCAGCAGTTCCTGGTAGAAGAGGTAACGCGAGGGGGTATCGAGCCCGAGATAGGATTCATCGAACATGGTGAGCGGCGTGCGGCTGGCCAAGCCAATGACGATGCCCAGCGCGGAGCGTTGTCCGCGCGAGAAGGTATCGATCTTCTGGTCGTCCGGAATCGCGAACTTGCGCACCAGCTCCCGCGCATAGGGCTCATCCCAGCCGGGACGCATCTGCGCGGCGAATTCGAGGTTGTAGTCGAGTTTTTCGTCCGTATCGAGAACATCGGGCGATTCACGAATCAGCGCGACCTGCGGAGTCAGAACGTCGTTTTCGAAGAGTTCCTGACCGTCGACCAGCACCCGACCCGACGTCGGCTTGCGGAGTGCCCCGAGGAGCGAAAGCAGTGTGCTCTTGCCGGCTCCGTTGCGGCCGAGGAGGCCGTAGATCTTCCCGCCATCGAGGTGAACGGTGAGATCGGAGAGCGCCCTGCGGTCGTCGAACTGCACCGTGACGCGATCGAAATCAACAGAGAGGCTCATATTCCGTCCTCCGGAGATGAAGCCGCGATATAGGCGATCAGGTCGTCCCGGCTGATGCCGATCGCCTCGGCTTCGCGAAGCATGGGGTCGATCACGTCGGGATAGAAACGCTCGCGATGGCGTGCTTGCAGGTTCTCGCGCGCATCCGCGGCCACGAAGAGACCGATTCCACGCCGCTTGTAGAGCACACCCTCGTCGACCAGCAGCTGAAATGCCTTGGCGGCCGTGGCCGGATTGATGCGATAGAAGGCCGCGTATTGATTCGTGGACATCACTTGCTCGTCGGCCGACAGCGTGCCGGTGAGCACATCGGCAGCGATCTGGTCGGCAATTTGTCGATAGATAGGACTACGGTCGTCGAACATCGATCACCATCGGATCGTCGGTTCATTACTCATGTAACGAACCATAGGACACTGTGCGTAGCGTGTCAAGTCTTCTGGAAAATCCAATCCTGACTGAATGTCGCGGCTACTCAACCCTTGACGCGTGCGTATACTGAAACTGTCCGCAAGTTCGTCGCCGACGAGCGTCTTCGTTGCAAGAGCGGACCCAGCGCACAGCAAAGTTGTGCTCCCGATACGGGAGGAGGATGAGAGATGGCATACGTCATCACACAGCCGTGCATTGGCACCAAGGACGCGTCGTGCGTCGAGGTCTGCCCGGTCGACTGCATTCACTCGACGGATGATGCCGAGCAGTATTTCATCGACCCGGATGAATGCATCGATTGTGGCGTTTGCGCCGAAGTGTGCCCGGTCGAGGCGATTTTCTTCGAGGACGATGTGCCTGAGCAGTGGCAGGCCTTCATCCTGAAGAACAAAGAGTTCTACGCCAAGTAGACGAAACGCTTCTGCCCATCGAGCGCCGGATGGCCCAGAGGGCTATTCGGCGCTTGGGGTTTCTGGCAGCGTTGCCGACCAGACATTACCGTCCTCGATCCAGAAGACCTGTCCCCGGGTTTCGCTGACTGCCAGGGACGTGACGTTCTCCAGGATATCGTCGATCGGCTGGCCGTCGACGCTCGCCGGGGGCAACAAAATTTGCGTGACGCCCCCTGTTGCCGGGTCGAAGATTTCGATATGGGACGACCCGCCGGCGACGACCGCAACATACAGATCGCCGGTCTCCTCGCCAGAATCGACCGCCAGCGCTTCGAACTCGCTCTGCGACGATCCGAGCTCCTGGCGACTATAGACCTCGCCGCTGCTCATGCTGATGATGTGCCCATCCGGGTAGACCACATGGATGACCCCGGTGATCTCCATACCGAGGGCGCCAGTCTGCAGGGGAGGCTCGGTGTCCAGCAGCCAGCGTGTGGCGTTGTTGTCCTGGCCGTCGGCATAGTAGATCTCGCCGCTCCCCTCATCGAAGAGATAGAGCCGGTTCTGGAATCCAGTCACGATTCCGGCGGTCGGATCGACCCCTTGCGGCCAGACGGTGACGCCAAGCTCGGTGGCGATGCCGTCGTTGGTCATCAACACGAGCCGGGTGCCGTCGCTGGCGATGACTCCGGCCACATCTTCGCCTGATGATTGGGTGGCGAACGATTTGATCTGCGACGCGGGCGAGAATGGCATTCCGATCAATGTCAGCCCAGTCAAATCGACCTGATAGGGCGTGGGCGAGAGAAGGTAGACCACCCCGGCCGACTCTCCCAGCCTGGGGTCGCCCTTCGCCAGTGACTCGGGCAATTGACCGAGCAGCGTGACATCGGTCAAGCGCAGCGTTCCGTCCAGCCAATCGTGCGCATGCATGATTTCGGTTTGAAGCAACGCGAGCTCCTCTGCCGGCATGTCCGCTTTCTGACCGATGGTCAGTGCGCGCTCGGCAGCGGGGAGCGCCTGCTCGATCGCGGCTGGATCGTCCCCGGAAAGGGCGGATGCCAGCGCGGCAGTATGCTGCGCATTCTGCGGATCGTGAAGCTCCACACTCTTCGGGCGGTTTGTATAGAGATACCCAACCCCGCTGCCAATGAGTAGCAGTGCCAGGAGAAGCGAGCCGAGCAGGAGCACGGATGGCCGCCCCCGGGGCAGCCTGGTACGTGCGCCACGCGTAAACGAATCACCAGAGGTGCTGCGGTACCGCTGGAGCGTATCGAGGGCGGGCGGTTTCTGAAACATCGCCCCGTCCGCCGTTCGGGATTTGGTCCAGAGTGGGTCGGCGGGATTGGCCGTTGTGCTCCAGGTTCGTTGCGCCTCGGGCTCGGGAGGAGAAAGAAGCCCGGCCTTGTGCCGGAGGTCTTGCCGCCGGGGTTTTTCGAGCTCGATCCAGACCCAAGCGCCCTGCTCACCCGCGATCTCCGCGACTTCGTGCCGGGTAAGGGCCGTGGCCGAATCTCGATCGTCGATGCGCCCGCTGGAGAGGAGCGCAACGATGTCTCCCGGGTCGAGCTTCGTTTCGAAGATGGTCGAAGAGGGATCGAGGAATTCGTCGCCGGCATCTCTCGTGCGTGGAAATGAAAAGATCTGATCGCCCTGCTGGACGATGACCAGACCCGGTTCGGCGGCGGAGACGACCAACCGCTGCCCATCGAGCGCGGCCGCAACCAGGCCGCCGGTGAAACCGGTCGACTTCCCCGCCACCAGGGCCGATTTCGTTGGGCGCTTGACCGCCTTCAACGCGGCGCCGAATGCATTTGCGAGTGATTCGTTTGGCGTAGAGAAGAAGGTGAGCGAAAGCTGGTCGAGGGCCTCATCAGCGGCGGCGACATCCTCGCGGGTCAGCGCCCCGGGAATGGAAACAGCAAGAAGCCGCCGGCGCTGGGACTCGACCGTTTTGTCGAGTGTGCGTCCAAGCAGCAGATTGGGCAGGGCAGACTGGATTTCGACCGGTTGGTGCGAGGAGACCGGTGTCGTCGTTTCATCGAATTGCATCGCGCTCGATCGCCGTAGTGGCGCCTGGGTGACTGCGACTGGTGGTCATTATGAAAGAGTTGCGAAGCTGCGTCTAGCGAGGCTCGACGCTGGAACCGGTAGAATCGCGACGTTGCGCTAAACAGGCGTGAAGGATGACAGGGGGTTATGGGGGACAACGATCGAACGTCACGACCGGTGCTGGCAGTGCTGCTGTCGGGAGGGGGGAGGACACTTGCCAATCTGATCGACCAGAGCGCGAACGGCGATCTTCAGGCTCGGATCGGGATCGTTGTGAGCTCGGTTGCCGGTGCTGGGGGGATCGAGATTGCACGCAACGCCGGTATTCCCACGGTTACGCTCCTCCGCAAGGAGTTCGATTCGGACGCCGCCTACAGCGAGGCTATCTTCGCGACGATCGCTCCCTACGATCCCGCATTGGTCATCCTGGCTGGATTCCTGCGCAAAGTCATTGTGCCGCCGGAATGGGACGGGCGGATTCTGAACATCCACCCGGCATTGCTGCCCGAATGTAGCTACGCATCTGGCCGCGGGTTCTACGGCGATCGTGTGCATGCCGCGGTGCTGGCGCAGGGCGAATCGGTCTCCGGCGCGACCGTTCATCTGGTCGACAATGGCTACGATACCGGCCCGGTCTATATGCGGCAGCGTGTTCCGGTGGAACCGGATGACGATGTCCGCACCCTGGCCGCGCGGGTTTTTCAGGCCGAAACTGAGCTCTATCCGCGCGCGATTGCCGCGTATCTGGAGGAGCAGCGGGCAGCGACGTGTTCGGACGGGGCCTGAGTCCTGAGGAAACCGATCTCCAGATCCAGAGAACTCGGATAATTTCCCTTCCTGCTGCCGAGAATGAATTGACGCATTCCGCGGTGGATGCTACTGTTTATTCACCGGTTCGGAAACCGCTGAAACAGCAGCTCCGGACCGTTTTGTACCCATCACGTTCCGCGTAGGGTGAAGGAGGTGATGCCCATGAGTAGTCACGGTCTTACGGGCATCGTCGTTGTTGGAGTGAGCCTTTAGGTTTGTTCCCGGCGGTGATGCCCTGAAGAGAGAGCCGGTCCACATGTGGACCGGCTCTTCTCGTTTCTGGCTTCTGCGGGCGAGCGGTGCGTTCGGAATGAGGAGAGATGACGATCGAGCTGGGGCTTTTCGATATTCATCAGGTCGATCCAACCGACCCCGACCCCACGGATAGGGTTTTCGAACGACGGTTGCACTTGCTCGCGCTCGCCGACGAGGTTGGGCTGAGCTACGCATTCACTGCGGAGCGGCATTTCCTGCAAACCTATCGAGCCCCGGCGCCGACCGCGTGGATTGCGGCAGCCAGTCAGCGCACGTCGAAGATCCGTCTGGGCGTCCTCGCCTATACACTGCCGATGCACCTGCCGGCCGCGTTGGCGGAAGAGGTTGCCGTGCTCGATCATCTGACACGGGGCCGTCTCGAAGTCGGATTCGGATTGGGTCACCGGCCGGAGGAACTGGAAGGAATCGGTATCGATCCTTCTGAACGGGAACAGCTCTTTCAGGAGCGGTACGCGGTCATGACCGCGCTCTGGGAGGGTGCCACGGTCGGGCTCGACCGGCCCGGAACGGTCATCCGCAATATCGCCATTCATCCGCCTCCATTGCAGCAACCATATCCGCCGCTCTGGTTTGCCGGCAGTGACCCGCATGGGGCGTATTGGGCTGGTACGCGGGGAATGAGCCTGGCAATTGGATTCAAGCGGACGGTCGATCTGATGCCGTCCGTGACCGCGTTTCGCGCCGCGAGAGACGCCAAACCGTCAAACCTCGCAGGCGCGGGACGGATCGCGCTTATGCGCCAGGTGGCGATTGCCGCCTCGGATCAAGCGGCGATCGACGCAATGGCCGAAGATCTGGACCGATTGCATCGGATGGGAACCGGAAGCCAGAGCGATGCGGAGCAGGCACGCGCGTTCGCCCACCGGTTGATCGCCGAAGAGACCTTCGTTGCCGGCTCGCCGGACACGGTTGCAAACGCCATCCTGAAGGCCCAGGAGCAACTTGGCATATCGGTCTTTCTGGCCAATATCCACGCCTCCGGGGTAAGCGATGATCGGCTCGGCGAGATGACCCGCCTCCTGGCCACCGAGGTGGCTCCCCGGTTGCGGGCCGCTGGAGACGGCGGTCTGGCCTGACCTGCGCTCCAATGCAACGAGGCCGGGCAATCTGCCCGGCCTCGTTGTGCGATCGCGAATTTGGGCGGCAGTGGATTACTCGGCCGCCTCGCCGGCAGCTTCTGCCGAGCCTTCCTCGGCCGGCGCTGCGGCAGCCTCGCCCGCCTCTGCCTCTTCGGCGGCTGGCTCTTCGACCGCTACCTTCGGCGTCAGATTGGCCACGATCTCGTCCATACCAGTGAGGATGGTGATCCCCTCGGGGACAACGATGTCGCTGACACGGATCGAATCGCCCTCATTCTCGAGACCGGAGCAATCCACCTCGATGCGGGAAGGAATCTCGCGTGGGAGGCCCGAAACGCTGATCTCGCCAAGCCCCGGCGTGAAGATGCCGGGCCCGTCGGGCGTGTTGAGCAGCACCAGCGGAACCGACGCGGTGGTTTCCTTGCGCAGGTTCGGGGCAAAGAAATCGACATGCAACGGATTCCGGCGCACCGGATCGACCTGGACGTCGCGGATCAGGACCTGGTAGTTCTTGCCACCGGACGTCAGCTTCAGCAGCGTCGAATGCCCATGGATCTGATAGAACTTCGAAAAGGTCCGCTCATCGACACTGATCTGAACCGTTTCGTCCAGCCCAGGTCCATAAACGACAGCGGGGACAAGCCCCTGCTTGCGAAGCGTTTTGACTTTCTTGCCGGCGATCGTTCGCTCTTCGGCACTCAAAGTCGGTTGGCTCATGGCCGTCTCCTGACTTCTACTTCCTTTACCGCGCCGGACCACCTGAGACTGGCGGGCATACAAAAACGCGGCCCATGCCGCGTTGCGAGAGTCTACCATACCGCGCATGCGGTTCTTGACATGGGGGAAAGGCACTGCGTAGCATGGAGGCGATCTTCAGAGAATTCATAAGAGGAGGGTTCGGTTCCCGTGACGCCAAGTGTGGATCGGCGATCGACCGGATGGTTGGCTGGCGGCGGTGCGTCTGGCGCTGAGACCAGATAGGTAAAGAGCAGGAGTCGCAGATGGGCCGCTACTTGATTCGCCGGGTGATCATTTCGATGATCACGCTTGTCTGCATCAGCATGGTCGTCTTTTTCATCCTGGCGGCGGCTCCCGGTGACCCACTGTCCGGATTCGGCTCCAATCCGAACGTCCCGGCCGAGCTGCGGCAGCGTTTGCGCGAACAGATGGGAATCGACGACCCGGTACCGGTGCGGTACGCGCGCTGGGCGACACAGTATGTGCAGGGCAATTGGGGCATCTCGTACACGACCCGAAGCGATGCGCGTGACTACGTACTGGGTCGCTTGCCGATCACGCTGAAGGTTGTCGGGGGCGCCTATCTGATCAGCCTGCTCATTGCCTTACCCGTTGGGATCATTTCGGCGGTCAAGCAGTATTCGCTCTTCGATCAAGTGGCAACCACCTTCGCGTTCCTGGGTTTCAGTCTGCCCACCTTCTTTACCGGCATTTTGTTCATCCTCATCTTCAGTGTGAAGTTACATTGGTTCCCCTTTATCTATGACGATACGGTCAAGGGCTTCTGGCCCAACCTGAAACAGATGATCATGCCCATGATGGTGCTCGCCTTGGCGAGCACAGGGTCGCTCACCCGTTTCGTTCGGGCATCCATGCTCGAAGTCGTCGGGCAGGACTACGTACGCACGGCCAGAGCCAAGGGGTTGCGCGAGCGGTCGGTCCTCATCCTCCATGCGGCCCGGAATGCCCTGATCCCCGTGGTGACGATCATTGCTATCGAGGCTCCCGCGGTGGTCGGCGGCGCCGTGGTGACCGAGCAGATTTTTCGTATTCCCGGAATCGGTTCCGCACTCGTGCAGGGCGTCAATGAGGGCGATGTGCCGGTGGTGATGGCGATCAGCTTCGGGTATGCCATCCTGGTGGTCATCTTCAATATCATCGCGGATATCCTCTATGCCACCCTCGATCCTCGCATCAAGTTCAGCTAACAGGGCTGGGAAGGTCGGGAGATGTCTCAAGCCCAGGATGTAACCCTTACCGAATCCCCCCTCGGCGGTCCGCTTCCGACGGGCACCGGCGTGACTCTGGGGGACGGGACGGCGAAACAATATCGCTCACTCTGGAGCAATGCCTGGCGCCAGTTCCGCATGCACCGCCTGGCAGTGGCCGGGCTCGTCGTGATCGTGTTCATCACGGTAGCCTGTTTTGTCGGCACCATGATCTATCCCCGCGGTATCGACGACATCGACTTTCTGATGACCAGCGCCTCGCCTTCGTCCACCTATCCCTTCGGAACCGATGCGCTCGGCCAGGACATTCTGGCGCGCATTCTCTGGGGCGGTCGAATCTCCCTGTCGGTTGGGTTCCTGTCGGCGTTGGTGGCAATCTCAGTGGGCACCCTGGTTGGAGCGTCGGCCGGATTCTTCGGTGGCGCGACCGACGGGTTCTTGATGCGGTTGACCGATCTCTTCATCTGCCTGCCGCAATTGCCGCTCTTGTTGCTGATCAGCTTTCTCTATCGCGAGAAGGTCTACCGGTGGGCCGACGCGCAGTTCGGGGACGGAAATATCGGGATCTTCTTGCTGATCATCCTTGTCATCGCGGTGCTGAACTGGATGTCGACCGCGCGACTGGTACGTGCCGAATTTCTGCGTCTGAAAGAGAAGGAGTTCGTCGAAGCGGCCCGTTCGATCGGCGCCCGGCAAACGACTCTCATGTTCAAGCACATTCTGCCGAACGTGCTGAGCCAGATCATCGTCGCGGCGACGCTCTCGGTCGGCGCGGCCATCATTACCGAATCGACGCTTTCGTTTCTCGGTCTTGGGTTCCCGTCCGATGTTCCAACCTGGGGGCGGATGCTCTTCGAGGCACAATCGTACTTCCAGTTTTATCCCTATCAGGCGCTCTTCCCGGGCATGGTCATCTTCCTGACCGTTCTTTCGATCAACTACATCGGCGACGGTCTGCGCGATGCGCTCGATCCCCGCAAGACGAGGTAACGGGCAGTTGGGCAGTAGGGAAAAGGCAATAGGCAATAGTGGGTTTCGTACTTTTGCCTATTGCCTCTTGCCCATTGCCTAATCACACTGCCAGCAAACCCCGGCGTGTCGCGATCGTCACCGCCTCGGTTCGGCTGGCGGCGTCGAGCTTGGTCAGAATCGAGCCAACGTGGAACTTCACGGTGTGCTCGCTGATGTCGAGCTGATGAGCAATGGTCTTGTTCGGAAGGCCGTTTGCGACCAGATTGAGCACTTCCATCTCACGGGGCGTCAGGATCTCGCCGGCTGGATCGAGCGGGGCAATGACCCCGTTCCAGCGGAGCCCGGCCAACCCGGCAATCTCGGGGTCGATGACGATCAGCCCATTGGCGACGCCCAGAACCGCCGCCACCAGCTCCGATGCATCGGCCCCGTTGCGCAGAAACGCGACCGGCCCGGTTCCCAGATCGGGCCAGTCCGATTCCGGCTCGGCGCCCAGTACGACGAATGGCGGCTGTTGGGGGAGCGCGTGCGCAAGATCGACCGCGGTCTCCAGACTCTCGTGATCGACCACGATCGCATCGAGCTCGATCGCGCCCAGCGCTTCGTTTCCATCGAGCTGGATCACATCGATACCCGGATTGGACCGTAGCAGCACGGAAATGCCGGCATGCACCGCCGGGTAGCCGCTGATGACGGCGACCCGGACGACGTGGTTTGCGACGGTCATTCCTGAATCGATCATGGTACCGCCAGTATGAACGAGTCGATCAGCGCGGTTGCAATTGCTCGGTGGGGACGACGAAGAAGGTGCGTGGATCGCCCCCGCGTGTCAGCCCGATTTCGACCTCCTGCCCTGCTCGCACGCGAAGCATGGCCGCTGGTATCGATTCCTGATCGACGATGTCATGGCCGGCAATGGTGCGGATGACATCGCCTTGCATCAGCCCAGCGCGATCGGCCGGCGAGCCGGCCACGACGTCGGTCAAGACGAATCCGGCCGCGGTGGGACTTCCCGGGAGCTGGGCGATGACCCCATTCACCCCGAGATAGGCATGTGCCCCGCCCGGTACCAGGCCCGCGACGAAGCGCTCGACGGTGACCGAGGGGATGGCCATACCCATCCGGCCGGCCACCATCACATTGATACCGAGCACCCGGCCCTCGATATCGATGAGCGGTCCACCCGAGTTCCCCGGCCCGATGCGGGCATCCATTTGCAGCAGATCGCCGGTTTGGAGTCCCTTCTCGGTCGCGGTCTGCCCGGCGGCGCAGATGATGCCGGCGGTCAACATATCGACCTGACCGTACGGATGCCCGATGCTGACGACCAACTGCCCAGGACGAACCCGTGACGAATCGCCGATTTCCGCTGCCGGCAGATCGGTTGCATCGACCTCGACCAGGGCGAGATCCCGTTCCGCGTTTCGCGCTGAAACATGACCGTCGAACTGGCGACCGTCGCTCAGAACGATTTGCAGGGTGTTGCTTCGCCCGGCAACATGGTTATTGGTGATGATCAGGCCGTCCGGTCGCCAGATGGTTCCGGCGCCGTTCCCGTTGCCACGGTAGACCTGCACGACCGAGTGGCGGGTGCGCTCGTAGAGTGCGGCGAGCTCGGCATCGACGGCCGCATGCCCCCCGAACCGGCTCTGAATATCTGGAATGGTTGCAGTCACACGTGATTCCTTAATTGTGGGCTTGAGTCTTGGGCCCTGAGCATTGAGAAAGAATCCAGCTCAGGACTCAGGACTCGTTTCAGGCCCGCTCACCGGCAACGATGCTCCTGACGGTCAGCTCACCGCCGCGGATGACCTCGATCTCGATCGGCTGACCGACGACATCCCCGCTGAGCTGCTCCATGAGCTGATCGACCGAGCCAACCGGGGCGCCGCCGACCCGAACGATGATGTCGCCGATCAGAAGCCCTTGCTGCTCGGCAGGACCGCCGGATTCGAGCCCGACGATGACGAGGGCGCGTTTGCTGGGAAGATCCAGCGATGCCGACATCTGATCGTTGACGGCCACCGCCTGCGCGCTCACGCCGAGGAACCCGCGACGCACCTTGCCGTGTTGTTGCAGGGAGGTGACGACCCGGTCGATGACCTCGTTCGGCAGGGTGAACCCGCTGCCGCGTCCCATCGTCGATGAGTTCAGCCCGAGCACGTCGCCCCAGGCATCGACCAGCGGCCCGCCCGAAAATCCCGGCAGCATGGCCGCATCGGTCTTCAGGAACCGGCCGAGATGCTTGCTCCGAGGGTCGTTGACATTGCGTCCACCGACCATGCCGATGACGCCCAGGGACGCCATGGGACCGGATTTCCCCGGACGCCCAACCGCCAGCACGAGCTGGCCAACTTTTGGTTCGTGCGTTGCCCTGGGCGCCGGAGTGAGCTGCTCGCCGTCGATCGACAGGAGGACGAGGTCGGTATTCGGATCGCGGCCGACGATACTCGAGCCGACATGCCGGCCATCGGGAAGGTCGATATGGATATCGTCTTCCTTTTCGACGACATGGTTCGCGCTTACGATCAGCCCGGATGCAGTCCAGACGATGCCGGTCGCCGGCATACGCTGGCGTCCATAGACGGTGACAACGCCGGCCGATGCCGTTTCGACGGCATTTGCCAGATCGTCGGAAAGACTGGCCAATACGCTCGGCGTTGCAGTGGATTCGCTCATAGTGATGCTCTCCGTGATTCGAGTCTGAGCTGTTTGCTCGTTGGAACCAATCGTAGGCGGCGGGCGTTCTTGCTCCAACTGGAGGGATGGCGAACCGCATCCTGACCATTTGGGGAGGGTATGCTTAGCGCCAGCATTTGCGGTTGCTGGAAGGGACCCGCGGTTGAAGGTCGAAACATTTACGCTCGAACGGTGGATGAGCACCTGGGAGGTGGTGGCGAAGTTCGACATCGCCGAAAGCGGGGTCTACCCGTTGACCACCAGGGAATTGCTCGACTTTCTTCCGCCGGACGAGCGGCAATCGGTCGAGAATCAGTTGCTGGATCTGCGGCTGGGATACAACGAGGCACGCGGCACCGCTCGACTGCGCGGTGATATCGCCGCGACATACGAGAACGTCAATGCCGATCAGGTGCTGGTCACGACCGGTGCGATCGAAGCCAATTACCTGCTCGTCAATTCGCTGCTGGAGGCCGGAGACCATGTGATTTCGGTCTTTCCCGCCTATCAGCAGCTCTTCAGCGTGGCCAAGGCCGTAGGCTGCGAGGTCAGTCTCTGGCGCATCGTCGAGGATGGAGGGAACTACGTCTTCGATCTGGACGCGCTGGAGAAGCTTGTCACCCCGAAAACGAAGATGATTCTGATTAACACCCCGAACAATCCAACCGGGGCGTTGCTCTCCAATGACGATCTGAAACGGATCTATGCATTGGCCGAGTCGGTCGGCGCGTGGGTCCTCTGTGACGAGGCATACCGCTGGCTCGATATTCCCGGTGGCGAGCCGCTGGCCGAGCCGATGCGCAATCTCGGACCGAGAGCGATCAGCGTCGGTACGTTTTCCAAGCCGTTTGGGTTGCCCGGTCTTCGTCTTGGCTGGATCGCCGCGACGGAAGACATCGTCAAGGCGTGTTGGAGCGCGCGCGATTTCATCTCGCTCGCGCCGTCAGGGCTCTCCGATTTGCTGGCCAGCGTGGCGCTGCGGGAGCGCGATCAGATCGTGGCGCGCAATCATGCGATCGTGCAGCAGAATCTCGACTACGCCGAAGGGTGGTTTTCGAAACACAGTGAGCTGGCGAGCTGGAACCCGCCGCGGGGCGGATTGCTGGCATTGATGAAATACAACGTCGATCTTCCCTCGGATACTGTCGCAAATACCCTTGCGGCCGACTATTCCGTCATGCTGGCGCCTGGATCGACCTTTGGATACGAGGGGCACCTGCGCATCGGTATTGGACAGACTCCGGCGATTTTTGCCGAAGGCCTGGAGCGCACGGCGCGTTGTCTCGAGCGATTGACGCTGGGACAGACGGCCGCGGTGGGAACGCAGGGCGCCTCGTGAGTCAGGCCGTGCTCGACCAAACAGCCGGCGCGCGTGCGACGACGCACGAGGACGCCGTCATCCGCACGGTCGATTTGACCAAACGGTTCGGCTCGTTCACCGCGCTCAATCAGATCGATCTTTCGATTCCGCGTGGTGCCATCGGTCTTCTGGGACCGAACGGCGCCGGCAAGACGACCTTGATTCGTATCCTGCTCGGATTGGCGAAGCCGACGTCCGGCAGTGCCGAAGTCCTTGGGTTCAATGCATTTTCCGAGGGGATCCAGGTACGCGAGCGGGTTGGCTACATGCCCGAGGCCGAGTGCCTTCCCTCGAATGCCACGGCCGCCGATTTCGTCGGACATATGGCCGAGATGAGCGGGCTGCCCAAAACCGAAGCGCGGCAACGTGCGGCGGACGTACTCTATCAAGTCGGTCTCGACGAAGAACGCTATCGTCTGATCAAAGGCTTCTCGACCGGTATGAAACAGCGCGTGAAGCTGGCCCAGGCGATCGTGCACGATCCGTCGCTGGTCTTCCTCGACGAACCGACCGCCGGTCTCGATCCGCCCGGCCGCGACAGCATGCTGGAGCTGGTCGATCGGATCTACCGGATGATGGGGATGACAGTCGTGCTTTCCTCACACATCCTGGAGGATATCGAGCGTGTCTGCGACTACGTCGTCATCATCGACAGTGGGCAGCTTGCGCTGGCGCAACGAATCGGCGGTACACCGGCGGAAGGGGCCCAACTCTCGATTCAGATCGATGGTAATCCTGATCAGTTCATCCAGCGACTGCACGCGCTGGGAATCGACGATGCCCGGCAACGTGACCGGATGACCGGTCTCCCGGAAATCGTCATTCGCCATCCGAGCGACAGGGTTTACGATGCCGTGCGCGATATCGCCGTCGAGCTCGATGTTCCGATTGTCTCGATGACCGGGCGAACCCGCTCGCTCGAAGATCTCTACTTGCAGGCTGTTGGCGCGTCCGCGCTCGACGCAGACATGTACGGAGGGGTGTGAGATGGCCGATTCGTCCATGACCACTCAGCAGACTCCCCGCGCCTTCGGCGAGGTCTACGATCGCGGATATCAGCATTACACCGGACCGCGTCTGGGCCGGGCGCATGCCTTCCGGGCATTGACCGGCTATTCGATGAAACGGGCGCTGGGCGCTAAGAAGCGTTGGACCGCGAAGGTGGTCCCCGTCATTCTCTATGTCGCCGTCGCGTTGCTGGTCATCATTCCACTTGGCATTCAAGGGTTCATCGACGCGGCCGAGATTCTGCAGTACTGGGACTTCTTCAGTGTCGCCTGGTTGATTCTGGGCGTGTTCGTAGCAACCGTCGCGCCGGAGATGCTGTGTGGCGACCGGCGTGAGAAAACGCTGATTCTCTACTTTTCACGACCGATCACCCGGCTCGACTATCTGATGTCGAAGCTGCTGGCGACCGGACTGCTGACGCTTACGATCACGCTCGTGCCGTTGGCGTTCTTCTGGCTGGGACGCCAGTTGCTGGCCGATTCGCCGGTCCGAGCCATGCAAGACAACCTCGACGACCTCTTCAAGATCGTCATCGTGAGTGTGGTCGTCTCGGCCTATCTTGGCGCGCTTGGACTCGTCGTGTCGGCCTTCACGAGCCGCAAAGCGATCGCGGTCGGCGTCATCGTGGTGGCCTTCCTCTTCTCCTCTGCACTTGCGGGGGTGCTGCAAGAGGTCTTTGGCAATCCGGATCAGAAGGCTTGGTTCGCGCTCATCAGCCCTGCCCGCACGATTACTGAGTTCGTGCTGGGAATCTGGGGCCAGGTGAACTCGGATGGAGCATTCGGCAATCCATTGGAAACGTGGATCTACGGAGCAGCGATGATCGTGATCATGCTCATCTGCTGCGCAATCATGTATTGGCGCTATGTTCCAGAAGATTAGGCGCAAATTCGAAGGCGAGCCTCCTGCTCAGCGCGGAGGTCCGACGGCTGGGGGAGGTCCGATGGCGGCTGCCGATCCGTCGCGGCCTGTCGCCATCATGTCCGATACACCAACTATCGTGCTCGATCACGTTTCCAAGTGGTATGGGGATCTGGTGGCGGTCTCCGATCTCTCGTTCAGTATTGGGCCGGGCGTGACGGCCCTGCTCGGTCCGAACGGGTCTGGTAAATCCACGACGCTCAAGATGATCTGCGGACTCCTCGGCCCTTCTACCGGCGCCATCACCATCGATGGTCTCCCGGCGCGAGGAGATTCAAAGGCGTATCGAAATCTCGGCGTCGTGCTCGATATCGAACAGGTCTATCCGTACTTGAGTGGGCGCGAGTTCGTCCGGATGAACGCGCAGCTGCAGAAGTTGCCCGATGTCGATGCCGCCACCGAGCGGGCACTGGCGATTGTCGAGATGACCGATGCCGCTAACCGCAAGGTCGGCGGCTATTCCAAGGGTATGCGCCAGCGGATCAAGCTGGCGGGCGCGCTGGTGCACGATCCAAATGTGGTTCTGATGGACGAGCCCCTCAATGGGACGGATCCGGAGCAACGCGCTCATATGATCCGGCTGATGTGGGAGCTCGGACGGCAAGGGAAGACCTTGCTGGTCTCCTCCCATGTGCTCTCCGAGGTCGAGCGGTTCGCCGAGAACATTATCGTCATCATCAATGGCAAGCTCGGCGCGGCCGGCAACTATCGAACCATCCGCGAGCGGATCGACAATCACCCGCATATCGTGCGATTGGGCGCTAACGAGCCACGCAAGCTGGCTTCGGCGCTGGTGACCCTCCCGCAGATCAGCTCCGTGCGGATCGACAAGGACGGTCGTGTGTTCGTCGAAACCGGGGAGCTGCGGGACTTCTACCGGATGGTGCCCCGATTGGCAAAAGAGCAGAACGTTCGCCTGACCGAGCTGCAGGCGGCGGATGAATCGCTCGAGTCGGTCTTCTCATATCTGGTCGAGCGATAGGAACGACGATGGCAAGCGCGCTCTGGCGACCACTCCCCGTATTCATGTTGACGATCCGCCAGTTCTTTGGCGGAAAGTCGGTCTGGGTGGTGGCCGTTCTGGCATTCCTGCCGGCGCTGTTCGGCATGATCTACTGGTTCGATAGCGGAGACAACCCACCCGCGTACTTCCTCGCGGAGAATATCTACCGGCCGCTGGTCATTGCGACCCTGTTGCCGATCACGGTGTTGATCCTCGCGACCGGGGCGCTGGGCAACGAGATCGAGGATGCCACCCTGCCGTATCTCACCCTCAAACCGATCAGCCGGTTGCGCATTGTGTTCGAGAAGCTGCTGGCGACCCTGGTCGTGAGTCTGCCAATCATTCTCGGCGGATTGCTGACCACCTATCTGATCGTCTTCCGGGGCGACGCTGGTGAATCCGAGAGCCTGTCCTTCCTCTGGGCGCTGCTGGCCAGCGCCGCTGCTGGAATCGTGGCCTATGGCGCGGTCTTCCTGCTGGTCAGCCTGTTCGTTGCACGCGCGCTCCTGGTCGGTATCGTCTATGCGCTGGTTTGGGAAAGTCTGCTCGGGCGATTTCTGACCGGTCTCAAGATCGTTTCGATCCGGCACTATACGGAATCGATTCTGGTCGGTATGGCGGACGATCGGGACATTGCGCTCACGGGGGCGACCGGGGTCGCGACGTCCGTTGTCGTGATCGTGGCCGTCGTCATCGCGGCGATGCTGATCTCGACCTGGCGCCTGCGCAATCTCAATCTCGAATAATGCCCGATGCCCGAAGCGTGTGACGATCCTTCGGCGCTTACGGATGAAGATCGACGGAGCCGGCCGAACAAGCTGCTGGCGAGGGACTATGTTGCTGCCGTCGAAGGTGAGGTCATCGAGCGACGATGTGTGATTCCATCAGATCTGCAGGTAATCATTGGCGTTGCAAGCGCAGTCGTACGGGTGAGCGCCAGTGTTGATCGCAAGCAACGGCGGAAGCATCCTGAAGATCTCGATCGGTATGAACGGCTGACAGAGGAGCTGAGTCGATGGGAATGTGCGCGTAAGCAAATTCCGGAGGAGGGTCGTGGTTCGCCGCTTCCGAGATGGCAGATAGTCTGGAGCGTCGAAGCGGAGGGCGACAGCTGGCCTATGTTGGCCGTGCTTGAGCTTCGCCAAGATGGTGGTCTCGCTCTAAGGAGCGTGCACCGGCGTCAAAAAGCCTGGCACAATGAGTTTATGAGACGTTCGGATACCGTACGACGGGGTGAGGGGTGACCCTTGCTCGGATCGCAACTCCGAGCTGTCCGCAAAGGGTATGGGAAGCCATTCTCCCACCACAAGGGTCAGTCCCTCGCCCATAATTATAGCAAGCAAGTTCGCTGGGTGGATCATTTCGGAGCGGAACGCGTTCGATCCGAATATGATGACGCGCATCGAGAGTTGGCTAAGATCGACCTGAGGAAGGACCGTCATGACAGATTCCAACACGTCTCCCGCCCCCCTCGGACGCTGGCCCGAAACCACCCGCCCGATGGGTATTGGCGTCATGTTGCCGCTGCTCGACGGTGGCGCGTTCGGCGGACAGCCCCGGTTCAAGGACATTCTGGAAATGTCGCAAACCGTCGAAGCGTGCGGGTTCGACAGTGTCTGGATGCCCGATCATTTCATTTTCCGGCATGAAGCCAACAACCGAACCCCGCAGGGGATCTGGGAGGCCTTCACCACGATTGCCGCGGTGGCGGCACAGGTGCCGCGTGTCTCGATCGGCGTTCTGGTGACCTGTCTTGGTTGGCGCAACCCCGGTATCGTCGCCAAGATGGCCGAGAACATCGACGAAATCAGCGAGGGACGGTTCATTCTCGGGATCGGCGCCGGATGGCATCAACCAGAGTACGAGATGTTCCATCTCCCCTGGGACCACCGGTTCGGGCGATTCAAGGACAGCATCTCGATCATCAATCCGCTGCTGCGGACTGGGCGGGCCGACTACGAAGGCGAGTTCTTTTCCGCAACCGAGGCATTGAACCTGCCCGGTGGACCACGCCGGGCCGAAGGGGGCCCGCCGATTCTGGTCGGCACCAACGGTCCCAAGACGATGCGCCTGGCGGCACAGTTCGCGGATGCCTGGAACTCGGATTGGCATCACGATCCGTCGACGGTGCTTCCACGTCTGCAGGCCCTCGACGAAGCCTGCGAGGAGGTCGGACGCGATCCGAACACGATGGTTCGCACCTCCGGCAGCAATGTCGCGCTGCCTGGTTATCTCGGCCGGCGTCCCAACCCGATCGAAGGCACCAACGAACAGATCGCGGAGCAGATTGCCGCGTTTCGAGCTATTGGTCTGCGCCATTGGGTTGCCGGACTCGATCCGTGCAATCCAGCCAAGATCGAAGAGTTCGCCAAGGTCATCGAGATTCTGGACCGGTCTTGAGACGAGCACGCAGCACGCGGCAGGCAGCACGCAGAACCAGTAGGTAGTTCTCATGTACCAGCGAATCACACCGGACTCCGGACACTGGAAAGAGGCACGGAATGGGTAAACGCCCGTTGAAAATCGGCATCATGCTTCCCGAGTCGGAACGAGAAATGGCAGGCGAAACCGGTGGCTGGAACGACCAGCTCGCCATGACGCTCAAGACTGAGGAACTGGGATTCGATTCGGTCTGGTTCTGTGACCACCTGCTGATGAAAGTCCCGGGTCACGAACCCCAGGGGGCGTGGGAGGCATGGTCGATGCTGGCGGCATTGGCGGCCCGCACCTCGCGGGTGGAGCTGGGTCCGTTCGTTTCCTGTACCGGCTATCGCAATCCGGCCCTGACTGCCAAGATCGCCGAAACGGTCGATGAGATCAGCAACGGACGGTTGATCCTGGGGATCGGCTCAGGCTGGGCGGAACCCGAATACGAAGCCTTTGGCTTCCCCTTCGATCACCGCGCCAGTCGCTTCGAGGAAGCGCTCGCGATCATCACCTCGCTCATTCGCACCGGCCACGTCGATTTCGACGGCACGTACTACAGCGCCAGGGATTGCGAGCTGCGCCCGCGCGGTCCGCGTCCGGACGGAATGCCGATCATGGTCGGCACCTTCAGCGGCGAGCGGATGATGAAACTGACCGCACAGCATGCCGATCATTGGAACGTCTGGGCCGCGGTCTCGGGAAATCGCGCCGAAACGACCAAACCGCTGATGGAAAAGATGGACACCATCTGCGCATCCGTCGGACGCGACCCGAAAACGCTCGAGCGGAGCGCCGCGGTGCTGGTCGATTTCGACGGCGCCTACGGGCGTCCCGGGCAGAACGTACCGTCGCTGGCCGGGACACCGCAGGAGATCGCCGACGAGTGTCTGCGCTATGCCGAGATCGGCGTCGGGCATATCCAGTTCTATCCTGACCCATGCACGGTCGAAGGGATCGAGCAACTGGCGCCGGTGCTGGACATCCTCGACCGTGGATAGCGTGGTCGCATCGAGATGGCTCGCGCGACGCGGCGATTGGTGCTGAAGCGGGATAACTATCGATGCACCCATTGTGGCGCGATCGAGGATCTGGAAGTCCACCATATCGTGCCGCGGAGCGCACATGGCAGTAACGCTCCCACCAACCTGACAACGCTCTGCTCGGCCTGTCATGCGCAGCTTCATCTGGCGGATCAGCGTGCCGGTTCTGAACCAGCGTCTACGAGCGGACGATCCGATAGCGAAGATGAGTGTAGCCGGGAGACTGCGTGAGCTCCACGATTTCGAGCTCGACCGGCGGACGGCCTGTTTGGCCGAACATTGGTAGACCGTCACCCAGAAGCACGGCGCGAATGTCCATATGCAGCTCGTCGATCAGTCCCGCCGTGAGGCACTGACCGATCGTCTCTGGACCGCCCACGACGGTCACGTCGAGTTCTCCGGCAGCCTGCTTGGCCAGGGCGATGGTCTCCTCGATCGTGCTCGTGACGAACGTAACCGACAGGCGATCGTTTTGCCCGAGGGCGGGTTCGGCTGGCTCGGAATGGGTCAGGACGAAAATTGGCGCCTGAAGCTCATAACCGGTGAAGTCTCCATTACTCATGTCGTAGGACCGCCGGCCCATGACAACGGCTCCGGTCGTTTGGATCGCGTCCTGCACCGCATCGGATTCCGCCAGGGCTTCGAAATCTGGATAGAGCAACGCCAGACTCCCATCCCGGTCAGCAACGAACCCATCCAGCGACATCACCATTCCCGCTATCACACGTCCCATTTACATATTCCCCTCACTCTTCGATCAGAATCTGTCATTCACCGATAGTCGGCTGGGATAGGGTCGAATCGACGGATTCGGAGCCAATGGGACTGGTCAACCTCCCGATCCACGTTCCTCGTCATGGCGCGTCCAGAGAAGCGCGAGCCAATCCGGAATTTCCGCATCCGGCCGCATCTCGTCGCGAGGGTAATACCCCTTGATGTCGACGATTGGCGTTCCGTCCCAGGCATCGATACCGGTGACGATGAGTCGACTCCCCTCCCTGCGGAGCAACCGGGGGTAGGACAATCCGATCGGGTTGGGCCGTTTCGGCGTGCGGGTCGAGAAAAACCCGACCGGCACCAATCCGGAGGCATCCTCGGCCTGGCGGGGCTCGCCGGCCGTGCGGCGTCGCTGCGCCCGGTCGAGATAGAAGACCACGACCAGATGACTGAACTGCTCGATCCCGATCAGCCCGTCTTCCCAGCGTTCGTCGATCTCCAGAATCGATTCCTGCCATGGATCGAAGAACTCATCGCGGGCGGTCTCTCCGGTTCCCGGCCGCAGAATGGTGCCGATCGACTGGACGCGGAACCATCGCGATTGTCTGGTCATCCTGACTCCCTTGCTTGCTGTTTCAGTCGGCCCTTGTTCTCGAATCAAAGCATGACATCTTGGTGGGAAGTGACGTGCGGCGACGGCTCAAGTTCAGCCATTGTGCGAGAATCCACAGCATCCGAATCATTTCGTCGTCACCAGGGGGCAACATCATGACCGTCGTCGGAGCCGGAGCGCAGATCGATAAGAGCAGAATTGCCGAGCTGACAGCCAAAGAAGAGAAGCGGTTGAACGATTCGACCACTGGTTCGGGCAAGATGTACGAGCGCGCGAAGAAGACCATGGCCGGTGGCGTTCCGTCGTCCTATCAGGTCCGAGACCCTTGGCCGATCTATCTCGAAGAGGGCAAGGGCTCGAAAGTCTGGGATGTCGACGGCAACGAACGCATCGACTATCACAATGGATTCGGCTCGATGGTCCAGGGACACGCACACCCGGCCATCGTCAAAGCGGTCGCCGACCGAGTTGCGCGCGGTACCCACTTCGCTGCCCCGATGGAAGACTCGATTGTCGTCAGCGAGGCGCTGGCCGACCGCTTCGGGCTTCCGCTCTGGCGCTATGTGAACTCCGGTACCGAAGCGACGATGGACGCCATTCGCATCGCGCGGGCGTACACCGGCCGCGATACGGTCATGAAGATCCTCGGGTCGTATCACGGGCATCACGACTATGCGATGGTCTGTATCGGTGTTCCCTACGACGATATCGGCGATCGGGACGATATTCCGTCGTTGCCCTACGGAGCGGGTATCCCGAAAGCCGTCAGCGATATGACCGTTGCGGTGCCGTTTAACGATGCCGCCGCTATGGAGCGACGGATCGAGCGCCTGGCGGAGGAGGGCCGGCTGCCGGCCTGCGTCATCATGGAAGCCGCCATGATGAATCTGGGCGTGATCCTGCCCGAGCCGGGGTACCTCGAAGCGGTGCGCGAGATCACCCGCAAGTACGGCATCGTCTGGATCGTCGACGAGGTCAAGACGGGGCTGACGGTCGCCCCCGGCGGCGCAACCGAAAAGTTCGGACTCTCGCCCGATATGGTCACCCTGGCCAAGGCGCTTGGTGGCGGACTTCCCTGCGGCGGCATCGGCGCAACCGAAGAGGTGATGGAGGTTGTGCTGGACGGTTCGGTCTATCAGGTCGGAACCTATAACGGCAATCCGCTGACCATGGCGGCCGCCCGGGCCAGTATCGAGAATGTTCTGACCGATGACGCCTACGCTCATCTCAACATGCTCAACGATCGGCTGATGAATGGGTGCAGTGCGGTGCTGGAGAAATACAACTTGCCCGGGTACACGGTTGGGATCAGCTCGAAGGGGTGTGTGACCTTCTCCGAAAAGAAGATCACCGACTACGAGTCGTTCATGGAAAACCAGCGTGGCGATCTGGCCGATCTGGCCTGGCTCTATGCCATGAACCGCGAGATCTTCATGACCCCGGGTCGCGAGGAAGAGTGGACACTTTCGGTCCAGCACTCAGTCGAAGACGCGGAGAAGTACATCGCCATGTTCGAGGAGATGGCGCACGACCTGACGGCGTAGCGGACAGGCGCTCGGTTCTGGAGTGTACTGGGGCTGAGGCCGGAGCAGACTCCGCCGGCACAGGGCAGGCGGCTACCATCGCTCCGGGCTCCGGGCTCCGGGCTCCGGGCTCCGGGCTCCGGGCTCCGGGCTCCGGGCTCCGGGCTCACCGAATGTCGTGCTGTTCGAGCTGGTCGAGATCCCAATTCGCCAGCCCGGCGCCGGCGCGATAGGTCGATTCGAAAAAACTGAGCAGCGCGGCGTCCGGATCGTCTTCGGAACGCAGGTCATCGTAGAGGTAGATGAACTCGCCGAAGGTCTTGTCCCAATGGGCGGCCGCAGGCTCGATGTGTGCGTTGTCGAGTCCCTTGGGTGAGGGAAAGGTGTACGCGTAGAACGCGGCTTTGCCAAGCTTCGATCCAGACGCCGAGACATTTCCGGGCCAGAAACCGCAGGAGATATTTTCCTGATTCTCCGCCAACTGATAGAAGCGCGGACCTGCGGGCGGCGTGACGTTGCGACCGCTAAAGCGTGTCGCGTTGAGATCGAAGCTCCCCCAGTAGAAAAGGATCGGACTGCTCTTCCCAGTAAAGGGGGAGCGATAGCGTTGGAGTACCGGACTGATCGAAGCCATCACGCGAAACCAGCGAATGACCGCATCCGGATCGTAGCTGGCATGAATGGTGTCTTTGGCGAAGGGAATCGGGTCGGGCACTTCCGCGGGTGCGGCCAGCTTGATCGGCGCGACGCCGAAGAGGGCAACGGTGCGTTGGTACTCTTCGAAGAAATCTGCGACCGAACGCGGATAGAGCGAAATGCTTCGCGTCAATCCGGAGCTTGCGCGCATCGTGAGGACATGCTCCAGGAAGTCGAAATCGATCGCCAGGAGACCTTCCGCCGATTCCATCTGCCCCGAGGTCAACCCCACCGGGGTGAGCTGGAATCCGATCTCCCACCACTGATTGAGAAACGGGCAATTGGCCAGCTTCGTCTTCCCAACGATCTGCGTCCACATATGAACGGTTTCGAGGGTATCGGCCCATTGATCGTAGTCGAGCTCGGGCCAGCGTTCTTCGGTTGCGACAGCCATTGGATCAGCTCCCCGCCGGTTCCATGGCGATCTGATCGACATAGCACCACAGCCAGTCTTCCCCTGGTTCGAACGACTGGATGATCGGGTGATTGGTGGCATGGAAATGCTTGGTGGCGTGCTTGTTGGGGGACGAATCGCAGCAGCCAACATGACCGCAGATCTTGCAGAGGCGAAGATGCACCCACCGGTCGCCGGTCTTCAGGCATTCCTCACAGCCGTTGGGGGTACGTGGCGCGACGTCCCGAATCTGGTCGAGATGCGAGCATTGGGCTTCGGTCATGACCGGCTCCTTTTCGATTGGGCGCGCTACTGGAACTTGGCGCGAAGCTGGCCGCAGGCGGCCGCAATCTCGACGCCGCGGGAATAGCGCACCGTGGTTGGAATCCCGCGAGCTTCGAGGACGGCGGCAAAGCGGTCGATATCGGCGGTTTCGGGCCGCTCGTAGGGCAGCACGTCGACCGGGTTCAGCGGAATGATGTTGACATGGCAGAGCATCCCGCTGAGCAGATCGGCCAGCTCTTCCGCCACCTCATCACTATCGTTGATTCCCTTCATCAACGCATATTCGAACGAGATGCGCCGTCCGGTACGCTCGATGTAGGCGCGTGCGGTTGCCATCAGCTGATCGATGGAGAACCGGTCATTGATCGGGACGAGTTGGCTACGCAGCTCGTCGTTTGGCGCATGGAGCGAGATCGCCAGATTGACTTGATACGGTTCGGCGGCCAGCCTTTCGATACCAGGCAGGATTCCTGAGGTCGAAACGGTAATTCGGCGGGCGCCGAAGTTCATACCGTGTTTGTCATTGAGGATGCCGATGAACTTGATCGTCTCGCGATAGTTGTGGAACGGTTCACCCATCCCCATCATGACCAGATTCGTCAGCGGCCGGCCGTGCTCGTGCGCCAGGCGGGCGGCATTGACTGCCTGTACCACCATCTCCCCGGCGGTCAGATTGCGTTGCAACCCGCCCAGGCCGGTTGCGCAAAAGGCACATCCGACCGCGCAGCCGACCTGACAGGAGACACAGACCGTGGCGCGGTCCGGATAGAACATGAGGACGGTTTCGACCAACTGTCCATCATGCGTGTTATAGAGAAACTTGACGGTTTCCCCGTCGTCGGTTTCGAGCGCATGCACCTGCGTCAGCGCGTCCATCGGCAGGCTCTCGGCCAGCGAAACGCGGAGCTCCGCCGGCAGATTCGACATCTGCTCGTATCCTGTGACCAGCTTCTGGTAGGTCCAGTCGTAGATCTGGGCCGCTCGGAATGGCTGCTGACCGAGGTCGACCAAACGCGCCCGCAGCTCCTCGAAGCCCAGGTCGAACAACGTCGTCCGCGTGGCGCGACGCCCGCGGGAAGGCATGATGCGTACATTGGTGTCGAGTGTTTCGGTCATGATTGCGCTGTTCTGTACGGAGAGCGGCCGATGGCGGACAGAATCGAATGTCGTGCCAAGTATAGGAGCAACGGCCCATGAAGCCCTTCCGATCGATGGTGCGTCCCTCCGAATCGCGGGATCGCGCCAGCGCGATTGCGTTCGCATTTCACAGGAGCGAGCTGCTCGTTCTTCGGAATGGGGAGCATCTCGAGCTCCCATCGTACGAGCAGCTCACCCAGCTGCACCTCGATCTGGGTCTGGAAACCTATCTGGGTGATCTCGACGGTTCGGATCTCATTGCCTGGGAGCTGAGTGAACGTGCCGAGGAGTTTCCGGAGGGATGGGAGCTTGCCGGGCTGCGCGCGGTCTACGGCGCGGTCGACGATCAACTCTTTGCGCTTGCCGGACGCGCGGTGCAGCTCCTCGACTGGCGCAGGAACCATCGGTACTGCGGCCGGTGCGGTTCGCCGGCCGATCTGGTCGACGGCGACCGGGCAACCCGCTGCGCCAATTGCGGCCTTTTCAACTATCCGCGGTTGTCTCCCGCGGTGATCATGACCGTTGAGCGGGAAGGCGCCTGTCTGCTGGCGCACGGCGTCAACTTTGCGGACGGGGTCTATAGCTGTGTGGCGGGATTCGTCGAGCCTGGCGAGTCGCTCGAAGAGGCGGTTGCGCGCGAGGTGCGGGAGGAAACCGGGATCGAAGTGACAGATGTCCGGTACTTCGGGAGCCAGCCATGGCCGTTCCCGAACTCACTGATGATCGGGTTCAACGCTCAGTACGCCGGGGGTGACATCGTGCTCGAGGATGCCGAGATCGGCGACGCCAAATGGTTCACCCCCGACGACATGCCGATCCTCCCCGGCAAGATCAGCATCGCGCGGAGGTTGATCGACGATTGGATCGAGAGGTCGGGGAGTTAGGAGTTAGGAGATTAGTCCTGGGCCCAGCGAGTCTGCGTTTACGCCGATACCATCAAGTCCCTCTCGAGCGTTCACGATCCAGGAGCCAGCAATTCGTTCCTAACTCCTAAATCCCAACTCCTAACTCCTCAAACAACCCAGAATCCCCGGCTGAACAAGATCGTCAAGGTGGCGAGCAGGATCGCGAGCACGGTGAAGAGCGCGTCCCGAGCCCATCCGGACCATCGTGGTGAGGCGACCACGGCGCCGAGCACGAGGTAGACCCCGATCGCCGGAAGGAGATACCGGCCGAGTGACACCCAGGTGACGACGACGTGGGCGACGACGGTGACGACCGTGAACATTGCGATGGTGGGGGGAAGCCGCTTCCAGACGAGCGGGAGCAATGCCAGGAAGACGATGGCGATTGCCAGATTCAGGACGATGACCAGATTCCTCGGATCTCCGGCAAGGGTCTCGCGAGGATGACGGAAGAAGAGCTCGGCGTAAAAACGCACATGTTCGTTCCAGCCGCCCCAGTGCTGCTGCGCGGTGAAGTAGGCGAACGGGTCTTCGTGCCAGATTGTCGTAAAGATCGAATATCCGACGAATCCGGCCAATGGCAGGAGCCCCGTTGCAAGCAATCGCCAGCCGCGAATGCCGTCCTTCCATGCCCCCCAAAAGAGCGCTGGCACGAGTGCCAGACCCGCCAGGCGGGTAAGCGACGCCAGCGCCCCAACGGCCCCGGCGCCCAGCCATTTTCCGTCCATGGCGAGCAGCATCGTCGTAAGGATGATGACCAGGAAAAGCGATTCGGAATAGGCGGCATTCAGGAAGAAGGAGTAGGGCATCAGGCAGAGGAGCATGACGGGATAGACGGCCGTGTGGCCGGAGAGGACCCGGCTCGAGAGCTTGGCGAGTAGCGCAATGGCAACGATGAAGCAGAGGTTGGCAACGACAAGCCCTGCGACCGCGTAGGCGCCGTCCGTGGCATCCCAGCCGCTGAGCCACACCAACCCCCGCATGAGCATCGAATAGAGCGGGAGGAACCCCAGCCCATCACCGTCGCTCGGATTGGCGGTCGAGTAGCCGTATCGCGCCAGCGCGACATAATGTGCCGAGTCCCAGCGAGCCCAGCCGTCCAATGCCGGGTGGTTGGGTAGGAACGAATCGGGAAGCTGGGCCGGGTAGAAATCGAGCCGGGGAAGCGCCCGACCGGTGATCCAAACCGCCAACGCCAACGCCAATCGCGTCACGATCGCAAAAAGCAGCGCCGGCGCGACCGGACCCGAAAGGCGTCTCACAGGCTACCTGACCCCTGCCCAGGCCGCCAGGTCGGTACGGCCACGGCGATCCGGCAACGGACATTCGACCTCGACACGAGAGAGATTCTTCGCGTTGTTCAGAATGACAGCTCCCCGTCAACTGCCTCCAGCCGCCAACCCCGAGCCTAGAATCGCTCAGGACTCAGGACTCAGGACTCAGGACTCAGGACTCAGGACTCAGGACTCAGGACTCAGGACTCAGGACTCCGTTCAGCCATTGATCTCCAGTAGATCCTCGGGCGTGAAGTCCAGCAGGCCTTCGGTACGCTCGAACCAATGCGCCCAAAGCTCGCTGAGATCCTGCCCGGAGGCGTTTTCGAGCGCGGCGCGAAGATCTTCCGGTTGCGCGATACCGAATCGATGCATGGCGTAATAGTCGCGCAATCCCTGGAAGAATGCGTCCTGGCCGATTGCGTCGCGAATGGCCAGCACACCGAGCGCACCCTTAGCGTAGACCGTCCGGCCGTATGGGCCGTTGGTCAGAAAATCGGCGCTGGGCTGATCGACCACCATGTCCCCCAGATTGCCGAAGAGCATGGTCAGGAACGGGCGTTTCAGGTAGTTGACGACCCAGGTGTTCGCGGCATCGGGACCGGAGACCTGCTCTTTGTAGATGATGGAGCTCGCATTCGCCATTGCTTCGTCGGTAAAGGCGTGGAGATATTGGTTGTTGCCAACCACTCCGTACCACCACTGATGCGCGACCTCATGGACGACCGTGAATTCCAGATACGAGCTCGACGGGTCGTAGTGCGACGCGCCGATGTACATGAGTCCGGGGAATTCGACCCCCGCTGCCTCAGCGCCCAGCCGGGTCTGGATGAGATCCATCTCCGTGTAGGGATAGGGTCCAAACGCGTCGGAGTAGACGTCGAACGAATCGACCCCGTACTGCAGAACCAGCGCGCCGACCTCTTCGTATCCACTGAAGTACCAGGATCGGACGGTCGTTTCGCCGACCTGCTGCTCCACAACCTGCAGGTCGGTGCCGCCAGACATGACGAAGTCCCGGGCCGGACCGGCAACCCAGCGGTGTGTGGTCAGCGGGCCGAGAACGTCCTCGTCCACGCGCGTGCCAGTGGTCACCATCGTGATATTGGACGGCATCGTGAGCGTGATATCGAACATGGCGACGTTGGAAAAGACCGGATCGCCGACCGTGGCGGGCCGCTCGAGCAGCCACCCGTTCGCCGGATCCCAGCCGGCGAGCAGCGGCATCCACTGGGCGAGATTGTAGGAGGAGCTATCGGTGAAATAGCCGAACATCCCATAGCTCGTCACCGGATCGACCGGAATCGTGGTCAGAAAATCGAGCGTGACCGTCGCGCGGTCTCCGGGCTGCAACGGGGTTGGAAGGGCAAGGGTCGCCAGCGAGGTGTCGGAACCGATGACCGGCTCGACCGGCTGACCGTCGATCGTGACGTTGCTCACGGACATCGAACCGCCGCCGTAGTCTGTGAAGTTGGGATACAGCCGCAGGAAGAGCTCAGTCTGCTCGGCGTCCGTGAAATTGATGTAGGCCAGTGACAGGGAGCCTTCGATCCGGGCAGGAGCTTCGGAACCCGGAACGAGATTCCCGGTAACGGTCACAATGGGCAGTTGCCTATCGGTTTCCGCCCGAATCTGCTGGACAAGCGACGGGACCACGTCCGCGTAGAGATCGTCCCCGGTTGGCGTTGCGGCCGGTGATTGGGCGAACAGGGAGATGGGAAGCAGCATGCTCGCAATGAGCATCGCTGCCAGAGCGGTCAGCGGACGATAAAGTAGTCTCGAAATCATAGCGGCGCTCGTTCGCTCCTGGGGCTATCTTCGCGATGCAGCACGATCAGGATCAGCCGTTGGATCCGGCCACAACTGTAGAGCATTCACCCGCGGATTTGGACTCTGTGCCATGCCTGGTGTTGAGCCGCGTGCTCCGGGAGCAAATCATCGATCACCTGCGCGCCGGTCTACCCAATGAAGGATGCGGGCTGTTGGCCGGAGTTGTCGAGGGCGATCGGGAACGCGCCGTTCACTTCTTTGCCGGTACCAATATCGACCGCTCTCCGGTGCGGTACACCATGGACCCGGGCGAGGTGATCGATGCGATGAAGCGGATGCGGGACGAGGATTGGCGTTTGGCCGCCATCGTGCACAGTCACCCCCGAACGCGTCCGACGCCGTCGCGGACCGATCTGGCCGAGGCGTACTACCCCGACGCGCGGCTGTTGATCGTCTCGTTTGCCGATTCTCAGCCAGAGATTCGATGCTGGTCGATTCTGGTTGACCAACGGTCACGGCGATTTCAGGAGGAGGCTCTGGAGTCAAGTGATTGTCTCAGAAGCCCCTGGACCAGAATGTTTGCAGGCATACACCGCATGATTCGTCCAGGAGGTATGTTCGATTCCACAACGTTGCGATGCGCAGGCCTAGCTCTTCTTGTTGTCGCTTTCGCTCGACGGTTTGGTCAATGCGGCCCATTCGGTGCGTTACGTGCCCAGCATTGTTGCGGCGCTGGCCGACGAGGATTGGACACGCTTAGAAGTGGAGCTGGTTGGCGCTCCTTGCCGGGAATGGGGGTGTCGGGAACCGTTCGATCTGTACTGAGCCGCGGAGGGACAACATCCGGGCCACAATACACCGAAGCGGTTTTACCAGCAGAACTGGGTGGGGATACGGGCTCCCGTAGCGACGGCGCTTAATTCTGAAGAAGCTGGCCCGGGCGTTGGCAACACGACCCACGGCGTGAGCCCCAGCAACGCTTGCCGCCGAGCGACCCAACTCCCACTGTTGATCGTCTCGTTTGCCGACGTCGAGCCGGAGTTCGGATGCTGAGCGATTGTAGGTGACCTGGAGTCACGGCGATTTCCAGTGGCGCCATTGGATTTGGCGGAATGATGAAGAAATTCCTGCTCCGAATCGATCCTGTATTCTTGATTGACGACAATCGTCAGGTTGCGGGCCGTCTTCGGGCGGTGCCGGGCTGGCAATCGTTGGCGGTCATGTCGACAGCTCAGGGAGCGAATGGAACCAACCCAACGGTCGCGTGAGGAGATTCTGGAAGAGCTTGCCGCCTTTCCAGATGAACTGCGACGGCTTCTCTTCTCCGCGCACGATGACGACGCACTCTACCGCCCCGGCAGTGACGGCGGTTGGGGTATCGTCGAAATCCTTCCACATCTCCGTGACTGGGAGGAGATCTTCTTCGAGCGGGCGCAATGCATCGTGTCGGAAGACGATCCCGAAATCCCCGGATACGACGATGCGCTTTGGCCGATCGAGCGAGACTACTCCGGGCAGGATCCACGGATCGTTTTCGACGAGTTTGCCCAGATCCGGAAGAACCATGTGGAATTCTTGTACACCCTTCCCGCGGAGGCATGGGACCGGACCGGGCAACATAGTCTGTACGGCCGGATAACGCTGACATGGCTGGAGGATCATGTGTGCGATCATGACTCCGAGCACCTCGACCAAGCGCGCGAGGTTCTTGCGGGATAATTGACGTGGTCCGGGATTGGCCCGGGCGACACGAGTGGAGAAGCGCGACGAATGTCAGCCGATCACGCAGCGTATCCGGCAACGGAGCGGAACCGATTCACCGCGGTCGATCTCGCCGTGGCCGACCTGGATAACGATTCGCTCATCATTCGCCTGCAGATGACCGTCAATCATCTCTCGCGGTGGCTGACGCCGATCACCAACCAATCGTTGCTGTTGCGCAGCGCCCGGCGAGGTGAAGCCTCGGTCATGGAGCTGCTGCAGGAGCTGCGCGATACCGAAGCGGTCGCATTCGCGCGCATGAACGCGATTGCGAACAGTATCAATCCCGACCTCGACAAGTTGCCCGATCCTCGATACTTCGCCGAGAAAGATCGCCCCGGATTCGACCGGTCACCGATGTCGGTGCTGGCCCAATTCCGTCGCCTGCGGCAGAGCACCTGCGCGCTGCTGCGCAGTTTGCCGGATACGGCCTGGCTCCGAGTCGGCACGAGCCGCGTCGAGCATGACTGGCAGATTCGGACGATTGCGGAGTTCCTTGCGGAAAATGACACCCGCGTCCTTCACCTCATGGACGTCACGCTGCACAATACCGGGGTTCGTCAGAATATCAACGAGGTTTCGGGCGCTCATTTGACCGAGTTGATGCAGATGTATCCGGTGCGCCAGCGCGTACGCTAGTCGAGCGGAAGCGAGTGAGTCTGTCATATCGGGAAACCGCAATCGCCGAGATTCTGGCCCGTGAATTCTTCGCGGCTATCGACGCGCGCGACCCGAAGCGACTCCTGGCCACCCTGGCCGACCACGCCACCTTCCGGGCCCTTCCCCATTCGGCTCCAATTCGCCCCGCAGATGAAATCGTTTCCTATTTCGGAACCGTGGTTTCGTCGTATCCGGAAGCCCATTGGGAAGTGAGCGACATCATTGCCACGACCGACCGGGCCGCCGTGCAATTCGTCTTTCGCGAATTCTCCGAACGCCTTGGCCGGGAAATGCTCTCCGAGCAGGTGGCCATCTTTCGGGTCGTCAATGGCAAGATAATCAGCGTCGTCGGGTATTACGACACGACTGAGTTTCGCCGTTTGTTCTGGGATGAAGCGGTTTAGGCTCGGTGCGGGCTGCTTGCTCGCCGATCCAGCCAGCCGCCGCGATCTCCGGCAATTCCAGGCTGACCTCATTCTCTTGAAGCGCGTCGATTCCCAAAACCTTCCTCACCCCCCACCTAGCTGATCCACATCCAGCATCGTTGGGATCGCCAGCCAGATACGGCTTGGCGATGTTGGGTACGCGTCGCCCAGCCGCGGCACGTGCCGGGTAGGAATGGATCGTGGACGAACCTTCACGAACGGGAGAATCACCGTCCGGAGCATCCGGTCGGTCTGCGGGGCGGTTCCCCAATCTCAGACGTCCGAATCTCGAGGCAATCGCAGGCTTCGAAAGCTCTCGCTTCCTGGGGAAATGGCTGCTCATTGGCGGATTGATCGGCATCGTTGCCGGACTTGGCGCGGTGCTGTTCACGGAAGCGATCGGGCTGGCATCGCATCTCTTCCTCGAGGGTATGGTGGATTACGTTCCACCGATGCCCATCGGAGAGGGCGACGTCATCCTTCGGCCAATGGGTCGTCCCTGGTTGCTGCCGTTTGTGACGGCCCTGGGTGGACTCATTTCGGGCATCATCGTATTCAAGTTTGCGCCCTCGGCCGAGGGGCATGGAACCGACGCGGCAATCGACGCCATTCTCTATCACGATGGACGGATGTCTCCCAGAGTTCCCCCGGTCAAGCTCGTGGCGTCGGCCATAACGATCGGAAGCGGCGGGTCCGCCGGTCGTGAAGGACCGGCAGCCCAGATCTCGGCCGGCTTCGCCTCGCTGCTTTCGGACCGCCTGAATCTTTCGGCTGGCGACCGGCGTATCGCATCCAGCGCGGGGCTGGGGGCCGGGATCGGGGCGATTTTTCGGGCGCCGCTCGGCGGATCGCTCATGTCTGCCGAAATTCTCTATCTCCACGATCTCGAAGTCGAAGCACTCATTCCGGCGTTGATTGCCTCGATTGTGGGCTACAGCGTCTACGGCGCCATCGAGGGATTCGAGCCCATCTTCGGACAACAATCGGAGATCGCCTTCACGGATCCGACCACACTGGTGTATTACGCGATTCTCGGGGTCTTCTGCGGGCTGATGGGCATGCTCTATGCGAAGTGCTTCTATGGCACCACGGGGCTGTTCCACAAGCTGCGGGTTCCCCTCTGGATCAAACCTGCCATCGGGGGATTCCTGGTTGGATTGCTTGGGTTGTTGATCAAGGGATCGCTGAGCACCGGGTATGGCTGGATTCAGATCAGCATGACCGAGGAACTGCTTGCGCTCCCGCTCTGGGTCGTGCTGGCGTTGCCGTTCGCGAAGATCGTCGCCACGTCGTTCACGGTCGGATCTGGCGGATCGGGCGGTATCTTCGGGCCGGGCATGGTCGTTGGTGGCATGCTCGGGGCGACGTTCTGGCGAGTGGGGCACGAGCTGTTGCCCAATATGCCGTCCAGTCCTGCGCCCTTCGTGATCGTGGGCATGATGGCACTCTTCGGGAGCATCGCGCACGCTCCGTTTGGCATGATGCTGATGGTTGCCGAAATGACGGGCAATCTCTCGCTGTTGGCCCCCGCCATGATCGCCATCGCCATCGCGACGCTCCTGGTTGGCGACCGGACGATCTATACCTCCCAACTGCCAAATCGCGCGTCGGCGCCGGCGCACCGGCTTCGTTCGAGTTTTCCACTCCTGGCGGCACTCACCGTGGGGAATGCATTCAAGCGTGCGCAAGATCCGGCTGCCGAAGACGTGGAACCGCCGATTGCGGTCGGTGTCCGGGATCGATTGGATGACGCCATGCTGATGATGGCCGATGCGGAGGTCAGTCAGGTTGCGGTAACCGACGACGGTGGAGTTGTCGGGACGTTGAGTTATCGGGATGCATTGCGCACCTACCGGTCGATGATCGACGCTGGACTTCGGAGAGTCGATCAACTTCCAGCGGCGTCGATGCTGATGGAATTCAAGGTCGGCGTGGGGTCCGCGGTCGACGGGAAGTCGTTGCGCGACGCCGGTTTCCCACCGGAGACGCTGGTCGTCTCGGTGGCCAACGGGAGCATGAGTACGGTGCCGGTTGCGGGAACCGTGTTGCGGGCAGGAAGCGTGTTGACGGTGCTTGGGTCGGCAAATCAGATGGAGTCGCTCAAGATATTGATCGAAGAACCGGCAGAGACCGCATTGCCCGAAGCATGACGCGGTATCTGCCGGCGTTCCGCTGCAACGCGCGTGAGTCGCTAGACCGTCTTCAGCATGATGGTCGGCTTGCGGGGTTTCTTGACCGCCTCGATCGCAAGACGGGTCGCCACTCGGGCCGCTGCCTGATCGAATGCCTTTGCGGTGACCGTGTCGGGATTTGCCACGACAATCGGCTGACCGATATCCCCGCCCGCGCGGACCAGCGGCTCCAGGGGAATCTTGCCGAGCAGCTCGACATCGTTCTCCCGGGCAATACGCTCACCGCCACCGGACGCGAAGATGTCGTGGCTGGCGCCGCAGTCCGGGCAGACGAACCCGCTCATGTTCTCGACGATGCCCAGAATCGGCGTCTTGACCTCTTCGAACATCTTGAGCCCCTTCAGCGCGTCGGCGAGGGCCACGTCCTGTGGCGTTGTGACGATCACCGCGCCCGAGATCGGGATGCGCTGGACCAGCGTCAACTGCGCGTCCCCGGTGCCCGGCGGCAGGTCGATGATCAGATAGTCGAGATCGCCCCAATCGACATCGTTCAGGAACTGGGTAATCAACTGGGCAACCAGCGGCCCACGCCAGATGAGGGCCTTTTCGGGGTCGAGAATGAACCCGATGCTCATCAGCTTGACGCCGTGCGCCTCGATCGGAATGATCCGGTTGTCTCGCATGATGGGCCGGTCATGCGTTCCCATCATGAGGGGAATACTGGGGCCGTAGACATCGGCATCGAGCAATCCGACGCTGGCGCCGGTGCGGGCGAGCGCAACCGCGATATTGACGGCCACGGTCGACTTGCCAACGCCGCCTTTGCCCGACGCGACCGCCACCGCGTTCTTCACTCCCTTGATGGGTTGGGCGTCCATGCGGCCGCCACCGCTGGAACGGACCTTGGAGGTCCAGACGATCTCCACGTCCGAGGCTCCGCTGTCTTTGGTCAGGCGTTCGGTCACGGCTGCCTGAATGGGTTCCTTTGAGGTCGATGCCGGGGTGGGGAGCTCGATATGGACGGTGATCTTGCCGCCGTCGACGACGACGTCCTTCACCATTTTGAGCTCGACCAGATTCTGGCCAATCTCTGGCTCATCAACCGTCTTGAGCAGCTCGAGGACGGCATCCTTGTCGAGCGTCGTGTTTGTATCGGTCATGGGTGCTTTCTGGATTAGGCGAAAAGTTCCCGAAGTTCCCGTTCCGGTTTCCCAATCGCCGCGATTTTCTGGGCAAAGCTGTCCAAAAAGGCGAGAAAAATTCCCATACGGGAACTCGACATGAAAGTGTACCGGAGCTTGGACCTTGGAAGAGCTACCCATGTGAGCGGGTCAAGGCGTCTACCGGAGAAATTGGCGTACAGTTGGCACCTGAGCTTATGCAGTGCGGCACATGCTGACTGCCGACTGCTGATGACTGATTGCCAATCTCAAGGAGTTACGACTTGCGAACCGTCATGTGCGCCAAATTCGGGCGGGAGCTTCCCGGCCTCGACCAGCCCCCATTTCCGGGCGAGCTGGGTCAGCGCATCTACGAACAGATCTCGGCCGAGGCGTTCGAGCTCTGGAAGCCGCAGATGACCATCTTGATCAATCACTATGGACTCAACCCGGTCGAACCGGAGACGCGCCAGTTCCTGCGCGAGCAGATGGAGCTCTTCTTCTTCGACCAGCCGGCCGAGATGCCCGACGGCTGGGTCGCCCCGGATGCCAATCCGGAGAGTGAGTTCCGAGAGGTCTAGCGCGGTTGCGAGATAACGTGACTGTGGGACGCTTGCAACTGGGGCCGTGCAGGACCTCCGTGTCCTGAGGTTCCGCCGGCAGAACGGTCCAAAGGGAGCAGGCACTTCGTTCAGCAACCGCTGTATCCGGCGTACCGGCGCTCGATTCCTGGAAACCACAAGACCGGGCGAGAGATCGCCCAGTCTTTGTCTTGTCCTCGGCCACCCGCCTGCGCCAGCCTTGCTCCTGTCTTCTGGCTTCGACTGGGCGCACGATGGCGGTCACGGTCGTGCCCGTCGGGTGTAGTGTTTGTGGATACCCTCGGCGGGGCGGGATTCGATCCTCTGAACGTCTGGTGTGCAAGGGAAAACGATGGGTCAGAGGGACACAGCGCATTTCGGCAAATCGAGCCCGTCCACACGACTCGTGCGACGTTCCGTACAACTGCTGATCGGGCTGTTCCTCTTTGGGGTCGGTCTCGCGTTCGTGGTGCGCGCGACGCTCGGCGCAGCTCCCTGGGACGTTCTGACGCTCGGAATCTCGTCTCGTGTTTCGCTCACCTTCGGAACGATCAGCGTGATCGTCAGTTTTGTCGTGCTGCTCATCTGGATACCGTTGCGACAGAAACCCGGCGTGGGCACCATCGCGAATGCGTTGCTGGTCGGCCCCTCGGCCGATATCGGACTTTTCTTGATTCCCGAAACGGAGACGCTTTGGGTGCGGGTCGCGTTCATGCTGGGCGGCATCACGTTGGTCGGATTCGCGACTGGGCTCTACATCGGTTCGCGCTTCGGTCCAGGCCCGCGCGACGGGCTGATGACCGGGCTGCATCGCGTAACCGGTAGGCCGATCTGGGTTGTCCGAACCCTCATCGAAGCGACCGTACTCGTTCTCGGTTGGCTGCTTGGGGGAACCGTCGGAGTCGGCACGGTCGCGTTCGTGCTCCTGATCGGCCCAATCTGCCAGTATTTCATGCGGATCTTCTACGTCACCCTTCCATCAGACGCGGTGGTCGAAGACGTTGCCCCGATTCCCCCGGACCTGGAACGCGACATGTTCCACGTCGAGAATCCGGCAACCTGACCGGTGCGACTGCCAAGTCCTGACACAGTTGCATCTCGCCGGACGCATTCGGCTGAGCGCTCACGCGCGTCAGTCGTAGCGCTGGGCCTCTGTGTCCGGCGATCGACTCATACGGAATCCGGATGAGTACGAAGGGATAGTCGAACGACGTGCCGATAAGCGCTGACAACGAGCGCTGGATGGTTACGGAAGATCACATCGTTCGTTCGCGACCGTAGGCACTGAAGGGGTATGAGCCCAGCGTTTCAACGTTGGGAACGCGGCGAATCGACGCCACGTCGTCCCGCAGCGTTCAGACGGATTCCGTATCAGATCGATAGCGGAGCAACCAATCACGTTGTCCAAACGGGCCAACCATCTCGCCATTCGTTGTCATGCAATCAGTCGGAAATCCGCTGAAACAAAGAATGGCCCCCACCCTGGAATACAGCATTCCAGACCGAGGGCCATCGCTCGTTCGTCCTCAGGGGAGGCTAAAAATCCTCCCGGGGCCGACTCGCGCCGAGGTTGCAGACGACCAGGGTGTACACGCCGCCGGTACCGTCTGACGTCACCGTGATGTCGGTGATCTTCAGATTCGGGTAGGCCGAGTTGCTGCGGTCCTTACCGAGCCAGGCGTTCACCTTGTCCATCGCGCCGCTTGCATCGGCGGCGGCGTTGGCACTGTGGAAGAGAAAAACGCGGGTATCTGCTGGAGACATTTCGCTCACGTGAGCACTCCTGAACCTAACCGGCCATGTTCATCATGGACGCGGTTCTGCCAAATGGCGCTCCGGTCAGCCCCGTTTGGCTGGCCAAGCGTCAAAGAGTATATCCCCTGCCATGCGCAGGTTTTACGCAACCTCACACCAATCCACCAGCAACGCGGCCATTGTGCGAGCCAATCGGGGCATCGACGGGAGATCGAGCCACTCGTCGACCGCGTGCGCGTTTCCGCCGTCCGCGCCGTAACAGGTCGACGGAACGCCCCGGAAGATGTAGTAGCGCATGTCGTTGACCGCCGTACCGACCTGCGGGTCGAGCGGAAAGTCGGTTCCATCGAGACTGGCGTTTTCCAGCGCGCGAATGAACGGATCCTCGGCATCGATGGCGCACCCGTTGGTATCGAATCCGTTGTAGGTGATGACCGGCGGATGCGCTTCCAGCCAGGGATCGCCGGCGCAGGCGGCCATGACAGTCGTTTCGATGGTCCGGTGCATCTCGTCGCGCGACATATCGGGAAAGAAGCTGACCCGGCACCGGATCTCGCACTCGCCGGGAACGGTACTCGGCCAGTCACCCGAACGCATCACGCCGATGTTGAGATTGATCGGATGGTCGATGCCTTCGTACAGTGGATGAACATTGAGATTCAGATCGGCATCGAGCTGGTGCAACGCCTGGATGATCGGGACCGCCTTGACGATGGCATTGACACCTTGGGTGGCCCAGCCCGCGTGGGCCGACCGGCCCTGAATGGCAACCCGAAACCAGATCACACCTAGATGACCGATGGGCGAGCGACGGCCGACCGATTCGGTGACCAGCGCCGCATCGGCTGTATCGCGCAGGCTCGCCGCCAGTGTGCCGTTGCCCGTGCATTCTTCTTCGATGACCGAATGGACGGTCAGGTCGCCCTTGAGCCGTATCCCGAGATCCTCGAGCAATCGCGGCAGGAAGAGATTGGCCGCGACGCCGCTCTTCATATCGTAGGCGCCGCGTCCGAACATCTTGTCTCCGACGATCTCCGCCCCCCAGGGATCGTGGGTCCATTGATCGACCGGTTCCGGACTGACGACATCGATATGTCCGTTCAGGATCAGCGATTTGCCGCCACCGGCGCCGGCAATCTTGCCGGTGACATTCGGCCGCCCAGCAAACGGAACGCCGCTGTCGCCGGCGTTCGGCTCCGATTTGATGGCCTCGTCGATATCCCAGACGTCGACATCGTTGGTCGTGCCACGCAGGTGCTCTGCTACGTATTCCTGCACCAGAGCCTCGTGTCCAAGCTCGCTCGGACGGCGTACCAGCTCGGCCACCGTTTCGATCAGCTCGTCCGTACGCTGGTCGATGGCTTCGAACAACGTGGCGCGTGCGTCGCTGGCTCGTTTCTCGGTCGACATGGTCTTCTGGCCCTCACTTCAACTGGTCCCGATGGGCAAAGTATCCGTGCATTTGCCGGATGCGTGACGGAGAAGAACCGGTGACTGGAAGACCAGAGTCCCGTGGTACACTCTGCCGTCACGCACCGCGTGTGTGGCGCCATAGCCAAGTGGTAAGGCACGGGTCTGCAAAACCCTGATCGCCGGTTCGAATCCGGCTGGCGCCTCCGAATTTCCTACCCCGTCGATCCCCAGGTTCGCTCCAGGAACTCCAGTACGACGCGATTGAATGCTGGCGGCGCCTCCCTGCTTGGGAAATGCGCGGTATCGGCGATCGATGCATACGTGCCGTTCGGTAGGCGCTTCAAGACTGCCTGGTTGCTGGTCAGCACACCGGGGAAATCGTACGGCCCGTCGATCAGCAGCACTGGCTCCGCAATCTGCTCGAAGGTCCGTTCGGAAGATGGCAAGGGATCGGGTGGCGGATCTGCGGCATGGCGTTCCCAAACCGCATGATTCGCCTGCCGGAAATAGTCGCGTACTTCGGTCGGAGCCCGGCCAGCCGGACGTCCATGACCGTCGACCCAGAACTCGATCTCCAGCTCGACCGCGCGATCCCGGTCTCCGGCGTCCCAGGCGGCGTCCGCATCTCGCCAGACGGCTTCCAGCAGCGGTGACGGCTCGTCCGACCGGATCAGCAGCCCATCGACCAGCACGAGCGGTCCCGTCCATTCGGGCGCGAACTGGGCGGTGTCGAAGGCAATTCCCGCACCATAGGACGATCCGACCAATGCGGCCGGCGCACCGACCGCGGTTTCGATGAACGAGGCGATCTCCTGCGCAAATGAAAACGCCCCCGGGGGCGTGTCGGACTCCCCATACCCAGGGAGATCGACGGCATAACAGGTGAACCGTTCGGCGAATGCGCTTTTCTGGGGCTCCCACATGGTGCGGTCTGCCAGACCGGAATGAAGAAACACCACCGGCTTTCCGGAGCCGAACCGATCGAAAGCAATCTTCATGCGGCAACTCCACGACGTGTACTGGTCGGGTCATGTACGTACATAGTACTTGCGGCAGGAGCCGGTCCGCCCAATCTCCCTATGTTCGATGGTCCCACCGTTTCCTATGCTCGAATCAGGCGTCGGATCGTCTATCCGAATCGTGGATTCTAGGGCGGGAGCGAAATCGATCGATGCTCGCGAAACGCGTGCTGCTGGTCAACCATCAACCTTTGTATCGAGCCGGCTTGCGGCTGGCCGTCGAGGCGGCGGGTGGGTTGCTGGTGGTCGGAGAGGCCGCGAGTGGCTATCAAGCGATGCAGATTGCCGAACGAACCCGGCCGAATCTCTTGCTGGTCGATGTCGATCTTGCCGGAATGAGCGGCTACGCCATCGTTGCCGCGCTCATCCAGGCGTCACCCGGACGCTCGGCCGTCCTCTTCGCCGAGGATGTCGATCATGCGGTGTATGACCGCGCGCTGGCCAGCGGAGCAGCCGGCGCCGTGTCGAGCCGGCTCACCGGCGAGCAGCTTGCTCGCGTGCTGCGGCGGGTGGCGCGGGCCCAACCGCTCTTCTGGGAGCCGGAGCCACCGGCTCGTGCTGCGGCGTTGCCGCGAAGCCGCATGTCACCCTCGGGCCTGACCTTGCGCGAGATCGAAGTGCTCGATTGCGTTGCGCAGGGCTTCTCGAATCGGGCTATTGCCGACGCCCTCTTCGTCAACGAAAAGACCGTCAAGAACCACATGACCTCGATCTTCCGCAAGTTGGAGGTCGACGACCGGGTGCAGGCGCTCTTGCTGGCAATCAAACGCGGCTGGGTCGATTTCACCCCATCGCCCTGACGGGTTCTGAGTCCGGAGTCCTGAGCACGTCAGGACCTCCACGTCCTGCTGGACCGGAGAATCCCAAATCCCGCAACACAAAACAGGCGACGGCACTTGCCGTCGCCTGTCTTCTCAGGGCTCAGGACCCAGGACTCATGTCTACGCGTCGCCCAGGTACATTCCGGCAGCCCATCCGGTGGTGCTGTTGTAGGTCACATTGAACCAGGCAATGCCATTGGCGTGCACCGGCGTGACATTGTTGATAAAGATCGATGCGTTGTTCGGCATCGTTGTCAGAATGGTGCCGCTGCTGCTTGCGGTGGCACGCAGGTTGAGCGGGCCGTCGGCCACGATGGCGTAGTCGTTCAGGTAGATGCCGCCCTCGAAGAAGTCGCCGGCGACGTAACCCGTGACGTTGCCCAGGGTCGCAATCGGGTACCAAGTGTACCCGTTGGCGTTGGTCGCGGTTCCAGTGACCTGAACCGGCTGGTAGTTGTTGTTCAACGAGCCAGTGACAGCATAGGTCGTGCCTGGACCGGAACGCAGGTTGACCGGGGGATCGTCGAGCATGATCCAGGAGTTGACCCCAAACGTGCCCGACGGAGGTCCACCCGATAGGGTCAGATACATCCCGGCGATCCAGCCAGTCAGTGACGTCTGATACTGGATCTGATACCAGGTGTATCCATTGCCGGCTGACGGACCGCCAATGACCTGTGCGGTTGCCCCGGTGCTCAGCTGGTCGGTGACCCCATAGGTGGTGCCCGGACCGCTACGAATGTTGACATAGTTGGAATTGACGACGACATTGGATCCGATCGGGTACCCAACCTCGGCGAGGTACTGTCCTACCACGTAGCCGTCGGTGCCGTTGGCGGTCACGTACCACCAGTTGTATCCGTTTGCCGATGTCGGCCCGCTGATCACGTTGACCAGCGTACCCGTGGCGAGCACCTGCAAAACGGTCCCGCCCGTGTTGGGCTGCGACCGCTGATTGAGCGGCCCATCGTCCACCACCGCGTCGCTGCCAGGCGTGATCGCCGCAGCGATGACCTCACCGTCCTGAGCGCTTACCGATGTACCGCTCCATGCCGATGACACCCCAAGAACCGCCAGCAGCGCCACCAAGAGCGCTATGCTCGCGCGATTCCGTACCCCAAGTCTGCGCATCGCTCCCTCGCCTCCAATGATGTGCGTGCGCCGCTGCGCCCGCCATCGACCAATGCCGTGCGTCGTTCGAAGTCGTGCAGAGTGCTGCGGAATCTGTGCGGGCCGCAGTACGATCGGTCGAACCGGTTTCGAGCGAGGACAGTGCGGAGCAATCTTCTTTCGAAAACGGTCGACAACAGCAGCGAATACCGAGCGAACTTGACGCTCAGTATTGCATGACATTGACTTGTTGGCAATTCTTTATCCGGAGTGGATGCGCGAGCTGGGAAATTGCTGGGGTGATCGGAAGGAAACGGGAATCTATGCGTACGTTCGAGGTTACGGAGCGGTGGAAGACGACCTGGCCGGGGGCAGTCGCCGGGTGTCTGATTGTGACCGGGGTGGCAAACCCAGAACGATCGGATGCGCTGGAGCAACGGGTCGAACAGATCGAGACATCGGTCCGCCAGCGGTATGCGGGCGCCGATCGTCCGACACTTCGGAGTCAGCCGCCGTTCGATGCGTATGCCCGGTACTACAAGCGGTTCGGCCAAAACTATCACGTCCTGCATCAGGTGGAATCGGTTGCGCTCAAGGGCAAGCCGATTCCGCGGCGGGCGGCATTGGTCGAAGCAGCGTTTGCGGAGGAGGTGGCGAGTGGGCTTCTGACGGCCATGCACGATGCGGCCATGATCGGCTCACATATCGTCACCGACGCTGCATTGGGAACCGAAGCGATGACGCGGCCGAACGGAACGTCGGTCACGATCGACGCCGATGACATGTACATGCGCGATGAGCACGGCACGCTCACGTCAGTTATTCGCGGGCCGGCGGCGTATGGCCTCGTACGGCCGCAGACCACCGATCTTGCCGTCTGTGTCTACGCGCCGGCGGGTATTGGCGTAGATGCCGTGCGAACCCATCTCGATGCGATTCTTGCCAATGTCCGGCTCATCGCGCCCGGCGCGAATCTGGAGCTGATCGAAACCGTCGAGGCGTGACCCGGTCAGGATTCGATCTCGCGGCTGGCGATGTCGCTTCGGTAGAACATGCCGTCGAATGCGATCTTTTCGACCCGTTGGTAGGCGAGCGACCGCGCGGCTGCAAGATCCTTACCCGTTCCGACGACGGTCAGGACCCGGCCACCGGCGGTCACGATCTGGCCATCGCTGGCCCGCTGGGCGCCTGCCAGAAAGAGCTCGGTGTCGTGCACGCGCTCTTCGAGACCGTCGATCGGCTTCCCGGCGTCGTACGGGCCGGGATATCCCCCTGAGGCCAAAACGACGCCCACAGCGGCTCCTGCCCGTGCTGAAATGACATCGACCGAGCCGAGGTCGCCTGTGGCCGTTCGATAGAGGAGATCGACCAGATCGCCGTCCAGCAGGGGCAGGATGACCTGCGTCTCGGGATCGCCGAATCGGCAGTTGAATTCGACGACTTTCGGACCAGTGGCGGTCACCATCAGTCCGGCGAAAAAAACGCCTCGCATCGGTGCTCCCGCTGCCGCCATCGCCGCTGCGGTCGGCTCGATGATGGTGCGCATGACCTCGTCGAGCAGCTCCGGCGTTGCGAAGGGCGGCGGTGAATAGGCGCCCATCCCGCCGGTGTTCGCTCCCTTCTCGCCATCGAGCGCGCGTTTATAGTCACATGCCGCACCGAACAGCCGGGTGTCTTTCCCGTCGCAGAGCGCAAAAACCGAGAGCTCGGTCCCCTCCAGATACTCTTCGACCAGACAGAGCTCGCCGGCGGCGCCGAGCGTCCGCTCGGAGAGAAAGGCGCGGAGCGCCACCTCGGCTTCCAGGGTGGAGTTGGCGATGACCACGCCCTTTCCCGCCGCAAGCCCGTCTGCCTTGATGGCGACCGGGATGCCGAGTTGCTCGACCGCTGCCATGCCGTCCGTCAGATTGCGAACGGCAATGCTCGTGCCGGTCGGGACGCCGGCCGCGCTCATGATCTCCTTGGCCCACTGTTTACTGGTTTCGATCCGTGCGGCCGACTGGCTGGGACCGAATGTTGGCACCCCGATCTTCTGCAGCTCATCGGCCAGCCCGAGCGAAAGCGGTTCTTCCGGACCGACGACGACGAAGTCGATCTTCAGTTCCTGGACTGCATCGACGATACGATCCAGATCGTTGACCTTGAAGGGGAGATTGCGGGCAACTTCGTTGGTTCCCGGATTACCCGGCGTGCAAAAGAGCTCGTGCACCGCGGGGGATTGCGCGAGTTTCCAACAGAGGGCATGCTCGCGCGAACCGCTGCCAACCACGAGGATTTTCACGCCGGGGTCCTTCCTGGGTACTGAGCCGCCTGTTTCGATTAGTCGGGGTTGCGGTCGAACGGATGACGACGAGGCCGGACCAATCTCCAGAATCCGTAGATCAGCAATGCAGCGAGAATACCGGCGCCCACCGCAATACCCAGCGCTCGCTCATCCATGTCCGCTGGCTCGGCTTCGGGCACCTCTTGTATCAACCCGCCGGAAATTCGGGCAATCGGCGATGCGGCCGGTGAGGCCACGGGAGAGGCGACCGGGGTACCCGAGCCTGCGATCGTGAACGTAAAGGTCCCGGTCTCTTCGTCACCGTCCTCTGCCGAGAGCGTTGTCCAGTTGACCGTGTAGACGCCGTTGGGAAGATTCGATTCGAGCGCGATGGTCAGGTGCTTGCGGTCCGGATCCATCAGGTCGATTTCCGCTTCACCCGTGTGAACGGGGTTGCCACTGGCATCGAGCACGTCCACCCCGCTGCCCTTGGCGATCTCCTGCGTGAACCAGAGCTCGACGATTACCGGAGCTTCCTCGACTGTCGCGTCCGCTTCGGGTTGGGAGCGGTCGAGCCCCGCGTGCCCCAGCGTCACGGCGGGACTCATCAGGAAGCCCAGGAGAAGGAGCGCAATGGAAAGCGATTTGACTGATTTCAAGGTGACCTCCTCAAGAGCATACGATCTCCATTCTACCCCTCCGTCTCACCCCGGGGACTGGGCGATCACGTTGCCGTCCGGGGTTCCGCACCATCTACTCGACATCATCGCCTCCGAATTCGGTCAATGCACGTACGCTCCGTGCCAGCTTGACATCGGCTGGTTTTGCATCTAGGGTTCGTTACATAAGTAATGAACCGATGAACAGCGACGGTTTTTGTTGACTACTTCACGCAATTGGCACTATTTGTCGGAAGAACGCGGTCGGGCGAGGTAGCACACTCGTACCGGCGCCCACCGCCAACCACACTGAGCGAAAGGAAAGGTTCCCGTGATTCGGGCAGAACGGCTCACCAAGCAATTCGGCGCGACCGTTGCCGTCGATGATCTCTCGTTCGAAGTCAAACCAGGGATGGTGACTGGCTTCCTGGGGCCGAATGGCTCTGGCAAGTCGACCACGATGCGGATGATTCTCGGGCTGGACAATCCAACCTCAGGACTGGCCACGGTCGGTGGCCGGAGCTACCGTGAGAACCCAGCTCCCATACATGAAGTGGGGGCCGTGCTCGACCCGAAGGCCGTGTACGGAAAGCGCAGTGCGGTTCGGCATCTCACGTGGGTCGCGCAAGCCGGCGGGATTCCAACGCGCCGTGTCGAGGAGGTGCTCGATCTGGTGGGTCTGACGCAGGTGGCCGACAAACAGGTCGGCGGGTTTTCGCTTGGCATGTCCCAACGGCTCGGGATCGCCACGGCGTTGCTCGGCGATCCCGAAGTGCTCCTCTTCGACGAACCGGTGAACGGGCTCGACCCAGAGGGCATCCTCTGGATTCGGACGCTCATGCGGAATCTCGCCAAAGAGGGGCGCACCGTCTTCGTCTCGAGCCACCTGATGAGCGAAATGGAGCGGACGGCCGACCATGTGATCGTCATCGGCAAAGGGAAGATGGTGGCCGACACCAGCATGGCGGAGTTCATGCGGCTTGCGGCCGGTGACGCGGTGCGCGTGGTGTCTCCCCAGGCGGCAACGTTCGTACCGTTGCTGGAGGCCGGTGGCGCCGAGGTGCATGCCGAGGAGGATCCTGGGGCACTCCTGATTTCAGGGATCGACGCCGCGCGCGTCGGCGAGCTGGCGGCGGAGCATCGCATCGTCTTGCACGAGCTCACGACTCGGAACGTCAGCCTCGAGCAGGCATTTATGGACCTGACCCGAGACAGCGTGGAGTATCAATCGCACCCGGCCGCGTGACCAGGACCAACGGCTCGCCGGCGGGCGAGAACATGATCGAGGAGTAACGACGTGCACATCGCATCCACAGCGCCGGCAGAACGTGAGGCGCAAGCGACGACAACCGCGCCGGGATTTGGCGCGACGGTTCGGTCAGAGTGGACCAAGTTCAGCTCGGCCCGGTCCAACTGGGTCAGTATCGCCGTGGCCCTGGTGCTCTCAGCCGCGTTGACCGCGCTGATTGCCTGGGCAACGGGCTTTACCTGGGACGACTGGAATGCGGCCGATCAGGCGGACTTCGATCCGATCACCTTCAGTTTGAGTGGGCTGCTGGTCGCGGGTATTGTCTTCGTGGTGCTCGGCGTCAATCTTGCCGCGTCCGAGTACTCGAGCGGTATGATCCGGCGCTCACCTTGCGACCACGCCCAACCGAGGTCGTGTGCTGCTTGCCAAATGTCTGTCATCGCCGCGGTCACCACCGTCGCGGCGCTGGTCGTCAACGCGGCCATTGTCGCGGCCGGGAATCTGGTCTTCGGTCTGCATGACATGCCGACGGCGAGCCTGACCGACCGCGACACGGTTCGCGCCATCGCCGGCCTCACGCTGGTGGCGTTCGTCTTTCCCATCATCGGCGTCGCGATGGCGTTCATCTTTCGCTCGTCCGCTGCGGCGATTACCGCGGTGCTGGCGCTGCTCTTTCTCCCGTCGATACCCGGCGGCCTCCCGCCTCGCCGCTGGCAGGAGGATGTGCTGGCGTGGTTGCCCGGCCCGTTGACCGACAGCGTCTCGATTGGATTTCTGACGACCGACAGCGCGATGACGAAAGGCGTCGTGGTGTCGGTTATCGGATTGATCATCTGGCTGGTCTTGTTCCTCGGCGCCGCATGGGTTCTCCTCAACTGCCGCGACGCCTGGACTCGTTAGCCCATGTTTGAAAACTCGATGAGGTGCCTTCGTCCCCGCTGGATTCCGGCGAATCCAGCGGGTCGTTGCCTCGAAATGAGCCCCCCGGAACCGGGCCGGCGTCTACTCATGCGATGCTGGGCTGGGGCGGTGGTGCACTGATCGTGCCGCATCCTGGTGTGTTCACCTGAACCGTCTCAGGCCCCCAGGGCTCAGAACGCAGGACCGTTTCAAGCACGCTCTAGTAGTGGATCTCGACTCTGGTGCCGATGCCGGCCACACCATAGAGCCATTCGGCAAAGCCCATCGGCAGGTTGACGCACCCGTGACTCATGGGCGCACCGAAGTTGTCATGCCAGTAGGTGCCATGGATCGCATGTCCGACATCGGTGAAGTACATCACCCAGGGAACATCCGGGACGTTGTAGTACTCACCGCCGAGCACCCCTTCCATGGTCTGGAACTCGAGCTTCGAGTTGATATAGAACGTACCGGGTGGGGTATCGAAGCCGTCGCGGCCAGTGCTGACATAAGTCTCGGCAACGGCCTCGCTCCCCTCCCAGACGACCATGTACTGGCTGCTGAGATTGACCTCGATCCAAAGCTCGCCTGACCCGTCGATGACGGGCGCCTCCGGTTCCGGCTCGATAAAGAGATCTTCGGAATACGTCGGGTAGTCGCTGGTCGGCGTTCCCGTCGTCTCCAGGTTGTACTGCCGGGCCAGAATCGATCCAACCGGAAGCATGTGGACGCCGTCTGCCTCGCTCCAGGCGAGCTTGCCCCGCTCGAAGACCTGATACCGAATACCGCGGGCCCCTTGGAACTCTTCCGAGATCGGGTTGCCCAGGTATGCGGCTCCGCCCGTGGCCTCCCAGAAATCCTTGAATCCGTGTTGTACGGTGTGGCGGGTTTCCGGCACGTAGGTCAGGGTATCCGTGTTCGGCTGGGCGACCGCGTCGTCCGCCAGCGGGATCCACGCCCGCGTCTCATTGGCCAGATAGGAGAGGGAGCCGCCACTCCCACCGCTGCCGGAAATGTTCGGCACGCTGCGGAATACGGTGACGGGCTTGAGCTCCTCGCCGATCTTCCCAAGGTGCACGACGATGCCCTCGGGATCGTCCGGAACGTACTCGAACCGAGCGTACTCGTAGTACTGCACGATCCGGTCGTTTTCGGTCAGCTCGGCGGTAATGGGATAACCGTAGGCATTCACCCCGCCGCCCGCACGCCACTGATCGAGGAAGACGCCGTCGATCGTCTGTCCAGTCTCCGGGATGAAGACCGTACGTGGAGGGGACCAGTCGGATTGAGCGGCGGTGGCGCCGGGTGACACGCCGATTGTCAGAATCGGGACGAGTAACGCGAGAAGTGCGAGGAGCGGCAATCCCAGACCGGAAAACGGTCGTCGCGCAGTACGAATCACCCCAAACGCCAACATATCGATCCCCCTGAGTTTGTATCGTTGTGTGGCAGGTTGGCCTGCAAGCCAACATCGGTTTGCCCACAGGCACAAAATACGCCCAGCTTCTCGACTTCTCCGCTTCGGGGCGGATGATACCGGCTGGTGAGGCCCGGAATCCGGGACGACTGGCTGAGGTATCGTTCGTCGAGGGCGGGGCGTCAATTGACCACGGGCCGCATGGTAGCACGCCCGCATGCGAATTCAAGAATCCTTTCCCAAATTCATCGAATCTTCAGGATTTCGCGAGCTCGAAGTCGAGACTGATATCCAGCGATGGTGCGGAATGTGTCAGGGCGCCGGATGAGATCAGATCGACACCGGTTTCCGCAACCGCTCGAATGCGCTCGAGCGTAATCCCGCCCGATGCTTCCACCAGGGCGCGGCCGTCGACCAGCTCGACGGCCGCTCGCATATCTTCGAGCGACATGTTGTCGAGCATGATGATGTCGGCGCCGGCGTCGAGCGCTTCCTGCACTCCGGCCAGATCGACGACTTCGACCTCGACCCTCGAGGTGTGCGGGGCGCGTTTTCTGGCGGCGGTGACCGCATCGCGAATCGGATGCTCGCCGCCGATCGCGGCCAGGTGGTTGTCCTTGATCAGGACGGCATCTCCCAGATTGAACCGGTGATTGGCGCCCCCTCCGTGGCGAACGGCTGCCTTTTCCAGATAGCGCAGGCCCGGCGTCGTTTTTCGGGTATCGATAACGGACGCATCGGTCCCGTCCAGGTGTCGCACGTACCGTTCGGTCATGGTCGCGATACCCGAGAGCCGTTGAATCAGATTCAGCGCGGTCCGTTCCGCGGCCAGGATCGAGCGGGCATTGCCGGAGATTCGGGCAAGCTCGGTTCCCTTGGTTACCCGGTCGCCATCCCGAGCCGATGGCTGGAAGGTGATCGTCGGATCGACCCGGGCGAAGACCGCGCGCGCGGTCTCCATCCCGGAAATGACCCCATCCTGTTTGGCGAGCATGGTCGCGACGGCTTGCCGGTCCACCGGAATCGTCGATTCGCTGGTGACATCACCGAGTGAGAGGTCTTCACGCAGCGCGAGCTCGATCAGGTCGAGCGCAGGATCGTAGGTCATGGCATTAGTTCAGCGTCAGAACTTCACGGAACTGCGCGTCGTCGTCGAATGGTCCAATCAAGGCGAGGCTGAGCAGGTCGGTGCGGAAGAGTTCCTTCGACAGCTCGTGCACTTGCTCCGCGGTGACTGCCTCGATCTTCGCGGTCACCTCTTCCGGGGTCAGGATCTCGCCATAAACCAGCTCCTGGCTTCCGACCCAGCTCGCCATCGAGCGGGAGTCTTCCAACCCCATCAACAAACGTCCCTTGCGGAGCTCCTTCGTGCGCTCCAACTCCTCCAGGGGTACGCCTTCGTCCCGCAGGCGCGCGAGCTCGTGGCAGATCGCCCCGATCGCTTCTGGAACGCGCTTGACATCCGTCCCCGCATAGACGATTCCCTGACCGACATCCTCATACGGCCGAAAATAACCGTAGACGGAGTAGACCAATCCACGCTTTTCGCGAATCTCCTGGAAGAGCCGCGAGCTCATTCCTGAGGAGAGGATCGCTTCGATCGTTCCCTGTACGTAGCGGCGCTCGGTCGTGAAGGGGAGTGCCGGCATCCCGATGCAGAGGTGCGCTTGCTCGGTCGGACGCTCGAGCAGATGGAGCCGTTTTTCGCTCTGTTCGACCTGGGCCGGAACGAACGCATCCGGCTCACCGTAATGTTCCAGATTGCCGAAGTACCTCTCGGTCAGCTCCACGATGTGGGCGTGATCGACATCGCCTCCAGCCGCGACAACCATTCGCTTCGGGAGATAGTTGCGTTTCCAGAAGTCGACCATCTGCTCGCGCGAGATTGCGTTGACGGTCTCGACCGATCCAGCGATCGGCCGGCCAACCGGGTCCGGTCCCCAGATGACCTCGTCGATGATCTCGTGCACCAGCTCCTCGGGAGAGTCTTCGGTCCCCCGAATCTCCTCCACGATGACTGAGCGCTCTTTCTCGAGCTCAGTGGCATCGATCAGGGAGTTGTTGAGCATATCGGCCAGGACATCGAAGGCCAGATCGGTTTTCGTGCTGGGAACCTTGACCCAGTAGTTGGTCGATTCCCGGCCGGTGCCGGCATTGAGAATGCCACCGACACCCTCGACCTCTTCGGAGATCATCTTGGCATCGGGGCGGTTCGTGGTTCCCTTGAACAGCATGTGTTCAAGAAAATGCGAGACCCCCGCCACCTCGGGCTGCTCATAGCGCGACCCGATATCGAAATAGAGGATCAGACTGGCAGATTTGACCCCGGACATGGGACCGGTAACGACGCGCACTCCATTGGCGAGCACGCTTTTGTTGTACAGAGCGGGCAATGAGCTCTCCTTGATTGCTAGCGATCGGCTGCCGCGACCATCTGATTCGCGGCTTCGAGCAGGTAGGTCAATGCGTGAAACGCCGTCTGGTCGATGATGCGCGCTCGGTCTCCTTCGAAATGGAGCTCGAATGCTTCCAGCCAGATCGGAGTTGCAATACCAATGTAAACCAGGCCGACCGGCTTACGCGCCGTGCCGCCGGTTGGCCCGGCAATTCCCGTCGTCGATACGGCGATATCGGCGCCGATCAGCGTGCGTGCCCCGGCGGCCATGGCGCGCGCACACTCGAAGCTGACCGCCCCCTTCTCCTCCAGAATCGCATGCGATACGCCCAGTACGTTGTGTTTGACTGAGTTGGAGTACGAAACCACGCTCCCGAGGAAATAGGCCGAGCTCCCGGAGATCGACGCGATCCGGGAGGCGACGGTTCCGCCCGTGCACGATTCGGCCGTGCCGAGGGTCGGGCCCGATCGCTCGGCCAGCAGCCGGTTGAGCTGGATTTCGGGAGCTTCGGTCATCGAGACCGTCTCAACCTTCGATCTTCATGTAGCGAAAGTCCTCAGCGTAGTCAACGGGCGGTGTCCGTTTGGCGCCATCCTCCGCAGACCACTTGCGCAGCATTGGACCGGGATCCCAATCGCCCATCTGACTCTTGTGCTGCCGCAGCGCCTCGATCTTGCGATCGATCGTGCTCGAGGTATCGACCCAGACGTCTGGCTCACGGGAATTGGAGATATAGACCTCCTGGATCTTGATCGGTTCCAGACCTTCCTCCAGCAGCTCGGGGAAGTAGTTGCGGTTCCCAGCTGCCGGGAAGAGGGCTTCGATGGCGGCAGTCGCAACCGCGCGATGATCCGGATGGTTGATGTATTGGTTCCCGTAGAAATAGACAGATGGGTCTTGACAGACAATGACTTCGGTCTGGAACTGGCGAATGACCCGCACCAGATCGCGCCGGAGGTCCAGGTCGGGCACGACCATCCCATCCGGACGGTCGAGGTTGACCAGATGGGAAATCCCGAGGATCTTGTTCGCGGCCAATTGTTCCGATTTACGCGTTTCGGCCAGTTTTTCGGGCGTCATGCCCGGATCGTCACTGCCGCTCGAGCCGTCGGTCACGACGCAGAGACAGATCTCGCATCCTTCGTCCGCCCAGCGTGCCGCGGTTCCGCCGCATCCGAATTCCATATCGTCCGGATGCGCGAAGATCAGAAGCACTCGCTTACCGAGCGGAATCTCACGTGGCTCGACCACATCCTCGATCGGCTCTTCGTGCGCCTGTTTCTCGTCGGCGACCTTGTCAGACACTCATGACTCCTCGTTCATAGGCTCGGAATAGCTCCCTCAGAGCATACAGCGGAGCGTTGCTCGCTTGACATCGCAGGTTCGCCCGACCAGCATTGCGGTACGCAGGCGCCTGGACAGGGGCCAACATCGAGGGGAAACCGTGCCATCTGCGGATGCACATACATCGGACAGTCCACGGCCGGACGATCGGCCGCAAGTCAGCCATGCAATGGAGGACTATCTCAAGGCGGCGTATCGGTTGACGATGGACGGCCGCCCGGCGACGACGCAGCTGCTGGCTGAGGAACTCGGGGTGTCCGGGCCGTCCGTGACCAATATGATCAAGCGGTTGCACGATATGCACCTGGTCCGGCATACCCGGTATCAGGGGGTCGAGCTGACGCCCGCGGGAGAGAAGATCGCGCTCGAAGTCGTGCGTCATCATCGTTTGCTCGAGCTCTATCTGGCGGAAACGCTCGGGTACTCCTGGGATGAGGTGCACGAAGAAGCGGAGAAACTGGAGCATCACGTTTCTGACGAGCTGGAAGCGCGTATGGACTCCTACCTCGGCTTTCCGACGCGCGACCCGCACGGCGACCCGATTCCGACCCGGGAAGGGGTCGTGCCTCCCGATCTCGATCTCCCGCTGGCCGATCTGGGAATCGGCATCGCCGCGACGGTGGTGCGTGTTTCGGACCGGGATCCTGAGCAGCTTCGCTATCTGGCCGAGCTCGGCCTTATTCCGGGCACGCAGGTGACCATCGTCGAGCGATTGCCCTTCGACGATCTGGCCCGCATCGAGGTGGGCGGGCAGATCCACATCATCGGCCGCCAGCTCTCGCGCGCCGTTTGGGTCGAACGGCCGGAGTAGGGTGGTTATGCATCCCCAATTGTTCGATTGAGATCCGCCAACACGGCCGCGCGATCCATCCCCGGGCGAACGTTGACGCCAAACTCTTCTATCGCCAGTCGAACCAGGTGCATAGCTGAGATTCGCCCGGTTGGTATGTGAAGCTTGTGAAACCGCCCTTGAAAAGCCGAGCTTTGCCGGACGACGATATGCCCAACATGCAAATGCGGATAGTGCCGTTCGGGACTACTGACATCTGGAGTCCAATGAAATGCGACGATCTCGTCCAGATCTGTGTCGAAGAACCTGTACCAGTAACCAATTTGAAAACACTGATACCGGAATCGCTCGAAGTCCAGCGCTGCGATTCGCACCCGTAAGTTGACTTCCACGAACATGGAGCCTGGGGCTGCTGACCTTAGAGGCGCTGGCATACCCCCGTTCAGACTCAGGTTGAGCGGGCTATCCACCCGGATGCCGCCCGACTCCCGAGCAAGAAGAAGGCGCCCAACGGTAATCGTGTTGAGCGCCTCCTGTATCGGCTCGACGAAGCTGCTATATGCCTCGATGGGTGTTCGACCCAGCATCGCATTCGATTCCCGCAAAACCCAACAAAAAATAGAGTGTCCCGACGTGGGGAGCCTCGATATCAAGCTCGCCGGCGCAGAAAGCCCGAGCGAATTCTTCGCCGGACATGTTCAGCCACTCACGTGCGCGCTGGTCGAGCATCTTGGCGCCCTCGATCTCGTCGACGAATTCGATGACGACTCCATCCAGTTCAGTATCGGCGTGTGGTGCAGTCATGGGGAGTCCTCCTCTCGATTGAGCCAACTGAATCCTACGAGCAGAACGTAGGATGCACAAGTATTACTGTGAGCGCTCCTTCGCCCCCAACAACAGCAATCCGGTGACCGTCTCCTTGCGGCGGAAGAACTGCCGAATCTCGTTCCAGAGATCGGGATATTTGCGATAGAGCTCCATCAACTCCGGGCTGAACTCGATATCGCCCTGCGCCCGTTGCTCGGTCATGAATTCGGTCGACAGGAGGTCCGCCAGAAAGATTGGACCGACATCGGCGAACTTCTCCCGATAGTACGCATGCAGGCGGGAGATCTCCTCGAGGTCGAGTGGCCGGCCATCGACATCCGAGAATGCGGCTCGCCAGTCGACCGCTGCCAGCAGCTCGGAGAGCAGGTCGATCTGCTCTCCGTCACGCACGCGGGCGACCAGCTCGACAATCCTCTGGCGGTCGAGTGGCAGCTCGTGCGGCGTTTCCGGGAGCTGGCTGGAGATCTCATCCGGAATTGCCTGTCGAATATCGAAGCTCATCTTGTACCTCTCGATGGTGAATGGCGCTGGAGCAGCGCGTACGTACGAGGGCCGTCCATGGCGGCGGAGGCGTCATGCGCATAACGTCCTGGGGTACGTTGCGAACGGCCCACTAGAAGTTGTCATAACCAGTGAAAATCCGATTCTCCATGCTACACTTGCCGGTACGTTTGACGCTCTCATTCCTGTATCAGCCCCATGCGTTCAGCGATGAGTTTGCAGACGAATCGCGATGCTCAGGCGTCTAAGCAGAACGCCCATGGAGAGTCCTACTGATGATACGTCCTCTGGCTGCCCTCTTTGGGTTCTTTAGCCGGGACCTGGGTATCGACCTTGGCACCGCCAATACGCTGGTCTATGTCCGTGGTAAGGGAATTGTGATTTCCGAGCCGTCCGTCGTCGCAATCGATACGAAGACGAAGCGAGCGTTGGCGGTCGGAGTCGAAGGCAAAGCGATGGTCGGCAAAACGCCGGAGAGCATCATCGCGGTCCGCCCTTTGAAAGATGGCGTCATTGCCGACTTCGATACGGTCGAGATGATGCTGCACTACTTCATTCGCAAGGTCCACATGCAACGGATGATGGCGCCGCACCCGCGTGTGGTCATCGGCATCCCGAGTGGGGTGACCGAAGTCGAGAAGCGTGCGGCCAAGGACGCCGCGCTTTCCGCCGGCGCCCGCGAGGCGTACACCATCGAGGAGCCGATGGCCGCCGCAATTGGCGCCGGACTGCCGATCAATGAACCGATCGGCAGCATGATCGTCGACATCGGCGGCGGCACCACCGAGGTTGCCGTGATCTCGCTCGGCGGGATCGTTGTCAATCACTCGATCCGCGTGGCCGGAGATGAAATCGACGACTCGATCATCCAGTACGCCCGGCGTGACCACAATTTGGTCATTGGCGAGCGAACCGCCGAAAACGCGAAGATCGCGGCTGGCTCTGCGTATCCACTGGAAGAAGAGATTCGTGTCACCTTGCGGGGGCGCGATCTGCTGACAGGGTTGCCGAAAGCAGTCGAGGTGAGCTCGGTCGAGTTGCGCGATGCTATCTCGCAGCCGGTGAACACGATTGTCGAGCTGGTCAAGACCGCGATCGAGGAGACGCCGCCCGAGCTGGTGGCCGACATCATGGAAAACGGCATCGTGTTGGCCGGCGGCGGCGCATTGCTGCATGGACTCGATCGCCGCTTGCAGAACGAGCTGCGGATGCCGGTCTATCGTGCTGAGGATCCGTTGACCTGTGTCGCGCGCGGAACGGGCCGGGTGGCCGAAGCGTTGCATCTGTACGAGCGGGCGCTCGCGGGTGGTCAGGAACTGCGGCCCACCGGTTGATCCGGCGCAACTTGACAGAAACTGTCGTTTCACATCGAAGAATCTCGCAACGAGTGCTATGCTGCCATGCCCGCCGTTTTCTGGTGCAGTGCATTGCGTCTGCGCGTGACGTTTCGTACCGAACCCCGAGGTTAGTTCCTTGTCCACGATCGGCATCCGGCAGACGATCCTGCTCGTGATCCTCTTTGTCGTGGCCGCCGTTGCGCTTATTGCGCTCGACAGCAGCTCGGCCCTTTCTCCGCTTCGGTCCGGATTGCGGAGCGCGGTCGACCCGGCCATTTCCTGGATCGACCGGGTCACGGATCGCAACCAGAATCAAACTCCCCTGGAAATCCAGCTCGAGCAGGTCACCAAGGAGCGGGACGAATTGCTTGCCGCAAACGTGCGGCTTCAGGCGGAATACGACGCGTTGGCTCCGATCCAGGACATCCTGGGGGTTCAGGATGCGCATCCTGACTGGGATGTATTGGTCGCCAAGGTTGTCAATACCGACCCCAGCGGGTTACAGAAGCTCGTCACCATCGACAAGGGTTCGGCCGATGGCATCGAAGTAGGGATGGCGGTCATCGACCCCAACTATCTCGTTGGGTATGTCACCGGAGTGGACGAGCATACTGCTCGGATCACGCTCGCCATCGACGCGACCTTCGCCATCGGCGCCCAGCTTCTGGATTCGAAGCAAACCGGGATTGCGTACGGTCAATGGCAATACGGTGGCCGGATGAGCATGAAGAACGTCAGTCGAGACGTTACTCCCAAAGAGGGAGAGATTGTGATGACGTCGGGCGAAACGGCGAAGATTCCCCCGGCCATCATCATTGGCCAGGTGACCGGCTCCCCTACGGTCAACAATCAATCCGATTCGCAGACGATCGAGATCCTGCCGGCCGCCAATTTCGACAATCTTTCGCTCGTGACCGTGATCCTCGGCTTCGGGGAGGATCAAAATGACAGCTAGGCCGGGAATTGGTGCGGTACGGCAATCCGCGTCCATCTCAGCAGCGAAAGCGACCCTGGAGGTCCTGCGGCGCTCTGGACGAGGCGGTACGGCCGCTCCCGGGCTCGTGGCGCTTCAGATCGATCCTGAGGTTGTCTCTCGCATCGCTCGACGCTTGCCGGATGGAGCCGTGGTGGTTGCCGGCACCAATGGCAAGACGACTACCTCCCGCATGATCGCCGATATCGTCGAAGCCTCCGGGAGGAGCGTCATTCACAACCGGTCCGGTTCCAATCTCGCGCGTGGCGTCGCCGCCACATTTGTCGAACATGCGTCGCTGTCCGGCAACCCAAACGGCCAGATGGCCGTGATCGAATCGGACGAGGCCGCCTTACCCGAGATCCTGAGGCTGGTCCGGCCTCGCCTGGTGGTGCTCAACAATCTCTTCCGCGATCAGCTCGACCGATACGGCGAGCTCGATACAGTCGGGACGAAATGGAAAGCCGCCTTGGCAAAGCTGACCCCTTCGACCCGGCTCATCGTCGATGTAGACGATCCAACCCTGGCCAACATCACCAGCGACTTGGCCGCCCCGCGCACCACCTTCGGACTCTCCGTCCCCGAACACAAGCTGGACGAGCTTCCGCACGCGGCGGATGCGGCGTTCTGCCGCAAATGCGGCGCCGATCTGACCTACCGCGAGCTCTATCTCGGTCATCTTGGGGACTGGGTTTGTACGAGTTGCGGATTTGCCCGTCCGGCATTGGATGTGATGGGCTGCGATGTCCATCTCGACGCCATGAGCTCACTGACGATGTCGGTGCGCTCGATGGACAAGGAGACTCGGGACGTCACGGTGCAGGTCCCGGGTATCTACAACGCCTACAACGTCACTGCGGCGGTCGCGGCCGGCTTTGCGCTCGGTATCGAGCCAGCGGTTGTCCAGGCGGCGCTCGAACAGTTCCGCTCACCGTTCGGCCGGGCGGAAAAGGTGATCTTCGACGGACGTGAAATCTCGATCGCGCTCGTGAAGAATCCAGTTGGATTCAATGAAGTGCTACGGACCATCACCGGTGGTGGCAGCGAGCTCGCGGCTCCGACCATGATCGTCATCAATGACGAATTTGCCGACGGGCGAGATGTCTCCTGGTTGTGGGATGTCGACTTCGAGATGCTGGCCGCGGGTTCGTTGCCGATCGCGACCGCGGGTATCCGCGGAGCGGATATGGCCAACCGGCTCAAGTACGCGGGCGTCGACGAATCCCGGCTGATTCCGTTGGAGGGGTCGATCGAGCAGGCGCTGCAAACCTTCCTGGATCGGACCAGAGGAGAACCGCGCGTTTCGATCCTGCCGACCTACACGGCTATGCTGGCCATACGCGCGGCGCTTGGCGATGCCGGCGCGGTCGATCGATTCTGGGAGGAGTGATCGTGAGTCGACAACGCACCCTCCGTATTGGCTGGCTCTATCCAACCAAGATGAACATCTACGGAGACCGTGGCAACGTCATCGTGCTGTCGCAACGTGCGGCGTGGCGCGGTATCGAGCCGCAGGTGGTCGAGCTCGATATCGGCGACCCAATTCCTGATGACATCGATGTCTTTTTCTTTGGCGGCGGTCAGGACCAGGAGCAGATCGCGGTCTCCAACGACCTTGCCGGTCCCAAGGGCGATCGGCTCAGGAGCGCTATCGAGGACGGCGCGGCGGCGCTGGCCGTTTGCGGAGGCTATCAGCTTTTCGGTCATGTCTACCGTCCCCATGACGCCCCTCCCCTCCCCGGCATCGGAGCTTTCGACATCGAAACCGATGCGGGCAGCGAGCGGTTTATCGGCAATGTCGTCGCGGAGAGTCAATGGGGCGAGCTTGTCGGATTCGAGAACCACAGCGGATTGACATGGCTGGGCAGCGGTGTCGAGCCGATGGCACGGATCGTTCATGGACGAGGCAACAACGGGCAGGACGGAACCGAAGGGGCGAAATACCGAAACGCGCTCGGATGTTACCTGCACGGGTCGATCCTGCCGAAGAATCCCGCATTGGCCGATTGGCTGATTGCGCGAGGACTCGAATACCGTGGACAGGATTCGGAGCTCGAATCGCTACCGGACACGCTCGAGGAACGGGCGCATCGATCGGCCGTCGCGCGGGCCAGGATTGAGCGGCGCGACGAACCCGGGCGCTCATTGCTGGCCCGGATCGCCGCCTACGCGCCGATCCCCCGCTCGTAGATCGGCGGCTCCTCGATGGCCTCGGTCATTCTCGCGATTGCGCTGATCTTTTTCGCATTCATGCAGTCGACGGTTTTCCCGTCGAGCGAGCTGATCGGCATCTATCCGGACGTAACGTTGGTCATCATCCTGGTCTGGAGCGCAGTACGCGGCGCGCGCGATGGATTGATGTGGGCGTTCGTAGCTGGCATCCTGCTCGATACGCTGGCGCTCGACCCACTGGGAGGAAACGCACTGGCGCTCCTTCCCGTCGTGTTGCTCGGCGCATTTTCCAGACGGGCTTTTTTCCAAAGCAGCCTGATCGTTCCGATTGTGGCCTGTGTCGTCGCTACCTTTCTGCATGCCTTTCTTTTACTCTTGGTGCGGAGCGCAGGAGGCGACTCGATCGCAATCGGACCGCTTATTCGAATCATCATGTTGCAGACCGTTCTGAACGTGATGATCGTCCCGCCGATCTATCTCCTTGGCAGCCTCGCGCAAAGACCGGTGAGCTCACGAAATGTTTAGAGGCCGAAAACGAATCCCATACGACCCCCCCGGGCAGCGGAAGAGCAATGGCAAACGCCGCGAGTGGATGCGATCGGATCAGATCTTTCTGAACCGGCGCGTCTTTGTGATGAAGGGCGCCATCGTTGCCGGGTTTGCCGCCCTGGCGACACGCCTTGGCTATATGCAAATCGTCAGGGGGGATTACTACCAGGAAGAAACCGCCAACACGACCCAGCGGTGGGAGCCGGAAAAGCCGGTCCGCGGCCTGATCTTCGACCGGCAGGGCCGCTCGCTGGCTGAGAATCGCCGCGTCTGGGAAGTGCGTGTCATTCCATCCGCGCTTCCGAAACGAGACACTCCCGAGCGTGAGCGAGTTCGGAGCACGGTTATCTCCGCACTTCGCCTGCCGGAAGTGTTGGTCATCGATCCGAGTGCCGTTCCCGTTGGAAGCGAAGAGACCATTCATCGCCGAGTCGCCAACCTGCTCGGATTGACCAAGAAGGACACGATCGAAGAGTTTCTGCGGATCGTCGATATTCGATCCCAGTACAACTACCTGGTCGAGGTCGACCAATTTTCCGACGATCAGGCGCCAAGATTTCGGGCGGCGGCTCAGGAGCTTCCTGGGGTCAGAGTCATCAACCGCTTCGACTACCTGGTCGAAAACACCGCGGTTCCCGATCTTCCGGTGGTCATCAAGACCGATGTCTCCCGCGAGATCGCGCTGACGTTGGAGGCCAACCGGCTCTATCTGCCGGGTATCGAGCTCAACGACACCGCCCTCGTCCGGCGTTATCCGGCCGGTGAGGTGATGTCCCATGTCCTTGGCTATGTGGGGCCGGTCATCGACGAGGAACGTCAGGACCCGGCGAACCAGACCCCAGGCGGCGCGTCGTACTACGAGTTCGACGACACCATCGGCAAGCTCGGTCTCGAGCTGTGGATGGAAAAGGTGCTGCGCGGGAGCCGCGGTGGTCGCTATGTCGAGGTCGATGGGCTCGGAATCGAATCGCGCGTCATTTACGAGAATCCACCCGTCCCGGGCCGCAATATCAAGCTGACCATCGATCTCGAGCTTCAGGCCGCGGCGACGGCTGCGTTGGCGGAAGGTCTCCGGTTTTCCAATGAAGACCGATATCTGAAGGATCAGGCCGACCCCACCAAGGAGCGGCACGAGTACAAGGCGGGTGCCGGCGCGGTGGTCGTGCTCGACGTGCGCAACGGTGACGTGCTCGCCCTGGCCAGCTATCCGCTCTACGACAACCAGTTGTTCGTGGAAGGGATCTCGACCAGGAAGTACCTCGAGTACCGGGAGGATGAGAACCGGCCGTTGATCAACAAAGCGGCGGCTGACCACTTCCCTCCGGGTTCGACGCTCAAGATCTTCGTCGCCATGGCGGGGTTGCATGAGGATCTGCTCAGTGCCGATACAGTCTATACCTGTACCAGCGGTATCTGGGTGCCGTATACCTGGGACGAGTCACGCGGTGACCGCTACCTCTGCTGGCTGCGAACCGGCGGCGGTCACGGCACGCTCGATCTGGTCGGCGCGCTCGAGCAATCGTGCGACGTCTATTTCTATAACGTCGGCACCCCGGAGCAGAAGCCGGAGGGCGCGGAGATGAATCTGCACTATCGCGACCTCTTCTACGAGACCGACCAGAAAGGCGATCTGCACTTCTTCGAGGGTCTGGGGATTCAGAAGATTCACGACAACCTGTTCGACCGGTTCTGGTTTGGACAGCCGACGGGGATCGAGCTCCCCTTCGAGGCTGCGGGCCTGGTGCCGGACCCGGACTGGAAGATGGAAATCTACGAAGAGGGCTGGTCGGCGGGAGACACGATCAATACCTCCATCGGCCAGGGGTTCTTCCTCTCCACGCCGTTGCAAATGGCGGTCAATACCGCGTCGATTGCGAATGGCGGCCAGATCCACCGGCCCCGGTTGTTGCTCGAAACGGTCGATGACACGGGCAAGACCGTTCAACGGTTCGCGACCGAAAGCTTGCGGCAGGTGAAGCTTCAGAGCGACCATCTCGATGTCGTGCGGCTCGGGATGTGGCGGGTGGTCAATGCCGAGACCGGTACCGCCCACGCCGCGCTCAATCCCGAAACCGGCTTGCTCGAAAGCAAATGGCTGCATGTGAATCCGCCTGGCGAGGAGCAGATCGAGATCGCCGGCAAGACCGGCACCGCCGAAGTAGGGATCAAGAAAGAGGATGGCACCTACCAGGACTCCCACGCCTGGTTCACCAGCTATGCCCCCTTCGACGAGCCCGAGATTGCGGTCACCGTCTTCCTGAAGGAGGGCGGAGAAGGATCCAGCTACGCAGTACCGATTGCCGACAAGGTGCTCCGCGCGTACTTCGAGCTGACCGGCGCGCGGAAGCGCGGCATGATTCTGCGAGAAGATGAGATTCCGATCGATAACGACCACCCGGCGCCAAGCTCAGGGGTCGTCCTGGCCGGCACGCCGGCCGCCCTGGATGGCGAGGCGACCGGCGAGGACGACGCGAACCTGGAGATTGAAGAAGGAGCCGGAGAGGACGTGGGCGAGGAGTGATCGCTGGAGCAGTGAGTCGCCTCGAGCTGCATCATGTGGGCATTGTCGTGTCCGATCTCGACGCAGCCGTTGCCGCCTACGAACGGCTCGGATTTGCCGGTGGCGAACGCTGGGAGATGCCGCAGCAACAGATCGTCGCCGTGACCTATCCCAGCGGGGCCGGCTGGGTCGAGCTCATCACGCCAACCGATCCAGAAGGACCTATTGCCCGCTTTCTCGAGAAACGGGGCGACACCATGCACCACGTTGCGTATCGAACCCACGATCTCGAAGGTGAGCTGGCTCGTCTCAAGGACGCGGGGGTGCGGCTGATCGACGAAACGCCACGAATCGGCACGCACGGCTGGCGCATCGCGTTTCTCCACCCCGAATCATGCAATGGCGTCCTGACCGAGCTCCTCGACGACCGTCCGTGAATGAGTCCGGAGCCCGGAGACGATTGCGCTGGCGGCTCGGCGCGTCCGTCGTCCCGACCGAAGCGGAGGGACCTCCTCGCCGCAGCGAGTTCTTCGGATGCACGATCGTTCGGGTCCACAGGCACTACGTGCAGCAACGGCGGTAGCCACATGTCGTTCGGTACGCCCGGAGCCCGGAGTGTTCTTCTCCGGACTCCGAGCTCCGGCCTCCGGACCTCACTTCCCGTATCCTTCCCGTCGAAGTGAAGGGTGCTATGACAACCAGATCATCAGCGAAATCAACCAGCAAGCAGATCGTCACCGACTCGGACATCGAGATTCAGCCGGTCTACCGATCGGACGATGCCACTGGACCGAGTGAGCGGCCGGGTGAATATCCGTTTACCCGCGGAATCTATCCCACCATGTATCGAGGCCGGCAGTGGACGATGCGGCAATATGCCGGGTTCACCTCGGCCGAGGAAAGCAACCGGCGGTACCACCTCCTGCTGGTGCGGGGTCAGACCGGGCTGAGCGTCGCGTTCGACCTGCCGACCCAGCTCGGGCTCGATTCGGACGATCCGCGCGCGCTCGGCGAGGTCGGCCGCACCGGTGTGCCGATTTCGACGCTCGACGATATGCGGACGCTTTTCGAGGGTATCGATCAATCGGCGGTCACCACGTCGATGACCATCAATGCCCCCGCCTCGTTGCTCCTCCTGCTCTATCAGATCGTGGCCGAGGAGCGCGGCGCCGATCCGGCCAGGCTGGGCGGAACCATTCAGAACGACATCCTGAAAGAGTACGCGGCCCGGGGGACTTACATCTTTCCACCGCGCCCGTCGATGCGGCTGATCGTCGATACGTTCGCATACTGTAGTCAGGTGCTGACGTCCTGGAATACGATCTCCATCTCCGGATACCACATTCGCGAGGCCGGAGCGTCGGCCGCGCAGGAGATTGGATTCACACTCGCCAACGGAGCTGCATACGTGCGCGCGGCCATCGACGCCGGGTTGGCAGTCGACGATTTCGCGCCCCGGCTCAGTTTCTTCTTTGCATCGCATAACAACCTCTTCGAAGAGGCAGCCAAGTTCCGAGCAGCCCGGCGCATGTGGGCGAAGATGATGCGCGAGGAATTCGGCGCGACCGATCCAAAGTCCTGGATGCTGCGGTTCCATACGCAGACCGGTGGCGTCACGTTGACCGCCCAGCAACCCGAAAACAACATCGTCCGAGTTGCCTATCAATGTCTTGCGGCTGTTCTCGGGGGGACCCAAAGTCTCCATTCGAACGGGTTCGATGAAGCGCTCGCGCTTCCCACCGAACATGCCGCCACCCTGGCGTTGCGGACCCAGCAGATCCTCGCCGAGGAGTCCGGGGTTGCCGATACGGCCGACCCCCTGGCAGGATCGTGGTTCGTCGAAGCACTGACCGATGAGCTCGAGGAAAAAGCTCGCGAGTGGATCGCTCAGGTCGAAGAGTATGGCGGTGCGGTCAACGCCATCGACGAGGGATTCGTCCAGGCAGCCATTGCCGAGAATGCGTATCGGCACGAATTGGCACGTGAGGCGGGTGAAGAAGTCATTGTTGGCGTCAACAAGTACGTCGTCGATGAGAGCGGAACCGGCGCGCAGATTCAACGGATCGATCGCGATGCGGTTGCCAAACAAATGGCGCGGGTCACGGCCTACAAAGACGCGCAGGACCGCGCCCTGGTCGATCCTGCGCTGGAACGGGTGGTCGTCGCCGCGCGTGGCGACGAGAACCTGCTGCCGGTGATGAAAGCGGCCTTTCTGGCCGGCGCGACGCTGGGCCAGATCGTTCTTGCCTTGAAGTCGGTTTTTGGAGAGCATCGAGCGAGTGTGTAGATGACAATTCAGGTGGACCATCAGACCAAATCCGAGCACCTCGTGGCGATCCAGGCGGAGATCGATGCACAGCACGAAGCGGCTGCGACGCGTCAGGCTCGCCGGGACAAGCGCGGCGCTCGCGAGCGCGTGCTCCTGTTACTCGATGAAGGCACGTTCGAAGAGGTCGGCGCCATGGTACGGCATCGCGCCAGCCATTTCGGCATGGCCGAGAGCAATCCGTATGGCGATGGCGTCGTGACCGGATTCGGCACGATCGACGGGCGCAAGGTTGCCATCTTCTCCCAGGACTTCACGGTCTTCGGCGGATCGCTGGGCGAGGCATTTGCCGAGAAGGTCGTGCGGATCATGGACCTGGCCGAGCAGTACGGTTGCCCGATCATCGGAATCAACGATTCCGCCGGCGCCCGTATCCAGGAAGGGGTCGAAGGACTGGCTGGGTACGGTGATGTCTTCTACCGCAATGTCCGCGCTTCCGGTGTCGTTCCCCAGATTTCGATCATTGCCGGTCCGTGCGCCGGCGGGGCGGTCTATTCTCCCGCCATGACCGATTTCGTCATCATGGTCGAGCAGACCAGCCAGATGTTCATCACCGGTCCGGATGTCATCAAGACCGTCACTGGGGAGACGGTTACCCACGAACAGCTCGGCGGCGCGGATACGCACAACCGGGTCAGTGGGGTGGCTCATTTCGCGGCGTCGGATGAAGACGACCTCAACGAGCTGGTGCGGGTACTGTTGAGCTACATCCCATCGAACAATCTGGACAACGCTCCTCGCTTCGAAACGGGCGACGACCCGGCGCGGATCGTGGACGAGCTTGATGCGCTCGTTCCCGAGAGCTCGAACAAACCGTACGACATGCACGAGATCATCCGGGCCACCCTCGACGATGGCGATTTTCTCGAAGTCCATGCCGCGTTTGCGCGCAACATCATCTGCGGATTCGGTCGGCTGGACGGTTACAGTGTTGGCGTGGTTGCCAATCAGCCCCAGGTGCTGGCCGGCACGCTCGATATCGATGCCAGTGAGAAGGCCGCCCGGTTCGTGCGGTTTTGCGATGCGTTCTCGATTCCCCTGGTCGTCTTCGAGGATGTTCCAGGGTTCCTGCCCGGTACCGATCAGGAATATGCCGGCATCATCCGTCGTGGCTCCAAGCTGCTCTATGCCTTCTGCGAAGCGACGGTGCCGCGCGTGACCGTCATCACCCGCAAGGCATATGGCGGCGCCTACGTGGTCATGAACTCCCGCAATATCGGAGCGGATTTCGTCTGTTCGTGGCCGACCGGCGAGATTGCCGTTATGGGACCCGAAGCGGCGGTGAATCTCCTCTTCCGCAAAGAGCTGGCGGAATCGCACGATCCCGTCGCCCTGCGAAACGAGCTCAAGACGAACTACGAAGACCTCTTTTCGAGTCCGTATCAGGCGGCCGCGCGCGGATATATCGACGATGTCATCATGCCGCATGAGACCAGGCGATGGCTGATCCGCTCGTTGGAGCTGGCGAGAACCAAACGGGTCCGCACGCCCTCCCGCAAGCATGGGAACATCCCCCTATGAGCGACGACGCGCTGGCCCCGCCACGATTCCAGATCGCGCCGGATCCAACGGCGGCGGAGCTGGTGGCGATTCTGACTTCGTTGCAGGCGGATTTGACCGATCCGTCTGCCGAACGCGCCCAACCAACCGATCGCTGGTGTGAGACCGCCCGTCGTGAACAGATGCGTGTGCCGCTCGATGTACGAGAGGATTCATGGAGCCGATGAAGCTACGCGAGAATGGCCGCGCACGTGCGCGGGAGATTGGAATTGCGCTGGGATCCCTCCAAACCGGACCCAACAATGCCATTACCGATGTCTCCGGCGTCAAGGTGGGACAGACCACCCTGATTTCCGGCGAAGGAGAATTGGTCGTTGGTTCGGGACCGGTGCGTACCGGGGTGACCGTGATCGTCCCGCGAGCGGATATCGGGGCGCATCCGCTCTATGCGGGGTTCCATTCCCTCAATGGGAATGGCGAGCTGACCGGTATGCACTGGGTGGCGGAGGCCGGACTGCTGACGACCCCGATCGCGATCACCAATACGCATAGCGTCGGCGCGGTGCATGAGGCGCTCATCCAGCGATCCGCCCGCGGTGTCGAGGATTGGCAGTTGCATTGGTCGCTGCCGGTTGTCGGAGAGACCTACGATGGCGTGTTGAACGACATCAACGGATTCCATGTGCGGGCCGAGCATGTCGAGGCGGCCATGGACGCGGCGTCCTCCGGCCCGGTCGAAGAAGGCACGGTCGGCGGTGGAACAGGAATGCTCTGCCACGAGTTCAAGGGCGGGATCGGCACATCCTCGCGGGTCGTGCCGACCGCGGCCGGCGAATACACCGTCGGCGTGCTTGTGCAGGCAAATTATGGCCGCCGCTCCGAGCTGCGTATCGACGGCGTACCGGTCGGACAGGAGATTCCGTTCGACGTCGTTCCCCCACCGTTCAGCCGTGAGCAGGAGCAGGGATCGATCATCATCATTGTCGCCACGGACGCACCGCTCCTTCCGCACCAGTGTCGCCGGCTCGCCCAACGCGCCGCACTCGGTCTCGCGCGGCTGGGAGGTATCTCCGGCGATAGCAGCGGCGATATCTTTCTGGCTTTTTCGACCGGAAACCCCGAGGTGGAATCCGCCGATGGACGTGCCCCGATCCCGGTCCTGGCCTTCCCGAACGCGGAAATCTCCAAGCTCTTTGCAGGTGCGGTCGAAGCCACCGAGGAAGCCATCGTCAACGCCCTCTGCATGGCAACGACCATCACCGGAATCGACAACCGCACAGCCCATGCCATCCCGCTCGATCTCCTGACCGACGTCATGCGCAAATACAACCGCTTGGCGGGAAGTTAGGAGCTGGGAGCTAGGAGTTAGGTTTTCGATGGTTCCTAACGGGGCAATTGCCGTTCGGATGAGCCGTTCGTGCTTGACCGTCACGCCTCGATCCTACGAGCCAGCCCCTCTGTCATTCTGACCGAAGGGAAGAATCTGGCTCATCGATCGAACAAGCCTCCCGGTTTGGTCGCGTACGTACGCGCTGAAGGAGTTTTAGCCCAGCGTTTCAACGTTGGGAATGGGATTGCTCTACCGCTACCCCTCGTGGAATGGGAAATCCCGATACTGAAAGCGATCGACCATCGTGTCGCGTGCGGCCAGGATAAGCGTGACCAGATCGGGGTCTTCTTCCATGAGCGGGGATGCTTCGAGCTCATCCTCGTCCAGGATGAGAAAGTGCCCCTCCGGGAATCCGATCAGGTCGACATAGAGATCCTGCCAGACGACATGGTCGCAATGAGGACCCGCTTCGAAGGTGGTCGGCCAAGTCACATTGGCATACCACCCCTTGAGCGTCCCGTCCGGTCGAAAGAGCGAGAAGACGTCGAACCAGGCCGTCGGCGAAAAGTACTCGTGAAGATAGTCTCCGATTTCGAAGACCAGACCACCGGAGTCGATGGTGCCGACCGTCCACTCCGCGCGGAATCCGCGCCAGTCCTCCGGAAAGGGACCGGCGAGCTCGACCGCGTCGTACGACGTAGCTTCGCTTCCATCCGGGCGGAGCTTGAAGATCCGAACCGTCTCCCCGGCGGCCATCTAGGCGCCGATCACCGTCAGCACGTCGTCGCGTAACGCTTCCATGGCGTCGGACGTATCGCCTTCCACATTGACGCGCAGGAGCGGTTCGGTATTGGAGGCGCGGATGTTGAACCATCGATCGGCGAACTCGATGGTCAGCCCGTCGAACTCATCGGCCGCGGCGCCCTGCTCGACGAAATGGGACTTCACCCGGGCGATCGCCGCCGGCTTGTCATCGACCTTGAGGTTGATCTCGCCGCTGCCAACGCGATTCTCGATTGGGGCGACGATCTCGGAGAGGGGTTTCTGCTCTTTCGACATCAGGCTCAAGACCGCCAGCATGGCGATCAGGCCCGAATCGGCATACCAGTTGTCACGGAAGTAGTAATGGCCGGAATGCTCGCCACCGAAGATAGCGTCCTCGGCGCGCATGATCTTCTTGATGAGGGAATGGCCGACAGGCGTGCGATACGGACGACCGCCATACGCCAGGATCGTTTCCGGCACCGAGCGCGAGCAGATCAGGTTGTAGCAAATGGTCGAGCCTGGATGTTGCTCCAGAAGCGCGATAGCCACCATGGCGGTCGTGATGTCGCCACCGACCAACTTCCCATGCTCGTCGACCAGGAACATCCGGTCTGCATCGCCGTCGAAGGCGACGCCAAGATCGCAGTTCTGTTCGACCACGGTCTTTTGCAGATCGACCATGGCAGCGGGGTCGATGGGGTTCGCCGGATGGTTCGGGAAGGTCCCGTCGAGCTCGAAGTACATCGGAATCAACTCGCACGGCAGGTGTTGGAAGAGAAGCGGAATCGTCCGCCCGGCCATCCCGTTGCCGGCATCGACCGCCACTTTGAACGGTTTGATCCGGGCGGTATCGACGAACTGCAGCACATGCTCGATATACGCGGGCAGGATCTCCTTCTGGATCAAATCGCCTCGTTTGCCACCCTCAGGCTCGGGGAAATTCCCGGCCAGCGCAATATCCCGGATCTGATCGAGACCGTCGTCGAGTGAGAGCGCACGCGCCTCCTCTTTGCAGATCTTGAATCCGTTGTATTCCGGCGGATTGTGCGATGCCGTGATCATGACTCCGGCATCGAACCCATATTTGCCGACCGAAAAGTAGAGCGCGTCGCTGGAGACGAGTCCGATATCGATCACGTCGGCGCCCTGGTCGCGAATGCCGTCGATCATTGCCGCTGCCAGCGCTGGACTTGAGACCCGCATGTCGTGTCCCACCGCCACCTGTTCCGGTTTCAGCACGAGCACCAACGCCCGGCCGGCCTTATAGGCAAGATCGGCATCGAGCTCGGCGGGAACGATTCCCCGAACGTCGTATGCCTTGAAGATGGTTGTTTGATCGAATGCCATCGTGTTGCTTGCCCTCATTTCGCCTATGCCCAGGTGGCGTTCGGATCCTGATAGTCCCGATGGTGACACGTTCCGGCAGCCAACCGCAAGGTAGACTGACGGGACTGAGGAGTTGGGAGTTAGATTTAGGAGTTAGGAACGAACACGACCCCATATTCGTCACACTCAGCAGTGGCATGCGAATGTCAGCAGTCAGCAGGACTCAGGTGTTCGTTCCCAACTCCCAAATCCCAACTCCTAACTCCACGAAAGGCATTCGATGACGATTTCGAGCAATGGACTGGGGGCGGTCTCCGAGCGTGTGACGATTCCCGCGCGGGCTCCGGTCGATCTCCATTTGCATACGCTGGCGAGCGACGGCGCGTGGACCCCATCGGCATTGATCGACCATCTGGCCAATCGTGGATTCCGCGTGGCCGCGGTTTGCGACCATGACACGCAGCGATCGGTCGGTCAGGCGATCGAGCTCGGTAAAATGCGCGGTGTGCACGTGATCCCGGGCGTCGAGGTAACCTGCTCGTGGAACGATCGCCAGCTGCACATCCTCTGCTACGGTGTTCGTCCCGATCGAACCGATGCAGACGCGGCCGGCTTTCTCGCCCTCATGCGCCAGATCGATCTGCAACTTCAGGACAACGCGGCCGACGCCGCTCGCCGGATCGAAGCGGATGGCAAGCCGTTGCCGAATCTCGAGACGGTGCAAGCCGGTCGTCCGCTCTGGCCGTTCCATGTCCTCTCAGCGGCAATCGAAATGAAACACGTTCCCAATTTGACCAAAGCGGCCGAGCTGGTTGTCGCGCTGGGTGGAACCTTCACCGCCGACCTGCCCTTGGGTGACGTCGTGGCGGCTACACATAGGGCCGGGGGCGTCTGCTCGATTGCTCATCCGGGACGTGCCGATGCCGTCGGGATCGTCTCGGAAGCGGATATCGACCGCATCGTTGCCGAAACCGGCATGGACGGGCTGGAGGCACATTACCGTTCCTATTCGGATCAACAAACGGCGCTCTATCGCCGGTTGGCGGAAGAACGAGGGATGTTCGTTTCGGTTGGATCCGATTCCCACGCGCCGCATCGCCCCGTCAATCCGCGGCCGTGGCATGCAGTCTGGGCCAGGGATCTGCTGAATCGACTGGGGGTCGATCTCTTGCCGTTGCCGGACGGCGAGCCCGACTGGATTTTCGGCATGGATCCGGAGGTGGCCGTTCCTGCACCGGAGCCGCCGCCATCACCTGACCCTGAACCGATGGAAACCGAGGCGGACGTTGCCGCCAAGCTGGGAGACGCCTGATGTCCCTTCATGTCGAAACGTTTGCGGGTGGTCCACTCGCAACCAATGCCTACCTCGTCTTCGATGATGGCTCGAAACAGATCCTGATCGTCGACGCGCCGATGGATGTCGATCAGCCGTTGCAGGACCGAGTCTCCGAGCTGGGCGGCGAGGTTGTCCTCCTGGTGCTGACCCACGCGCATTGGGATCATATCGGTACGATCAACGAGCTGCGCAGCGCGTTCTCCGCCCCGGTCGCGGCGCATCCCTTGACGAAAGACCGATTGGAACATCCTGACAGCGTGATGCTCGACCTGCCGTTCGAGCTTGCGGCGGTCTCTCCGGACCGCTGGCTGCACGAGGGGGATCGGGTCCCCTTGGGCCGTCACGAGTTCACGGTCATGCATCTTCCAGGACACGATCCGGGACACATTGGTCTCTATTCGGAACCAGATGGTCTCCTCTTGAGTGGCGATGTGCTCTTCCCGAACGGGCATGGGCGGATCGATATTCCCGGCGCGTCGCAGACCGATATGGCCGCATCGCTGGGACGATTGGTCGAGCTGCCCGGTGACGTTACGGTCTATCCTGGCCATGGACTGCCGACGACCATCGGCGCGGAACCCTGGTTGAGTGGATACAAGCGGGCACAGCCATGACCAACCCGATGCTCCCGGCAACGTTCGACATCCTGACAACGTTGGTGGATGACATCTTCGTCCAGTTGGATGGCATACCTGAAGACGATTTGAACACTTGGCTGCCGCGCGACGGCATGCGGGATGTCAATACGTTCTTCGCGCTGGCGACCCATACGGTAGGCGCGGGGGAATACTGGATTCTGGAGGCTGCCGGATGCCAGCCGGTCGACCGCAATCGATCCTCCGAGTTTGGCGCTACCGGCACGATCGAGCAACTTCGGAATCGATATGCGCAGTGGCTCGAAGCAACCGCAGCGGTGTTCGCGACGATCGACGATGCCACGCTGGCGTCGATCTATGTTCGACCCGCCAACCCGGAACGCGGAATGTCCGAAGCGCGTCGAAGCCGGGCCGAATGTATCGCCCACGCACTCGAGCACACCGCCGTCCACCTCGGCCATCTCCAGCTCCAACGCCAACTTTGGGACGCCGAACAGGCAGCGTGACCGCGGGCCACATCGTCCCGTTGCAGCGGTTTGCAGAACAGGTGAGATACGAACACACCCCTGGAGCGTAGCGGTGGACGTCCATCAACGCCCCGTCCGGCTGGTCACCGGTCATCCGAACTCGGTGGAGGGCCGTCATCCCTCCGCTCCCTGTCATCCTGAGCGAAGTCGAAGGATCTCTTGTTCCCCGAAACCCATATTCCCGTCGAGGGCGCTCCTCACCCGGTCGTAGCCGAGGGCGTCTCTGCCCTCTCGTGTTCAGACTCGGAGAGGCTTCGCCCGGTGAGCCCCTGATTTCAATCTGGGAACCGTCTCCCAGGTCCCATCCACCTTTGCCTATTGCCCATTGCCTATTTTTCAATCACTAATCGATTTCCTATTTCCACTCGCCCAGGACTCTACGACTCCTTCGCCGCGTCCTCGATGTCCGCAAGGCGCTGGTCTTCGCGGTCACGCGCCATCAGATAGAGGAAGATCATCAAGAGGGCGATTGGCGCGATGATCACGCAGGTTATGAATGCCAGGAATTGGCCCTGACCCGAATCACCCTGCATCGTCAGGTAAACGGCCAGACCGCCCAGCACGATCAGGAGACCCAGGGCGGCAAGCGCGCCAAAAGGCGAGACGCATCCGCGAGCATGGACGTTTGGATCTGGCGTATCGGGATCGAGCAGGTGAGGATCGGCGCGTTCGAGTGCGGCAACCTCGTTGAGCCGGATGTAGCCCAGCCGGCCATTGCGAAGCCGGATGCGAATGTAGTCGTCCGGCGCATCTGGGTCGTCGTTGATGTCGAGCTCGGTCCCGCCCGGCACGATCTCGATGATGCGCGATGCGGCATCCGGCCGTTCGAAGACCCGCAGCCCTTCGGTGGCATGGAACGCGTCCACCAGCGTCGTGCCACAGGCGGCACAGTAGAAGTTGGTCGACGGATTGAGCGCGCCGCACATACCGCAGAAGATCAAGGGACCACGGTCGGTGTCCTCGATACCGCCCATACCCTGAGGACGCGGAATGCCGACCCGGTCGTTGAGGCCCATTCCGGCCGGATCGGACTCGGGAACCTTCCACTTTTCTGCTTCGGACCGCACGGACACTCCTCGTCGATCGGCAACGCTCGGAGTTGCTTATACCACAAGCCGGAGCCATGAACTCGACCTTCGAGGTCGCTTCGCGTGTCGTGAAGATGCTACGCTCACGGTATGAATGACGTCTTCGTGGGTCCTGCAATCCAGACCAGCGGATTGACCAAAACCTATTCTGGCGTCGACGCGCTTTCGGATCTCCATCTCTCCGTCGAGCCGGGTGCGCTCTTCGGGTTCCTCGGCCCGAACGGCGCCGGAAAGACCACGACAATCCGTCTCCTCATGGGGTTCGTCCGGCCAACGCGTGGAACGGCCCGTATGCTGGGCTTCGATACCTGGAGCGATGGAGTTCGCGCTCGCGCGCGGGTAGGGTACCTCGTCCAGGCGGAGTCGCTTTTCCCCGAGCTGACCGGCCGGGACCAGCTCGAGTTCGCGGCCAGATTGTCTGGGTCGACGGCGCCATTGCGGAGCCGTCTGCTCGATGCACTGGAGCTCTCGCAGGCGGATCTCGACCGAAAGCTCAAGACCTATTCCAAGGGAATGCGGCAGAAAGTCGCCCTTATCGCGGCCGCTCAGCACGATCCCGAGCTGCTGATCCTCGATGAGCCGACCGATGGCCTCGATCCGCTGATCCAGCGTGCCTTCGAAGCGCATCTGCTCGATCGGCATGCGGCTGGTCGAACGATCTTCATGTCCTCGCACGATCTGGCCGAAGTCGATCGTCTTTGCGAGCGGGTCGCCATTGTACGGGGAGGCCGCCTGATTCAGGACGCGTCGATCGAAGGGTTACGCGCCCAGCATCGCCGCCGCGCGGTCGTGGTCTTCCGCGCGCCAGTTCCGGTCGGGCTGGAGATTCCGGGAGCGGAGCTCCTGTCGACCGAAGGCTCCACGCTCGAGCTGCTGGTCGACCTCGACCCGAATCCGTTTCTGACGTTCCTTGCGACGCAGGACCTCGCGTCGGTCACGATCGCGCCGCCCAGTCTCAACGACATCTTCGCCGCCTATTACGTGACGGAATCGCACGCCTCGTGACTGCCGTTTTGACGTTGTTCGTTCAGCTCTTGCGCCGGTCGCGTGGTGGAATCATCGCGTTATCGATCGGTCTGTTCGTCTTCGAGTTCATCCAACCAGTTGCCATCGACGCCTTCGGCAACCTGGATCAGCTCGTGTCGATCCTGGATCTCGTGCCGAAACCGTTTCTTGCCTTGATGAACGTCACCCCCGAGGTGGTCGAGCAAGTCGGTTTACCCGGATTCCTGGCGCTTGGGTTCACGCATCCCGTCTATCACCTGTTGGTCTCTGCAATCATCATCTGGGTTGCCGCGCGCGCACTGGCCGGCGAGATGGAACGTGGGCAGGTCCAGATCGCGCTGGCACGCCCCATCTCCCGGCGACAGTTCTATCTGGCCCGTGTGCTCGCCGTCGTTCTGGTTGCCCTCTGGGTTTCGGTTGTCGCGTCGCTGGGGAATATCGCGGGGATCGCCTACGCGCAACCAGATGGATCGATGGACACCTGGCATTTCGTTGCGCAGGTTGGCGCGTCGTTTCTCCTGGCGTTGACCATCGGGGGTGTCGCGCTCCTTGTCTCGGCGCGTGCGGACCGGATGGGGCAGGCTGTCGGCTGGGCGGCGGGGTTTCTGGTCGTCTCGTACGTGATCGACTATTTCGCGACCCTCTGGGCCTTTCTGGAACCGATCCAGCCCTTCTCCGTGTTCGACTATTACGATCCGCCCATTGCCCTTGCGACCGGCTCGATCCCCTGGATGAATGTGCTAGTGCTCGGGACGGTCGCGCTCGTCTGTGTCGTGGCCGGCGCGGTTGTGTTCGACCGGCGCGATCTTCCGAACTAGGAAAGGTGAATCGTGGCTGTCACGTTGACGTCCAACCGGCTCCAGTGGGAGGATTCCTAGGTTTGAACGAGACGCCTTGGACACGCGTGTGCGAGGAGTCGATGTCCAACCGCGACCGGCACATCGTGGTTCTGCAAAAGAATCGAGGGAGAAACCGATGAGCGAACAAGCACGAATCTTGATACAAGAGTTCTTCTCCGGACGGATCGACCGCCGGCAGCTGTTGACCCGAGCCGCTGCTGCGGGGGTAAGCGTTTCCGCGCTCGGCGCGATGATGACAACGCCGTGGCAGGCGATGGGTGCGGCCGCGCAGGATGGCGGAGCGACCGGCGATCTGGTCATTGCCGCCAGTGGCGATGTCGATACCCTGGATCCACAGGTCAGCCAGTTGCTGCTCTACGGGAACATGCTTCGCCGGACCGTATTCAATACGTTGGTCAACTATGCCGCCGATCTCACCTATGTCGGTGAGCTGGCGGAATCATGGGAGAACCCCGACGACACCACGTGGATTTTCAACCTGCGACCGGATGTCACCTTCCACAATGGCGACCCCTTCACGGCTGAGGACCGCGGCCGACGTTCAATTCTCCTTCGAGCGCGTTGTCGAGAAGGAGACAGTCTGTCGAGCCGGTTGACGAACGTCGAGAGCTACGAGGTCATCGACGATCGCACCATTTCGGTCAAGCTGGCGGAGATTCAGGCCGATTTCCTCGACGGTTTGACCCAGATCTCCATCATCTCCGAAGCCATTGCGGCCGATATCGAAAACAACCCGATCGGCTCCGGACCGTTCCGGTTCGTTGAGTGGGTGCCGAACGATCACATCTCGCTCGAAGCGAATCCGGACTATTTCATCGACGGGCAACCGGGTGTCGCAACGCTGCGCTTCAACATCCTGCCCGAACCCCAAGTCAGCATTACCAACCTCAAATCGGGAGATGTCCAGGGCGTCCTTTCGATTCCGGTGACGCAGTCGACCATTCTCGAAGACGACGACAGCGTCAATGTCATCAACGTCGCCACCAGCAGCATTCCCCTCTTCGAGATGCTGGGCCAGAACAACGAGACCATTCGCACCAATGCGCGGGTTCGCCAGGCATTGGCCATGTGCCTCGACAAGAACGCCATTCAGCAGACGGTCTACGCTGGAGGCGGCATTCCGAAATGGTCCTTCGTGGGCACAGAGAGTTGGGCGTACAACGATCTCCCTGGCTATGACTACGATCCCGAAGCCGCCCGGGCAATTCTCGAAGAAGAGGGAGCGGCCGGTCTCGAATTCACCGTTCTCAGCATTCAGGGCTACCCAGACGGCGAGCAGGCGGCCACCATCTGGCAGGCGGGACTGGCGGAGGCCGGAGTCAAGCTCAATATCGAGCTTCAGGAGCTCTCCGTTTGGCTCGACAACTATCTGAACCACACCTACGACGTTATCTGGAACACGTTCCCGGGATTCGCGGATCCGAACTACTTCGTGAGTCTTGGACTGCAGCCTCACCTGACCGATGGCTGGACCAACACGGAGGCGGCTGAGCTGGCGGTCTCGGCCAACCAGACGCTCGATCAGGCGGCCCGCAAGGAACAGTACGACCGGCTGCAGGAACTCTTTGTCGAGGAACTGCCGATCATGGTGATTCAGGAGACTCCGGTAGTTTCGGTCACCGCGCCAAACGTTCAGAATTGGGGGATCAACTCATTGAGCTGGGTCCTGCTGAACGACGTCACCATCGACGCCGAATAGTCAAAAACCGCGTTCTTCGGCGTCGTCGAAGGGACGACGCCGAAGCGTTTCTCGAGCATTCATGGCCCGGTTCGCACTCAGTCGCATACTCCAGGCAATTCCGACGATGTTCATCGTTTCGATGCTCGTCTTTGGTCTCATCCGCATGGCTCCTGGCGATCCCGCGGCTATGCAGATGGGTCGCGAAGCCGCCAAACCGGAGAACCTTCCAAGACTCGAAGCGCTGCGTGAGGAGATGGGGCTGACCAAGCCGATCCCGGTTCAGTACCTCTACTGGATCCAGGATCTGGCGCAGGGCGATTTCGGCGATTCTCTCAAGAACAAGCGCCCGACCATCGATCTCTTCCTGCAAAAGCTGCCGGCCACATTGGAGCTGATTCTGGGCGCGACGCTCTTCGCATTGCTCCTCTCCGTTCCACTCGGCATTCTGGCGGCGGTCCGCCGCGGGTCGATGGTCGATCGCGTTTCGATGGGATTCGTCAGCGCTGGGTTGGCCGTGCCGGGATTCTGGTTGGGCCTGACCCTCATCCTCCTGTTCAGTGTCCGCCTGAAATGGCTGCCAGCGTCGGGGTACGTGCCATTCAGCGAAGATCCGATCGAAAACCTCAAGCGGTTGATTCTCCCTTCGATCACCCTCGGGACCTACTTGGCCGCTACCCTGATGCGCTTCCTGCGCTCGGACATGATTCAGGTACTGGGGGCCGATTACATTCGCACCGCTCGCGCCAAGGGGTTGCGGGAAAAGAGCGTGATCATGCGTCATGCGATGAAAAACGCGCTCGTCCCGGTTCTGACCATTGCCGGGCTCGAGATCGGCGCGTTGCTGGGTGGCGCGGTCATCATCGAGCAACTCTTTGGTTGGTCCGGGGTCGGCTGGTTGACGGTTCAGGCGATCTTCGACCGGGACTATCCGCTGGTGCAAACGTCGGTCCTCTTTGTGACCATCGGTCTGATTTTCGTCAACCTGTTGACCGATATTGCCTACGGGTTTCTCAACCCGCGGATGCGGGTGTCCTGATCGATGGACGCATCGCTCGATCCCGCACAGCTCCCCCTGGGCGGGCAGAAACGCTCGCTTACCTGGCGAATCTTTGGCGGTAGGGCGGATCCGGTTCTCATCGTCTCGGCGCTGGTGCTCCTCTTCTTTCTGGCGTGGGCGGCATTGCCAGGTCTCTTCGCGACGCATCCTCCGAACAAGATCGGTCCCGATCTGCTCCAGGCTCCGTCACGCGCCTATTGGTTTGGGACCGACGAGTACGGGCGCGATATCTACAGCCGGGTCGTCTATGGCGCGCGTATCGAGTTCGTCATCGCCGGACTGGGCGTGCTGATCGCAATGGCGATCGGAATTCCTGTGGGGTTGATTGCCGGCTACCGGGGCGGCTGGGTCGATGGCGTGCTCATGCGCCTGCAAGATGCCTTGCTCGCCTTTCCCAGCGTGCTGTTCGCCATTCTGGTCGTTGCCGCGCGGGGCGCATCGCAACAGAGCATCATCCTGACGGTTGGCATCATCTTCATTCCCAGATTTGCCCGGTTGGTGCGGGCAAGTGTGCTGGCGCTCAAGGAGGAGGACTTTGTGACCGCCAGTCGAGCGATCGGCGCAAGTGACGGCCGCCTCATCTGGCGCCATATCCTGCCCAACGCGATCCCTGCCATTCTGGTCCAGATCACGTTGACCATGGCGGTGGCGGTTCTGGTGGAGGCGAGCCTCAGCTATCTCGGTCTTGGTGTGCAACCGCCGACCGCCACCTGGGGCACCATGCTCAAGGCGGCGCAAAGCTATCCGCAACAAGCGCCCTGGTATGTCCTTGCTCCGGGTGTTTGCATCTTCTTGCTTGTGCTGACCCTGAACACGTTTGGCGATGGTCTTCGGGACCGGCTCGACCCGCGCGTACGCAAACTCTAGATACGAAGGTGGAACGATGACGTCTTCTCCCCTGATTTCGAGCGACCTGCTGACGCGGCTGATCGCGTCGAAGCGGCGCGGGGTCGAGTTCCTGCTGCTCCACATTGGCTCGGATGGAACCGTCGCCGATGCGACCGGCGGACGGGTCACCTGGTATCGATTCCCCTGGGCGCTGGCTGTTTCAGGAGAGACGGCTGCTGCGTTTTCGGTCTTGTCCTGGATCGAGCGTACCGGTCTGGGACCGGACGGGTCATTCCACGGAGGCATGACCTGGGATCCGGTGGCGAACCGCACGACCAATACCTACCCCGAAACGATCCTCTCGTACGGAGCCGTGCTGCTCCGTCGATTCGATATCGCACGGCGGGCCATGGACTTCGCGGACCGGTATCAGGATGTGGAGAGCGGCGGTATCTTCATGACGCGCGAGCGCACCGGAGCCGGAGAGCCCCAGCTGCTCTTTCCGACGGCCCAGTTTGGCATGTCGGCGGTCCTGACGGGACGGCTCGAGACGGCGCGACGAACCGGTGAATGGTTCGTTCGACTCTGGGACGCGCAACCGGAGCTGCCGGATCGTCTCTACACGATCTGGACATCGAACGGTCTGCTTACCGACTTCCCCGCGGATATCGATCCCCGTCATGTCGCGCAGGAATCGCAGAAACCACTGCAGCTCTTCTACAACGGCGGCATCGCGGCCTCGTTCCTTGTCCAGCTTTCGCTGGCGACCGGCGAATCGAAATGGCTCCACTACGCCCGTCGCTATCAGCAGTTCTCGATGGACTCCTGTGCCGATCAGTTCGAAACCAAGCAGGTTTGCAAGAGTGCCTGGGGTTCCGGATTACTGTATCTCGCGACCGGGGATGCGAGGTATCTTCCCTGGATCGTCCGTATGGGCATGTGGTTTGCGGACGTGCAGGACGCGGACGGCGGCTGGAGTAACACCTATGCATTGGAGCCGGATCCGCCCTTGCGCCATCGACTGGAGATCACCGCCGAGTTCGTCGTCCATCTCGATACGGTCATCGCCGCGCTCGGCGCCGCCAAAGCCGCCGGCAACGCTGGCTAAGCGGTGTTGCAAAGGGGCCCGGAGTCCGGGGCCGGAGACGACCGACGAGACCCGTTCCAAGGCATGAGCGATATGCCTCCTCGGAAACGCGGTGCACAGGGAGGTTCGTGTTGGACTTTTCGAACACGTCCCGGGCCCTGCAGATAAGCGAAACGCATATCGATCTATCGTCCGGCGTCTACGCCCACGTACAATCTCTGCGCCGGTTCGCCATCCATCGATGCAGGCGCCGGACCAATGCATTCCAGAAAGGGAGTAGGCGTGAGCTCTGCCGTCGTCACTGAGAAAACTGTCGATTCGAGTGCCCCGCGCACGATGACCGGTGGAGAGGCGGCAGTCGAGACGCTGAAGCGAAACGGAGTCGACACCGTATTCGGGCTTCCTGGTGTCCAGCTCGACGGCCTCTTCAACGCGTTCTACGAAAACAAGGATTCGATTCGCGTCATTCATACCCGTCACGAGCAGGCGACCGCCTACATGGCCGACGGGTATGCACGGGTAACCGGCAAGGAAGGCGTTTGTGTCGTCGTTCCAGGACCGGGCGTCATGAATGCGTCCGCCGCCCTGGCCACCGCCTACGCGTGCAATTCGTCGGTTCTCTGCCTGACCGGGCAGATCCGCTCCGACATGATCGGCGTTGGCGTTGGATTGCTGCATGAGATTCCGGATCAGCTCGGAATGGCCCGGTCGTTCAGCAAATTTCAGAAGCGGGCGAATACGCCTGCCGAAGTCCCGGCCGCCCTCGAACAAGCAATCGCCGCGACCCGAACTGGTCGTCCTCGCCCCACCTATGTCGAGGTTCCGCCGGATATCTTCTTTGCCTCTGGTGAGGTGGAGATCGGTTCAGCGGTCGGCAAGCGGTCGCGGTCCGGGGGCGATCCCGATCTGATCGCCAGGGCGGCCGAGGCGCTGAGCAGCGCCAGGAACCCGCTCATCTATGCGGGGGGCGGTGTGCTCCTGGCGAATGCCGGCGAGGAGCTGATCGAGCTGGCGCGCATGATTCAGGCGCCGATCATCGTCTCCCGAAACGGCAAGGGCGTCATCGACGACCGGGACGATCTTTCGGTTGGACAGCTTGCCGACAAGGACCTGCGCCCCGAAGCCGATGTGATCCTGGTCGTCGGAACGCGTTTCCTCGGCCCGACCAGTGAGCCACTCGCGACACGGGCCGATCAGACGGTGATTCGGATTGATATCGATCCGGAAGAGATCGTTCGCAACGGGCGTTGGACCATCGAGATCGAAGCGGACGCCAGGGCTGCGCTGGCCGCGCTTGTCGACGCGGTTTCTCCGGATCGCGCGCTCGATGCAGAGAAACTGACCGCATTGCGGGCGATGAAGGCTCGTTTGCAGGCACAGGTCGAATCGATCGAACCCCAGGCGAGCTATGCCAGAGCAATTCGCCAGACGCTTCCCGACGAAGGCATCCTGGTCGGGGAGATGACGCAGATCGGCTACTGGTCGAACCTGGGGTATCCGGTTTACAAACCGAACACGTACCTTGGGTGTGGCTATCAGGGAACCCTTGGGTTCGGATTCACGCTGGCCATGGGCGCCAAGGTCGGAAAACCGGATGTGCCGGTCGTTTCCGTCAACGGCGACGGCGGATTTGGCTTTACGCTCAACGAGCTTTCGACGCTGGTGCAGCACAACATCGGCTTGATCACCATCGTCTTCAATGACAATGCCTATGGCAACGTCAAGCGTATCCAGCAGGTCGATATGGGAGGCCGCCAAATTGCGTCCGATCTGGTCAATCCAGACTACGTCAAGCTGGCCGAGGCGTTCGGCGTGACGGGACGCCGCGCGGAGACACCGGACCAGCTCGCCCAGCAGCTTGCCGATTCGATCCGTGCGGACGAGCCAACCCTGATCGAGGTGCCGGTTTCCCAGATGCCCGATCCCTGGAAAACGCTCAAGCTCCGATAGGATCGGACCTCATCACGGAAACGACCAAAGAACGCGAAGCCACGCAGCCCCGCGTTCGTCTCTTCGATCCCCAGACCCACCGAACGACTGCAAGCTTCGTTGGAGGGCCCCCGCCCGCGTTGGACTGACCCGGAATCCGTCCGTTCATGCCCCGAGAACAGCCGCCCAGACCGTCGCAGGACCCTGGGCTCAGGACGTAGGACCTCGTGAGCTCCCCGCTTCCCCTCACGTCGATCCGAACGATCCTGACGTCCCTCCGCCAGCGCCTCTATCCTCGGTCGGGGGAGGAGTAGCCAGACTGGCGTCGCCGGTGAGGACAGAGAAATAGCCGCTCTTGTCACCGGCAAACAGGTAGCCGTCCAGCACGACCGGATCGGTCGTGACCAGATCGCCAACCGGGTATCGCCAGTTGACCTCCCCAGTCGAACGATCGAGACTGAGAATCATGCTCCCGGCTGCAAACAGGAGATGCGCTCCCGCCACCACCGGCGATTCGACGGTTGGATTCCCTGTGGCGTAGATCCAGAGTGGATCGCCGCCGGTCCTGGCATCGAGCGCATAGACCGCGCCGTCGTCGCTTCCGACGAACACCACCCCGTCTGCCACCGCCGGCGACGCCGATCCGCCGACCGGATAACTCCAGACGATGGTTCCCTCATTCAGATCGACCGCGGTCGTTGTCTTGTCCTGTGTCGTCACATAGACGAGCCCATCGGCGATGGCCGGGGTCGAATAGATGGCGCTTTCGAACGCCACCTTCCAGCGAGCATGACCAGTCTCCCGGTCGATGGCGAAAAGGTCCCCATCGTCCCCACCGATCACGACGATACCGTCATCGACTGAGGGTGACCCAAAAAGGAGGCCATCGGTCTTGTAGATCCACGCCTGTTCACCCGTTGTCGTGTCCAAGGCGTAGAGATGATCCTCCTTGCTGGCGACATAGACCATGCCATCCACCACGGTCGGAGACGATTCGCCCGCATAGTCGATGGCCGTCTTCCAGCGAAGCTCGCCAGTATCCGCATCGACCGCAAACACGTTGTACCCGCTCGCTAGAAAGACGGTTCGATCGCCCACCGCCGGCGATGCGCGCACCGGATAGCCGCCGAGGTCGAAGGTCCATTTTGGTTTTTGCGTCACCAGATCGAGCGCCACCAGATAGCCGTCTCGGGTACCGAAGTAGGCGACTCCTCCGGTGATTGCCGGGGTCGATCGGAGGTCTTCCCCAGTATCGTATCGCCAGACACGGTAGGGGCTGCCGGCGAGCGCCGGTCCTGCCAGGAGCCCCGTGTGCTCTGGAGAACCGCGGAACATCGGACTGCTGCCGGTCGGCACGGCTTGCATGGGCGTTTCGGCCGAATTCGATTCCGCAGTCGGCGTTTGTTGAATCCCGCTGACGGCCAGATCGCGATCCGTAGGTTCTGCATGTCGCACGATCTGATTGCCGAGTACGAGCAAGGTGAGCAATCCGGCCGCGGCGGTGACCAGACCGGCGCGCATCATCGCGCGGTTGTCCCCCCGGGCCCGGGCGATCCCGATACTTGTCAGCACGATCCCGGCCGCCCAGGCTCCCAGTGAGAGCGGCGAAAGATTGCGTGTGAGTGCCGGAATGGCGATGAGCGCCAATCCGACCCACACGATTCCAGTGCCGATTTCTGGATCGTCGTAGCGGCGGCTCGGCGCATCGGCCAGCAGGAACGACGGAATCTGGAACTGGGTACGACCATCCGGAGCCGAGCGAACATTTTCCGGGATGGAGCGCATATCGCTGCTGCAATTGGGGCAGAAGGTCAGATTGGCAAGAACGATCTGCCCGCAGGACGCACAGGTTTTCTGGGGACCATGACTGCGATGCTGGACGTGGTAGGACGGAAGCGTGGCCATTGCGTTACCGGCCTGAGGAGGCGCCTGGGGGTCGGTCACTCTAGCTTACATGAACTGAGGAGTTAGGAGTTGGGATTTAGGAGCTGGGAGCTGGGAGCTGGGATGTCGTGACGTCGTGACGCTCAACTCCTAGATCGGTCTCCTTCCTCGGGACACGGGCCTCAGGACATTCGTTCCTAACTCCTAAATCCCAACTCCTCACCGGACTTTCGCGACGCAGATCGTCCACGGAAGGGACCCACCGAGCCATTCCACATCGGCAACCTGCTCGACGAACCGGCCGAACGCCGCGCGGGTCCAGAAATTGCGATGGTCGGGATCGCTGCCGCGCGGGCGAATATCGAGGTTCTTGCCGCGCGCCGCGTTCGAGAGACAGAACCAGGGCTCGTGCGGCACGCTCAGGACGAGATGACCGCGCGAGACGCGCGCCAGCTCCTGAAGCGCTCTGGTTGGCTCATGGAGATGCTCCAACACCTCGAAACAACCGACCGCATCGAAGGAATCGACATCCCACGGAATCTCGTAGATGCTCGCCACCCGGCAGTCGACCGGCGGATTGCGATCCTGCGCGAGCTTCACCGACGATGGGTTGAAGTCAAACGCACCAATGGACATGCCGGGAAATGAGCTCATCAGAACATTGGTGACGAACCCTTCGCCGCAACCGGCGTCGAGAAAGGCGCCGGGCGCCAACATGCCGATACGCTCGACGATCTTATGGTGGAATCGATCGATCAGCATGCGCTGCATCGGATTCGAGTTCGTGTGCTTGGCGTAATTGCTGGTTTCGCGGGCGTCGATGGCCGAGGTGTCGATTGCAGTCACAGTTCTTGTTCTCCTCATCAGGAAGACGAGCTGTCGATCGGAAGCTGCTCCTGCTCCCGAATAAAGCTGCCCTGACCCGCGTCTCCACCGCCCATGGAGATCAGGATGCGAATGATGCCGTAGAGAATCGGAATCGCGGCAAACAGGGCGATACGATAGGTCACGCCAACTAGCAGCACGTTGGCCTCACTGGCCCCGTGAACACTGGCAACGGCGATCATAAGCGCCTCACGTACACCGGCGCCCCCTGGAACCGGGCTCAGCATCCCGACAAGAATCGGCAAGGTGGTCAATCCCAGGACGAGTGAGAGATTGGGATTCGACCCCTCGATCGCCTTCAGGAGCAACCAGATCACGCCGCCCTGTACGATCCAGTAGCCCGTCGTCACGATCAGGGACAGGACCGTCTGACGCGGGCGGCGGGTGGGATGCTTGAGCGCTTCTGTGAAGTGGCCGCGCATTTTGTGAACGATCGAGCGGAGACGCACCACCCGTTTCGTGGCGATGAATACGGCCAGTAATCCGCCGAGGAGCAGGGCCACGGCCAGCCCGACGAGCTGGTTGTCGACGCCAACGCCCTGTCCGCGCCAACCGCCAATCAGAATCCAGATCAGCGTGCCAACGGCGAGCACGGCCAGATCGGACGCAACTTCCCAAAAGGTGATCGAGGCGGTTTCGGCGGTTCCGAGTCCCAATGCGCGTTTGGTGAGATAGGCGCGGCTCGGGAGTGCCAGGCTAAGGGGCGCGGCGTAGTTGACCGCGACCGAGGTAATGAAGGCCTCGGAGGCGCGGAGCGCCTGGCTCGCTCCGCTGACCATCTTGACCAGAAGATTCCAGCGAACGCAAAGCAACGCCAGACCGGCGAGATAGAGCAGGAGCCCTGCCCCAATGATCCATGGGTCTGCACCGCGAATGGCGGGCCGGATACTCGATAACGCGTCCTGCTGCCAGAGCAACAGGATGGCCATGAGCAGGGAAAAGAGAAAAATGACTGGGGTTGGGATCGAGGTAAGGCGCTTCAGCACCCGATGCATCATGAGTGAAACACTCGATCAGGCAGACGAGACGGTCGATCCGCCGTCCTCGGTCATTTCGACGACCGTCACGCGATCGAATCCGGCGCCGATCCCCAGTGCTCGTCGTAGATAGCGACCCGGTTCCGGCCGCGGCCGATGCGACTCCTGGACCAGGAACTCGCCCAGTAACCCAAGCCCAAAGAATTGGACTCCAACGACAATCAAGAGGACGGCCAGTAACAGAAGCGGTCTGGTGCCAATCGTTTCGTCGTTGATCAGCCGGTCCCAGGAGAGCATCAATGCGATCAATACGCCCAGCGCGGTCGAGATGATTCCTGGAATGCCGAAGAGGTGCATCGGCCGCTGGCGGTAATTGGTCAGGAAGAAAACGGTGATGAGATCGAGAAACCCTTTGAACAGGCGTTTGAGCCCGTATTTCGATTTGCCCCACGACCGGGCATGATGCTTGACGGGTAGCTCCGCGATCCGAAACCCTTCCGCCGAGGCGAGCGCGGGGGTAAAGCGGTGGAGCTCGCCATAGACCCGGATGGTGTCGGTCACCTCGCGCCGGTAGGCTTTGAATCCGCAGTTGAAATCGTGAAGCTGGACGCCCGTCACCGTGCGAACGGTCCAGTTGAAGAGCTTGCTCGGTGCGGTCTTGCCCCTGGGATCCTGACGATTCTGTTTCCACCCGGAGACCAGATCGTATCCCTCATTGAGCTTTGCGAGCATATGCGGGATTTCGTCCGGGTCGTCCTGCAGGTCGCCGTCCATCGTGACGATGGTGTTGCCTCGCGCCACCGCGAAGCCGTTGGCGAGCGCCTGCGCCTTCCCAAAGTTGCGCCGGTGCTGGATGGCGACGACATTGGGATCATTGGCGCGCAGGCGTGTGATCTCTCGCCAGGTGCCATCGGTGGAGCCATCGTCGATGAAGAGAATCTCCCACGGGACGCCGGTCGTGCTCAGGACCGAGCGCAAGCGCTGGTGCAGTTCTGGGAGGTTCCCTTCCTCGTTCATCACCGGGATGACGATCGAGATCGGACCGCGTGCGGGGCCGATATCGGACGCAGACCCAATCTCGATCGAGACGGCTGTCTCGTCGAGCTCTCCGTCGTCGAAACGGTCGACGTCAATAGATGTGGAAGTCACTATGGTCATCGGTCCACCGGGCGGGCTCGGAACGAGCAAGTCGCCAACTGACTATAGTCGGCGACTCCGCAGGACGCAATTTTCGATCTCGGAGGTGAGCTCACGGGGTCTGGGGAGACGTGTCCGCGTTCTCGAAGATATCGGGGCCAATTGTGGCGAACAAAACATCCTCTGCGGCGTCCATCACGGCAACATCCGTTTGCGTGACCGTCGTCGTGGGGCGAATGTGCACCGATTGCAGATCGGAAACCTGCATTCCGAGATTGACCAGCGTGCTGGCCGATCCATCGGCGCCGACCGAGAAGTTTGCCTTGGGCACCATCTCCCCATCCGGGGTTTGTACGACCACCGTGTAGATACCGGTCGCCAGGCCACTGACCTGGACCGCCGCGACCTGGCTTCGGGGATCGGCAAAGAGCGTTCCCCTGGCGGCGTCCGCGGCTGAGGTTACTTCCGGATAGAGGGCATACCGTTTGGCGGATGGGGACGAAACCAGCTCGACGATCCCCTGATTGTTGCCATTGGAGATCTGCTGATTCATCATCGCAATCTGCTGGTCTTTCGCCGCGACCGCCTGTTTGGAGTCGTTGAGCTTGGTGTAGTTGTTGAACCCCCACGCGCCAACCAACCCGAGCGCGAGGAGAAGCGGCAATGTCGCCAGCGGCGCGGCGTACACCTTCCACCAGCTCGATTGCTCAACCTGGGGTGAGCGCGGTGGAGCCGCAGCCGCGGGTCCGGTGGATGACGCTGGCAACGATGGCGTTCGCAGCGTATCCAGCCGGCCGGTGTAGACGTTGCGCGGCGGAGCCGCTCGTTGGGGGGTCGTGGCGATACGCGACATCAAGGCTGCTCTGGCGCTGGCCGGCGGTTCGGCAACTGGCACGGCCAGCGCGAGCGCAGTCAATGCGGGGGTGAAGCTGACGAGCGCGAGCTCGCATCGCGTGCAGGTGCGCCGATGCTGGTCGATCGCGGAGCACCGGTCGGGATCGATGATGCCGAGCACATACTCCTCGATGCATTCATCCACCAAACGGCATTCTCGTGGGATGTCGCCTGTTTGGGTCTGGATGCGAGTGTTGTGCTGTCCCGCCGGTTGTTGATTCACGACGAAGTCACCTCGTTCGGTTCGATGTGCTCGCTCACCACGGGGCCGAGCTGGTCCCGTAGCTTCAGCATGCCCAGACGCATCCGCGTCTTGATCGTTCCCAGCGGCTCGCCGAGCGCATCGGCGATCTCGCGTTGGGTCAGGCCCTGGAAGTAGGCAAGCTCGATTGCCTCTCGCTGCGCTGCCGGCAATTGCTGCAACGCGTCCTGTATCGATTCACGCAGACTCGACAGCCAGACCTCTTCTTCGACTTCGAGTCCTTCATCCGGCAACGAGGCCAGAATCGTTTCCGGTTCCGCCGAATCCGCTTTTTGCGGCCGACGGTTTCGGCGCCGCACTTCGTCGATCGACAGGTTGTGGGTAATGCTCAGCAACCAGGTGATGAGCGACCCACGCGCCGATTGAAACGAGCCACCCTGTTGCCAGGCTCGGACGAAGACCTCCTGCAGGATTTCTTCGGCCACCTGAGCGTCGCCCACGATGCGCAGCGAGAACGAGTAGACCGCACGCGAATACCGCTCGTAGAGCGTTTCCAGCGCAACCTGATCCCCTTGCGTAACCAAAGCGATCAGTTCACTATCCATTACCGTGCTCAGATTCGAGCCCGGGTCCGAGCCAGGAGTCCCAGCCATCTTACGAACCGAGAGCAATCCTGTTTCGGATTCCGAGGCCCGCTGCCCGGTACCCGTTCGCTTGATATACGTCAGCGAGTGCCAATCGGGATGTCCTTTTTTGGTGGAAGATGTGACGTTCGTGGAAATTGCCCGTTCGTTCAGTCTACCCGATTGGAATTAACCGCAAATTCCGGGATTCGGGGAGTCATCATCGGGATTTGCGAGCCCGAGGCGCGTTCGGGCTTCGGCTACGAGCGACAACGACCCGGTGATGACGACTACCTCTGGACCGGGAGATGCTGCTCGGATGCGCTGGAACGCAGTGTCGATGCCGGGGCTGGGGATTGTCTGGGAAAGAACTGTGCTCGCAATGTGAGCAAGCTCGTCCGCGGGGATCGAACGTGGATTCGCCGTCGTGGTCACGATCAATTCGGAGATTGCCGGAGCCAGAGCCTGGACGAACTGGTCTGCCTGCTTGTCTCGGAGAAGCGCCACGATGCCTGTGACCGGTTGCCCGAATTCGGCAAGCAGCTCGTCTGCCAGGGCGGCGGCGGCGACCGGCGTGTGCGCCCCGTCCAACACCCAGGTGTGGCCCTCGCGCTCGACACGCTCGAATCGGCCGGGCAGGTGGGTCGCTTCCACGCCCATCCGAATAGCAGATTCTTCGAGGTCAAATCCGGCTTTCCGCAGGACGCCCCACGCCGCGATGGCCAGGGACGCGTTCTCCATTTGGTGGGCGCCAGCGAGCCCCGCGTGGAGCTGCGTCAGCTCCAGCGACGCTCCGCGCCAGGCGAAGTCTCTCCAGCTTCCCTCCCATGCGAAATCGACAACGGCAATCTGAAGGGGGGCATGTCGTTGCTCGGCGGTGGCCCGAATGACCGCAAGTGCCGCCGCTTCCTGCGCTGCGGTCACGACCGGCGTATGTCGTTTGATGATGCCGGCTTTATTGGCCGCAATCGATTCGATGGAATCTCCCAGCACCTGGGTGTGCTCCAGATCGAGCCGGGTAATGACCGAGACCACGGGATCGACCACATTGGTGGCATCGAAGGTGCCCCCGAGGCCGACCTCGACCACTGCCAGATCGCACGATTCTTGCTCGAAGGCTAGAAGCGCCATCGCGGTCAGAATCTCGAACGCGGTCACCTGTCCCAGTTCGGGCCGGCTGCGTTCGAGCTGGTCGGTCTCATCGTGAACGGCGGCAGCGAACCGGGCAAACTGCGCGTGCGTCACCGGTGAGCCATGGATCGCGATTCGTTCCCGGTAGGAATGCAGATGCGGCGACGTGGACAATCCGACCCGATATCCGGCGGCTTGTCCAATGGCCGCTGCGAATGCCGCGGTCGAACCCTTGCCTTTGCTTCCGGCGATGTGGATGATGCGGAGTCGCCGATCCGGCGACCCGAGCTGGTCGAGCAACGCGCGCATTCGCCTCAGGCCCATTTCTGGACCACTGCCGCTGCTTGGATCACTGATATAGCCGCGGGCAACGCTGCTCCGGGTCTCGATGAAGTGGATCGCTGCCTGATATGGAGTCATGGAACCGTTTTTTTATTGGGATCCTGATTCGAGTGCGACCGGTGTTCCGGCGAACGCCTCGGACAGGGCCCCGAATCGCCAGCGACCGCTCGCCCCGCCAAACAAAAGTGAGTGGCGCCCGTCGAGCGCTGGAATGGTCTCCGGGAAATCTTCTCGGAAATGCGCTCCACGGCTTTCCTCCCGGAAGAGCGCTGCGCCGATGACCTGGGAGGCTGCATCGGCAATATTCTGCGCCTCGATGGCGAAGCGGTCGTTGCCGGCCGCCTGTGCGAGGATCGCCACCTGGCGCTCCACATCGGCTGCAGCCGTCCGAAGGCCGTCTGCCGAACGAACCACCGCCACATCCCGGCTCATGACCCGTTGGATGGCATCGACCGCGGCGTCGATCGCGGTGCGGTTACCGGAAACACTCTCGCCCGAATACGCGCCCAGATCGAGTGCCGAACGATCGATCGGTTCCGGACGTCCTCGTGAGGTCAGCAGCGTCGCCGCGTCGGTCCCAAAGACCAGCCCCTCCAGAAGCGAATTGCTTGCCAGTCGGTTGGCGCCGTGCACGCCGGTACAGGCGGCCTCCCCCAGCGCGAGGAGCCCCGGCATGCTGGTCCGTCCGTCGGTCGCTGCCGCGATCCCTCCGATGAAGTAGTGCGCTGCCGGCGCGACCGGAATGAGATCGTTGGCCAGATCAGGTGCGGCGCCAGCTCATTCGCGATGGTCGGGAATCGCTCGTAGACGAGCTCATCGGGAAGATGGCGCAGATCGAGCCAGACATGATCGGTATTGCCAGTCGACATGGCGTCCTGGATCCCGCGCGCCACCACATCGCGCGGAGCAAGCTCGGCGAGTGGGTGGATATCGAGCATGAACCGCTTGCCGTCATTGTCTAGCAGGTAGGCGCCCTCGCCGCGGACGGCTTCGGTGACCAGGAACGGTTCGGTGCCCGCCAACGCCAGTACCGTGGGGTGGAACTGCACGAATTCCAGATCCGCAACCGCCACCCCGGCGCGAAGGGCCATCGCAAGCCCATCCGCGGTCGCGCCCTTGGGATTGGAGGTGACTGCCCAAAGCTGTCCAGCGCCACCGGCCGCGACGACGACCCAGGGGGCTGCCATCACGCTGCGCTCGCCGCTGCCGAGCTCGGCCAGGATTCCGACCGCCTGTCCGCCCTGCACGATCAAGTCGAGGGCGTAGGCATGGTCGAAGACATCGATATCGGGATGGGTGCGTGCTGCCTCGACCATCGCCCGCTCGACCTCGGCGCCGGTGGCATCGCCGCCGGCGTGCAGAACGCGGTGACGGCTGTGGGCAGCCTCGCGTCCGAGCAGGATTTCTCCCGTTTGCAGGCTGCGGTCGAACTTGGTGCCGATGGCCAGCAGCCGATCGACGGCGGCCGGCGCGCCATCGACCAGCGCGCGCACCGCAGCCGGATCGCAAAGCCCGGCTCCGGCGAGGAGGGTGTCGTCTTCATGCAGGCGGGTGGAGTCGTCCGGACCAATGGCGGCCGAAATGCCCCCCTGGGCGTACCGTGTATTGCTTTCGCCCAGAACTCCCTTGGTGAGCAGGGCGACGCGCCAACCCTCCGGCAGGGCGAGTGAAAAGGCGAGACCGGCAACGCCGGCTCCAATGACCACGACGTCGAATGTGCGGACATCGATCGCTGACGGTGTGCGGTTTGCCAAGAAAATTCCTCACTCTGCGCGCGGAACAACGCCCCGGTTCATGGCGACTTAGTGTAGCACTGACACTTTCTCGATGAGACCGGGGTGAATGCAGCGTGATCAGGCGACGTGAATGAACCCATGGTCGGTCACACGCGCCTTGGGAATAACCGAAAGCGCCATGAACGCGAGCAACCCGTAGGGTGAGATGAGCGGGCATCCGAGATCGTTTGCTGACTGCTCCATCGTCTCCAGGCGCTCCGAGACGGTCGCCAGTGGTTGATCCGAGATGATGCCTCCAATCGGCAGCGGAAGATCGGCGACGATGTTTCCATCGACCGCGGTGGCAAGTCCACCGTTCATCGCGATAACGCGTTGGACGGCAGCCAGCATATCCTCGTCCGAAACCCCGACCACGACGATGTTGTGGGCGTCGTGGGCGATCGAGCTGGCGATCGCTCCCTTCTTCAAGGCAAATCCGCGGACCAGCCCAACCCCGGCGCGTCCGGTCGCATGGTGCCGTTCGATACAAGCCAGCTTGAGGATGTCGCCATCGACGTCGGTGACGACACGCCCGTCTTCGACCGGCGCCGTGAGCTTCTGCCGGTTGGTCACGATCTGACCGTCAGAGACAACCACCGCCTCGGTTGCGTCTTTGGGATCGAGTCTGAACGCGTCGAGATCGAGCGGCCCCACATTCATCGAATCGAGCAAGAATGCCGGAGGCTCGTTTGCCGGGAGGTCGATGACCATCTCGCCCCGGTACGCAACGACCACTCCCTGGAAGAGGGTTTGCTCGATCTCCACCGCGTCGAGATCGGTGATGATATTGAGATTCGCTTCGTAACCCGGCGCCACGGCGCCGATGCCATCGAGTCGCCAGTAGTCGGCTGCGTTCCAGGTTGCCAGGCGATACGCGCGGATCGGGTCCATACCCCGTTCGATGGCATCGCGCACGATCGCGTCGACATGCCCGTCATGCAGCAACGTGAAGCAGTCCCGATCGTCCGAGCAGAAGGAGAAGCGCGGAAACGTCGCGTCATCGACCAGTGGAAGCAGCGCATCCAGGTTCCGCTCGGACGTGCCCTGCCGGATCATGATGAAGAGACCGGCGCGGAGCTTTTCGAGTGCCTCTGCGGCCGTGGTGGATTCGTGGTCGGAGGTCACGCCCGTTTGAAGGTATGTCTGTAGGCGACGGCCGGTGACCCCTGGGGCATGGCCATCCTTGCGTCGTCCCCAGGCGACGCGCAGCTTTTCCGCGATGGTCTGATCGCTGGCAATCGTCCCGGCAACATTCATCAGCTCGCCGAGCCCGACGGTTTCCGGCCAGGTCAGCAATTCGGCGATCTCCTCGGCGTCCAGCTTGGCTCCCGGACTCTCCTGCCAGCTGGCCGGGACGCAGGATGGCGCGGTGAAGTGGATGTGCATCGGCAACCCTTGCGTGGCTGCCCGCATCGCATCGAGTCCGGGAATGCCGGCGACGTTCGCAATTTCGTGAGGATCGGTCACGATGGCGCCAGTCCCATGCGGAATGACCGCCCGTGCGAATTCCGGCATCCAGACGAGCGAGCTCTCGGTATGAATGTGTGGGTCGACGAACGATGGAGCAATGATCTTGCCCCGGCAATCGATGACTTCGTGGGTGCCGCCCGTATCCCCTATGCTGGTGATACGCCCATTGGTGATCGCAACCGTTCGTTCTTCGAGCTCGCCGGTGAAGACGTTCAGGATCTTGCCGCCCGCAAGCACCAACGACGACCTGCCGGTTCCGCGTGCGGCGGCGACACGCATTCTCCAGCCGAAACTATCGAATCCGCTCATCCTCGTTGCGTTCTCCTTCGTTCTCCCGCGTTTTCCCTCACGAACGGAGTTGTGATTCGACCTGGGTAACGAGATCGTCGATGGCCGGCAGCGCTTCCCGGACGAACGGCCCGATCTGGCCCGCGTTCGCAATGGGAATGCGATAGGTCATGCCGACTGCGACCCCTTCGTCGGCCTCGCTCCAACTGGCGGATTCGTTCGCTTCGAGCATACCGCGCGCAACGTTGGGGATGACCCGTCTGGCCAGCCGTTCCAACGCGCGCCGCCGCCATTCGCTCTCTTCCTCAGAGAAGAGCCCTGGGGAGACGCCGCGCAGCTCGATCACGAACTCGTCGTCCTCGAGCCGGACATCGGCTTGTCCCTGCTCGTCGTCGACGGCCACGACCCAGCGTTGCTGATCGTCGAGCATACCGTAGGCATAGAAACCTTCATCGGCCAATGATTGACGCGCGTTCGCCAGCAGCGCTTTTTGTTCCGCCGTGAGGCGATCGTCGGCGAGATATCGGTCGAGTCGCAGATTGGGTTGATCGTGCATTTCCAGAAGATTCGTGTCGTAGCGTCGGACGGGCAGCTCCGCTCGCTGACGGCCACCGCACCGGCGTTCGAAGAGCAGATCTGCAAAGTCTAGTGGAGTTTCCTGGAGGCAAACTGCCATCCCGTTTGACATTCAAGAGGTGCTTCGCTATGTTTCGGTCTCAGAATTCCGTAGCGTTATGAACGAGTGTACCGGGTCAGAGGGTACGATCAGACGTTGAGTCGGGCAAAGACTCACCGAATGAACGGCAGACTCGCGGCTACGTTGTCGGGATTTGGTCCTTAGAGGTTTGTCGCGTATCAGTGCTGGCAATGAGCTGGCGGCGCGGCTACGCAGGAGGAAATAGGAACCAATGGCAAAGGACTCGATTGCCGGGCTAGTTGCTCAGCTGTACAACGCAAAGATCAATCGTCGTGAGTTTGGCAAGCGAGCTGCCGCCGCTGGGCTTTCCGCCGGATTGATCGGTCAGGCGCTGGCGGTGCATGCCACGCGGGCGCAGGATGTCGAGCTGCCTCCGGCCGCGACCATCGGGCAAGAGGGATTCGCCGCATCGTCCGATACCAGTAAGGGTACGATCAAGATCTACTCATCGTGGCCGCTTACCGGAACGATGGAGCTGACCGGTGGCGATGCCGTCGTGGCGGCCCAGATGGCGTTCGACGACTTCGGCAATGCCTCAGGCGGCTACGAGCTGGTCTATGAGGCGCTGGACGAGGGCGTGGCGGCCAACAATGGTGGATGGGAAGCCGGTAAGGTCACCGAAAACGCCAACAAGGCCATCAACGACGCCGAGGCGATGGTGTACATGGGCACCTACAACTCTGGGTCGGGCAAGATTGCCATCCCGATTCTCAACCAGGCTGGTATGGCGATGATCTCCTTTGCCAACACCTATCCGGGGTTGACCGTGGCGGTCGAGGGCGCGACCGAAGAAGGCGAGCCGGAGGTCTACTATCCCACCGGCGTTCGTAATTACATGCGCGTCTGCCCGGCCGACCAGATCCAGGGTGGCGCCGGCGCGCGCTGGGCCTATGAAGCTCAGGAACGTCGCATGGCCTATGTCCTCGATGACAACAGCCTCTATGGCAAGGGCGTTGCAACCGTGTTCCGCAACACCTTCGAAGAGCTGGGTGGCGAGATCCTGGGCGCCGAGAGCTATGAGAAGAGCCTCGACAACTATCAGACGCTGATGACCTCGATTGCCGACAAGGGGCCGGACATCGTCTACCTCGGCGCGACGGTCGAAAACAACGCCGCCAAGATTCTGCAGGATATGCGCGGCGTGATGGGTGAGGAAGTCATCTTCCTGGGATCCGATGGTCTCAACAATCAGACGTTCGTCGACGGCGCCGCCGACGCGGCCAACGGCGCCTGGATCACCTTCGGCGGATACACGCCGGACAAGCTGCTGGAGCTTGGCGGTGCGGGAGGCGACTATGTCACCCGAGTCACCGAGAAGCTGGGGCACTCTCCGGATGCGTACTCGGTCTACTCGTATGAGACGGCGGTTGCGGTCATCCAGGCGATCGGCCGCGCCGGAACGAATGACCGGACGGCGATCCTCGACGAGCTCTTCGGCACTGAGAACTTCAACAGTCTTCTCGGCTTCACCTGGAGCTTCAACGAGAATGGCGACACCGACAACTCAGTGATCGGTCTGTCTCAAGTGATCGATAACCAGATCGCGTTCCAGGAAGCGATCAGCTAACTCGAACGCATCTGTGGGCCGGGAGCGATCCCGGCCCACATCGTCTCGCGGATCGACGCGTACGAAGACGACCCGCCAGCCGGGTTGGGCTTGCCGCAAAGGTGATCGATGCATTTCAACTACGAACTTTTCCTGAACTATCTCATTCAGGGATTGGCCAATGGTGCGCTCATCGCCCTGATCGCGCTCGGATACACGATTGTCTACGGCATCGTCGAGCTGATCAATTTTGCGCACGGTGAGGTGTTCATGATGGGGGCGTTTCTCGCCTTCACCATTGTGGCGGCCACCGGCATTACCAGCACAGATCCGCTCTATCAGATCGTTGGCGTCTTCCTGATCGCGCTGCTGGGAGCCATGATCTTCAGCGCGGCGATCAATTTTTCGATCGATCGTGTTGCCTACCGACGTTTACGCAGCGCCCCACGGCTGGCACCCCTTATTTGTGCGATCGGATTCAGTTTCATTCTGCAGCAGATCGCTATCTACTGGAAGGGCCCGGTGTCGATATCGCCACCGCCGCTCATTCCCTCCGACTATCGAACCTACAACATCCTGACTGAGCTTTTCGGCCTGGAGACCAAGGTCCGGCTCAAGCCAATTGACGTCGCCGTCTTCGTCATCACGATTCCCCTCCTCCTGCTGCTGACCTGGTTCATTCGAAGCACGCGGACCGGAAAGGCAATGCGCGCCACCGCGCAGGACCAGCAGGCATCTGCACTGATGGGAATCGACGTCAACCGCACCATCTCCACCGCATTCGTCATCGGTGGTTTGCTGGCGGGCGCGGCCGGCATGATCGCGCTCTATTACAACAACATTGCCCGTGCCCAAATGGGCTTCCGCTATGGGCTCTTTGCCTTTACCGCCGCGGTGCTGGGCGGTATCGGCAACCTCAGCGGTGCGGTGTTGGGTGGATTCCTGATCGGGTTCATCTGGGCCATGAGTGACGGTATGGTCAAGGAGTACATCCCGTCCTGGGGCGCCCAGTGGACCAACTCGGTGATCTTCGGCATTCTGGTCATCATCATGGTCTTCCGCCCGAGCGGCCTCATTGGCGAACACACGACGGAGAAGGTCTGAGATGAGCGCTGCATCCACCTCGCTCCCGGCGCCGTACCGTCCCGAAGAGAGCTGGGGACACAAGCACCGCGAAAGCTTGTTGCTGGCCATCGCCATCGCGGTATTCGCGATCTATCCCTTCGTCGATTCCTGGCTGGGTTTTGGACGGCTCGGTTCCTGGGGTCCCATGTTGATCTATGTGATCCTGGCCATGGGACTCAACGTGGTGGTTGGGTACGCTGGTCTTCTGGATCTCGGTTACGCCGCCTTCTTCGCAATTGGCGCGTATACGATGGGATTTCTCACCTCGCCGACCAGCTATTTCATAAAAGCTGGATGGGTACCCGAATGGATGCAGCACTTCTGGCCCGCCTTGGCGTTTTCGTGGGGCACCGCGGCGATCGCCGGTATATTGCTCGGCGCCCCCACGCTCCGGCTGCGGGGCGACTATCTCGCCATCGTGACCCTTGGATTCGGCGAGATCGTTCCCAACTTCTTTCTCAACGCCGAAGGTATCACCGGGGGCACCGCGGGTATCAACCCGATTGCCATGCCAACGGCGGTCACCCTGTTTGGTCATCGAATCTCGTTTACGCCAACCGACCAGCGCAACTGGTACTGGTTGATCCTCTTTATCGCCGTGCTGTCGTTCTTCATGATCCGGCGCTTCTATAACTCCCGGTTGGGCCGCACATGGGCCGCCATTCGCGAAGACGAGATCGCGGCGTCGAGCATGGGGGTCGATCTCGTCAAGACCAAGCTGCTCGCGTTTGCAATCGGCGCATCGTTCGCGGGATTTGCCGGGTCGATCTATGCCTCGTATTTCCAATACGTCCATCCGGACAACTTCCAATTCTCCGTTTCCATCACCATCCTGGCCATGGTGATTCTCGGCGGACTGGGGAATATCTATGGCGCCATCGTCGGCGCGATCCTGATTGGATTCTTCGATCGAATCTTTGCCGAAGAAATGAACCGGCCGATGCATTGGCTCGGTGACACGCTTGGCATCGACTTTCTGGCCAGCCATGATTTGAAACAGGACAAGTTCCTCGTGTTCGGGCTCGCGTTGGTCATCATGATGCTCTTGCGTCCAGAGGGCCTCGTTCCGTCGTCGCGTCGCAGGGCCGAATTGCATCCGGAAACCGAGGACATCGCCGAGGCGCAGAACCAAACGGCCTACGATGTCGAGCACGATGAGCAGCAGCTAAGCCTGGGAGACGAAGGGCGATGAGCGCGGTAGCGAACCAGAGCCCTGGCGTACCGGCGCCGGCCGATCTGGTCTTGATCGCCACGGGCGTCACCAAACGGTTCGGAGGATTGACGGCGGTCAGCAACGTCGATCTGTCCATTCCGCGCGGAACCATTCAGGGATTGATCGGCCCCAACGGCGCCGGTAAGACGACGCTGTTCAACATGATTGCGGGGATCTACGAGCCAACCGAAGGGACGATCGAGTTCAACGGCAATGTCATTCAGTCGGCGAAGGGGCGCACGTTGCGGCCCGATCAGATCGCCGGGGCTGGTATCTCGCGAACGTTCCAGAACATCCGGCTCTTTGCGAATATGACGGCGCTGGAAAACGTTCTGATTGGCATGCATCCGCTCCTCAAATCGGGTCCGCTCGGCGCCTTGCTCAAGCTGCGCTCGGTCACCGAGGAAGAACGCAACGCGCGGGCGTCCGCGGTGCAGTGGCTGAACTATGTGGGGCTGCCGCGGAAAGAAAACGAGATCGCCAAGAATCTCTCCTATGGCGACCAGCGTCGCCTGGAGATCGCCCGAGCGCTGGCAAGCTGGCCGAAGCTCCTCCTGCTCGACGAGCCGACCGCCGGTATGAACCCCCAGGAAACCGCGCAGATGACGCGCTTCTTCGACCGGATGCGGAAGGATCTCGATTTGACCGTCTTGCTGATCGAGCACGATATGCGCGTGGTGATGGGAATCTCCGATCAGGTTGCCGTACTCGATCATGGCGAGAAGATTGCCGATGGGTCGCCGATCGATGTCCAGCGCAATCCGGCCGTGGTCGAAGCTTATCTGGGCAAGTCGGGCGCCGAGGCGGCCATCGCGACGAGTGACGCCCGCTCGGCCAGGAGCAGCTAGGCATGGCGATGCTGGAGCTCTCCGAGGTCAACACGTATTACGGCAATATTCACGCGCTCAAGGGAATCTCGATCACCGTCGACAAGGGGGAGATCGTCACCCTCATCGGTTCGAATGGCGCCGGCAAATCGACAACGCTGTTGACGATTTCCGGACTCGTTCCGCCCCGCACTGGCTCGATCACCCTCGAAGGGCGGTCGCTCACCGGCATGCCCGCCCATGCGATCACCGGGCTCGGCGTGGTGCAATCGCCCGAGGGCCGCCGTGTCTTCCCACGAATGTCGGTGCTCGAGAATCTCGAGATGGGAGCGTATGTCCTGCGACGTGTCGATCCCGAGGATTTGGAGCGGGTCTACGAGCTCTTTCCCCGGCTGAAAGAACGCGCCACACAGAAGGCGGGCACCTTGTCCGGTGGGGAGCAGCAGATGCTCGCCATTGGCCGCGCATTGATGGGCCGGCCAAAGCTGCTCTTGCTCGATGAGCCATCGATGGGACTCTCACCCATTCTTGTGGATCAGATCTTCTCCATCATTCGTGAGATCAATCAGCAAGGGACCACGGTGCTCCTGGTGGAGCAGAACGCGCTCATGGCATTGAGCGTGGCCCATCGCGGGTATGTGTTGCAGACCGGCGAGATCGTTCTGGCCGATAGCGCGGCGAACCTGATTACCAACGACATGGTCCGGAAAGCGTATCTCGGCGAGGAATGATCGCCCTATCCTGAGTTGTCCATCCATTCATGGGAGAATTCCGCCGTGACCCGTTTCGACGGGCACGGCGATTTTGTCTGTAAGTGACTCGTGGAGTGCATGTCATGTGTGTTGTCATCACCGCGCCGCCAACCGGCCGGGACGAGTGGTACGTCGATTCGCCCAAGATGCGCGAATTCATCGCCAGGGTGGATGAAATCCGTGGCTGCACGAACGACACCGCCGCAATCGTGACGTGGATCGAACCGCACCTGGCCGAGCTCATGCGCGACCCGGACTGGCTTCCGGACGAGTTCATGGAGCCGAAAGAAGACAGCGGCATGGGAAGCGGAATCGGCATGTGGCTGCTCTATCGCGCCGGTGATGGCAGTCTGGCCTTTTCCAGCCTCGTCGTTCCTCCGGGCGCCGCGACC
>JAMLHN010000030.1 GCA_023957115.1 Thermomicrobiales bacterium
GGTGCCGGTCGTCATGCGTGCGTGTCGGCATCGGTGATGTGGTCGGCTACGCCCTCGCGTTTCGACAGCCATGCCGAGGCTGCCGCTTCGACCCACTTCCATTCGATCTCTGGATCGAGCTCGTCACCGGTCTCGGGTTCGTTCGTTTGCACCTGGACGGTTGTGCGCAAGGGATCGGCTGGTTCCGGGGGCACGATGTACTCGGATGCCTGCTCATCCAGCCAGTCGGCCAGAATGGACTCGGCATCGATCGAGCCGGCGCGAGCGCCGCGCGGCTCGGGCCAGTCGGCAACCTCGATCGAATCCGGTTCGATCGTGATACCGGCATGGCGCGCGCTCATGCGCTCCGACTCCTGCATCAGGTTCGCGACTTCCGCATTGTCTTCCTCCAGCCAGCGACGGGCCCACTCCTGGGCCAGTTGCGCGGAGACCGTCTGGGGGCCGGGTTGTGGAGTCTGTGGATGCGGAGCCGACCAGGAGCTCACCCGGAGCGCCGGGGAGGGGACAAGCGCTTCCTCGTCAGGAGAGCGGACGATTCCACGGGCCAAGGCGATGGCTCCAACAACGAGTGCGTGGAAGGTGAGAACGAATACCCAGCTCCGGAGCGGTTGCGCGACCCAGAGATCGCCGGGGGAACGATAGAGATTCCACGGAAGCAATACCATAAGCGCAACGAAAAACGCGCCAGCATCGACCGCCAGGAAGCCGGTTCCCGTCAACCAGTCAAAAATTGTGCGGCCACTCGGCGCACGGTACCCCGTATCGCGTGCATACGCCATGATCGTCGATTCCCTGGCGGCGCGTTCGGGCATCCCGGGCGGGGTGCATGTCTGTCTCGCCTGGCTCGTATGTGGTTAGCAGCCACAACCAGCGAGCGAACGACGCCATTCCCTCACCGATCAGTCTAGTAAAGAATCGAAACCAGGTCCAGACTGAACGGTCGCTTTTCTTGTGAAGCAGCGAACGTCGCAGTCTCCCATAGAATTCCACAAGTTCGTCCCCGAGAGAACGCAACCAGGCGGTGAGAATCCGGGCAAACCTGAATATTTTCTGTATAGAATCTTAGGATGAAACCGTCCGCGAACGTTGCTGAGCTCGAACGCGCGATCGAACAGTTCTTGCAGCGTACGATCACTCCCGTGCGCCTCCAGGTGATGCTCTGGGGTGCATTGGCGCCGGAGCATGGCACGCCGCTTGGCGAACCGGCCGTACAGCTTTGGCATGGCGCGGTCACGAACCTGGCCTTCTATCACTACTGCGATGTCGAGCGGTCGGTGCTCGACGAGAGCCTTCGCCTGCTGCTCGAATCGGTTCGACAGCGCGGCGTCGGGTGTTTGACCCCTATTACCAGCAGCCCTTGTTTTATCGAAGCGGTGAAGACGGGCCAGATTCCGGCGCCGCTCGACCCGCGCCACTTCAATTCCATCAATGTCGTGCTTCCCGATCGAGCTTCCGAGGGCAATGCTGGGGAGGGGCTCGGCCGTACGGTATGATTTCCGGGACAGAAACGGTGTGAATTGGATCCGCATGCCGTGGAGCCAGCACCCGGGTACTCCCGCTGAAGCGCGAGTCAGTCTGCATTGCGATCGAAAGAACAGCTGGCGAGCTCCTGAAGCTCGCGTCTCGGAGTTGCAGTGAGGCATGGATAGCTTCGTTCCGGTTCCCCCCAGAGAAAACCCGTCCGCACGGACGCCGATGCGGTGTCCCGTCTGCGATCAGGAACTCACCGATGTTCAGATTCGGGATCTGGGTGGGGTTTCCGCCGACCTTGTCTGGCAGGTGCACGCGGGGTATTGCCCCGTGGATGGCTGGTTCCAGGCCGAGATCGTTTCTCGTCCACCGCGGGAGATCTTCCCGGTTCACCGGCCATTCGGAGCCGCCCGCCGCATGATCATCGGCAATGACGAGGTGTTTGCCTTCTCTACGGTCTGGAATGACATGCCCAATGATGTCAAGCGATCGCGGGTCGATCCGCTCGACCCGCAATACTGGAAGGTCCGATCGCTGCGGGGAGAATAGTCCAGTCGCAGATACCCGCGTCCGTCCCACGCTCCGCATCGTTCAGCTTTCGGATCGGGTCAGGCCCCTCCACCTGACGTTTCCTTGAAGAGTCCAGGATGGAAGATCGGCCAACTTCACCGGAACCACTGCCAGATGACGCAATGCTTGCGCCGGATCTGTTGACCGAGTCGCTGTTCAACCGCGCCCGGGGTATAACCCCAATCGCGTTGTTGCTGGTGCTGTTGTTCGCCTATTTTCTGATCGAGATCAAAGCGGTGTTGATGCTCATCATCATCGCGTATCTCTTCGGTACGATCATCGAGCGCCCGGTCAACCGCCTGCAGCGACGTCATTTCCCGCGAGGTCTGAGCATTCTGCTCATCTAGTGCGGCAATCATCGGGATGCTCGGCGTGCTCGTCTAGCCTGCTCTCCCGACGATTTCGGCCGAAGCGGATCTCTTTCCGGCGCGAAGCCCCCGAACAGTTGCGGGGACTGCAATCCACCTGGCGAAACAGTGAGAACGGTATTCTGAGCGGTCCCGGGGTGGACGGTCTCCAAAATCTGATCGAGGCGATTCAGCGGCCGCCTGATATTCCGCAGGAGACCGCTCGTGGACTGGTCACCGGAGTGACCGGCGGCCTCCTGGGGACGGTCAGTATCTTTGTGATCACCTTCTACTACCTGATGGAGAAGGACTTCACGCGCAGCTTGCTTCTCATGCAATTCAAACCGTCGACCGCGTCGCGTATCCGGCGCACGCTCGACAATGTCGATCATCAGCTTGGCCGGTGGATGCGCGGTCAGCTGACGCTCTGTTTCATCATCGGCATCGCATCCACGGTCGCGTATGGATTGCTGGATGTCCGCTTCTGGCCCGTATTGGGCCTCATTGCCGGCATAACCGAGGCGATCCCAATCATTGGGCCATGGATCGGCGGGGTGCCCGCGGTTGCCATGGCCTTGACCCAGTCATGGGAAAAGGCGCTGATGGTGGCCGCGGTCGCAGCGATCATTCAGTTCGCCGAGAACTGGGTCCTGGTTCCGCGCATCATGAACGGGGCCGTCGGGCTCACTCCGCTGACTGTCTTCCTGGCCCTCCTGGTGGGAACGGAATTCATGGGCATCATCGGGGCGCTGCTGGCCATTCCGATCGCCGCCGCAATCCAGGTCATTGTTTCGGAGTACATTCGCGCCCGGCGAGAATCGGACGATATCCCGACGACGTCCAACTGGCGCTGGTTGGGAGACAGGCACTTTCTGGGCAGGACGACACGCCCGCCAAACAGCTCCCCGTCGCCCATGAATCGCTACGATTGGCCGCGAAGCGGCAGCCCAGGAGGCCCACCGGCGTCCGAGACTCGTCCGGTGGACGGCATCAATCCGCCGGTCGACTAGCGCGTAATCCGGAGCAATATCATCCGTTCCCTGGTTCCCCAAAGCGCAATGGGTAACCGGTTCGGAAGCTGCGCTAGCGTTTGCGTTCGATCGGACGCATCAGAAGCTCGACCGCGTCGTCGTGGATCTCGAAGACCCACCCTTCGATCGTAACGATTGCCGGCGAGCTGATCTCGCCATGGCGCAGCTCCACCTGCCGGCCCGACAGCTCGTAGGTGGTCGTCGGTTGTAAGGCGAAGGGATGCCGCGGGTTGCGGTAGACCTGCCGGGCGCCCCCAGCCAGCTCGACGGCTTCGTTCGCCAGCGCCAGCGCCTCGGTTTCGGTCAATGGTGGTTGGGTCTTCTCAGATGCCATCGTTCCCCGTGATTTTCTTCCCGGTCGCCCGGGCTAATTCTGCTATGGTCAGCGTAGAGCCTCTCGCCCATAAATGGGAAGGATCGAAAAGAAAGATGACGTCCGATTCCTTCGATTATCGTGCGACGATCGACGAGATGATGCCTGGCGTCATCGCCGATCGTCGTCATCTCCACCAGCACCCGGAGCTGGCATTTCAGGAATTCGAAACTGCGGCCTTTATTGCCGAGCGACTCGATGCGCTCGGTCTCGAGGATATCAAGACGGGGGTCGGTAAAACCGGCGTGACCGGCTTGATTCGCGGCACGGGAACGTCCGGTAGCGGCAAGGTGCTGATGCTCCGCGCGGATATGGACGCGTTACCGATCCTCGAAGAGAACGAGGTCGACTACGTATCCCAGAATCCGGGGGTCATGCATGCCTGCGGACATGACTCGCATGTCTCCATGCTGCTCGGCACCACCAAAGTCTTGATGGATCGACGCGGCGACTTCGATGGTACGGTGAAGATTCTCTTTCAACCGGCTGAGGAAGGCGGCGGTGGCGCTACCGCGATGCGAGCCGACGGCGCATTGGAGCACCCGACGGTCGATGCCGCCATGGGACTGCATATCTGGCAGGATGTCCCGTGCGGTGACGTCTGGGTTCGCCCCGGTACCGCGATGGTGGGGGTTACCGGATTCACCATCACCGTCTATGGCACAGGTGGTCACGGCGCACGTCCCGCGAAGTGCATCGACCCGATCGTGGTTGGGTCGAGCATCGTCAGCGCGGCGCTCACGCTCGTCTCACGCGAACGCGACCCGATTACGCCCGAGGTCGTCAGCTTCGGATCGTTCAAGGCGGGCAATGCGTTCAATGTCATTCCCGACACGGCAGTCTTGCTGGGGACGATTCGGTCGGTGACCAAAGCGCAGGGCGAAGCGGTCAAGCAACGGTTGCAGGCACTGGCCGAGGGCGTAGCGTCCTCGATGGGCGCCCGGGTCGAGTTCGAATTCGGTGGCGCGGCGCCACCGTTGATCAACGATCCGGAGATTGCCGAGATCGTACGAGCCGCGACAACTGAGGCGTTCGGACCGGAGCGCGTTTCCGAGGGGAACCTGATGAGCGTCTCCGAGGATTTCGGCGAGTTTCTCGATCCGGTGCCCGGCTGCTACTTCTTCGTCGGGAGCCGGAACGAGGACAAAGGCTTCGTCTACGGTCACCATCATCCGAAGTTCGACATCGACGAGGAGGCCATGGCAACGGGTATCGAGGCCATGGCTCGTTCGGCCATTCGGTATTTGCAGAACTAGGTAGGCCCAGTGTCCGGTGTCCAGGGCAGTCACTGGACGCCGGGCTCTGGACTGAAGTCATCCAGCGAAAGGGCAATCGTCTCCATGAGTGCAACCACGCGTGATCTGAAGAGCGATATCGATGAAATTATGCCGGGCGTCATCGCCGACCGGCGCTATTTCCACCAGCATCCGGAGCTCGGATTCCAGGAATTCGAAACCGCCAAACTCGTGCAGGAACGGCTCGCGGCGATGGGGGTCGAGGACATCCGCACCGGGATTGCCGTTACCGGCGTAACGGGGTTGATCAAAGGCGCCAAGCCAGGCGGCCCGGACAAGGTCGTGCTGGTGCGGGCCGATATGGACGCCTTGCCGATTCACGAAGAGAACAAGGTCGACTATGTATCGACGATCGATGGCAAGATGCATGCCTGCGGTCACGATGCGCATACCTCCATGCTGCTCGGCGTCGGACGGCTCCTGCTCGATCGCCGGGATGAGTTCAGCGGAACGGTCAAGCTCCTTTTCCAGCCGGCCGAGGAAGGGGGCGGCGGCGCGCGCGTGATGATCGAAGAGGGCGTGCTGGAGGATCCACCGGTGGATCTCGTCTTCGGCCAGCATGTGGCCGCCGAAGTTCCGGTCGGTCAGGTCGAGCTGCGACCCGGGGCGTGTATGGCCGCGGCGGATCGCTTCGAGATCCTGGTCAAGGGACGCGGCGGTCATGGAGCTCAACCGCATCTGACCGTCGATCCGATTGCGATTGGATCGCAGATCGTGTCCGCCTTGCAGACGATCGTGGCGCGCGAGGTCGATCCGACCAAGCAGGCGGTCGTCACGGTGGGTGCGTTCCTGGCTGGCGACGCGCCCAACGTGATTCCCGATACCGCGACGCTGCGTGGCACGCTGCGATCGTTCGATCCGGAGGTGCGCGAGCTGATCGGCCGGCGGGTCGGCGAGATCGCGGTCGGTATCGCATCCGCCATGCGGGCCGAGGTGGAATACACCTACGCGCCGGGGTATCCGGCGACGATCAACGATCCCGAGCAGACCGCGATGGTGCGCGAGGTTGCCGAGGAGATCCTCGGAGCGGAGAACGTGCGAGAAGGCGAGCTGATGATGGGCGCCGAAGACTTCAGCTACTTCCTCGAGAAGAAACCGGGTTGCTTCTTCTTCACCGGCACCCGGGACGAGGAGAAGGGGATCTCCTGGGGACATCACCACCCCAGGTTCGACGTTGCCGAGGATGGAATGGCGATCGGTATGGAGGTCATGGTCAGCGCCGTGCTGCGTGCTTTGAACGAGGAGTAGCCCCATAGTACGCTCCGGCGCGGTAATCGATTCTAATATGCAAAACGATGAGGACCGCTCCCGATCGGGAGCGGTCCTCATCGTTGGGCGTCGGAATCCGTTGAAACCTCCGTGGTGTGGATACGGTTGACACTCAAGAATCGCGTGGCATAGTAACCTTCGATCGCACGTCCCAGATCTCGAGCGTTTTTGCCCACGCCGGCTGCCATGGTGGCCGGCCGATGGTTCTCCGAGCGGACGCGGCGGTCCGCATCGATCAGAATCATGGTTCATCTGGATTGGCCGGAGCACCTTGGTGACGTTGCTGATGTGTGCTCGTGGCGGCGGAGCCGAATGTGTTGACGCTGGAACAAGTTGCGGCGCTGGCAGGGGTATCGCGTTCCACCGTTTCCCGGGTGGTCAATGGCGATCCGCGGGTGAGCGATGCTGCCCGTGAACGGGTCGAACAGGTCATCCGCGAACATCACTATGTTCCCAATGCGCTGGCCCGCGGTCTCGCGTCGCGGCGCACCAGGATCATCGGATTGCTTGTTGCCCGTTCGGTCGGCGTCGTGCTCACGGATCCATTCTTTGCCGACGTGATCCAGGGGGCGGTTAGCGTCGGAAATGATGCTGGCTACAGCGTGACCATTCTGATGGAAACCGGCGACTCGGCGGACATCGCTGACCGGATCTACCAGCGGTTCATTCGGAGCCGTCATGTCGATGGGGTGGTGATTGTCTCGAGTGCGGTCGAAGAGCCCATTTTGGATCGACTCATCGAAGACCAGTTCCCCTTCGTGCTCATCGGGAGACACCCAAATAAGGTGGTCGATTTTGTCGATGTCGACAATCGGGCTGCAGCCCGGGATGGGGTGGCGCATCTGCTGGAGCACGGCTACCGCCGGATCGGCATCATCAACGGGCCGCCCGACCTGATCGTCGCCGTCGACCGCTATACGGGGTACGAACGCGCCTTGCAGGAGGCCGGATATCGTCCCGATCCATCGCTGTCGGTCAACTCGGATTTCACCCGAAGCGGTGGCTATCGGGCCATGACGCAAATGCTGGCCGAGAACGCCAACCCACCCGACGCCATGTTTGTCACCGGCGATGTGATGGCCTTGGGTGTTTTGCAAGCGTTGCACGATCAGGGAATCCGAGTGCCGGAAGACATCGCGGTCATGGGGTTCGACGGTCTGGAAGAGACGCTGGTGTCCACGCCGGTTCTCTCGACGATTCACCAGCCGATCCGCGAAATTGGGGCCACCAGTGTCGGCACGTTGATCGAGTTGTTGGAGCATCCGGATCGATCGCCGATCGAACGCTACCTGCCGCACTATGTTCAGAAACGCCGGTCGTGTGGCTGTGGGATGAGTGTCGTCACTGGCAGTGCCAGTCTGCCGGGGGAACATGGCCGATCCTGACGGCTGCGCATACGATGGAACGTCTACGGAATCTGAGCGATTGCGAACCAATCGTGCCCCATCCCGTCGTGTTCACCCGGATGTGGCATGACGTATCGAGCGAGCTTCCCATAGCGGCAGGTGTTCCGGATCGGTTTCTGGTTCAATGCCTACGACTCAACGTCGAACCAGGAACGAAGGGAGAAGAGCAATCGTGGTATCAGCAAACGATCGAATTGGGGTGGCGATCTTTGGGGCGGGAAACGTCTCCAGCGGACATCTCGACGCGTATCTGAATAGTCCCGGATGTGACGTGGTTGCGATTGGAAGCCGGACCAAGGCCGGCGCCGAAGCCAAGGCGCGAGAGGTCGGTATCGATCCCTCGAAAATTGGAATCTACGACAATATCGACGACCTCCTGAACGATCCGAATCTCGATGCGCTTTCGATCACCACGCCGCACGACCGGCACGCCGCCGATGTCATCGCCGCCGCCCAGGCGGGCAAGCATTGCCTGGTGGAGAAGCCGATCGCGATGTCGGTCGAGGAGCTCGATGCCATGGACGCTGCGGTCGCCGAAGCTGGGATCCGCACGGTCTGCGGCTTCGTGTTGCGGTTCAATCCCGCCACGTTGGCGACCAAGGCGTTGATCGACGAGGGAATGTTGGGGGATGTCATCTACGTCCAGACCGACTATTGGCATAACCCGGAGCAGAGTGGATATCCCGGTTCGGAGAATCACCTGTCCAAGATGGATGCCAGCGCCATGATTCTGGGCGGTTGCCACGCCGTCGATCTGGCGCGCTATCTCATGGAAAGCGACATCGTGGAGGTCAGCGCGCTGGGCTTCACGGGTGTGGAGAACCCTGCGCATCTGCCGGGCCAGACCGCGATTGTCCGCTTTGCGAATGGCAAAGCGGGCAAGATCTCCGCCGCGGTCGAGCAGTGGATGCCGTACCAGTTCAATGTCGACGTGCTTGGCACCGAGGGCGGATTGCGTGACAACCGGTTTTACAGCCGGAAGGTGCCCGGCGTAACCGGCTGGATCGAGTTTCCGACCGTACTGCCCAATAGTGGCGCGGTCAGCCATCACCCATTCCAGGGCGAGGTCGATCATTTTCTCGACTGCATCATCGAAGGCAAGGAGAGCCACGTCAACGTGCGCGATGGCATCAACACGCATCGCGCGCTTTTCGCCATCGAGCGTTCGTGCGCGGAGGGTGGCACGACGGTTGCGGTTTGAGCAGTTGGTCCCGAGTCCGTAGCCGAAGGGCATCGCTTCGCGCGCGCTGGACCCTGGGCTCCGGGCGTTGGACCCAATTCCCGTCGTGCGAGAATGACATCCGCAGGCAGGCTCGATTCTGGGCCGCATACGGAATGAGGCATTTCGATGACGTTGACGATCGCATACGACTCAGGAAATCCGCTCAAGGTCGCGGCCGACGCGCTTATTCTTCCGATCCGAACGAACGAGTCTGGCGAGCTGGCCTTTTCTGGACCCGTGGCCGACGCCGATTCCTCACTCAAGGGCGAGCTTCAGCAATTGGCGACCGAGGCGCGGCTGACGGGCAAACCTGGGAGCCAGATGGTGGTGCCCACCGTGGGACGAATGAAGGCGCGGCGAGTCGTGCTGGCCGGCATTGGCGCGGCAGATTCGATCGATGCCGAAACGTTGCGCAAGGCATATGGAGTGGCGGCCGTGGCCGCGCGGAATGCCGGCGCAAAGACCGTGACTGCCGCGTTGCCCGATGGAGGCGATCCAGCGAAATTGCTCGACGGCGCGGTGCAGGGCGCCCTGTTGAGCACCTACCGATTCCAGACGTACTTCGGAACGGTCAAGAACGAGAAACCAACGCCCGCGATCGAGTCGCTCACCTTCGTCGATAAGCGGCTTTCGGAGACGGACGCGCAGGCGGCGATTGCGCGAGGAACGACGCTGGCCGGCGCGGTCAACCTTGCACGGGATCTGACCCACGAGCCGGGCGCCGTTTTGTCGCCGGCGCGTGTTGCGGACATCGCCAAAGAGCTGGCCAAAAAATCTGGTCTGGCCTGCGAGATCTTCGGACCGAAAGAACTGGCGAAAATGGGCGCGGAGGCCACCCTGACCGTTGGGAAAGGGAGCGTCAATGAACCCCGCATGATCCACCTGACCTACAAGCCGAAAGGCGCCAAAAAAGGGATCCGATCGATCGGCCTGGTCGGGAAATGCATCACCTTCGATACCGGCGGGTACTCGATCAAGCCGGCCGACGCCATGCTCGATATGAAGGGCGATATGGCTGGTGGCGCGGCGGTGCTGGCCACGATGACGGCGCTCAAAGCGCTCGGTTGTCCCCATGAGGTCCATGGCGTCATCTGCGCGGCCGAGAACATGATCTCGGGTGAGGCATTCCGCCCGGACGACATCATCAAGGGCATGAACGGGGTGACGATGGAGATCCTCTCCACCGACGCCGAAGGACGCCTGGTGCTCTCTGATGGACTGGTTTACACCTCGAAGCTTGGGGTGGGTGAGATGATCGATCTGGCCACGTTGACCGGAGCGAAGGTGGTCGCGCTCGGGAGTGAGACGACCGCGCTCTATGCCAACCGGGACGATCTGGCCGGCAACATCCTTGCCTCGGCCAAGCGGTCCGGCGAGCTGATGTGGCGCATGCCGTTGACCGAGGCGTTGGAGGGGCAGATCAAGAGCGAAATCGCCGATCTCAAGAACAGCGGCGGTCGTGCCGGTGGCTCGATCACCGCGGCGTTGTTCCTCCAGCACTTCTCCGAGGGGCTCCCATGGGCGCATCTCGATATCGCGGGCGCCAACCGGACCAAAACGGGAGCGGCGTATACCCCCAAGGGCACGACCGGTGTGGGCGTGCGGACCTTGCTCGATTATTTGACGGAAGGAGCGAATGCCTGAGATGGCGGACGAGATTACCCGAGACCAGATCGATTGGATCACCTTCGACTGCTATGGCACCCTGGTCGATTGGGAGGGCGCGTTCGGCTCGCTCTGCTACTCGATCGGGCTGCGCAATACGCCCGAGCCGCCTCCGGGCCCCGAGCTGCGGAGACGCTGGGAAGAGATCCAATTCGAGATCATCCAGGGACCGTATCAGACCTATAAGCACATTCTGGCGGAAAGTATCCGGAGCTGGTGTCTGGAGATGGACTACCGGTGGAGCGACTCGTACGGTCCGGCCATGACGACGGCGATGCGCTCGATCCAGGCGTTCCACGACACCAAACCCGCGTTGGAACGCGCCCGCGAAGCGGGATTGAATCTGGCGATCATTTCCAATACGGACCGCGACATCATCACCCATTCGATCAAGCAGATTGGCGTGCCGTTCGACAAGGTGATCGTGGCCGAGGATGTCGGTGCCTACAAACCGTCGCCGAAGGTCTTCGAGTATGCGATCGAACAGATCGGCGCCGATCCTGCCCGGATGCTCCACACGGCCTTCGGCTTCAAGTACGATATCGGCCCAGCCCAGCAATTCGGTATGAAAACCGCCTGGGTCAACCGCAACGCCGAAAAACTCCCCAATGATCAGATCCAACCCGACTTCATCTGGCCCGACCTCTGGGGCCTGGCCGCCTATGCGGGTCGGCCGTACGACGTGTAGAACGGTGGGTCCGGTGTTCTGAGTCCGGAGCCCGGAGTGGCGCACGGTGTCGGATGTAGGAGAGGAGCGCCGCAGCACGGGCGCTCCTCTTAGCCTTTTCCGGTCCCGAGCCATTCGCGAGGACCTATGCCTCGCATACCCGGTTTCGTAGCGCAGTACAGGTCTCTGCGCTTCGGACTCCGGACCCAGAATTTCGGACTCCGCATCCAGCCCGTGACACATTCGGGGTCTCATCCGTTTCAGTCCTCAGAAGCAGGTGACTTCTGAGGAGGACTGATGGGAGCGATGACAGTGCCGTTCGCAGGCGACCGCGACCAGCAGGAAGAGCTGGACGCGGTCCACATACGGGCTGCCCAACAAGATCCAACGGCATTTGCTCCCCTCTATGAAGCGTATGTGGATGCCATCTACGGATACTGCTGGCGTCTGTTGCGTGATTCCAACGCTGCTGCCGATGCGACCAGCGAGACGTTCACCAAAGCACTGAAGGCGCTGCCGACGTACCGGTCGAAATCATTCCGAAGCTGGTTATTCACGATTGCCCACCGGGTGGTGATCGACATGGCCAGGCGACAAAGGCCAACGGTCCCGCTCGATGCTGCCGGTGAGATGCACGATCCTGGCGCAACGCCGGAGGAGCACTACCTCACTGGAGAGTCGGACGACCGGGTTGTCCAACTGCTCGCTCAGCTCTCACCTTTGCAACGTGACGTCATCGCATTGCGGATCGCCGGCTTGACGGGCAAGGAGATTGCCGCGGTGCTCGGCCGCCGACATGGGGCAATTCGTATGGCCCAGTATCGTGCCCTCGAACGGCTCCGGCAGCTCCTGGATGAATCGACCAATGCCACCAAGGAGTCTCCCAGTGGCCGTGTTTAAGCGCTGGCGGTCGAAGGCCGCCGTGAATCTCGATCACTTCTATGACGATCTCATTGCGGGGGAGCCGGCCCCCCGGCATGAGGTCGAACCAGAGCTCGCGACGATCGCGGCTCGGTTGCACCAGATGGGGAGCCGATCGGTGGCTCCCCACGCATTCAAACAGCAATTGTGGGAGGATCTCATGCAGTCATCTTCGGCATCGACGCATTCCGGTTTCACCGGATCGCGTAGTCCCTTTGCACCGACAATCGACCGTCGCACGGACGAATGGCCGAGACAAACGGTATGGCGCGGCATGCCGCGGTCGGTCCTGTTGCAGACTGCCGTGGCAGCGCTGCTGGTGGTGGGTCTCCTCGCCGCATTCCTCCCCGGATTCACTGATCGCGGTGGCGGTCCCGAATTGTCGCTGAACGCGCCGATATTTGGATCGCCGCAAGCGACGCCATTGGCGTTTACCGGAGAGGTGGCGCGGCCCGAGGATTGCACGACGCATGTCCTCCGGCTCAATGAAATTGCCGCGATTCTCTCGGCGGCGAGTCGCGATGTGATGTACCAAGGGGGACAACAGCGGCCAACCGGTCCGGAACGCTTGTCGTTGCAGCCGACAGAGGTGGCCTTCGCTCCCGTCATGACGGTCGACGAGACGATCGTGGCAGAGATCCAGCCGGTTTACGATATGTACTTCGCGTGTTCGAGCGCGGGATCGGTACGACAGAAGCTCTATCTGATGACGCCGTCCGGGATTGCACGCAGTCTGATCAACCCAGACGGTGAGCCAGTCTGGGGGAATGTCGTGCAACTCGGTCTTCCCCCGACCCCACTCTCCGACAGCCTGTACATTCCGGCGATTACGGCAACGCAGAAGCTCGATGACGGTCGCATTGTGATTCAGTACCAATACCAGTACGCGGATGGAAGTGCGTCACCACCGTCCTACATGATCTTCCGCAACATCGATGACACCTGGTACATCGATGAAGTCCAATGCGGTACCTGCGGTTAGCCCCACCCATACGGCGTAGTGCAGGACACGGACGTTAATGGTTACAACTTAAGCTCAGATCCCCGCGTACGAATCCCAGACCCAGACCCCAGACCCCAGACCCCAGACCCCAGACCCCAGACCCCAGACCCCAGACCCGCCTACTAACTCTCGTTCGTCCAGACGGCATAGAGCTTGCGGATGGGGCGTTTGACCTCCCAGGTGCCGGACCAGCCGCGTGGGAAGGTACAGGAGTCTCCTTCGGCGAGGGTGAATGCCTCACCGTCGTCGGGGGTGCAGACCATCTCGCCCTGAATGATGTAGATCATCTCCCCGTACTGCTCGAAGCGGGAACGGAATGTGCCGGCGTCGCACTCCCAGATGCCGGTTTCGATGCTGCCGTCGGCATTGATCCAGGAACGATAGTCGCGGGCCGGGATCGAAACGCCATCCTGACTGATAGGGCTCGCGTCCGGTGCAATGATGCTGGTGAGCTCGTCCTTGCCGATTCGGGATGCGGTGACGGTGGTGGTTGCGGTCAAGTCAGTTCTCCTCCGAGGCGCTGGTATTGCAACTGAAACACAGTCTTCTACGGCGTGCCTCCGGCGAAGAGCGGTTCTTCGTGTCGCTCAGAATGACACCGAGTGAAGCCGCTCCACTCTTGTCATCCTGAACGACGTGAAGGATCTCTCCATCGGGGCGCGGTCCTTATCGAGTCAATTCACCGAGGCACTCGCGCCTGGCAGGTTGATCTGTGCCGCACCGAGCAGCACATACGGTGGTTGACTGAAGTTCGAGCTATTGGTCAGGTTGGAAACCGCGATGCTGTTGGCGCCGAGCGCGAAGTAGGATGCCGGGATCGTGATGGCGACGGTCGTCCACGGCGCGTTCTCGCCCTGGCCACTTCCGTCCCAGCTGGCGAACCAGCTCGTGCCGTTGAAGATCGAGGTGCCGTTGATCGTGATATTGATCGGGTTCTTGGTGCCCGATTCGTCATTGAGGCCGGTCAGTGTCAGCGTCACCGGACCGGTTGGGGTCGAGCTGAGCTGAATGGTGACGGTAGCGGTGCTGTACTGGGTCTGGGTTCCATAAAGCGCCGCCCATGGTCGCCCGTACCAGGCGCCATTGCCCTGGTAGTACCCACCGGTCCATTCGCTGGCCGCCAGGGTGACGGTCGTCGAAACACTGGTGGTCGGGTTGACCAGATTGCTGCCACCGGCGGTGGCCTGTACGCCCTGTCCAAGTACCTGCACCTGGACATCGTTTTGTGCGAGCGTGTCCGCCAGCGGCAACGCGAGACTCATGAGGGCCAGCCCCGAGGCAAGCGCCACGACCTGGACTCGACGACGAAGAAACGATCCAAGGCTCATCCCGTGCACTCCTTCTCCACTGAAACGAAAGCTGAAATCCTGACGGCGCGCTCGAAACATCATCTAGGAACGCGCGACCCGTGCCTAGATCGTATCCGGCATTGCCAGCGCGGGCGTCGCCGGACGTGGCCGGCTGAGGTCGGCCGGTAACGAGATCTTGAACGCACCGACCATACCCGGAATCGCGCGGATCTCCTGCAGCGCGCCATCGGGAATTTCGTTGTCGACATTGACGACCATGATCGCCTCGCCACCGCGATGATGCCGTCCCACTTCCATACCGGCGATGTTGACATCATACCGCCCGATGATGGTACCGACTCGGCCGATAACACCGGGCACGTCCCGGTGGTGAGTGATCAACAACTCTCCCGCCAGCGGACGATCGAGCGTGAAACGATCGACGGCCACGATACCGGCCTGCGCGCGGTCCCAGACCACGCGGACCTGGTGGGCCGGTTCCTCCGGCTCGCCGGTCGCTTCGAAGGAGAAGGTGGGAATCACATTCGGATCGCGGGTGCCCGCGTCGACCCGTACATCCATCCCCAGCTCTCCCGCAATCAAACGGGCATTGACCGGGGTGACCCGCCGGTGCGTCCAGAGATGCATCGCTTCGCTCAATGCGGCTCCGGCTACATGCTCGGTCACATCGTCTGGGACATTGCCATTGACGGTCATTCGGAATCCTGCCGGCGGGGATGGTTGCAGCACCGCCAGAAGATGTCCGGCGGCACTGGCCACCGAGGTCAACCGTTGCAGCTCCGGCGCCACCAACGAAGCCGGCGGCAGGTTGACGGCATTGGGTACCGCTTGACCGTTGAGCGCACAGATGACCGAGGAGCTGATCATCTCTCCGACTGCCTTGAGTGCTTCCTCGCTCGATCCACCGGTGTGGGGCGAAAGCACCGCGTTTGGCAATCCGAAGAGTGGACCATCGACGGCCGGCTCATGCGGGAACACGTCGACCCCCGCAGCGGCCACGGCTCCGGTCTTGAGCGCCTCGGCCAGGACATATTGATCGACCACATCGCCCCGGGAGCAGTTGATGACGATAACCCCGTCCTTCAGCAAGGGGAACGTCTCGGCGCAGAGCATATTGCGTGTTTCGGGGGTCGATGGCACGTGATATGTGATGATGTCCGAGCGGCGCAGAAGCTCTTCGTAGGAGACCGATTCCGCGCCATGCTCGTCGAACCGAGCCTGCGAGATATAGGGATCGTACGCAAGGATCTTCATTTCGAAGGCGGCGAGGCGTTTGGCGACGACCCCTCCGACGCGCCCAAGACCGACGATGCCGGCCGTCCGGCCGCGCAGGTCGATGGGCTTCAGTCGCTTGCGCTCCCACCGGCCGGCATGGGTCGATTCGTTTGCCCGCGGAATCTGCCGGGTGATGGCCAGCAGCAACGCGATCGTATGCTCGCCGGCCGAATACCGATTCGCGCCCGGCGCATTGAGCACCAGGACGCCGGCCCGGGTGGCGGCATCGAGATCGACATTGTCGACGCCGACCCCCGCCCGCGCGATGACGCGCAGATTCGGTCCGGCGGCGATCACCTCCGCGGTCACCTGGGTTTCGCTGCGGACGATCAGCGCATCGGCGTGGCCCAGGACCGCCAGAAGCGCAGGCGTATCGGTGCCGTCGACATCGATGATCTCGGCGACTTCGGCCAGGGCCGACCGCGCATCGCGGTCGATCGAATCGGAGATGACGATACGCGGCCGCGCGGCGAATGCGGCGGTTCCATTCTTGCCGTCGTCGATTCGTTCGATCTCATCGCGTAACAAGCCGGGAATGGGCGTCAGACTATCGACCCGGACGACACCCGGCAGATCGTCCGAATAGGAATCGGGCGGGGCGATCAGAAAACAGAGCATGCCGGAATCGGAATACGATCGCGCGTGCCGGAGACTGTCTTCGACGGCAACATTGCAGCGGCGTTGAGCTGCGACGGTTGGCTTGTCATCGGCGAAGAGAACCGTGATCTCCGGGAAGTTGTGTCGTTGCAACCAGTGCCGGGTCATGTTGGCCGAGGCGGCCGACCGGGCCGTGATGATCTGGACGTTTTCCTGCCCGAGCAACTCGACCACGTCGCGCACGAACCGCTGCGCGCCCTCGGCCGGCAGGAGCTGGGATGCCGGGCCGTCGTCCGAATAGACCCATTCCCGGACTGCCTGCGGTACGTTCAATCCCGCCGAATCGACGAAGGCGCGTTCTGGAAGATCGAGCTCGAATTTCTGTGAGGCTGCAATGGCGAGCGGACGCGGATGTTCGGTGAGGACTCCGTCGAGATCGAGCGCGAGATTGAGCCGCGGACGGGCGGCATGCCCATTGGAAGAGGCGAGCATCGATGGCAATGTAAGACTCCAGAACCGCTTACGGATTACACCAGCCGGATCGCTCGACGGTGCGCGTTCCGGAAACACTAATCATAAGTGAGCGGAGTGCTCGGAGCGAGGGGCCGGCGACGCGCTTCGCACGATGTGTGATTCCCGCTTCTTGTGGTGGTCCATGGGGCGTCTCTGAGTCCCATCGTCCCACCATGGTCCGCATCTCCGGATCGGATCCTGGCGCCGGCCCCGAGTTTCCGGCCCGCAAACCGCAACCTGCCAGTGCGTTCCGAATTGTGATGGGTCTCATTGTGGCAGTGACGGCTGCGGTGGCACATGTGTCTGCCCCGAGGGATCGCTTTGTGATGACCAGCAGATCTGCCATATCTGCTCGACCTGTGACCCCCACATCGAAGCCTGTGGGGATCGTTGCTATACGCACTGCGTGGATGGTGAGATTCTCTGTCTCTTTGGCGCTCCCAACCTCATCCGTTGTCCGAGCGGCTCGGGCTGTCCCGCAGGGTGGTCCTGCGTGGAAACGTGTTTTGGGATGACGTGCCTACCGCCCTGTGGTTTGGAGGAATGAGCGTTGTTCCGCCGGCCAATTGGATGACGACCTGAATATGCAAAACGGCCCGGGATTGCCCGGGCCGTTTTTTGCTGCTCCATCTTGTCGAAGGATGGGGCTTCGAAGCGTCTAGCTTTCGTCCTGCATCAGGGTGATGGAGACGGTGGTGGTTCCGTCACCGTTGTCGTGCAAGACGGCCGTGCCGGTATATCCAGAGTCGTTGAGCGCGGCGAGCTGGATGGTGAGGTCACCAGAATCTGCCGCGGTGCCGGCGATATCGCCACAGGCGATGTAGTTGCCGATGTTCTCGGCCGACTCGTGAACGTTGATGGCGTAGCCACCGGCGCTCAAATCGGCAAGTGCGGCCTGGACGATCGTTTCGCTGGTCGCGACGCCGACGCCGAACGGACCGGCAACCGGGGTACCCATGCCGGTGTCCATCTCGGGGCTCGCCATGGCCTCCATGGAATGCGGCGTGGCGAACGCATCGTCAGCGACTGGAGTGCCGGTGTCACTGGTTGCATCGGCGCTCACATCGGTGAGGGGGTGAACCACGTCTCCCAGCTCAGCGCACGATCCTGAATGGATATGGGCCGGGTGTGCCGTGGCGGCAGCATCCTGGGCCGATGCGATGGTGGGGGCGATGACGATACCGAGCGTCAGGGCGATCCCTGCGGCGATCATCGACAATGCGCGTGCGGGACTCATGGATAGTCGCATTGCTTCCTTATCTCCTGCCGGGGTGTCCCGGCTGTTACCGGTCGCGGCAGCCATCCTGCCGCATTTCAACCGTACGCATGGAGCGGAGAACGCGGATTTTTTGGCACCCAAGAAATCCAGAGATTTTCACAAGTTTCCCGAGGTGTTGCTCTTCGGTTGTACCCCCTAATCGGCATCCGAGCCGTTCCCGGGTGTGGCCGGGGTCCCGGCCGGATTGGGTGTGCCAGCAACGGGTGATGCCAGGATGGGACTGCCGGTTGCATCCACGGAGGGCGTCGGATCGATTGGATCCGCGGCAATCAGCACTTCAGTTGGTGTCGGTGTCGGGGTTGGCGTGACCGTGGGGATGTCGTTCTCGTAAAGAATGAAGACCCCGCTGGTCGAGAATAATTCCTGATCCTCACTGTCGATTGGCAACCGGTCGATGGTCGTTGCCCCGTCGGTATCGAGGAATCGCTGGGCGAGTGCTTCAGTGTCGGTCAGCATCCAGACGGGAGAGATCGTGCGCTCCGACCAGTTCTCGATGGTCATCCCGCTGATGAAGAGCACATTCCCGTCCCGTACCAGGGTGACCGCGGTGGGCCGGTCTTCTTCAGCGCGGCCAGAGGGGAGGATACGGGTGCCGAACGTCCAGGTGATGGAACGGTCGCCGATCTGACGCGATTCGTCGCCGGCGGGGTCGATGACATAATGGGCGGTACGCGCAAACGGCTCACCTTCGAATTCGATGTACGACTGGGAGAAGGTGTAGACCATCCAGAGCTGAGGGCCGAAATTGGCGATCGTGCCGAACGCGGCGTCGGCCGACGCATCCGAATCGAACGTGAACGCCATGACCCCGGAGAAGACAAAGGTGTCGATCTCGTCCGGACCGTCCGGTGCATTCAAATAGGACCAACGGTTTCCGGCGACTTGCGCAAGCCCCGGGATCTGATCGAACGCGGGGAAGGCGCTGATCTGCTCGGCGGCTTCGCCGGACACGGGTTGCGCTACGACCGTCGTCGCAAACATACCGGTTCCAAGCATGGTGACCAGAACGGCAATGACAATGGCCTGCAGGCGAATGGTCGCGCGGAACATGATTCCTCCCCAATGGGCAATGTTTGGCTGGAGTGGAACGGAACCACACCCGGTATGTGCCCCGGGAACCCAGGACGAAGGACCGGCCAGCCGCTTCTTTCACTTCCGGACATCCTACCGATTGCTGTCAAGAGCGCGTGGCGAAGCGCGGACCCTGTGGCTGTCCGGAGGAAGAGGACCGGCGGCCATTGGTTCGACCGTCACCGCTACATCGTTGTCGTACGATGCGGCTCGACCACGAAGAGGGAATGGTTGTCCGGCATGCCAGGGTAGGTGTCGTTGCCCGTGTATTTGCGCACCATGGCGATGACGGTAGGATCCTGGCTGTTCACCGTTCGATCGAAGGCCGCCGTACCGCGAATCTCCAGATAGTGAATCGGATTGTCAGGGTCGGCCATCGAGAGGGAGACACGTGGGTCGCGTTCGATGTTCTTTGCCTTTTGCCCGGCGGGCTCGATCGAAAGCACGATCTGCTCGCCGTCCCAGAGGAACCAGACGGGGTTCGACTGTGGCTCGCCCTTTGGCCCGATCGTGGCGCAATGGACCAGAATGGGCTTATCCAGCAAGTCGAGATGCGTTTCGGGGATCACGTTCGACGGCATATGTACTCCTGGGGTGTCGGTCAATAGCCGCGTTGCTTGTCGAGCAACGGAGACATTTCATCGTAGCGCCCTTCGAGAAAGAGTGGGATGTTTCGTACGAAAATGTCGGTGATGCGCTGATTTTCACTCCAGGCGGTACTGGCCGAGTGCGGCGCGATCAGGACATTGGGCATCTCCCACAGCGGTGACTCGGTCGGGAGCGGTTCGGTGCGAAAGACATCGAGCCCGGCGAAGGCGATCTGCCCGCTCCGGAGCGCTTCGATCATGGCGTCTTCATCGATCACGATCCCACGTGCGATGTTGACCAGCACGATCCCGGGTTTCATGGCGGCAATCGCCGCCGCATCGATCAGGTTTTCGGTGTCTGGCGTATGCGGGGTGGAGAGCACCACGAAATCCGATTGGCCAAGCGCGGCGTGCAGCCCGGAACGATCGAACACCTGATCGAAGCCGAGCGACTGGGAGCGTTCCGGATCGACGCGCGATGCAACCGCGATGGTGCGCATACCGAATGCCTTGCCCAGACGACCGACCTCGCGTCCGATCCGCCCCGGTCCAACGACGGTCAGGGTTCGGCCATCGAGCTCACCGGCGCAATAGCGTTCCCACCGGTGCGCCCGCTGATCGTCCCGCAAGCGCGGAAGCTCCTTGACCCAGGTCAGCATGACCGCAAAAGCAAACTCCGCCAGTGGTTTCGCGTGGATCCCGCTTGATGTCGTGACAAGGATGTCCGTATCGGCCAATCCGAGATTTGTGATCATCGGTCCGACCCCGGCTGAGGTCGTCTGAATCCAGCGCAGCTTTGGCAGGATCTCCAGCACCGGTTTCGTCGTGGCGCCGGGCGTGTCCCAAACCACCTCCGGGATATCCCAAACCACGTCGCACTCGGCCAGCATCGCTTCCCAGCGGGCTTGATCTCTGGGCGAGCGCGTCCAGCCGTCGGGACCCTCATGGTCGGCGACATAGCGCGCGGGCGGCAGAAGATCGGGGGCATAACGCACATCGATCCGTCCCGGCGCGGCGTTTCGTATTCGCTCGACATGCTCCGGCTCGAGCGGAGACGTAATGCCAATAACGACCGGAGTTGTGCTCGACTCGCTCAATGTACTCACCGCCACCTCTGCGCAACCGTTCGAAATGACGATTGTATCGGGTGTGGCGCCTGGTTGGTCAGACTGCACGTGGGCGCCAGCGGGCAAGGGTGATTTTCGTCTCGATCGGCCCGATTCTGTGCGAGAATCTGGGCGCTTCTGTGCGGAATAGTGCAATTGTCACGAATCTGTAACGTCGAAATTCAGAATGTGATCTTTCCGGCTCACCGTGCGCGGCAGACTTCATAGCAAATCTCGGAGCGTACTGAGAGCGCACGTCATGGGTGTTGGGCGCAGGTGCTGTGCCTCAGGAATATTTCGTACAGGAGGTCAGACGTTGAACAATCGTGTATCTCGGAGACTCTTTCTGGGCTCAGTTGCGGGCGCGTCCGTTGCCACGCCGTTCGCGGTGTTTCAGAACGACGCCTCGGCGCAAACTCCGGCCGCCGATGGATGGACCCCGGTCGATAGCGTGCGGCCGGCGCTCACTCCGGTTGCCGAGCTTCAGCCAGCTCCCGACGATGAGATCCATGTAACGATGGCGCCAAACGTGCCGCCGCCGATTGCACGATCCGATCAGCGGACCTTCGACGTCGCATTGGAGTCGATCGAAGGCGTTTGCCCGCTCGATCCCGAGAACAGCGTCAGCACGCTGATGTGGGGGTATCGCATTGCCGGGCAGGAAGACGTGCTGTGCGGTTCTCCCGGCCCAGTGATCCGCGGGCGCGTTGGCGATATGGTCACGATTTCCATGACCAATCTGCCCAGTAGCATGCATCCGCACAATATCGACTTCCACGCGGTCACCGGCCAGGGCGGTGGCGCCGAGGCACTGACCGCAAATCCGGGAGAGACGAAGACGATCCAGGTTCGCCTGCTCTATCCCGGTACGTTCATGTACCACTGTGCCTATGGGGATGTGCCTCAGCATATTTCCCATGGCATGTACGGCATGATCATCGTCGACCCGGAGCAACCGCTTCCGGAGGTCGAGCATGAATGGTCCATCTCTCAGAGTGAGTGGTACGTGATGGAGGTCGGTGCGGAAGATCAGGGCGTGGCCAAGTTCGATCGTGCCGGTCTGCTCCTCGAGCACCCGCGCTACGTCACGTTCAACGGCCGCACCGATGCATTGCGGGGCGAAAACGCGTTGCATATGCAGGTGGGAGAGCGCGCCCGCATCTACTTCGTCAACCAGGGGATCAACCTGGTTTCCAGTTTCCACCCGATCGGGTCGCACTGGGACCTGGTCTATCCCGAGGCGGCCACCCATCCGGCGAATGTGCCGATCCGGGGTTCCCAGTCCACGCTCGTCGTGGCCGGCGGCGGTACGGTCGCGGAGCTCGACGCGCTGGTGCCGTCGACCATCATTCTGGTCGACCACTCGCTGGTGCGCTCCTTCTACAAGGGATCGATCGGTCAGATCGTGATCGAAGGTGAGCCGGATCCAGAGATCTATGTTGCGCTTACGGGCGAGCATACCGAGGTCGAACCGCATGCAACCCCGGTTGCCACCGATGTCGCGGCCGAAGTGGTCATGCCGGAGGGCGCCTACCTGCCGGACAATGCCCAGATCGCGTACAGCCCGCCGGTGGTCACGATCCCGGTTGGTGGAACGGTGCTTTGGATCAACCACGACTCGGTGGCGCACACCGTGACGTCGGGGCTCTCGGATGGATTCTCGGGTACGCCGGATGGCGTCTTCGATTCGGGATTCATGGAAACCGGTGCAACCTTCACGCACACGTTTACCGAGGCTGGAACCTACCCGTATTTCTGCATGCCGCATCCGTGGATGCGCGGCACGCTGCTCGTCGTCGAGGAGTAGTCGTTCGCTCATCGATGCGAAAACCGAAACTGGCGGCGGCAACGCCGCCAGTTTTGTTGTTTTCCAGCCACGCTGGGTTGCAAGAGCATGCGTCCGCGGCGCCACGTTAGCGAGACGAATCGGCGAGAAGGAGTTCGATCAGAGGGTGTCGAGGCGAAGTAAACGGATTTACCACGGTGACACCGGACCACGTGAATCCGTCGTGCAAGTCTTCCGTGAGGAGGATCTCACAACCGGCGCTGGCGGCAGTAGCCAGGATGACGGCGTCCCAGATGTCGAGCTGATGATCGACGGTCAATCCAAGCGCCGCCTGAAAAGTCTCGACGCTGGCGGACACAACTCTGCTGCTCTCGGACCATTGAACGACCCGATACTTGGCGTCGTCACGCGACAATCCACCCTTGCGCACCAATACCCGATAGAACTCGCCCAGAACCTGCGTGGGAATGATCTTGGCACGTCCAAGGCGATCCGTGATCGCGAGCGCTGACTGCTTGCGTGGCTCGTCGCCGGTGCTCTCAGCGTAGACGAGGATGTTGGTGTCGAGTGCAACACTCACTCGTTCGGCTCGTCGTCGTAGAGCTCATCCCGGGTCCACGGAACGAATTGCGCGCCTGGCTGTGTCCGCAATCGCTCGATGAGTGCGCGATGCGCTTCCGCTCGTTGTGCGTCTGCGTCATCGGCTGGCTCGATACGGGCGATCGTGCGGCCATGACTCGTGATCAAATAGGTCTTTCCTTCTTTGACATGGCGAAGGAGCGCGGCAAAGTTGCGGTTGGCTTCGGTTGCCGTAACGGATTCCTGCATCGTCCACCTCAGTCATAAAGTAGTTAGTATCACTACTTTATCGCCACGTGCGCGAATCGGCAATACGCGTGTCCTGAAACCGTCTCGGGAAACCCGATGCTAGAATCGGGCGCATCGAGGGACGGTTGCGTGTGCAGGAGAATCCAGAATGGCCCCAGGAGTTCCGACCAAAGCGGTCTATGCCGAGCGCATCGAGAATGCCCAGCAAGAGATGAAACGGCAGGGAATCGATGTCTTGCTGGTGGGCCCGTCGTCCGATCTCGTCTATCTCATTGGATACGATGCACATCTGAGCGAGCGACTCAACCTGCTGATCATCCGGCAGGACGGCACGCCCGATCTGGTCGTCCCAGTGCTCGAATCGTTTCTGGCAACCGATTGTGAGCCCACGGTGACCCTGCGCCGGTGGGAGGAGACCGAATCCCCCTCCGAGCTGGCAGCATCGTTGATCGGGGACACCGCCGGCGTCACATTGGGCGTGAGCGATCAGCTTTGGAGCACGTTCCTCCTGAAACTGCAGAACGCGATGCCGGACGGCGACTGGACCTCTGGTCAACCGATCCTGGCGCACCTGCGGGTGACGAAGGATCAAGCGGAGCTGGACAACCTGGCCGAGGTGGCGCGCCTGACCGACGAGGCCTGGCACGAGTTCGTCGAGAGCGGCCAGCTCAGCGGGCTGACCGAGACCCAGGCGATCGAGCGCCTCGGTGGGATGATGGAAAAACGCGGGATTGGACTGTCGTTCGGGATCTGTGCCAGTGGGCCAAACGCGGCATCCCCCCACCATCACACCGGCGACCGGGTTATCGAGCAGGGCGATTCGGTCATTTTCGACTGGGGTGGGCGGCTCAATGGATACTATTCGGATGTGACGCGCACGGTCTTCGTCGGGACGCCGACCGAGGAGTATCGTAAGGTCTACGAGACCGTGAAGGCGGCCAACCAGGCTGCGTTCGAAGCGGTCAAACCGGGAGTGCCGGCGGAAGAGATCGACAAAGCCGCACGCGACGTCATCACCAAAGCCGGCTATGGACCGGCTTTCCTCCATCGCGTCGGTCACGGGCTCGGTATGGATCTCCACGAGGAACCCTATCTCGTGGGGGGAAACACCACCCCCCTTGAAGTCGGCATGGTCTTTTCGGATGAGCCGGGTATTTACCTGGAAGGCAACCTCGGCGTGCGCATCGAGGATACGGTCGTCGTGACCGAAACGGGCGCCAAGCGTCTCAACGAAGCGACCCGCGAGCTGACCGTGATGGATTAGCGCGGCAGGCGCGATCGGTTGGATTCAGATCGTTCGGATTCCGCGATTCCGTTGACAAACGCATAACGAGACGGTGCACAAGAAGCGCCGTCTCGTTATGCGTTTGTCACGTTCACCCACAGAATCGTCATACATATGAATGACATAACGCGCCACAATATGATGCATATGCGCCCATCAGGAGGAGGTCCGAAATGACAGCGTTCGATGGAAAAGTGGCGCTCATCACCGGTGGTGGGAGCGGGATCGGTGAGGCGGTTGCTCGTTTGCTGGCCGAGCGGGGAGTTGCGGTGGTGGTCACGGATATCCACCTGGATGCGGCTCAGCGTGTGGCTGATTCGATCAAAGCGGATGGTGGTTCCGCCGCCGCTTTCGCGGCGAATGTTTCGAACCCGGGCGATTCGAAGGCATCGGTCGATTTTGCGGTCGAAACCTTTGGCGCGCTGCACGTGGCGGTTAACAACGCCGGTATCGGCGGAACGCTCGGGCCGGCGGCCGATTTGCCGCCGAATGACTGGGATACCGTCATCGGCGTGAACCTGAATGGTGTTTTCTATGGGATGCACTATCAGATTCCGGCAATGCTGGCGGCTGGCGGGGGATCGATCGTGAATATGTCGTCGATTCTGGGATTGGTCGGCGAGCCGACCGCCCCCGCCTATACCGCCGCGAAGCACGGGGTAACCGGGCTGACCAGATCTGCAGCAGTTGCGTATTCGAGCCAGGGTGTGCGGGTGAACTCGGTTCATCCCGGGTATATCGAAACACCGCTCATCGAACGAATCGACCAGGAGCTCCTGGTCCCGCTGCATCCGATTGGACGGCTCGGACAACCGATTGAGGTCGCGACGGTGACCGCGTTTCTTCTTTCGGATGAAGCGTCGTTCGTCACTGGAGCGCAGTTCGTGGTCGACGGTGGCTATACCGCTCGCTAAACCGTGTTGACTCCTGGATATCGTGGTAACCGCCCCGGGATGGCATTAACGCCATCCCGGGTTGCTGTTCCGGGACCGTACACGCAGGGTTCACGGTCGATCCTCACTGTCATCCTGAACGACGTGAAGGATCTCTCTCATCGGAGCTGCCCGGAGCTCTGCAGCCGACGCGCGCACCGAACGGTGACGGCAACCAACACCAGGGAGATCCTGCCGTGCGGTCAGGATGACAATCTGGGGCGGATCGCCACGGCAGAAGGCGGGCGTATGCCTACGCGCGTTCGATCATGCCGGCCTGCTTGAAGATGCGGCGCACGATGGCGAGGGTCGAGGCATAGGTCGAATCGAGCCCGTAATACGACATACCGCGCGCGCCGAGGGTCTGGGCGCGGGAGTAGGGCGTATCCGACGCGTAGTGGATGATCCCCAGATCGAGCCGTCCGTTGGAATGCTGGGCGAGATTGATCGCTTCATCCTGTGGATACCGGTCGAGAAAGAGGTCTTCGTAGATCGCGTTCAAATAGGGCCCGGCTTCCATTTCGACCACCGTGTAACTCTCACGGTAGAAGAAATCGAGGTACCCCTGGTTCTGCAGATAGGTCCCTTTGACCGTGACCGCCTTCTGATTGTCAAGCGCGGCGCCGTAGACCAGGTACGGGGCAAGGTCGGCATAGGAGAAGCAGTTGTCCAGCCAGTACGTATTGCCGGAATGCTCGTCGAAAACGACATTGGCGATCATGACATCGCCGATTCGCCCATTCAGCGTGGCGGCTTTGCCAAGGATATAGATCCCACGAATCTGCTCGGTACTCATCGCGATCTGCGACATGATGTGGTAGGCGGAGAGCCCCAGGGGATAGTTGATATTGACGATGATTGCGTCGGTGTTCCCGGGGACGATCCGCTCACCCGGCCGGAGCAATCGGGGATCGAGTGACGCCACGTCGAGCTGCTGCAGGTCGATGAGCTGGGTCCCGACGTCGATGGCGCCCGTCGAGCTGAAATGATGAATGCCGGATTCGCCTTCTTCCCGATTGCGTACCGTGCGCTCCGCCACACGGCCTGGCTCGGAAAAATAGGATCGGGCGGCGAAATAGAGCAGATTTTCCCATGACGACCGGCTGGCGCCCGTTTCGAGCGCTTCCAGCTCCGGCAGGAGGTCATCGTGCATGGTGTCACGGATATATTGCGTGAGCGCATCTTTCCGCCGTCTGGCAGTGCCGGCCAGGGTGTTGACCAGACTGTGGGTATTGGACGAGACGAAATAGACGGGCCGTTCGAGAAATCCCAGCTCCGCCATCGCTACCTGCACCGGCGCCCACCATTGCCGGGTGGCGCGATTGTAGCCAAGGTAGCTGACGCCGAGCATGCGAATGTCCCAGCGCTTGCGGCTCCTGGTTAGCATCAGGAGATTGGACCAGAGCTCGGCGCCCCAGATGCCGCAGAGCCGTGTCCAGTCGTGCGCGGAGATCATCAGCAGCTCTCCGACCCGTGCGGCCAATGGAGCGTCTTCGGGTTCGCCGGCGGCGAAGTTCTCGATCAGCGCGGTTGCTTCCGGCGATGAGCGCAGAATGCGATGGATTTTGGTGAGCTCGATCTGGAGCGCGACGATGGTGGGAATCATGTCGTCCAGATCGGAGGACGACGCAATCAGCGCACCGAGTGTTTCCGCTCCGTCGAAGTGCCATTTTCGGCGGCGGGCCGGCGCGGTTTCGAGCGACCAGTTGTTGAAGTCGGCATAGCCGGCGCGCTCGAAGGCGATTGCGCTTTGTCCCAGGACGAAGTGGCGAATCTGCATCACCTTCGCCGGCAGGCGTTGCAGGGAATACATCATCGCGTTCATGTCGGGTTCGGCTTCGGTCGCGCCAGCGTGGAGCGATGGCGCGGCGGTCAGGTGGGCCGGTTCGAAACTGGACACGCTGACGGCGCCCGAGCTCTCCAACAGGGTCGTGTACGTCCGAACGTAGAGATCGACTTCGCGTTGATCTGCGGGTTGCTCGCTGCGCGCGCCGTACCGTCGCAGACGCTCCGCGTCTGTCATGTCACGATTCCCGGCATTTTCCCGTTGCTCCCGCATAGTGCTCCTCGACCGATGCAACGTCGTGCCCGAACAGGCCAATGGCCGAGTATAGACGGGCGGGTGGATGAGGCTCGGGGTCCGGAGTCCGGAGAAGCAGGCAGCACGCGGCACGCAGCAGGCAGATCGAGAAGAGGTGGCCGAGCCGGGGGACGAGCTCAGTTCATCTTATATGGAATCCGTCTGAACGTTACGGGAGGGCGTGGCGTCGATTCGCCGCGTTCCCAACGTTGAAACGCTCGGCTCATACTCCTTCAGTGCCTACGGTCGCGAACGAAGGACGTGATCCGCCGTGACCATCCAGCGCTCGTTGTCAGCGCTGCTCGGCACGTCGTTCGACTATCCCTTCGCACTCATACGGATTCCGTATTACCCGGCCCCTGGACCTGTACTACTCGTCCATCACGCGTTCGCGCTCGAGATGCTGATCGCCTTGCAGGATCAGGTCGAATGCCATCCAGAGTGTGCGGGACCAGGGGAAGAAGAGAATCGGCATCAAGATCGCCGCGCCGACGCCGATGACTTCCTGCTGGAAGAGCGAGAGGTTGCTTCGCAACAGGATGATCACGACGATTGCGAGGCCGATGACCTCGGATCCGACCAGATTGAAGGCATAGCCACCGACGAAGTAGCCGCTTTCGGCCTCGAACTGATACCCGCACCGTGGGCAACACGCTTTGATCCAGAACGGAAAGCGGATGATGCCGCCCTGACCGCAATAGGGACACTTGAGCAGCAGACCACGCTTGATCAGCATATTCCGGCGCTTGGCGCCAGTGGGCGGAAGGTCACGTTCTCTGGGCCTGGGCTGGCACATGCTCCGGTTGTGACCGGCACGTTGGTCCAATGGCTCGGACGTCCGCGAAGCTCCCTGCGTCATCTGGTTCGGTACCGCCTGTCTCTTTTCTTTACAATGCGGGTCTTCACTTGCCCCGACGGCGTGAGCACGATGACGGATCGCGAGCTTCACCACGCGTTGCTGGCGGATGGCGCATGAGCCAGTCCGTCTCGAGTCGATCTTACCGCGTTCTCCGGTTTCGGGATTTTCGTGTTCTCTGGATTGCCGAGGCGCTCTCGCAGGCGGGTTCCCAGATCCAGCGCGTCGCCATTGCCTGGCAGGTCTACGAGCTGACGCACGACGCATTCAAGCTCGGATTGCTGGGTCTTTTTCGGTTCATCCCCATCCTGATCTTCGGCATCGTCGGTGGAGTGATGGCCGACCGGGGCGACCGGCGAAGAACGCTGGTCTGGACGCAGGCGGTCCTGCTGGCGCTGGCATTGACCCTGACGATTCTGAGCGGATCGGGCCGGATCACGATCTGGGCGATCTACGCCATCACGATGCTGGCCGCAGTCTTCGAGGGAATTTCGAATCCGACCAGACAGGCGTTGATGCCGTTGCTGGTGCCCCGGTCAGAGCTCCCCAGCGCGTCGACGATGGGCGTGCTGGTTTCGCACGTCTCCCAAGTGGTCGGGCCGGCTGCCGGGGGCCTCATCATCGCCACCCTGGGTACGACCGGAGCCTATGCGGTCGACGCATTGTCGTTCCTGGCCGTGATCGTCGCCGTCCTGATGATGCAGCAACGCCCGCCTCCGGTGGCCATCACCATGTCCGGCTATCAGGCCGCGGTGGAGGGATTGCAGTTCCTGCGCCGGACTCCCACGCTGTTCGGGGTCATGCTTGCGGATTTTCTCGCGACACTCTTTGGCGCCTGCACCACACTGATGCCCATTTTCGCCGACGACGTGCTCGGTGTGGGACCGCGCGGGCTCGGGTTTCTGCTGGCGGCGCCGGCGGCAGGAGCAGTCACGATGGCGATCGTGATGAGCATTACCCATCTCCCCGATCGTGCGGGGCTCTGGGTGCTTGCTTCGATCGTGGCCTATGGATCGTTTCTGTTCGGGTTCGGGGTAAGCACCACGCTTTGGATCTCCTTGCTCTTCCTGGGGCTGAGCGGCGCCGCCGATGCGGTCAGCATGGCGCTCCGTCATGCGACGCGCACCTTGCTCACCCCGGACGATCTGCGTGGACGGGTGGCATCGGTGCATCGATCGCTTGGCATGGGCGGACCGCAGCTTGGAGAGTTCCAGAAGGGCGTGACGGCGTCGGTGATCGGCGCTGGACCGGCGGTCGCCATCGGCGGTCTTGCGACGATCGGGGTCGCCGCGTTCGTTGCCTGGGTCTTCCCGTCAGTGACCCGGTATCGGTTGTCGGAATCGGAAGAGGAGCGGGGAGTTGGGATTTAGGAGCTAGGGATTTGCGCAAACCGTGAACTGGGGTCGATATTGCGGGCACGCTCAGACGTTTGTGGGCTACTGGGACACGCTATAGGGTGATGCGGCGTATGCACACAAAAGGGGTGTCGGCCCAGCGTTTCAACGGTGGGAATCGAACCACGGTCGAGTGGCAGATTGCGTTTGGGAAGTGGGCCTATCCGGTCGTCTCGACGCGGCGGTAGATGACCGTCTCGCCGCTTCGGAAGACTTCTTCCCAACCGGTTCCGGGGAAATCGGGATTCTGGACAGATGAATATGGGCCGGCAATATCGCAGCCTGGCGCACCAAAACGTTCGTAACTCCCAACGAAGAGAAGTGTGGCGTTATACGTCTCGACCAGGTCGCTCTGGGGGTTGGCGTAGATTGCCGCAACGTCGGCCTGCCGCTGACCGATTTGATCGAAGAGCTCTGGTTGCCCACCGCGCCACTGCACCTCGTGATAGCCCCATCCGATGATTGTCGGAATCCCCGACATGGTGGCGGCGCCGGAGGTGGGGATTCCGCCATTGACGGTGTATGAGCAGCCAGGGGCCTCGACAACGACATCGTCGACTTGCGCGTGATCGTACAGCCACTGTATGGCTGCCATATCGTCGGCAGAAAGCGTTGTCATAAATGCCACGCTGTTGAGTCCGCGCCAGTCGCGCGGGCCGCTTACCTCTGTCCATTGTGCTGTCGCGATCACTGGATAGGCGAACCCTGCCAGCAGTCCAGCAACGCCGAACACCGCCAGCGCCGCGCGGATTTCTACCCGCCCCTTGAAGTCGACAAAGAGCTGTACACTCGCGGTCGCGACTGCGATTCCGAGTAACACCCAGACTTGATAGTAGACCTTGAAAAGCGTGTTATAGCGGCCCGCGAAGTCATCTTGCACGTAGAAGAATTCGGTGATGAACACCAATCCGAAGGCGCAGGCAATCAGCGCTTCGGGGATGACCGACGACAGCTGATCGTTTCGTCGCCCATTCAGAACCAGCCAGATTGCGACCGCAATCGGTAGCCCAGCCAGGACGACCACCGGCGCGGGCAAGGCGATGGCGACGAGCAGAACAAGTATCGTCACTGCCCACGCCCACCGCGGGACATTTGGCCGTCCGTGCGCCACGCTGTATTGCCAGAGTCGAAAACCCAGATAGACGACGGAAACGGTCCATGTCAATCCGAAAACAGTCAGAAACTCGCTGACTGAGGTGCGCTCGCCGGAAAAGAATCCAACGGTCGTGAGCAGCTTCGGCAGCACGGGCAGATCTTGTACCCACTGAGGGAGATCGTCTGGATTACCGGCAAACGACACAAACCGCAAGGTGAAGGGGAGCCACGCGATCAACGCCGCGACTCCGACCACCAGAATGCGATAGAGCGTCGTGCGCCTCCAGCCTCCCACGACCAGAATCGCCAAGCAGAGCAGTACGAGATAGGTCGGCAGATCGAGACTGTTCAAGGGGTAGAGTGCTCCGACGAGCATCCCCGAAAGGACCAATCGCCCCCAATCCTGTCGATTCAGATCGTCCTTGTGGCCAGCCAGCACAACGCTCACAGCAATCATGAGCGCCAGCAATGTGAACGGCAGCGCCGTTAGGTGTGGATGCAGGTCGCCCAGGAGCAAGCTGAACCAGGGGAATTCATTGATCGTCTGTTCCTGGCTCGCGCCATGGTCCACAACAACGCGACTCGACGACCAACCGATCGACTGCCACCACCACACTCCCCAAATACCGCCCGGGTCGCGAACGAATTCGATGGCGGCTCGCATGTTCCCAAAGACAACGACCAGCAAGGCTCCCAGCGCGCCTGCAATCCAGGCCAGGCGCGCGGTGGTGGCGCGCCGTACGATGTTGAATGCCGCCCCTCCGGCTGCGACAAAGGCCATCGAGGCCGTTGTCGCCAGGGCCAGGTTGTATCCGGTCCAGGGAGAAACGCCAACGATTCGGCTCAGGGTCCCGTGGATGAGGTAGCCGAGATAGTAGTAGTTGATGGTTTCTCCGGACATCCACGAATCGGCGGGTGGAATCGTATCGGTCCGATAGCCCGACATCATGAACATCAAGTCCATCGGCTTTTCGGTCGATGCGAGCTCGGGCGTAAATCCGCGCAACCCCACGTAGAGGGCAAAGGCGGCCAGGGAGACCGCTTCCACGATCAGCAGGGTGCGGATCCAGTCGCGTTCGATCCATTTGTTTCGGTAGGCCCAGTACCAACTGATCGTCGCGAGGACTGCCAGCGTGATCCAGATGCCGGCCGAGGTGAACGGGAGCTTCACCGAACCTGCAAGGAACCAGGTCGGCCAGAGCACGAAGAGCAACGCCGCCGGCCGGGCAACGCTTGCGCCGCAGTCGGCCAGACCGCCCAGCAACCAGCGCACGGCCGGCGCCAGCCCCCAGGTGATCAAGATGAGCGCGATGTACCAGCGAACCGTCTCGCCGAACCAGCCTGCGTAGTCCACGTTCCTCCCGTCGGCCGAAAACCCAGGATCGCTGAATGCTACCCCGAAGTGACCGTCTGGATCGCGCCGGTTTGCACATCGGTACAATCGGCAGATATCGAACCATCGCATGTTGTCGAGAAAGAGGAACGATGAAGCGCCAGGACCTGACCCCGAAGACCGATTTCACCGGCCCGGCGCTGGAGTTCGACTTTCCCGGTGTGCAGATTGGGATCGCCGAATACGAGGAAGGGCCAACCGGCTGCACCGTGATCGCGTTCGACGAGCCGGCGGAACTGCTCATCGATGCCCGCGGCGGCGCCCCCTATGCGGTTGGGGATTTCGGCGTTACCGACGCCGTCTGCCTGACGGGCGGATCGGTCTATGGTATCGAGGCGGTCTCCGGGGTCAACCGCGCCATCCTCGAAGCCAGGGCAAACACGGTGACCTGGGACGCACTGGCGGCGGTGGCCGGCGGCGTCATCTACGATTTCGGGCCTCGTGCCAACGCCATCCACCCGGACGCCGAGCTTGGGTATGCGGCCTGGCAGGCGCGTAAGCCGGGCGTCTTTCCGCTTGGCGCGCGTGGGGTCGGACGGTCGGCGACTGCTGGAAAAGGATTTCTCTTCGACCGTGCCGAGCAAGCGGGGCAGGGCGGTGCATTTCGACAGATCGGCGATGTGCGGATTGCGTTTTTCGTCGTCACCAACCCGGTTGGCGCGATTCACGATCGGTCGGGCAAGGTCGTCTGCGGGCATATCGATCCTGAGACTGGTGAGCGTGCACCCCTGCTGGCCGATCTGGAGATGAAGATCGACCGCTCGCTCCGCGGACCCTCCACGAATACAACGCTTTCCGTGCTGGTCATCGATCAGAAGCTGACCGATCCGGGTGCGCTCGGTCGCATTGCCCGGCAGGTCCACGCCTCGATGGCGCGGGCGATCCAGCCCTTCCATATGGCCGTCGACGGGGACGTCCTCTTCGCGGTCAGCACCAACGCCGTCGAAAGCCCGCTGCACGAAATGCTGCTTGCCACCGCCGCGTCTGAGGTCGCCTGGGATGCGGTCCTGGCGTCGGTCCCGGGGTATGGGCAGCGGTAGGAGAGTTTGCGTCCTCCGGTTGCGGGCCGGCTGGAGTTGCTTCCACCGGCATTCGCAACGGTTGATTTGCGTCGAGCTGGGTCTACCTGTTGACTTTATCCGCGATGTGCCAAAGAATGTTCAGGCACATTGTGTTCAATGGAGTGAGCGCTTGCGCCGGAGAAGGCGCAGTCGAAAAGGACGACTGCTCAGCAAGGGCTGGGAAGAACCAGAGGTCCTGTTCTCTGCGTCAATGGAGGTGTCACTATGGAAGATCAGCACAAATCTCTGATTTCACGCAGGAGTCTACTCGGAACCGCCGGCGTTGCTGCCGGCGCGGGAGTGGCCGCGACCGTTGCCGGTGTTTCTGCCGCGCCCGATTCGACCACGCCATTCTTCCAGCTCAATCAGGAAGCGACCAAGCTGACGTTTTGGGGACAATTTCCAGAGTTGCTCGATCCGTTCAAGGCGGTGATGGCTGATTTCAATGCAGCTCATCCTGACGTTCAGATCGATGTCGAAATGACGACAAACGACCAGTACAAGACCAAGATTCAGTCCGCGCTCAATGTTGGATCCGGCCCTGATCTCTATATGGTCCCGGCGCAACCTGAGATGAACAACTATGTTGACGCGGGTACCCTGGTCGATTTGACTGGCAAGGTCGATCTCTCGCAGGTGGTCGATGTTGCCGTGGATGCGGTGACGATCGATGGGAAGATCTGGGCTTCGCCCAGCGGCCGATACACCGTTGGCATTTGCTACCACCGCAATCTGTTCGAGGAGGCTGGGGTCACCGCAGAACCGACCACTTGGGAGGAGTTCCGGGCGGCTATGCAACAACTGCTCGATGCGGGGATCACGCCCTACTCCATCGCTGCCAAAGACGGCAGTCTGACGTACTTCAACTACATCGGGTTGGCTTCGTCGGTGTTGGGAGCCGAAGGGTTCGAGCAGCTGCTCGCAGGAGAGCGGAAGCTGACCGACGAAGACCTGGTGGCCGTTGTCCAGGAAATGCGCGACTGGGTGCCGTTCTACCAGCAGAATTTCCTCGGCACACCATATGCGGAAGCCAAAGCCCTCTTTGCCACCGGCAAGACCGCAATGATGGACTGCGGATCGGCAGACCTGTCGGGATACTACGACATCGATCCCGACGCACAGCTCGGATTCTTCTATTGGCCGGCCGTGGACGCGGACCATTCCCAGGTTACCAATACGGGAATGTCGGTGATGTATGGCGTCAACCCAACCATTGATGAATCCAAGATGGACGCGGCACTGACGTTCCTCAACTGGGTCGCGACTCCGGACGGCGCCCAGTCGATGAACCGCAATATCAAGCTTCTGCCGGTTGTCGACGGAGTCGAGCCTGAAGGAGATCCGATTCTGACCGTGATGGTCAATTCTCCGCTCGACATCCCTGTGTGGTACGAGCGTTGGCCAACGTTGAACATCGGAACAGTCTGGACAACAGACGGGAACTCGGCGTTCGATACGGACAATCCTCCGGACGAATTTGCGGCTAAGCTACAGGCGTCCGTCGACGAACAGCTTGCGAACACTGCGATGATTACCCCCGCGTTCTAGGCGGGATTCCTCCAGGGACAAGGCGGAACACCGCCTTGTCCCTTTTCATCGATGCCGGAGATCGCCATGGCGTATTCGATGCCGCATGCCCAGCCGGTTCCGAATCGGGATCGACTGGCGGTGGTGCTGGGAATCGTGGCCACGATTCTGCTTCTCACCGCACTCTTGTTGATGAATCGGTTGGAAAGCAGATACGCCTTTATCACGCTTGGGGCATTTGTCGCCGTGAGTGCGGTGTTCCTGGCGATCACGTACTCGAAGCGCCCATATATCGCCTTTGTCTTCCCGGCCGTTGTCATCTACACGATGTTCGTGATCTTTCCGGCGGGAGCGGCGTTTCGGTACAGCCTGTACAACTGGACCGGACTAGGCCCGGCAACTGACTTTATTGGCTTCGCCAATTACACAGAGATCCTTCGCGATGCGCAGTTTCGCGGCGCGCTCTGGAATAACGTTCAGCTCTTTCTTGCCATTTTTGTGATTCAGAATGTGATTGGTCTCCCGATCGCGCTGGCGTTGGACACCAAGCTGCGGGGACACGAGTTTTACCGGTCTGCGCTCTTCTTGCCGGTGATCGTCTCGCTCGTTGCGACGGCCTATATCTGGCAGATCATTCTTGGGCCAAACATCGGCATGCTGAACCCGCTGCTCGAGAAGATTGGCCAACCTGATTTGCAGCGAGATTGGCTCGCAAACACGTTTCTGACGTTCAAGCTGATCTGGATTGTGCAAGCCTGGCAACACATCGGTGTTCCAATCGTGATCTATCTGGCCGGGTTGCAGTCGGTGCCGACCGATCTCAAGGATTCTGCCCGTGTCGATGGTGCCAATGGGTGGCAGGTGTTCAAGGGAGTCACCTTTCCCATGCTGGCCCCGGCGTTCACAATCGTGACGATCTCGACGTTTATTGGGATGTTCCGCGCCTTCGACATTCCGTACGTTTTGGGCGGTCCGGGCGGTGCGCCCGACGGGACAACGGATGTCCTGAGTTTGGTGATCTATCGTGAGGCGTTCGGTCTGGGCGGCATCGTCGGAACGCAGTACCGGCAAGGCTATGCGGTGGCCGCCGGCGTCGTGATGTTCGCATTTCTGATCGTTGCGGTGAGCGTACAGGCGGTGTTCTTGCGGCGGCGGGAGGTGGCGATGTGACGACCGGATCGATCGGCGTGGAAACCATCCCGCAACCACAGAAGCGAGCGGGGCGTAGCGTGAAAGCGACGTTGGTCCGCCTCGTCATTCACGCGCTGCTGATTCTGGCGGTCATATTCGCGCTATTGCCTGTGGTGCTGGCGTTCCTCGCGTCGTTCAAATCGCTTTTCGACTTCTACGACAACCCGCTGGGGCTGCCGGCAACATGGGAATGGCAGAACTACACCAGCGTCTGGCGAGAGGCTCATATTGCGTCCTATGCGCGCAATAGCGCGATCGTGACCTTCATCTCGGTTCCGCTGATCGTGATGCTCTCGTGCCTGGCAGGATATGGTCTCACGCGCTATCACTTTCGCTTCAGCCGGACGATCTATCTCTATTTCCTGGCGGGACTTCTGATCCCCATTCAATTGACCATTCTGCCGAGCTTGTTGCAGATGAAGGCCTTGTATCTGGTCAACACGCATGCAGGCTTGATCACCTTGTACACCGCACTCGGGTTGCCGTTTTCGGTGTTTCTGATGGCTGGATTCATGAATTCGATGCCGGGGGAGCTTGCGGAAGCCGCCCGGCTGGACGGGGCCGGAGAGCTGCGGGCGTTCTGGGACGTAGTCGTCCCACTCACCAAACCGGCGCTGGCCACGGTTGCGATTCTCAATGGCGTCACGATCTGGAATGAGTTCTTTCTTGCGCTCATTCTTTCGCCGGGGACGCCCACCCTTCAGGTCGGAATCAATAACCTGCGCGGCTACTACTCGACCGAATGGGGGTACATCTTTGCCGGGGTCATGGTCGCCGCACTTCCGGTGATTCTTGCCTACATCTTGCTGACCAAACAGTTCATTCGCGGACTCACGGCCGGCGCGCTCAAGGGATAGCAGACGCGCCGCGTTTACAGTCGATTTCAAAATGGTTGACGCTCCGAACCCCTCTGTTGTCATCGTGACGAAGGAGGGGCCCGTCCTGAGCAACGCTGAAGGAATCTCCCCGCCGCAGCGGGTGCTCCGACGCCGCATACCTCCGACGATGCGCCCACCGTTCTGCAATCCGCCCTTATCGAGCCGGACCGATCCCGATACGGGTCGCACGATACGTCGCGAAACGTTGCAGATTCTCGGCATGGACACCTGGCATCTGCATGCTGTCCCAGATAAGCGGAGGTGTCCCACGCTCGCAGAGGAGCTCGGTGGCCCACGCAAAGATCATCCACATGACCAATACCTGCGCCACGCCCGAACCTGGTATCGCGTCGAAACTCCCTTCTCCACTAGCGAAAGTCAACTCGGTGTCTCCATACCGGCCGCCAAGGTCTACGACGATATCGGCAACGTCCGACAATCGCTCTCCCGACTCGTGTTCTGGAATGAGCCGAGGGTCGAGTTCGTAAGCAAGCTGGGTCAACGCGACCGACGTTGCTCCGCGCACACGGCTGATCAACGCAAGCTCCACCGTGAGCGCGGTGGTTCCAGCATTCGTGCCAATGATGACGACATCACCCTGTTCGATTGCCACAGGATCGGACAGCTTGTGGACTGCCATCAAGCCTCCGGCTCGATACGTGCATTCGTCGTGGAGACAATGCGTGGTCTCTGCAATCCATACTCGGTGCCCGTCGCCAATTGCAGTTGCAATTGCAGTGGCCGCCGCACCGATTGCCGTTTCCTGTCCCACGGTCATCTTGGTAAGCCGATCGTGGACTTGAGTCGCGTACCGTTGTCCCGCGTTCATCCGATTCTCTCCAGCCGAGTGACGTCATCGAGCGTCCAGTGCCCGGATTCTATCGACAGCATCGGATCCGGTAGGTACGGCAATCCAAATTCGATTCCAGCGAAACGGTTGACATTCAGCGTATTCCATGAAATGATGATGTCCGGCCCGGTGCGTAAGCGCCGGGTACCGTCTGAGAAAAAGACCCGAGTGGGGGGATGCGCCAACCTCAGGCGCTCGTGAGAAGAAAGGAGGACGGCCCAATGAATTCGATGCAGAAGATGTACGGCAATAGCAATCTGCATGGTTCCTATTGCGGTACCGCCGTCCAATCGAATCTCACTCACCCGGGTATGACTGCCGCAGGCGCCATCTAGGACGCCAGCCGGACACGTCAGAGATCGCCTCGGGTTGAGTATCGACCCGGGGATTTTTGTACCCCAAACGTAATCAAAACGCGCGTCACCTGGCCCGTGACGCGTAGGCATCCTGAGCCGGCGCCGGCTCAGGGACAACCGTCTGGCACGTTCAGGAGGGAATTCCATGATTCGAAATCGTGTCGCCCCCGGCGGGGGCAAGCTGATGGCGCATTGCGCCGATCGAACCCGCGGTTCAGGAGTCCTGGTGAGGGCGTCGAGCCGGAAAAACAACCTAAGTGATGATCCAGACCCCGGGCCGAGCGCCCGTGAACATACAGGAGTCAAACTGAAATGCATCCTCAACAACCATGGCTGATGCGTTTGAACGCCGAAGAGCTGCAACGCGATATCGAACGTCAGATGCGGATGCGGCAAGCGCGACAGGCCGGCGACCGGAACCAGCGTGGGATCGTGAGCCAGTTGCGTCGCTCCATCGGGTCGGCGTTGATTGCGGCCGGCGATCGAATTCAGCCGGATATGAGCTTGCCGCGGGAACACGATGGCGGGATCGAGGTCGAGCTCGCTCGCTAGTGAATCGCCACCATGCGGGTCAGATCGCGGCCCAACGCCGCCATCTGACCCGCCACCGGACCCCCTTGCGTGTGCGTTGCGTCTGGTGCAGCGTGTTCGGCTGCGGCAATCTGAAGAGAGAACGAGGGGTCGTTCGCTGAAACGAGCGGTTGAGCGGGGAACTTTCTTGACATGCGGCTCGTTCCAACGAAGAGCATCCGAATAGCGTAATGAACCGCCCGGGAGAAGGGGATTGCCCGGGCAGCCCCAAATGACCGCTGGCCCAAACATGAGGGCCGCAAAGACTAAGGGAAGACAAACGGAGCCCGGAATAGCCTGGCTCCGTTTGTATTTTCCCCGGAGATCGGGCACGATCGCGCGGGACGAGACAGACGTCGAATCCGCGTCGGCATAGCTTCGGAGGTTCCCCGTGCCCCGCGAGTATCATGCGGACACGATCGACGGCGAGCAGGGAAGCGAGGGTGTGATGGCAACCGTGCACTATGAGGATCGAATGCGAACCCGGCCGCCATCCGGCGAACCGGTGTCTCCTATGCGCGGGCTGAGCCCGGAGCGTACCGTGCTCCACGGCGATTACTGCACGCTGGAGACCCTCGACCCCGCGCGCCACGCGGGCGATCTGTTCGCAGCCTCGCACGGTCAGCCGGGTCAGCAGCGCCTCTGGGACTATCTGCCAGCAGGACCTTTTCCCGATTTCTCCTCGTTCACACAGTGGGTGACCGAATGCGCCGCCTCGAGCGATCCCCTTTTCTATGCCATCCGTGACCGGACGACCGGCCGGACGACCGGCATGGCCAGTTATCTCAACATCCATCCGGGGGCGGGTTCGATCGAGATTGGGCACATCATGTTCGGCTCGCCGTTGCAGAAGACGCCGGCAGCCACGGAAGCACTCTTCTTACTGATGGACTACGCCATGACCGAATTGTCGTACCGGCGTCTGGAGTGGAAGTGCAACGCCCTCAACGCCCCCTCCCGCAAGGCCGCGAACCGGCTTGGATTCCGCTACGAGGGAACGTTCTATCAGCATCTGATCGTCAAGGGGCACAATCGAGACACCGCCTGGTACTCCATTCTCGATCGTGAATGGCCCCGCCTGCGCGCCAATTTCGAACAGTGGCTTGCCGCCGAAAATTTCGATCGTCACGGGTGGCAGAGGGTCCAGCTCAGCGAGCTCAACAAGCCGCGAGACGAGTGAGGCGACGTGCCCCACAGGGGTTGGCCGGGCCTGCGGCGCACTGGATCCTGGACCGAATCGCACCCGCGTACACCGAAACGGAAAAAGCGGGAGCGTCATCGACGCTCCCGCTTTCGCTGCTATCGAATCGTTCGTCCGATCAGCCTACGGCATGATCCGGACTTCGCTGATGCCGCCAAGCCATTCGGCGCCGGCATCGTTGACGAATACGAAGCGGATGTAACGTGCCGACATCTGCGTGTCGAGCACCGACCATCCTCCTGCATCGAGGTAAGCAGCGGTCGGGTCGAGATCGACCCAGTTCTCGCCGTCGGAGGAGACGGCCAGATAGATCGTTCCGGATAGACCGTTTGGTCCGGTTAGCCAGGTGATCTGCGAGAAGGCCGTTTCCTGACCCATATCCAGCACGAACATGGCCAGCGGTTGACCGAGTCCTTCGGCATACCAGGTGGTCGTCTGGTCCTGGTCGACGAGCACCTGACCCACGTCGGAGTTCGGGCTCCGCTGGATGCGCTCGACGGGCAACCAGGCAGGTGGCTCGATCAGGACGACGCCTTCTGTGGGTTCCGGTTCGGCCGTTTCCGTCGGAAGCTGCGGTCCGGACACGTCAGGTTCGGGCGTTTCGGTTGGCGGCAGCTCATCCTCATCGGTAACCACGGGAGTCTGCGTTGGCTCGGATGGCTCGGTGGGAACCAACGGCTCTGTTGGAACTGGTGTGCTCGTCGCCGAAACGGTTGGCTCCGGCGTCGCCGTCCAGACCACCGTCTCGGTTGGTTCGTCTTCCGGATACTCGTCCGACGGGTCCGATGGCGTCGGCAATTGTGGACCCTGAACCGTGGGAGTGAGTGACAGGTACGTGCCAGACGCCCAGCCGTTTCCGATACCGGGCACATTGAGCGGATACCACGTAACCGATCCAGTCATCACACCCGCCCCGGTGATCGTGGCAGCCGTTCCCTTTGGCGCGACGCCAATGGGCGAGTACCCGGTGCTCGGACCAGTACGAATGTTGAGCCCGGCGGTGGTGTAGACAACCGCACCGACCTGGTAACCGCTCACGGCGGTGGACGTTGCGGTTGGGGGTGGTCCTTCATCTGCCCCTTCAAGCAGAACGAAGTATTGACCCGCCATCCAGCCCGACCCATACCCTGGGAAGGTGACAGGATACCAGGTCAATCCGCCGGCAATGATCGGCAACCCGGTGATCGTACCGCTTGCCGAGGACGGAACAACCGCCACGACGGCCGTGCTTGTCGAAGGGCCGGACCGCAGATTGACTGAGGTGCGCGGCCGCACGACGTCGCCCGGAATGAACTCTCCCGGAACCCGCGTAATCACCGGCTGTGTGCTGTCGGCGTTCGGGGTGCTCGTTGCCGCTGGCGTCGACGTGGGGGTTGCCGTGGCAGGAGTATGCGCAAAGTACTCGCCTGCCGCCCAGCCCGATCCATATCCGCTGACTGTGATGGGATAGAACCAGTAGCCATCGGCGTAGACGGGCGAGCCCGTGACCTGCCCGATCGTACCGCTTGGCATGACGGCGAGTCGCCCATACGAGGTGCCGGGGCCCGACCGGAGGCTGAGTCCGTTGGTCACCATGAACATCTCGCCGATCGCAAACCCGCCCGGAATGAGCGTTGGTGTGGAGGTGGAGGCCCCGGGTACCGTGGTTGCGGTACGAGTCGGAGTCCTGGTGGGCGTTGCGGTGACCGTGCGCGTGGTCGTCGCCGTCGGCGGCGGGGCGCTCGTGCCCGGATCGAAAACAGTCACGCTATAGGTAAACGTTTGGCTCGACCCGCCAATGTTCACACCAGAGATGCGGACGGTATAGGTCTTGTCGGTGCCTGGGTTTTCCCAGGTCGCCCAGTCGGCCATGCCGTTCAGTCGGAAGACAATGGTGTTTTCGCCGTATCCGGTTGCGGTCGAAGAATCGATGGTGACCGGAACATTCGAGCCGGCCAGCGTGACCGTGACCGAGGCGCCGCCGAAGTTCGCGCCGGGGTAGGAGAACGTCCATCGTGGGAAGACGACCTGATAGGGCACGTAGCCTGCCGGCGGCCAGGCAACATACCCATCCCGCGTGGACGGCCGTGGGCCGTTGACGTTCGAGTCCCAGACCCAGATCGAGTTGGCCGAGCTATAGGATCCGCTCGACGGAATGTCACCGGTTCCAAACGATTGCGTTTGGGGGAAGAGAAGCCAGCGGCGATGCCCAGCGGCGGCGTTTCCACCACCCGCATCTTTCATATACGCGTCAACCGCTCCAACACCGTACGCGCCGAGCGCAATGTTCGAGCTCGCGGCCGCCTGGGCGCCAGAAGAGGTGTAGCATGCCCAACTCGACGATGGAGAGTGGCTGAGCTGATTGTTCCGGCTGAACATCAGCGATGCTTGCTGATTCGAGGCACTGGACTGGACCGCAACTCCGATATTGGACGGAACGCCGGCCATAGCCCGGTAATATGCGACGCGGTTGATCACCGATTCCTTGAATGCCGTACTGGTCGTCCCGGCGTTACAACTCGCGTGCGAGCCGGTCCAGCCGATAGCGGCCTGGCCGGTGTAGTAGCTGTAGTAGAAACTTGCCGACGCGGCACGAGAAGACGTATCCACCGATGGAACCGCCGCCGCTGCGACAATATCGGTACCCGATGCGGCAATGGTGGCTCCGTCCGCCAGATATGGAGCCTCCCCCAGAATGGGATCATCCTGAGCAATTGCCTGATCGAAAGGAAACACCAGAAGACTTGCAGCTGCCAGCCAAACTGCAAGTCCCAACGCAAAGACGCGACGCATTTCGACATCCTCCCTGGGGTTGGCCTCAAGGAACCACGCCTGCACATACGCAATTCCTTTTTTCTGAGTCCGTTCACCTTACCTGAATTGATGCAAGCAGGCAACGAATGGGTTGCCGAAAACATGCTCGATTGGGCATAAGACACCTCCAGCGTCCGCGTTCCTGGGCGTGAGTCATCGTTCGAGGCGGGATACGGTATGGGTTCGGGAGTGAGCACCGCAATCGAGTATGTGACCGGCGCCAGAGGACCGCTGCGCCGGTTGCTCGACTGGCTCCGCGCTCGCGGGTTGGGTGAACGCGTCATCAAGAGCGCGGTCGCGGCGGTTGTTGCCTGGTTGATTGCCGGTACCCTGCCGGATAATCCGACGCCAATTCTGGCTCCGCTGACCGCCATCTTCTCGATCAATCTGACCATTGCCGGCAGCATGCGCGATGCGGTTCAACGCGTGCTTGGGGTGGGCTTTGGCATCCTGCTCGCGGTGCTCATCAGCGAGTATATCGGTCCGACCGCATGGGCCATCTTCCTGGCCGTGCTAATTTCGTTCTATGTGGGGCGCCGGCTCGGTCTCGATCCTGGAGGTGTGCAGCAGATCGCGGTGTCGGCCCTGCTGATCGTGCTCGGGGCCGCGGGCGGGGCGGTCGATGACGCGGCCATACTGCATTTGGCCAATACCGTGATCGGCACCGGCGTGGGCTTGTTGCTCAATGCATCGGTTTCCCCACCGAACTATCTTCCCGACGCGCGACGCCGGTTGCTGGAGGTGGGCGAGTCGATCCAGGACGATCTTCGTACGTTGACCGACGCCGTGCGGACGGGGATCAGCAACGACGAAGCCGTGACCACGCTGCATCTGGCGCGGGAAACCAATACCCGGCTGCTGGAGCTCGACAGGGCCCTCGACCAGGCGCAGGAAAGCCTGCAATTCAATCTGCTGGGGCGCCGCCAGCGCGACATGCTGAAGCTCTACCAGCAAGCGGATCTCGCGCTGGAGCATGCGTCCATCCAGACGCGAATGATTGCCCGGGCATTGGCGGACGCAACGGCCCAGGACGCCCCCCAGGAATGGCTTGGGCCGCATGCGCTGGGCGAACCGGTGGCGGCTCTGCTCGATATGGCGGTCGAGACATTGGACGCCCGAATGACCATGCTCCACGATGGGAATCTGACCGGTGGATTGACCGTAGATCTCGAACGCCTGTCCGCGTGCCAATCGGCGATTGCCGAGCGGTCTGGGCCGCTCGAGCACCAGCTGCGGCAGGGCGGTTGGGTCTATCTCGGCGAGGTGGTCGCGCTTGCCACCCAACTCATCACAGACCTTTCGGTGCCGGCAACCCGGTTCGACGCCGCTCCCGAGCGTGGTGCGTCTCCAGATCCGGGATCAGCCGGGTAGGAGGTCGATCCGCACCGTTGCCGGCCGGCCGTCGGTCTGCACGAACTCGTTCGTCGCGCGAACGGCTGGAATCCAACCCGGACCACGCTGCATACCCAAATCGACTTTGCACCAGACCGCATAGGCATCGGCGCTCGTTTCCAGGGTCGCTTCGTCGCCCGTGGCGATCTCCAGAAGCGGGAGCCGCTGTCCGGGCTCGAGCTGGATGGTTCCGGTTGGGTCGCCGGTGCGGGTTTCGCGCAGTGGAAAAACATCGCCCGATCGAGAGACGACTACTTCGGCATCCGTAGGGATGTCAGATCCGTAGGCACGTCCGTAGAGCACATGCAACGGATTCAGCCAGCCGACCTCGGTGGGGAGCAGCTCGCTGTAAAAGGGCCAGTATCCGGGGCCGGGTGGGCATTGGTAGCCGCAGGCATAGTCGTACCAGGGAGCGTCTCCATTGACGATCGATTCGATCAGGAAGGCACGCATCTCGAAATGGAGGTGACTCGGCGAGCGTCCATCAGTCTTGTTCAACACCCGGGCAATCATCTGGCTGCGACTGACGGTCGCTCCTTCACCCACCAGCAGGTCGTAGTCGAGATGCCCGTACATCGAGTAGATCCCGCCGTCGTGCTGGATGATGACGACGCGGCCCGGATAGTCCGACCCTGCGAAGACGACGACTCCATCGGCAACCGCGTAGATTGGGGCGCCGGCGGAATTGCCGTCGAAATCGAGATACCAATTTTCACCGGTGTGCCACCAGCCAGGGTACATCGACGTGTTTTCGACATCGAATGCATGCCGGATCACAATGCCATCGCCGGGGAGCAGACCGTCCCATCCCATGGGCAGCGCGAACGTAGGTTCTGTTTGGGCGGCGGCCGGTGCGCTGGCAATGCGACCGAGGCTCAGCGTGGGGAGGAGCCCGAGCAGGGAGCGGCGGGAGAATCTCATGGCCGGTTCTCGCCTTGCTTCGCGTACCAGGCGACGATCTCCGGCATGTTGGCCTCGAATCCCCCGGGAACGAAGACATTCAACAGCCCCACCTGCTCGCCGGTGCGGTTGGCGAAATCGTGCTCGATGCCGGCCGGGATGACGATGGTGCTTCCAGGGTCCATGTCATACCAGTGATCGCCGGCGAGTACCGATGGGTGTCCCGAGAGCGCGATGAAGATCTCATCGTTGGCATCGTGCCGGTGGCGCCCGGGTCCGTCACTCTTTGGGGCGAGCCACCATTCGGAGATAGCATAGCGATCCCCTGTTTCGGGACCGTCTGCCTTGAAGACCGCGTGCATCGTACCGAGCTCGTAGCGACGTCCGGCTTCCCGGGGAAAATAGATTGGATTTCGGTCGTCTCTCATCAATGGCGTGCTCCTTGCTCAAGTGTACGTATCGCGCACATTCCCGGATGAAACGTGAGTGCAATCACCGGAAGAGCGCGCCGTCCATGCCTCGGACAATCCGTCTGGGCTCCGTGCGTGTCCGCGGCATCTGCCGCTCCTCTGCTGCAGCCGCGCTGCCTTTTGGTACACTCGCGAACGTCCCCGAGCGCCCTGTCCCGGGTTCGTATCGGCCCCTTCGAGGCCGCTATGCAAGGGTCCAAGAACGCGTGTCAACGACCACCGTATTCCCACCGAAACCGTCTCCATCCAAAGCCGATCTCGAAACCAGCCGGGTCTTGCAATCTGAGCTGAAAGCACGCATCAACGGCGAGGTCAGATTCGACCGAACGGCGCGGATGCTCTATTCCACCGATGCGTCGAATTATCAGATCGAACCGGTGGGTGTGGTCATTCCTCGTTCGATGGATGATGCCATTGGGGCGATCGAGCTGGCAGCCAGCCACGGCGTGCCGATCTTGCCACGCGGTGGTGGCTCCTCATTGGCCGGCCAAACCGTGGGCGCGGCGCTGGTTATCGATTTTTCGAAGTACTTGAACCGCATTCACGATCTGAACGTGGACGAAGGAACCGTGCTCGCTGAGCCGGGACTCAATCTCGAAAGCCTGAACAGTCAGCTCAAACCGAACAAGCTGATGTATGGCCCCGATCCCTCGTCCAGCAACCGCGCCACCATTGGCGGAGTCATCGGAAACAACTCAACCGGCGCCCATTCGATTCTTTATGGGATGACCGGTGACAACGTGATCAGCGTGCGGGCCGCGCTTGCCACCGGCGGTGTGGCGGAGCTGAGCCAGGTTCCGGCCGAAACCCTTGCCGCCCAGGCTGCCTCGGACGATACGCGTGGACGTTTGCTCCGCCGTTTGCTCGAGTTTCGGGAGGCGAACCGAGATCTGATCGCCCGAGATTTTCCGCCGCACTGGCGCCGGTCGACGGGCTATTCCCTGAACGAATTGCTGAAACCGGACGGAGCATTCAATCCGGCCCGGTTGCTGGTCTCCTCGGAAGGAACGCTGGCGACCGTGCTCCAGGCGCGGATGAAGCTCGTCCCCACGCCGAAGATGACCGCGCTGGTGCTGCTGCAATTCTCAGAGCTCGTGCCGGCTATGTCGGCGACGCCGGTGATTCTGGAAACCGAACCGTCGGCGGTCGAGCTGATGGACCGAATGCTCATCGATCTCACCCGGGCACAACCTGGGTACGCCCAGCGGATCTCATTCATCGAAGGCGATCCCGCCGGGGTGCTCTGCGTCGAGTTCTATGGTGAGAGCGAAGCCGAGCTGGTGGCCAAATGCGATCGGCTCGAAGCGGCCCTCAAGCGGCACAAGGTTGGTATGAGCGCTCCCCCCCAACGGGTGATGGATGCCAAGCGGCAAGCCGACGTCTGGTCGGTGCGCAAAGCCGGACTCGGTTTGCTGTATTCCATTCGGGGAGATTACAAGCCGATTCCGGTGATCGAGGATGTCTCGGTTCCGGTCGAGCATCTTCCGGAATTCGTTGGCGCGGTGCAAACCATGTGCGAGGAGCATGGCACCACGGCTGCCTACTATGCCCATGCGTCCGCGGGATGTTTGCATATTCGCCCGCTTATCAATCTCAAGAGCGCAGACGGCGTGCAGATGATGGCGGAAATGGCGGACGAGGCGGCCAAGATGGCGCATCGTTTTGGCGGCGTCATGTCTGGTGAGCACGGCGACGGGCTGCAGCGATCCGAGCTGAACGAAGTCATCTTCGGTCCGGAGCTCTATCAGGCCATGCGGCAGTTCAAGGCCATCTTCGATCCGGATGGCATCATGAATCCGGGCAAGAAGGTCGATGCGCCACCAATGACGGAGAACCTGCGGCTCGGTCCCGACTACCATCCGGTCGAGCTGCGCACGCATCTCGATTTTTCGCGGGAAGGCGGCTTCATGGCCGCGGTCGAGATGTGCAATGGTGCGGCGGTCTGCCGCAAGCTCAAGGCCGGCACCATGTGCCCGTCCTACATGGCTACCAAAGACGAGAACGACACCACGCGCGCTCGTGCGAATGCGCTGCGCAATGCGCTGGCGGGCAACATCTTCGAACCGGCGGATCTGACGTCGAACGAGACGTACCAGGTCATGGACCTCTGTCTCTCCTGCAAGGCGTGCAAGACGGAATGCCCATCGAGCGTCGATATGGCCAAGCTCAAGACCGAGTTTCTGGCGCAGTACTACGAAGCCAATGGGACCCCGGCACGCGCCAAGCTCTTTGGCAAGATCCACTCGCTCTCCCGGCTCGGGTCAGCCCTCGCACCCGTGGCGAATCTGGCGTTGACGACGCCATTGGGCGCGCCGGTGATGCGCGCGGTTGGCGTGCATCCCGAACGGAAGATGTCCACCTTCACGCACAACACGTTCGTGAAGCGTTGGAAGAAACACGTTCGCACCCTTGCCCCGGACCGGCCGACCCGTGGCGCCGTGGTCTATTTCCATGACACGTTTGCCACGTACAACTATCCACATATCGGGATGGCGGCGGTCGACCTGCTGGAAGCGGCGGGGTTTCAGGTCATTGTCGAAGAACGGCGTGCCTGCTGCGGCCGACCCATGCTTTCCAAAGGACTGGTGGCCGACGCGCGCAGATCGGCGCGTAAGAACGTAGAGCTCCTGGCGCCGCATGCCCGTCTGGGGATCCCCATCGTCGGCACGGAGCCGAGCTGTATTCTGACCTTGCGGGACGAATACATTGACCTGCTCCCCGGAAACGAAGATGCGCAGCTGCTCGCCAAACACTCGTTCATGATCGACGAGTTTCTGGCCAAGCTCGATGCCGATGGCGAGCTGGGCATCAACTGGCTCGACGGTGGCGAGGATGTCTTTTTCCACGGGCATTGCCATCAGAAGGCGTTGATCGGCATGGGGCCGTCGATGTCGATTCTGAAGACGGCCGGATGTTCCGCAAGCGAAAGTGGCGCGGGGTGTTGCGGTATGGCCGGGTCGTTTGGATACGAAGCTGAGCACTACGACGTCTCGAAGAAGATTGGCGAGGAGCGGCTCTTCCCAGCGGTCAACGCCCTCGGATCGGACACGACCGTCGCGGTGGCCGGTGTCTCCTGCCGGCAGCAGATCGACCATTTCACCGGTCGCGAAACGCAGCATATTGCGGAGGTGCTGGCCGGCCGAATCGACCGTTCCCGTCCATGGTCACCACCGCCCGATCCGGAGCCGGTACCGGTTGTCGAACCGACGCCGGAGTCCAAGGCACACGCAGATCAGGCCGGCGTCGAAGCCCCGTAACCGAGCAGGGATGGTCGTACCTGAGGGGGCGTCTGCCCGCTCATTGACTCGACCGCCGAGCGGGCAGATACGCCCTCGATTTCGATCATATTCGTTGGGGGAGCGTATCCCTGCACCAACGAGAACATATGATCTACACTAGCGGATACTCGTCCCGCTGCTATCGATCGTATCTGGTTTTCGTCGAGGTGCCGTCATGACCACGCTTTCGAATCGCCCCAATACCGCTCTGCTCGTCATCGATGTCCAGAATGGTGTCGTCGCCAATGGGTACAACCGCGATGATGTCGTCGCGAATATCAACGACGTTGTGGCGAAAGCGCGTGCTGCCGATGTGCCCGTTGTTTGGATTCAGCATGACGCGGAGGATCTGCCCAAAGGGAGCGACAACTGGCAGATTGTGCCGGAGCTCGTTCCGAACCAGGAAGAGCCAAAGGTCGAGAAGCAGTATGGCGACTCGTTCGAGGCGACGAATCTCGAGGGGGTGCTGGCGAACCTGAAGGTTGGCAGCCTGGTCGTAACCGGCGCGCAAACCGATGTCTGCGTGCGATCGACCCTGCATGGCGCAATCGCACGAGGATACGATGCCGTGTTGGTCAGCGACGCCCATACCACCGAGGATATGACCGAATGGGGCGCTCCCCCACCGGAGCAGGTCATCTCCCATACCAATCTCTATTGGTCGTTCCAGGCGCAACCGGGCCGCACCGCTGGGACCGTCACGACCGATGAGGTCGATTTCTCGGTTTCGTAGGAGTTTGGAGCTGGGAG
>JAMLHN010000031.1 GCA_023957115.1 Thermomicrobiales bacterium
GCGGGGGCGTGCGCCCCCCCCCCCGAGCCGGCAAGCCAGGATCCAGGGTTGCGAAAACATCACCCCGGCAATCCCCATCCGCCTCCCCGATTTGGGAGGCGGATGGGGATTGCCAGATTTGGCGGATGCGAAAGAAGATGTCCCCATGACACGTTTCTTCCATCCAGCAACGCGCGCTTGCGAATCCTCTGACCGCATGTGACCAGCACATTTCGGACACCCAAGACATTCCCCTGTACCATGGTTAGGGAGAAAAAGAGCATAACGGTCTGCTTGGGTTGGGACCTCTTCTGTTCTTGCGGCTTACGTTTTCGTCCAACAGGAGCTTAGAGCATGGATCAACAACGGTTCGATCGGTTTTCCCGTTCACTTGCCACGCGCACCACGCGGCGGCAGGCAGTCCGGAATGTAGGCGCCGGTGGCGTGCTCGGTGGGATCGGCGCGGTTCTCGGCGTGAAGGCGTTGGGCGCCCAAGGCCCCGTGCAGACCTGTGCGCTGCCGGTTTACGCCGAGGTTTATCTGGGGCCATGGCTCGGTACGGTCTACCAGGGCACCCTCTCACTCGATATGAACGTGGACGGCGCCATCGACAGCGGGGCCTTCGATACGCTCGACGGTATGAGCTATCCGCTGGTTGGACAGGCGACCGGTCGGGGACTCGACCTGCGGGTCGATTTGGGCAATGACTTGTTGCTCACCCTGACGGGAACGGCAGAGAACGATTTTTCCCTTTGCCAGGGCGAAGCCGCCGGATCGTTCAGCGGGCCCGAGATGGGCAACATGGGAACCTGGATCACGACGGGACCCGGGCAACTGACGACCCCTGGCGATCCGGGGATCGAGCCGTCTGCGACGGAAACGCCTGCGGCCTGTGCGGCGGTTTCGTGCCCGGCAGGCTGGACGATGGACCCCGTCACGTGCGAATGCCAATGTCCTGATGGATTGCCGACTTGTGGCGAGGTCTGCTGCGCAGCGGGCGCGCAGTGCGTCGATGCGTCCACGGGGCTCTGTCAATGTCCCGCGGGGACAGAGCTGTGCGGCGAAGCGTGCGTGCAGTCCTGCGGGGCGGGCGAGTTCCTCGACGCAACGACCTGCGAATGTCAGGGACCATGTGGCGATGTGAGCTGTTCGCCGAGCCAGTTCCTCAACGAGGGCACCTGCGAATGCGAGGATCTGCCGATCTGCCCGGCCGGAACCGTGGCCTGCGGCAGCGTTTGCGCCAATCTGGACAACGATCCGGAAAACTGCGGATCGTGCGGGCATGAATGCCCAACGATGCCGACATCCGACGAGTCGATGACGCCGTCCCTCTGTGTTGCCGGAGATTGCTGCCTGGATACGGACCATCTTTGTGCGGCCGACGGCGATTGCTGCTCCGGCGCGTGCAACTTCACGGTGGAACCGGGCGTGCGCGTCTGCGCGTAGGGGTTTTCCCGGAACCCAGATACGGACACCCGAGGGGAGGGGCCTGCCCCTCCCCTCGTTGCTCCGAAGAAGGGCGTTCGTGGACCTGGACCGCAGGGATGCCAGCTCCGTGTCCTGAAGCACCGCTGGCCCTGTGCCGGCGGTGCTTAGCTGAGTTGCATCCCCGAGCAATCACCCGGACCCCGTCTCTTCCTCCTGATGCCCCGCGGGGGGCAGCGACCACTGCTCGGCCAGCCCGAACTGGATGTGGGAGTTGATCAGCTGCGTCCGATGTCGTTCGACAAAGGCCCGGAGCTCGTCGCGCTTGCCGGCCAGCTCGATCAGGACGACCGCGTTCGGATTCGGAATATCGGTCGCCGCATCATCGACAATCGGTCCGCGGTTGATGAAGCCAAGATGCGACCGCCGCACCACGGCCATGGCAAGACCATCGGCATGCGCCGCGTAGACGAGTTGATGCGAAATCTCCCGGCGTAGCCACGATTTCCACCAGCGGCTGGAACGTGGAGCGCGATCGTTGCTGCGCAGATAGATACGGAGCACACCGATCTGGGTGTCCTGCTCGTTCATGTCTCCTCCCGTTCCCGTTCATTCGCTCCGTTGCCGTTGCGCGTCAGGCGGCGTTGCGCTCGGCCGAGGACCGGGGCACGCGTTCTGCGTGCGTCGGCCAGTGACCCGCCGACCGAGGCGCTATCGACGCGCAGGTGCTTGCTTGTGAGGATGCGTTGGGAGTGGTAAATACCGCGGTCGCCGGAGATCGTGTACGCCACAAAAACCGCGATGCCAAAGAAAACGATGCCCGAACCGCCGAAAATCTCGGCGCCCATGATCACGCAGGCGATCGGCGTGTTCGCGGCGGCGGCAAACACCGCCACGAACCCCAATGCCGCCAGCGTATCCGGCTCCAGTCCCAGTGGTCCGGACAGGGTGACGCCCAGCGTGGCTCCGATGACGAAGAGTGGGGTTACCTCGCCACCCTTGAACCCGACCCCGAGGGTCACCGCCGTGAGCACGAGCTTCAACATGAATGCAAAGGTGGGAACCGCCTCGCCATTGAAGCAATCGGCCAGCAACGGCAGGCTCAACCCGTTGTATGCCCGTGTTCCATAGACAAGTGTGATCAGAATAACCACAAACCCGCCGAGAAACGTCCGCCAAACGGGCCTGGGAACCAGATGTTTCGCAACATGCTCGATGGTGGCGGTCGCCTCGGAAAAGAGTAAGCTCGCCAGACCAAAGGCAATTCCCGCGAGGACCACCGGCACGACCGTCTCCGCCGAGATTTCGGGAAATCCTGCGCTTACGACGTACGTCGCATGGTGCACGCCAACCGTCCGGACGACGAGGTCCCCCACGACCGCAGCGATCAAGCAGGGAATGAGCGCGTCATAACGCATGCCTCCCATGGCAACGACTTCCATGCCGAACACGGTGCCGGCGAGCGGGGTGCCGAACACACTGGAGAATCCGCCGCTGATCCCACACATCAACATCACACGCAGATGCTGGCCGGTGACATTCAACACACGCGACAGCCAGCCGGCAATCGCTCCACCCATCTGAACGGCGGTTCCTTCGCGACCCGCCGATCCACCGAAGAGATGGGTCAGAATCGTCGCCCCCAGGACCAAGGGAAACATATGGAGCGGTACCCGGTTCGACCCCCCAGCGGCATGAATCTGGTCCAGGAGCAGGTTGTTCCCACCGGCGGCGGCTTTCCCCCAACCAGCGTACGACCAGGCGATGAGCACGCCGGCAAAGGGAAGCAGATAGAGAAGCCAGGGATTATTGGTTTGTTCGTCGGTTGCCCATTCGAGGGCGAGGAGAAAGAGTGCGCTGGCCAACCCGCTGGCTGCGCCAACAACGATGCCAAGCAGGGACGCCACGAAGAACCATCGACCATCGAATGTCAACAAGGACAACCCACCCCGGACGTTCCGGAGCAGGCATGCCAGACTCCGGCGCAAACGCGCTAGGAGTCATCAACACCGAGGTGTAATCAATGGCGAACCCCATCGCCAATCTTGGCTTGTGCACGTGCATGGTACGCAGTGAGTCGATCGCTCGTCAACACGAGAATTCCGCTGGGTTGCTCGCAGCTCAGCAACTCGAATCGATACGGCGCGTTTCCGCCACAGACGTGGCCGATCGGAACCTGCGCTGCTAGAGTTGCAGGAACATTTGGCGGAGCCGATGCCGCCCGCCTTCCCGCGTTCGTCGATGAGCGCTCCGACCCCCAACCAGATGGGACGAGAACGACCCCTCGACAAGGAACACCACTCGTGGAACGAATTTTCCCCCAGAATGTCAGCGCGTTCGGCCGGTACTACGTGCTGGTTGCCTGGATCGAAGCCCTTACCTGGAGCGGCCTCCTGATCGGCATGATCCTCAAATACGTCACCGACACCACCGAACGGGGTGTCGAGCTCTTCGGCCCCATTCATGGGTTGGCCTTCATCGTCTATGTGCTGGTGACGCTCGCGGCTGGTATCAAGCTGCGTTGGAAAGGATCAGTCATCCTGATCGCACTCCTGGCGGCGATTCCGCCCCTGGCCACCATCGCGGCTGAATACTGGATCTCGAAGAACGGCTGGCTTGGAGAGCCGGAGACCGTTCCGGCCAATCAAGGCTGAGGTCCTGTGCCCTCGCGGGGCCGGAGGAGTTGGGTGGTGGAAGCTGGAAGGTCGGAAATCGATCGTTCCGCACTCCTACATCCTAGTTCCTGACTCCTCGAGCGGAACGCCACGCCAATCAATGCAGACGAGCAGGCCTTCGACGAACTGACCGGTCGCCGTCTCGGTGTTGTCGAAGAGATGCGCAACCGCAAACGCGGGCGTGATGTTCGGGAAGATGGCTGCAAGGCAACCGGCCATCACTCCGCCATGCGCCACGATGACGAGCGTTCCCGCCTGCGCCGCATGCTTGGCGATGATCTTCTGCACCGCGGGGATGAACCGCTGAAAGACCTGGCGCAGACTCTCACCGCCATTGGGAGCGGCGGCATCGATATCGCCGGCCTGCCATCTGCCCATGACCGCGCGTACATCGTCTTCCTGGATCATGCCCATGCTGAACTCGGGATCGATGAACGCAATCTCGACGAGATCGTCATCGAGCGCAATCGTCATCTCATGATGGAGCGCGATCGCGGTGGCGGTCTGGATACAGCGGGTGCGCGTGCTGCTGTAGATAGCGATAAGCTCGGTTCCGGCCAGCTTCTCGCCGATGGCGCTCGCCTGTTGCGTCCCGAGTTTCGAAAGCGGATAGGTTACGCCGCTGTCGGGCGGAAGCGCCTGCGCGGGAATCTCGAGCTCCGGAATGATGTTGATATCCGATTCCGCATGACGGACGAAGAGCACCCGGAAATCCGGATGGGCTTCGACTCCCTGCCAAAGCTGCGGTACGTTGAACGCGTCCATCGATCTTCCTTCGTGTCAGGTACGAGCCAAGCCATCATAAATGTTGTACTCGCGAACGGCCGTTCGTGACCGGATGCATCCGCCAATCGGTGCAGACACACGTTCCACCGACAAACTCTCCCTCTCAGTTCAGAGGCCTGAGCAGCATACTCCGTCGTATGGCGAAATCCAGAATGGTTACCACCCACGATACGTCCGTCCTCGGCCTGCGGGCCGATCGGAGGGCACCGGTCCGTACGGCTACGAGCACCATGCGGATGGCGTGTCCCCAAGGTTTCGGATTTTGCTGTAGTAACCCGCTCTGGCAAGAAGAGGAGCACTTGGAGCCATCACCAAGTCAAAGGCTTGGTGATCGTCCCGTCCGCATCGCGCAGATGGTTGGGAAGCTGGGCGTTCTGCAACTTATTGAGGGTCATCTTCCAGTATTGCACTCCTGGCATCTGGCGCAATCTGGACGCCACACTGTGCGGATGGGGATTAACCAGCAGGACTGGTCTTCCCAATTCGCTCGCGTCAGATATAACCCGGATCGGTTCGTAGAGATCCGAGTCGTTCGAAATGACGATCGCCACATCGAAGGCATTGCGAAAGCCATCCGCAACCAAATGCGTTGCCAAGCTAACATCCGACCCTTTTCCTTCATTCACGATTACATGTACCTTCTCATGAGGCACCTTTAATGTTGGTTTTTTCGCCGACGGATCGGCAAGGTATCGCTCTTTTCGGTGCGTTGAATAGGTGCCTTCGTGAATCGAAACGGTCGGTAGCGTCGCAATTGCGCGCAGATACTCCGCCTGCCTCAGCTCGGTACCAGGATCTAGGGGAGTGGGATTAACCCGCGCTGTGAAGTACCGAATCTTTGAAATCTCATACGCTGGAAACATCTCCCGACAGAATGACTCGAGATCCAGCCATTTGCAGGCACGCCAAGCCGAGGATCGGCTTGACTTGAAACAACCGTAATAAAAGTTGAAGCCATCGAAATAGACGATGGCGCGCGGGCGAGGTCGCATTTGGGAAGTCTACAAAATTGCAGAAGCCACCCGAAGGTGGCTTCCACGCCCTGACCTTGTGGGGCCAGGGAATGTACATAATACATAGCACAATCGGGCAGCCTCGTCAACGTGCGACCCGGATCGGCAACGATCCCAATGGGCAGCCTGTCTCACAAACTGCGGTATCCTGATGAGATTCGAAATGTTTGCCTCTGCGAAATGAGAAAGCATGTTCAAGGGCGATAACTTCATTGGCGTGCTGATGGTCGGGCTTTGTCTGATCGTCGCGGGCATCATGATCTGGTCGATCGGGACCGGGGAACGACTTACCTACAACGGACCCTCCTGGCTCGCCTGGTTGCTGGGCATCATCGTGATCGGCGGGTCGATCTTCGGGCTCGTGCGCAACTACCGGATGCGCCGCGAGAGCGGCGGAAGCGGCCAATGGCCGAACCCGTCGACCGGCGAGCGATCGCTGCTCGACCGTATTCGCGGCAAGGGGAACGACTCCACGTCTTGAGCCGAATGGGGAGTTCGGAGCGAGGATCTGGGAGCTCGGAAATCTATGCGTTCCTGGGGCGTCTTTGAAACGGTCCTGAGCCTTGGCCTGGGCGGCTGTTGTTGGAGGCCTGAACGGACGGATTCCGGGCGAATCCCGCCCGGGCGGAGGCACGTCGTCGAGGTTTCGAACGCGGCCTCGATCCCAACTCCTAGCTCCTAAATCCCAACTCCTCATTCCGCTCTTGGGCTCACCAGGCCGTGCAGCATGACATGTGAAACCAGGCGGGCCGCCTCTTCAGGTGGTGGGGGCGGAATGGAGCGGAAGTCGTTCGGGTCATTTGCCAGCGCCATCATCATATGGAAGAACATCGTGGCGGCGTGGTGGGGATGAATTGGGGCGATCTCGCCGCGCTCGACCGCCTGGGCAAAGATCTCGGCAAAGAACGCTTCCATTTCGTGAAGCCGCTTGTGTACCTCCTCGTGCTCTAACTCGGGCACATGCTTGAAAAAGTCACTTGCCAATTGATAGAGCTCCGGCTGAGCAAACTGTGCGTAGTTGATCAGCGCAACCCGTTCCAATAGTTCACCAATTGGGCCTTCGAACTCACGCACGATCGCGAAATCGACGAGCAGCCGGTCCATCTCCGCCGCCATCACTTCGGCAAAAAGCGCTTCCTTGCTCTTGAAGTGGTGATAGAGCGACGCCTTGCGGAGCCCTGTGGCATCGGCAATCTGCTGCATCGAAACGCTGGCATAGTCTCGCTCGACAAAGAGCGCGCGCGCCGTCTCGACGATCCGCTGGCGACTACTCTGGGGAGCGCCCTCGATGCCGGGCGATGCGGTCTCGAGCTCCTCCTGTGCAAGCACGATAGCTCAACTCACTCTCTTGACATACCGGTCATTGCCAGATATCCTACCGACCGGTCGGTAGGTAGGTTTCCTGCTCAATTGTACCCACCATGCTGGCAATGAGCAACGTCAGCCGTTTCTGGAGGGACCATGCCATCTTCGCAACCCGTCGTCTTTGCCCAGGGTCTGGAGAAGCGTTTTGGGGAAACGCGGGCGCTCCGTGGACTCGATCTCGCATTGGAGCAAGGACAGATTCTGGGCGTTCTCGGCCCAAATGGCGCCGGCAAGACCACCGCTGTCCGTATTCTCACCACGCTTGCGCTGCCGGATGCCGGTACCGCCCAGGTGGCAGGATTCGATGTCGTGCAACACCCCCAGGAGGTGCGCCTGCGCATCGGCGTGACCGGGCAGTATGCCGCGGTCGATGAGCTATTGACTGGCCGCGAGAACCTGGAGATGATCGGCCAGTTGGCGCGCTTGTCGAAATCGGATGCGGCCACCCGCGCGACCGAGCTCTTGGAACGCCTCGACCTGGTCGATGCCGCCGACCGCGTCAGCAAAGGCTATTCGGGCGGTATGCGCCGGCGGCTCGACCTGGCCGCCAGTCTGATGGCCCGGCCACCCATCATCTTTCTGGACGAACCGACCACCGGCCTCGATCCCCGCAGCCGTATGCAGATGTGGGAACTGATCGAGGATCTGGTGCACAGCGGCGCATCCATTCTGTTGACCACGCAATACCTCGAGGAAGCGGATCGGCTGGCGGATGACATCGTGATCATCGACCACGGGCTCGCGATCGCGCGGGGGACGGCTGACGAGCTGAAAGAGCAGGCCGGCGGCCAGCGGCTCGAAGTCGTGCTGACCCATCCCGAGCACCTGGAACGGGCATCGACCATCGTCCAGGGGTTTGGTGAAGGTGAGGTTCAGCTCGACCCGCGCCGCAGCCGGTTGATGACGCCGGTTTCGGCCACCGACGGTCTGCTGGCGCAGGTGGTGCTGGCGCTCGATGGAGAAGGGATCGCGGTTACCGATCTGGGGGTGCGTAAACCCACCCTGGACGATGTCTTCCTCCAGTTGACCGGGCGCGAACTGTCGCTCGAAGAATCGACCGAAACGGACGTCGTCGATGTGAAGGAGCTTTCGACCGTATGAGCACAGTTGTTTCGACGCCAGTGGCCGCCCAACCCGAGACCACATTCAGTGCAACCGGCGGTCTCCGGTGGGCCATCTCCGATACCTGGCAAATGGTCAAGCGCAATCTGCGCCATATTCCACGATCGCCCGAACTGTTGCTCGATGTGACGGTTCAACCAGTCATCTTCGTGCTGCTCTTCGTCTACATCTTCGGCGGCGCCATCACCACGCCGGGAATGTCGTATGTGAACTACCTGATGGCGGGCATCTTCGTGCAGACACTGATCTTCGCTTGTATGACCAGTGGAATCGGTCTCGCCTATGACCTGCAAAAGGGCTTGATCGACCGGTTCCGGTCGTTGCCGATGTCCCGCTCGGCCGTGGTAGCAGGGCGGACGATTACCGATCTGCTGCGCGGAGTCCTGGCCGTCGTCATCATGTTCGTGGTGGGCCTGGCGGTCGGATTCCGGCCGGAGGGCAACGCGCTCGATTGGATCGTCGGTCTGGGGATTCTGCTCCTCTTCGCGTTTGCGTTCTCCTGGATCGGGGTCACCATTGGCATGATGGTCGGCACCCCGGAGGCAGTGCAGGCGGCGTTGTTCGTCTTCGTCTTTTCCGCTTACGTTTGCCAGTAGCGCCTTTGTGCCCGTGGAAACGATGCCATCGTGGCTCCGTGGGTTTGCCGAGAATCAACCGTTGACCAAAGTGATCGATATGCTGCGCGATATCTTCACCGGGCAAATCCTGGCATTCGAATCACGCCGTAGTATCGCTTTCAGTGGTCGTTGCTCCTGCTTGCGATCTTCTTCCCAATCGCCATCGCACTCTATGAAGAACGCACGACGGAGTAGGGCGTCCTTTTCTCTTAGCAAAACAACGGCGACCCGGGTACCCGGGTCGCCGTTGCGCGAATTTCGGTTTTGGAGGGAAGGTTACTTCTGCCCTTCGGCAGCCTTGATTTCGGCGGTCAGCTCGTCGGCGGCCTGGTCGGTCAGTCGCGAGACGTACTTGTTCTCGGTCTTGATCAACTTGCCAATCTGGTCGGCATAGTTGGCCGCGTAGACAACCACCAGACCCGCCTCGCCATTGTCCAGCGCGTCACCCAGCTCCTTGAGCTCGCCCCGACTGATACCGGAGAGATAGTGGCCGGTGATGCTTCCCAGCACGGCCCCGCCCGCGCCGCCGGCAAGCAGCGCCGCGCCGATACCGATCGGTGGGAAAAGGGCCGCGACCAGCCCAACGGCAAGGCCGCCAGCAAGCCCAATCGCCGCACCGTGCTGGGCCCCGGCCTGATACGTTTCGTCGATCTTGACCTTGCCCTTGTCGTCCTTGGTCAGAACGGCCGCGTCGAAGATATGCGAGACGTGAATCTCGTCATAGATCGTCTTGATGGCGGCAAAGTCGGCACGCGCCTCGTCGACATTGGGATAGGACGCGGCAAGGAGATACAGGAAATCGGGATCGGACAAGACAGCTTCTCCTCATGTTCGATGCTCGCAAAGGTTCGTCACGCCAATACTACCAATTGCTTCGATGACCGGCCCAATCTCAAAAAAGGGGATTCTCCACATCCTGCGGTAGCCGAGCCGGCGGCGAAGCTCCGCCTCCAAATCGTGGGCCTGCGTTCTTCGGTGGAATCGGTCAATCGGCGAAGAGACGGTACGCCTTTTCCAACGATGCGATCGGATCGCCCGACGGGAGGTATTCCATCCCCATATATCCGGTAAACCCGGTCGCCTCGATGGCATCGAGAATGGGGGGATAGCAGATCTCCTGGATCTCGTCCGGATCGTTCCGGCCCGGATTGCCGGCCAGGTGATAGTGCCCAAAATGCTGGTGGTTGGCGTTGATGGTGCGCATGATGTCGCCTTCCATGATCTGCATGTGATAGATGTCATAGAGGAGCTTGACGGCCGGTGAATCGACCGCGGTGATCGCCTCGACCCCCCAGGCGGTGTGGTCGCACAGATAGTCCGGATGGTCGACCTTGCTGTTCAGGAGCTCGAGCGCCAGCACAACCCCCGCTTCTTCCGCGGCCGGCGCCACCCGCCGGAGCGCGGCCACGGTATTGGCCATTCCGGTTGCGTCGTCTATCCCCCGGCGTTCCCCCGTGAAGCAGACGAGGTGGGGAATGTCGTACTGCCGAGCCAGCTCGAGATTGGACAGAATCTCTGCCTCGGCCCGGTCGTGCTGGGTTGGGTCGCAGAGGCCGTCGATATAGTCGTTGTGCCCGCGCACGCAGACGATGCGCAACCCCGCATCGACAATGGCATCCCACTGATCGCGCGGGGCGAACTCGATCCCGGCATAACCGATCGAAGCCGATGCCTCGATGATCTGTTTGGGAGACAAAAACGGCGTCAGACACCACCAGGCGGTGGTCGGCTTGATCGTTCGGGTCATCGAATGCTCCTGCGGTTCGTGGGTCAGCAATTGGGTCGACATGCTGCACATTCTTGATGAGATGTCTGGTGTTGCGCAAGCCGATGAGCGGTGAGCGGCGTCAAAATCTCACCGGCATCGCACCTCCACACTCCCGTCATCCTCCCCTGATATGGGGGTTGACGAACGTCGGGAACGGTCATACCCTCAGCAGCAGAATTGCGTGCAGCACCGTGGGCAAATGCGCAGCGGGGCGGCCGGGGACGGCACGGCAGGCGGAACAGGTGGTACCGCGCCAGATCTGACCATCCCTCCGGCACATCACGTCACGATTCCACGCGCAGTTCCTTCTTCGACCGTTCGCGTTCATGTACTAACAGGAGAAGAACCGATGTCACGATTTCGTAAAAGTCTGGGGCTGGTTGCCGCCGGCGCCCTCGTTGCCGGAGGGATGCTGGGGGCATCGCTCGGGACCACGGTAGCCCAGGATCCGTCACCCGTTGCGGATGGGACACCGGTCATGGAGGGAGCGCCAGCGCTTCCCGCCGGATGCACCGTGGCCGCCAGCGGGCTCGACAACCCGCGTTTCGTTGCGGTCAGTGACGGCATCGTCTATGTCAGCGTGGCCGGATCTGCCGGTGACGAGGCAATCTTTGCAACGGCAGGAGAGGGCACCCCGGCGCCGGCCGACCCGGTCACGATGTATGGCCCCTCCGGGGCGGTCATCGCGGTCAATGCCGACGGTACGGTGAGCACCGTTGCCGGTGACCTCCCATCGTTCACCTTTGGCACCGAGGTCGTCGGGCCGGCCGGACTCGATGTGGCCAATGGCGTGCTCTATGTCGCCACCGGCGGCGTTGGACCGGCCACGGGCACGGTTCCGCCCCTCGAAGGACGGGCGGCCGTCTGGTCGATCGATCTCGTCTCCGGTGAGGGCACGATCGTGGCCGATCTGGAAGCATATGAGATGGACAACAACCCCGATCCGCACATGATCGACGCCGATCCGTATGGACTGGTCGTTGGCACCGATGGCATGGTCTATGTGGCCGATGCCGGCGGCAATGACATTCTCAAAGTTGACCCCACCACTGGTGAGGTCTCGACGCTGGCTGTGATCCCGGGACTGCCCGGACAGGCGGAGAACCCAACCCGCGGCGGCGCGTTGGAAATCGACCCGGTTCCGACCGGTCTCGCCTTGGCGCCGGACGGTGGTCTCTATGTCAGCACGCTGTCGGGTGGTCCGTTCATTCCGGGAACCGCGGCGCTGCTGCACGTGGCCATGGATGGCACCGTCACCACGGTGGCCTCTGGACTGACGATGCTCGGTGATGTCACGGTCGGACCTGACGGCGCCATCTACGTGGTGACGATGTCCGACAACTTCATCGATCCGGCCGGTCCGGCTCCTGGATCGATCGTCCGCGTCAATGAGGACGGCACCAGCACCCCGGTGATCAGCGGTATTCCGTTCCCGAACAGCATTGCGTTCGATGCCGATGGCAATGCCTACATCACCGCCATGGTGTCGGTTCCGGCCGGGACACCCGCATCCGGCATGGTGCTGAAGTGCGATGCCGCCGCGTTTGCCGCGGCGGTTGCCTCCCCGGAGGCAACGCCGGCCGGCTGATCGGAGACGATCGCGGAACTGGCGGATGGGCGCGGCCTGCGGGTCGCGCCCGTTTCGTTCCGACCTCCGTCCTTCGCCACCGTCGTGCCGCTGACTGAACTGCCGGCGCCGGCGCGTTCGGCGATGCTGGTTCGGCCGGCCGGGAACGGATATGTTCTGTTGCACTGGGCAGAGCTCGGCCCGGGACGCCGTGCGCTCCCGTGCGTTTGCGGTACGGTATCGGGTATCGTCTGCATGGAGGAGGGTATGCAAACGAACGATGCTCCCGCAGCGCAGCTGGTCCGGGCATTCATCACCGCGGCAGATCGTCTGGCCACCCGCGCCAGCCAGGTACCGTGGGATCTCTTTATCGAGTCGGAGCAGCGGACAGTCGGGCAGCTGATCGACCATGTCGCATGGGCGTGGGAAGTCGAAAGCTCGGCCTTTCGGGCAATTGCGACCGGAGCGATCACTAATACCGGCTGGACCCAGGAATGGCTCGACGCCCAGAACGCCGAGCAGGCCGAGCGGAGCGCCAAACGCTCGCAACGGGAGATCAAACGACGCTATCGCGAATCGGCGAATCTGGCGCTTGCCTTCATCAAGAGCCTGTCACCGACCGACCTGGAACACACCGGCACCCACCTGCCCGGCGAGCCGGAACGGACGGTTGCCGAGTGGGTCGAGGTCTGCCTGATCGGACATCCGCTGGAACATCTGGCGCAGATCGAAGCCGCGGCGGCGAGTGCGGAACGCGGATCGGGGAGCTAGGACGTGTTCGAAATGGTCCTGCGTCCTGGGCCCTGAGACCTGCGACGATCTGGGCGGCCGCTGCCGGGGCGTGACCGGACGATTCCGGTTCAATCCAGCACCGACGGGCGCACGTCGTCGAGGTTTCAAACACGCCCCGGGACGTAGCTGAAACGCGGTCCGGAGTCCGGGTAACAATAGAGGGATGTCATCCCCGTGTCCGTTCCGCACATCCTGTGCCGGCGACTGTCGCGTTTGACATACCCAAGTTATCAAGACAGGGACGTCCTGAGCTACGACCCGGTGGGGATACGTCCAGCGTGCAACACGCTTCGTTCTGCCTGCCGCATGTCGCCTGCTGCGTGCGCCGAAACGCCCCCATCCCGGTGAGGGGACGAGGACGTTCGGGGCTCCGCTGGGATGGAGCCGGAGAGAAGAGGGTGGCTAGCCCTGCTGGCTGAAGGGTATGCCGCCGAATGCGACGAGGGTGCCGTCGGCCAGCGTGGCAAAGCTGCCGATGGCGCCGGCCTCGCCGGACGGGGTTGTTGCGAGAACGGGTCCGCCGAGTGGGGTGGGCGCGCCATCGATGGCCCCGTTGCCCCGATTCGGACTGACGAGCAGACCGTCGCTGGTGACCGCGTAGAGTGGGCCGCTGCCGATCGGGAATTTGGAGAAGAGCGCGGTGAACCCACCGGCAGCCGTCGTGCGAATCCAGACGATCTCACCGGTGTCGGCCTGGAGCGCGAAGAGACGCTGTCCGCCACCTTCCGGAACCACTTCGCCGGTGCTGGTCCAGTTGTAATGGTTGAAACTCTCGCCATCGACGATCGGCGTGCCGTCGGTGGGCACGTTCTTGCCGGTGAGCAACTGGTTCGCGGTCACGACCACCAACGTTTCGTCGGTGTTCACCGGTTGCACCAGCGGTCCCTGCATTGCGTTGTCCCAGATGCGCTCGCCGGTTGCCGCCAGGATGCCGGTGACGATCTGGTCGAACGAGCCATCGGCCGTTGCCTCGCCCTGGGCGCTGACGACCACGAAGACCTCGGTCTGGTCCCATGCGGCATTGCCCTGGCGGACGATGCGTGTGTTGGTTCCATCGAATCCCGGGACCGACCAGAGCACGTCGCCGAGCTCCTTGCCGATTGCGTGCAGGGTGCCTTCGGCGTCGACCATGACGATGGTGGTTCGGGTCACCGCCGGAATCGGCATACCGAGCTCATTGCTTTGCGGACCGCTTGCCTCGCCCGGAGTCGTTTCCCAGAGAACCGTTCCGTCCTGCGGCAGAAGCGCGGTCATCGTGCCGGACTCATCCCAGGCGTAGAGCGTGTCGGCATCGTAGACGAACGAGACGATCGGGTTGGCAAAGGCATGCTGCCAGGCGAGTGTCCCGCCGGCGCCGTCGATGGCGATCAGCCGGTTCTCCGTATCGACCGCAAAGATGTTGCCGCTGCCGGTCCAGGTCTGAGCGGGATCGTATGGATCGGGACCGGGATCGGCCACGAGCTGATCGGTGCTCCAGTCGAAGGGGAGTGTCCAGGCCGGCTGTCCGGTGAGCGCGTAGGTGGCCTCGATCTGGGGACCAGCGCCGGTATCGATCAAGCGGTAGACGAGCCCATTGCCGTAGGCCATCCCGCCGAGATCGACGAGCTGCCCGTCGAGCGGCATCGACCAGTCGAGATTGCCACCGCCGAGGTTGACCGGTTGCGGCTCGGCATTGACAAGCTCTGGGGCAAGTGCCGTAAGCGTGCCATTGTCGACCGACGCATAGACTGCCGTCTCATCGGCGACGATCTGGTTTGGCAATGCACCGGGTAGATTGACGACCCCCTGCACCAACGGGTTCTCGGTGGTGAAGAAATTCAGCTGGCCGGTTTCCGAGATGGCGATCGGGCCAGCTGGACCGCTGGCAAGCGCGGTGTAGGGAGACGATCCCTTGTCGGCGACCCATCCGTGTCCGGTGCCGGTCGACTCGTCCATCTCGAAATACATCTGGCCGGTTTCGAGATCGAACCCGTAGATTTGCGGACTGGTTTGCTCCGGATACTCGAAGTCATCGTTGACGGCGCTGTACGCCATGCCGCCGTTGTCAGCCAAAACGAACACGAGAGCATCGCTCACGGCGATCCCGGTTACGGTGGCGTTGTAGTCGGTTTCCCAGAGGGTTGAGCCGTCCGCTGGATCGACCAGCATGAGTTTGCGGGCCCAGGGTTGCTCGGTTTCCAGACGCGGCGCGCCCGCGATGGCAACCATTCCGTCTGGCCCGGATTCTATGACAACCGTAGCCGGGTTGAATTCGCCGATCGATCCAGTTGCATTCCCTGCATTATCGAAGAACGTGATCATGCTCGTCGCGGTGACCGCGGCGACGCCATTCGCGGTCACGACCGGAGGTTGGGAGGTTGGGCTCGTACCTTCAGGCAACGTAAGGCCAGCATCGGCCGCCCAGCCGAGGTCACCTGTTTGGGCGTCTAGAGCAGCAATGACCGAGATACCATCCCAAACGTAAACCGTGCTCTCAGCAGTAGAGAGCGACATTGGCATCGAGTCTGTGAGGGGTTCAGCCGTCCACGACACGTCGCCGGAGATGCTTTCGAGTGCGGTTACTGTGTTATTGCTCAGAAATGCGACAGTCGTCGATCCGGCAGCGATACTGCTCCCCGACCATTCCTGTTCGGAGCGCCAGGTTTCGGTGCCGGTGGCGGTATCGACCGCCTGGACACCGGTGAACGCGTCGGAGCGGATCAGGCGGTAGAGGGCGCCATCGGCCAGCGCGGTCGCGCCGATTTCGACGTTCTCCCCCTCGAATGGCAGCGTCCAGAGGACCGAGCTGGTGTCGGTCGTTGGACTGGCGAGCGCCGCCGGGGTGGCATCGAGCTGCGCAATAGCGGCCGGGATGGCCGTCGGCGCGTCGTTGCCGCCACGGGAGCCGAAAAGCCCCGCACTCTGCGCCGCCACGAGCGCACCGACCAGAATGACGGCCAGGGCCGCCGCGGCCAGCTGCATATAGCGACGGATCGATGCGGCCGGGCGAATTGGCTCCGGACGTGGCCGGGGAAGCGCGCGGATCGGACCGGCGCTGACAGCCGGTTCCGGCGCAGCGCCGAAGAGCAGCCGGCGGACGCGCACTTCTGCGCCACCGTCCGGCGAGATGATCGATTGCAGTTGCATGACGAATTCCTCGTCGGGAGATCCCGCCGGTCTGGATACACCATTGGTGTGAGGTCCAAGGACCACCGCATCCCAAAAGGCATCCAGCCGGTCGGCATCTCGCCGGTCATTCGATTCAGGGTTCATCGGTCGGTCTCCTGGAGTGAGGGATGGGGCGTCATGATGGTTCGAAGCCGTTGGACAGCGCGGAGCTGTAGCATCTTGACCGCGGCGTGGCTCTTGCCCAGCGACGCGGCAATCTCGGGACCGGTCAACCCGGCCAGTCGGAGCTCCACCACATCGCGCTGGTCCGTGCTGAGCTGCTCGATCGCCGTACGCAGCTCACGCGTGCGCTCACGTTCGATCGTTTGCTCCAGCGGGGTCGCCGCAGGATCGTGCAGCTCCAACGCGTCGTCCAGTGGTTGCTGATACCCACGTACGGCCTGACTGCGGTAATGGTTTGCCACCACGTTATGCGCGATGGTGAACAACCATGCCCGGGTAGCCTCCGGATTGGCCGGCGGCCAGGCGCTGAACGCCCGCGTAAAGATGAGCGCGGCGGCATCTTCCGCCTCGGCCGGGTCGGCAATGCGCAGCTGGCAGTAGCGCAGGATCGACCGGGCGTGCTCCTCATACAGATCGGCAAACGCCACGACCTGGGCCGACGGTTCCGCTTCTTGCTTCGTGGTGCGGTCCGATCGCCAGCGCAATGTTCCCGGCACCCTTTCGTTCCAAACCTGATTTGCCACCATTTCCCCGATACTCCTGTCGAGATTACCGGCGCCGGTATCTCACAGAAGAAGACACAGGGATGTTGGAGAAGTAACGCACCATCCGTTCGATTCATGATGGCACTGCAGCTCGATATGAGGTTCAGGTTCGATGCCGGCTCGACCGCAATGCGATGACCAGACTCGGGTGACCGACCAATGTTGGACCATGGCATCGCCCGTCGGTCCGGTTGCCATGGCAGCCAGCCAGCACGGCATCACGTTCGTCGATCGATTGCCGGGCGAAGACGTGTTTGTCGCACGGTATCGAAGCCGGTTCGGGCGAGATGTGCAGTGGACGGCCAATCCTTCAGTCGAGCTTGTGGCAGCCATCGAACGTCTGTGGAACGGAGACGAGCACGCCCCTCCCTCGATCGATCTCTCAGGCTCGACTCCGTTCGACATCGCAGTCCTGCGGCTCGGACAGACGATACCGCGCGGACAGGTACGTTCCTATCGCTGGATCGCGCAGGCGCTCGGGAAGCCCACTGCCTCCCGGGCCGTAGGAGGCGCCGTAGCCAGAAACCCGGTTCCGCTCTTGATTCCCTGTCATCGGGTCGTGCGGGGAGACGGAGTGATCGCCAACTACCTTCTTGGCCACGACGCCAAGCGTGCGCTGCTTCGATTGGAAGGAGTCGATCTGGCGGCGCTGTCGAACAGGAGTTGGGAGTTGGGATTTAGGAGTTAGGGCGTGTTTGAAAAGGGGTCCGGAGCCCGGAGTCCGGGGGCCGGAGGAGACCGAAGCGGCGAGTTTCGGGGCCTCAACGGCACGAAGAGCCCGAAACGCGGTGCCCATCAAGCCGCATCGTGGGCTTTTCAGACACGGCCTAGGACCGGCCCGTATGTGATGCGCGGGCTCGACTCGCTGTGGCGAGGAGGTTGCTCGACTTCGCTCGAAACGACGAATTCATTCCTAACTCCTAAATCCCAACTCCACAATCCTTGGCATTTCTGAGCAACAACCTCTCGAAATCAGCTCATATCGGCGAAGAGTACGCGTTCTACCGTACGTTGAAGGGAGTCGTATGTGGCGCTGACCTACCCGTCAGAACGACATACGCCAGGAAAGGAGCATGTGATGAACGCGCGAATACGCACCGGTCTCGGCGTTATTGCCGTGGCCACGGTGGCGGCGCTGGTCGTCTATGGCTTGATTCGTGGGCTGTGGCTGGAACCGATCGCCGAGCAGAATGGAAGCGACGAACCAGTCACCTGGGCAATGGTGCTGGGGGCAACGGTGATCGCCGGGTTCCTGGCCTGGGGCGTCGCGACCCTGATGGAACGGGCCGGTAAGGCCCGCTGGTGGCCGGCCCTGGGCAGCACCGTGCTGGCCCTCTCGATCCTCGGTCCGAGTTACCTCGCCGATGGCGCATCCGCCGTGGCGCTGATCATTCTGCATTTCACGGTCGCCATCATCCTGATCACCGGCTTCTCCGGACTGATTCTGCCTGGACGGGCGCCCGGCAACCTCTCGAACCCGTTTGCCGGGAACAGGTAGGATTCCGTCAGGACCGATCGATGCAGTGAGGCGTCCCGATTCCGGGACGCCTCGTGTGCACTATGCCTGCAAAACCGAACGGGAGAGAATACCTGCCCATGCTCGCCGAACGTATGCTCGCGACCAATCCGAAGCTCATCGACGCCGCAGTCGAGCTCAATCAGCTCGGCGCGCTCCCCGCGAATAGCTTTCTCTTCGACCTCGACGTCGTTGCCGAAAACGCTCGCATGCAGGCCACCGAGGCGCAACGCCTCGGACTGACGACCTATCTGATGACCAAGCAGATTGCCCGGAACCCCATGGTGACCAGGACCGCGCTGGCCAACGGGATCGACAAGACCGTGGCGGTCGATGTGCAATGCGCGCGTATGCTCGCTCGTTACGGTATTCCCATAGGCCATATCGGCCAGATCAACCAGATTCCGAAACACCAGATCGATTGGGCGGTAGCACAGCATCCGGACGTTATCACGGTCTACAGCCGGCAGGCGGCCGAATGGGTTTCCGCCGCGGCCGCGAAGATCGGCCGGTTGCAGCATGTGCTGGTGCGGGTTTGGGACGAGGGCGACATCTTCTTCGATGGGCAGGAAGGCGGGTTCCGCGCCGAGGAGTTCGTCGATGCGGTGCGCGCGATCGACGCCTTGCCGAATCTGGTGGTGGTCGGCGCAACCTCGTTTCCTTCGATGGAATACAGCTTCGATGCCGCGCGTTTCCCGGTGCAACCCTTACCGAACTTCGCCACCGTCCGCACCGCGCTCGAGCGCGCCCGCGCCGAGCTGGGACTGGAGCTTCCGGAGCTCAATGCGCCCGGCGCAACACCTCGGTCGCCACCATGCAAACCATAGAAAGATGCCGGCGCCACCCAGGTCGAGCCAGGCGGTCTCTGCGGCACCACGATTCCACAGATGATGTTCGGCAGGCGCGCACGAGCGTCCGGCCTATATCTATGTCGGTGAGATCAGTCATCATTTCCGGGACTACGCCTTGGCGGCGGTATCTAAGGCGCTGCTCGGTCCATTGTTCAAGACATGGGGAGTGGACCGCATTCGTCGGTACGACCCCAGGGCGGCCCGGAACAATCCGATTGCCTATGCCCATATCGACCAGGTGATGGACTACGTTCTTCCGACGAAACCGGCGGACCGTTGCCAGATCGGCGACCACCATTCGCCTTCCCGGTCTGCGCGCAGGCGCAGATGTCCCGAGCCTACACGGTGGCCGTCAGTGGTTCGTCGGGTCAACCGATGATCGAGCATCTTCGACCACGCCGCCACCATGCTCGACGAGCACCTCGTTCCCTTGCCAGTCGAGGTGAGCGCCCAGGATCGGTGCATGCGGTGCGCGGCAGGTAACGCGAGGGTTGAGCAGTCAGCAGTCAGCGATGCGTATGGGCGAAAATGAGCTAACCATAATTTTGCCTCTTAGGGTAGTGTGCTGCTTGCCGGGGTGCTGAACGAGACCTTGCCCGAGAAATGCGATGCTTTTGGGATCAGCATGCCTGATGCCAGCATGCCTCCTCCCAGGTTCGAATTGTGAAATCACGGTAAAGCGGGCTTTCCGGGGGCGGCACGGGGCTGGCATCTCGCCAGAAAGGGATGAATGACGACCAGTGCGAAGCCCGGTGCGGAGAATGTCTCCACGGATCTCGAACGGCTCGGCACAGCCGAGCACGAGATCGCTCAGCCAGCCATCTCGAGCTCTCGGACGCTTCGATCTCGCGCTCACCGAAGCCCTGTCGAATCTTCCCCGCCGGTCGGTCGGGTCGATCCGAGCTTCCAGTCCAACGTGTGTAATCTCATCATACCTGGAGCCTGGCGGGCGTCTGCGCCCGTTGCGGTGGGCTCTCGAACTGGACTCGTCGCTCCGGGCCAGTCCGGAAGGGGCATTCAGGCCAGTATCAGGAACGTGCTCGCCATGCTCCACGCGCTGATCTCGACCGGCCCGATCGGTGCAGCAGGCCGCCCCGCCGGTTCATATCCTGCGGGGATGCCCTGCTCGCCAAACATGCGGCCGTTGTTCGGCGAGCCGCCGGCCCGCCGTGCGCCCCGCATCATGGTGACCGCCGCTGCGAGCTCGCCTGCGACCATGCGCTGACCAGGATGTGCCGAGGGCGGGAATGGACGTCCTGCGCATCAACTGCGCGCTCGACGATGCGCGTCGGTCTGGGCCCAGATGATCGCGACCTTGCGGGCGCGGAAGCCGAGCAGAGGTCTCCCGCCAGTGCGCCGGTTCTCATGGACCTGGCCGGGTCCCAAGCCGCACTGGCCCGATCGATCCGGGCTTGCCAGTCCGCCCAGTTCGTCCCAGGCCGAAATCGGTACAGGGTCATAGTGAACCAGCCCGCGTCCTGGTGGCCGGCGAGCTGCCCGACACAACCGCAGCGCCGTGTTTGGCGCTTCCGCCGGTGTTTCAGGCCAGTTGCCGACCAGGAGATGCCCTCACGTTCCGGGATGCGCGTCATCAGAAAGCGGACCTCACCATTGCGACGACTGGAAGACGTCGGGCGAAACCAGCCGGACGCCTGCCTGCGTGGTCCCAGATTCGCCACCTCCACGGCCACAGCGAACGGACCACGGCCGATCAGAATCTGCCAATTGTGGCTATGTTCGGCAGCACGCCATTACCGTGCACGCGTGGCAAGCAACTGGTCCTCACGCGCGTTTGCTTTCAGGCTGGACGCAACGCCACCGTGGTACCGGCGAGCGGCAACCGGCCGGATCGAAACGCCTTCCGGAGGTGTTCGATTGTGCCGCGCGCGCGGGCGAACCGGTCTGGTTCGACGATGGAACGATCGGTGGGGTGATCGAGCGCACGACCGGCGATGAAACCTGATCCGGATCACCCAGGCCGCCACGGAAGCGGGCGTTGCGCCCCGAGAAAGAGATCGCTTTCCGGAAACCGAAACAAATCGCACTGACGGCAGGACCTCGCCGACCTTGCCTTCGTCGTCGAGCATGCCGATATGATCGGGTACTCCTTCGTCAACAGTAACGGATGTGACCCAGCTTCTGGGAGATCCAGCTGCGCTCGGGTAAACGCCCCGGGGCTCGTACTCCAAGATCAGACCCGGCGTGCATTGCTCGGCTCCCCCACATGCTGCTGGAAGCGATGCGATGGCCGCGGGTTGGATCTCATGGTGGTAGCGCGGGGATCTGACGGTCGAGGTCAGATTCAATGGCTGAAATCTGCGGGAAGAAATTCTCTGGCTGGCCGGAGCGGGACATGTCCCGGAAGTCGTCCTGGAGCCACGCAAGTATTGGAAGCCGCTGGCCAAGACCGGGTTCCATCCCGTTCCGTCGACGGCCATGGGCGAACGCGCTGAATGCGTCATGCTGAATAAGGGCCATTATCGTGGCGGCCATCGACGCGCACCTCGACGACATTCTCACCCACATGTCGATCTGCGCAGAACCGATCCTTCTGCCAGCTGAAGGCATGGAAGCTCGCGCTTGCAGGCTGGCAGGCAGCACGCAGCATGCGGCAGGCACGCAGAATTGAGCCGGTCAGCAGTCAGCAGTCAGCAGTCAGCGAGAAGGGCAAAGGGCAAGAGGCAAAAGTGGCGGCCAGTTTGACCCATAATCATGCTGACTGCCGCGTGCTCGGTTTTGCTCTCTCACGCGGGCTCGTATGCACAGCATACATATCGAACAAGCGCCATCTGGCAGCGAGGCCCGTCATGGTCGGTAGACGATCGGTCCGGCAAACCCGTTCTCGACGGCCACCCTCTCCCAACAGGTGTATGCGCATCTGCGCGCCGGCATCCTCGATAATACCTATCCCCGGTTCCGCACTTCCCGAAGAAGCCTTGCCGCCAGCTGAATGTCAGCCGTGTTCCGGTGCGCGAGGCGCTTCGCCGGCTTTCCGCCGAGGGGTTGGTGACGGTCGTACCAGGGCGCAGCCGTGACCAGAGGCTGACCTCGAAACAGATCTCGATGCCTACCAGGTCCGAGGGAAGCGCTGGAAGTGCTGGCGATGCGGCACAGCGTTCCCAAGCTGACCGCGGCCGACATCGAGCAACTCGATACGTTGCAACAGGCCATGCAGTCGGCGGCCGATGCCGGCGATGCCAATGCCTTCTTCACCGCCAATGCCGCATTCCACGGGTTCTTGGTCGACAAAGCCGGCAACGGTGACCTGAAGTCGATCTACGAAAGCCTCATCGACCGCATGCGCCGGTATCGCACCCCCTCGCTCGATCTCCGTGGCGGTATGGCGATGTCCATCGATGAGCACGCCGCCATCCTGCACGCCGTCCGCAACGGCAACGCCGACGAGGCGGCCCACCTGATCGCCGAGCATATCCACGTCCCGCAGGGGATTTTGGAAGAGGAATTGGAGAACGGGGAGCTGGGAGCTAGGAGCTAGGTTTTTGGAGTTGGGTGTTAGGAGTTGGGAGTTGGAGGAATGAGCGAACGCGTTCGCAACTTCCGAGACCTACGCGTCTGGCAAAACTCGATGGATCTTAGCGAAGAGATCTATCGATTGACGTGGTCTTTTCCTGAGCGAGAGCGTTTTAGTCTCGCTAGCCAACTCCAGAGAGCCGTCGTTTCCATTCCCTCGAATATCGCGGAGGGACATGCTCGTGGTCATTCGAACGACTATGTGCGGTTTCTGTCGATTGCGAGGGGTTCCGCGGGAGAGGTAAGCACGCAATTGGATCTTGCCACACGGCTCGGGTATGTCCAGCAGAATCGGTCCCGGCAACTCATTGCTCAAATAGAAGACCTGACTCGCCAAATTACGGCACTTCGCACATCTATTGAATCGAGGATTGATAAGCCCAAGCGCCTGGCAGAGCCGGATCCTCCGCCATATGCCTAACTCCCAACTCCTAACACCCAACTCCTACCGCGTGTTGAAAGGATCGACGTGACCAACGCCAAATTCGGAGTCAATCTCAATAATCGTGAACCGCTGATTGCGCCGGTGTACGGGTTGCAGGATTTGCTCGACCTGTCGACCGTGGCTGAGGAGCGGGGGTTCGATTCAGTGTGGGTGGGCGATTCGCTCTTTTCCAAGCCGCGCTGGGAGCCGATCAATGTGCTTTCGGCCATCTCGCAGCGAACCAAGACGGTGAAGCTCGGCACGGCCTGCATGGTTTCCGGCACGCGCGATCCGCTGTATCTGGCGCTCGAGTGGGCGACGCTCGATGCGCTTTCCAATGGACGGACGATTCTCGGTACGGGAATGGGCAATCCGGAAGAAGGGGTTCGGCGCGAATACGAAGCCGTCCGACTCGAATTCGAGAAACGCGCGAGCATCTTCGAAGAAGGGCTCGATGCGCTGCGCCAGCTCTGGACCACCGGCAAGGTGGATCTGGACGGGCAGTTCTACAAATACGACAACATCTCCTTCTATTCCGGCACCGAAATGAAACCGCTCGGTCCGGTGCAGACCCCGCCGCCGATTTGGGTGGTGAGCAACCCGCGCCTGACGGTCGGCAATAAAGAGGAAGCCAGGACCGAAAAGGTCATCAGCAAAGCGGCCCGCCGAATCGCTAAATACGGCGACGGCTGGATGACCTGCTGCCGCGCCCGGCATCCCGAGGAGTTTTCCGCCCAGCTTGCGCAGGTGCACGACGCCATCGAAGAAATCGGTCGCGATCGCTCCGAGTTCGTCATGTCCTACCAGGTCACGATGAACATCGCCGACTCCCGCGAGGAAGCGCATGCCGGTATCAACTCGTACATCAGTCAGTACTACCCCGAGCTGAGTAAGGCTATGGATCTGCTCGAATGGGGCCCCATCGGCACCCCGGACGACGTGATCGAGTGGCTCAAGACCTTCCAAGCGGCCGGTGTGGACTATTTCATTTGCCGCTTTGGGTCGCTGGACCAATTCGGCCAGGTGGAGCGGTTTGCGAAGGAAGTGCTGCCAGCGTTCTCGGGACCTGGGAACTAGGCAATAGGCAATAGGCAAAAGTGGTGGATGAGCTGCTGAAAAACGAATTCGACGAAGCGGTAGAGCACACCGATCTCTTTGATCAGAGGACGAGTTCGTACTCCTCGATCGAAGAAGCACGCGCGCCATACCGAACGATTCAGGATTACCGAGATCTACGGGTCTGGCAGCTTGCCATGGACTTTGCCATTGCCATTTATCAGAGTACCAATGCGTTTCCGACGGACGAGCGTTTTGGCCTAACGAGTCAATTGCGTCGTGCTGCTGTATCTGTGCCATCAAATATTGCCGAGGGCAATGCACGAAACAGCACTGCAGACTACCTCCGCTTCTTGCGGATCTCACGCGGATCACTTGCTGAAATCAACACACACTTGCTCATTGCGAAGCGTCTTGGGTATCTGGACGACGGCTCGTCCTCATCTCTATTGTCCAAGACAGATGAACTGATGCGACAACTCACCTCTATGCATAGCGCCATCGAGCGTTCTGCTGCCGGAAACAACCGAAGCCCCTGACCCCTCACTTTTGCCTATTGCCCTTTGCCTCTTGCCGTTTTCAGTAGAAAGGACTCAACAATGGCTGAACTCGATAAAGGTCTTCGACAGGATGCGGAGCTGATCGTCGGGCTGTGTATGTCCGTCGAGGAGGGCGACACGGTCACCATCATCACGGACAACGATCATCTGACCGAGGCGGATGCGCTGGCGCAGATCGTGGTCGAGCGGGGCGGATTCCCCGTGGTGATGAACAATGAGTACCAGGTCAAGAAGGCGATTGCCGATATGACCTTCCCGATGGCGCCGCCGAAGAATCTGCATCAGGCGATGGTGAGCTCGGACGAGATCATCATCATCACGAACCTGGAATGGGCCAACCGCTTCGCCCATGTCTCGGCGGTGCGCGAATCGTGCGACAACAATGCCAAGATCGCGTCGGTCGAAGAGGGCATCGGCAGCTGGAATCTGACCGAGGCCGACATTCTCGATGCCACCAACCGCGCCAAGGCCGCCATCGAGGCGATGAAGGGCGCCAAATGGTGCCATGTCACGTCTCCGGCCGGGACCGACCTGCGCGTCAATATCGAAGGACGCCCGGCGCTGGAAGTGACCCCGATCAAGAAACGCGGTCAGATGATGGGCCCGATCCCCCTCTGGTCCGAAGTCGCCTTTGCCGCGGTCGAGGACAAGACCGAAGGACGTGTGGTGGTCGACGGCATCATGCTGGGTATCGGGCTTCCGGGACAGACCCCGAATCCGATCGAGTGGCGGGTCGAGAAGGGTAAGGCGGTCTCCATCGAAGGTGGCGAGGAAGCCGAGCGGCTCAAGGAGGTCATCGAGGGCGTCGACGGCGCCACGGTCATCGGCGAGTTCGCCTTTGGCACCAGCGAGAAATCCCCGACCGGCTCGCCCTCTGAGAAGGGTTTGCTCGGCACCGTGCACTTCGCGCTCGGCGACAACCACAATGCCTATCCGGGTGGGAAGAACGTCAGCAAGCTGCACCTGGACGGCAACTGCCTGAACGCCTCGCTAATGATCGAGGACACGGGCGTCTACATCGTCAAAGATGGGAAGTGGGCGCTGTAGAGCAACGGGTCCTGGGGCCGGAGTCCTGAGCCCTGAGACGAATCGGGCGTAGTCGAGGGGGTGTCTGCCCTCTCGATTCCCGGAATGGGTACGTGGGTATACGGCGGAGTTTCGCCCTCATCCATCCCCCCGGGCCCCCTTCCTTCTCCCAATATTGGGAGAAGGAAGGGGGAGAACGAAAGAGATCCCTCCACTTCGGTCGGGATGACGGAGTGGGGGGAACATAGCCTCGGAGAGGCTTGGCTCTGTGAGCCCCTGGTTTCAACCTGGGGAAACGTGGCCGAAAACGACAGGAGAGCAATGAGCACGAGCGATTTTGGGGTGACGGTGGTCCCCCTCGACCAGGTGAATGAGATTCCATTGCCGAATGGGAGCTGGAGCAAGATGGCGCTGACGGGTGATTCCGTCTCCGGCATCGTCTCCTCGCTTGGCTACTCGGTGTTCACACCGGGGACGGAGCTGGCGATGGTCTCGCATGAGGTCGAGGAGGTCGCCTTTGTCGTGACCGGTACCGGCGAACTGCGCACGGAGCAGGAAACCGCTCCGTTCAAAGCCGGCGATGCCATCCACATCGCGCCCCGCGTCTGGCACGCCGTGGTCAACACGGGTGACGAGGACGTCATCATGGTTTTCGGGTTCCCATATCCGGCGTATCCCCCGACGGAGCGGAAATGATGAGGGTAGCTGGTAATCAGCAACTAGCAACTAGTGACTGGTATATCTGTCGTATTTCGAAGGGGAGTTCGAGTCGGTGACCCATTCTCTAGTTGCTAGCTACCAGTTACTAGTTGCCGGAGCTGCCCGTGTCTGACCAATCGCTGCGCGAACAGCTCGTTTGGGCGTGCCGGATTCTCGGCATGGAAGGACATGGGGATTACACCCTGGGCCATATCAGCGTGCGCGATGGCGACAACGTCATCATGAAGCGCAACGGGATCGGACTGGAGGAGGTGACCCAGGACTCGCTGGTCACCCTCGATCTCGACGGCAATCGAGTAGCCGGCGAAGGGCCGATTCATCTCGAAGCGGTGCTGCACACGGCGGTCTATCGAAAACGACCGGACGTGCAGGCGGTGGTGCACACGCACCCGATCTATTCGACGGCCTTTGGCGCAGTCGACACCAAACTGGAAATGATCAATCACGATGCCGTCCTTTTCTATGACGGACTGGCGTATTTCGACGATACCGCCGAGCTGATCATGACCCGCGAGCAAGGCGATGCGGTCGCCTCGGCATTGGGCGACAAACGCGTCGTCGTCTTGCGTGGGCATGGTGTGCTGGTGACCGGCAAAACATTGCCATGGGCAGTCTATGCCGCACTTACCCTGGAGCGGGTCCTGCAAATTCAATCGATTGCCCGGACCTTTGGCGACCTGAAACCGATGTCCGACGAGATGGCCAGCACCGTCTACCAGGACAAGTACCGTGATGAGTTCATCGGCAACTACTGGAGCTATCTGATCCGGCAGGTGACTCGAGCCGGTATGGCGCCAGAGGACGAGCGGGCACAGCGGCCTTCCACGACGAGTGGTGAATCGGTCGAGCGGGCGGGACACGCGCCGGAACAGGTGATTGTCTGATGCTCGCGCCGATTGAGATCCACGCGCCCCATTCGATTTCGGAAGCATCCGCGCTCTTGCGGCAGTATGGAGATGACGCCGCGGTCTATGCCGGCGGCACCGAGCTGCTGATCGTCATGAAGGAACGGCTGACCGCGGTCAATCGTTTGATCGATATCAAGAAGATCGACGGTCTGCGTGAGATCGGGGTCGATGACGACGGCGCCCTCACGATCGGTGCATTGGCGACCCACCGGGGTGCCCGTCATCCGCTGGTCCAAGGAGCACGCTCCGCACTTCGCGGCATTGGAAGGGATCATCGCCAATACCCGGGTCCGGACGGCGGGAACGATCGGCGGAAATCTCTGTTCGCCGAGCCGCATTCCGATCCGGCCACCCTGCTGGCCGCGGTCCGATGCGACCGTCACCCTCGAATCGGCGGAGGGACGCCGGGAGACGCCGGTGGATACGTTCTTCCTGGGGCTGCTGGACACCGACCGCCGTCCTGACGAGATCATGACCAGCGTCACCTTGCCGAAGCTTTGGGAGACGACCGGTATCTCGTACCAGCGGTTCAAGACCCACGAGCGGCCGGTCGCCACCGTGGGCGCGGCGGTCTCGGTCGCCAATGGAGTTATCGACGATTCACGGGTCTTCATTGGATCGGTCGGACCGAAACCCCAGCGGATGACCTCGGTGGAAGATGCCATTCGCGGCCAGGAGCCGGGGTTGGTGCTCTTCCAGCAAGCCGGATTGCTCGCCGCCGGAGAAGCCGATATCGACGAGGAAGGCTTCGAATCGGCCGAATACAAACGTCATCTCGTCGCCGTTTACGTCCAAAAAGCGTTGCACGACGCCGCAGAGCAAGCGAAAGCCCGTCGATCATGAGCACCGACCTCTTGCCAGAAACCGAACTGCGGACCGAGATCACGGTCGAAACGACCGTCAACGGTCAGCCCATCGCCCGAACGGTCGAGGCGAGACGGATTCTGCTCGATTTCATTCGCGACGACCTCGGCCTCAAGGGAGCCAAGCGTTCGTGCGATTCACAGGTCTGCGGGGCGTGTACGGTCCTGGTCGATGGCCTGCCGGTGAGCTCTTGCTGCACACTCGCCTACGAGGCAACCGGCAAACAGGTAACGACCATCGAAGGGCTCGCCCGCAACGGGTCGCTCGATCCGGTGCAGGCCGCCTTCATCGAAGAATCGGCCATCCAATGCGGATTCTGTACCCCCGGCATGGTCCTGGCCGTCAAAACGTTGCTGGCGGAAAACCCGGATCCGACCCGGGAAGAGATCGCGCAGAACCTTTCCAGCAATCTCTGCCGGTGCACTGGGTACTGGAACATCATCGACGCGGTCGAGCGTGCCGCGGCTCGTCTGCGGGAGGGGAACGAATGACCGTCGGCCATGACATTCCCCGCATCGACGCGCGTTCCAAGGCGATCGGCGAAACAAAGTTCGCCGGCGATCTGGTCTTTCCCGGTATGGTCTACGGAACGCTGATCCGCAGCCCCTACGCCGCCGCCAGGATTACCCGGATCGATGCCCGCGCCGCCCAGGCGATGTCCGGCGTCGTTTGCGTGATGACCGGTGACGATGTGCTCGACATCGATCCCTACTACGGGCATGCTATCAAGGACCGCCCCCTGATCGCGATCGATCGGGTCCGGTTCGCGGGCGAGCCGGTGGTGGCGATCGCGGCCGAAACGCCCGAGATTGCAGCCGACGCCGCCGAGCTGGTCGAAATCGACTATGAACCGATGGACGCGGTGCTCTCGATCGACGAGGCGCTGGCCGAGGACGCGCCGCATCTGCACGTCACAGAGCTGCTGCGCAAGGGACTCTTTCACGGACTGGGCGAATTCAAGCTCGATCCAGGAAACGTCTGCTATCACCATCAGTTTGCCCGAGGCGATCTGGACGCCGCCTTTGCCGAAGCGGACGTCGTGGTCGAGGGTACGTACGAGTTCCCCGCGATCTACCAATACGCCATGGAAACGCACACCACGATCGCCGAATGGAACGCCGCCGGCGATGAAGTGACCTTGCATTCCAATTGCCAGCATCCCTTCCTGGTGCGGGCCGAGATTGCCGATCTCTTCCAGCTCCCGGTCGCCAGTGTGCGCATCGTCGTTCCCTGGCTGGGTGGCGGGTTCGGCAGCAAGTCGTACACCAAGATGGAACCGATTACGGTCGCGCTCGCCCGCAAGGCAAAACGCCCGGTCCGGATCCAGAATAGCGTCGACGAATCGATGGTCACCACCCGCCGGCATGGCATGAAGGCCTGGATGCGGACCGGCGCCCGCAAGGACGGCACCCTGCTGGCCCGCGAGGTGCGCGCCTGGTTCGATACCGGCGCCTATGCCGACAACGGCCCGCGCGTGGTCGCCACCGGGGCGGATGCCGCACCCGGACCCTATCGCTGGCAGGCAGTCGATGTCAACGCCTGGGGCGTCTATACCAATACCTCCCCGGCCGGATCGTACCGTGCGTTTGGCGCGTCGCATCTGGGGTGGGTGGGGGAAGCGCAGGTCGACGAGATCGGCCGCCGGTGCGGCTTGGACGGCGTGCAGATGCGCGAGCTCAATCTGCTGGAGCCGGGCGAATACGTCCGTCCTGGAGGCAAACCGCTCGATGCCGACCTCAAGGGCGACATCCGCAAATGCGCCGACAATCTCGATTGGGATTCGCCCAAACCGCCGAATGTCGGTCGCGGCGTGAGCGTCGGACTGCTGGCGGCGGGCGCCCATCCGGTCAGCACCGCGTTCGCGCGGATGGAAGCCGACGGCAAAGTCGTGCTCTATGTCTCCTCGACCGATATGGGCCAGGGGGCCCGAACGGTCTTTAGCCAGATTGTGGCGGAAGAGCTGGCGCTTTCGATCGACGATGTGCGCGTGATGGGCGGCGACACGCAGGTGACGCCGTACGACCGGTCCACCGGCGCGAGCCGCTCGACCACGCTGGCCGGGATGGCGGTGCTCCGCTCAGGCGCGGAGTTGCGCGAGCAGCTTTTCGACATTGCCAGCCAGAAATTTGGCTTGCCGCCGGAAGCGTTGGAGATGCGTGACGGCGCCATCTGGCACGAGGATGAATCGGTCACCTATCCGGATCTCATCAAGGCCCATTTCGGCATGGTCGGCGGAGAGCTGATCGGCCGGGGAGAGGTCCGGCCGGAAGGCGGCAGTGGCTCCTATGCCGAGGGACCGGTTTTCTGGGAAGTCTGCATCGGCGGCATCGAGCTGGAAGTCGATCCCGATACCGGCAAGATCACCCTGCTGAAAACCGCCAGTGTGGCCGATGTCGGCAAGGCGCTCAATCCGAAACAGGTCGAAACCCAGGAGATGGGCGGCTTGATGCAGGGGATTGGGAACGCCATCTATGAAGAGATGATCTATGACCCGTCGAGCGGCCAGCTGATCAACGGCTCGCTTTTCGACTATCACATCCCGACCATGCTCGACCTGCCCGGGTCCCATCGCTCGACCATCGTCGAGAACCAGGACGGTCCCGGACCGTATGGCGCGAAGGGCGTGGGTGAAGGCGCGCTGGCGGGCGCAATCGCCGCGGTTGCGACCGCGCTGGGCGATCTGGGAATCGACCTTCGTCAGCTTCCCGCCACCCCGGAGCGGGTCTGGCGGGCGCAGCAGGCGGATACGAATGGAACTTCGCAGCGACCCGAGGCGGCGGGTTTTTCAAAGGTGGGTAGCTGACAATGGGAAAGAAATACGAAGTCAGAGCACGTTCGGCATTGTCCGGCACCCCGCCGCCTCCACATCTCCTCAACGAGGGGGTCTGGATCGACCCGGATCGAAGCCTCGAACAGACCGAGGAGGCCGACGAGGCAGAGGCGCGCTGGCAGCTCTGGATGGAGTGTTACGAGATCAAGGTTCTCTACGACAATCACTGGCTTCTTTCGGCCGGGTGTGAAGAGGAGGGTATCTAAAGTGACAACGCGCGTCTATCTGCTCGACATGGGAACCCTCATGCTCGACATGTCGTTCGTGACCTGGAATCACGGGCAGGGGATCGAATACCGCTTCCCGGTGTTCGCGGTGTATGTCGACACGGGCGACAAGAAGGTGCTGCTCGATACCGGGTTCGAGAAGGACTGGGTGGAGCGCAACCTGCCGTTCGAGAAGCCGGAGCAGAGCGAGGAGCAGACGATCGTCGCCCAACTGGCCAGCATCGGTGTACGGCCGGAGGAGATCGATATCGTCGTCAACTCGCATCTCCATTTCGACCATTGCTCGGGCAATCGTTACTTCCCGGGCGCACAGTTCATCATGAGCAAGACCGAGCTGCGCCATTCCTATGTGCCCGATCCGTGGGAGCGGTTGGGATACGACAAGAATCTGGTCGACATCCCGGGCGCCCAGTTCACCCTGCTTCCACCATTGCATGGGTATGAATACGAAGTCGTCCCGGGGGTCAGCCTGATCGAAACGCCGGGACATTCAGAAGGACACTACTCGTTCGTCGTCCGGCCGACCGGTGAAGCGCCGATGATCTTCCCGGTCGATGTCGCCTACAACGCGCATAACCTGGGAAGCAAAGTGCTGATGGGGCTCCATTCGGATCCCCGTGAGCTGCTGGAATCGATGGTCAAGATCGAGAACCTGGCGCAAAAGATCGGCGGGCGGATCTTCTTCTCGCACGATCCGGAAAGCTACAAGGGATACAAGAAGGCGCCGGAGTTTTACGGGGAGTGAGACGGGACTTAGGTCCTGAGTCCTGAGTCCTGGGTCCTGGGTCCTGAGAGAACGGTGGGTGGGGCATCCGGAGGCTTGGCTATGGGCCACGAGATCGCCTCACCCCCGGCCCCTCTCCCTGTGGGGAGAGGGGAGATCGAACGATTGACATGCTTGGGAGACTCGCGCCCGCATTGTCATTCTGAACGAAGTGAAGAATCTCTCCGGGGCGACGAGGTCACGGGGATGCGAGAGCGGAAAGAGAAGCACGTATCGACGAACCTCGGAGAGGTTTTGCACTGTGAGCCCCTGGTTTCAACCTGGGGAACGTCGGTCGGGACGACGGATGATATGACAGACGGAACGGCGACAACGCAAGAACGGGCAATGGTGCAGCCGATCGTGTCGATGCGGGAGATCGACAAGCGGTTCGGACCGGTGCGGGCCAATGACAAGGTGAGCCTCACCCTCTACCCGGGCGAGATCCATGCCGTTCTGGGCGAAAACGGCGCCGGTAAGACGACGCTGATGAACATCCTTTCGGGGATGTACCAACCCGACGGCGGCACGATCGAGCTCGACGGCAAGCCGATCACCATTGGCTCGCCGTCCGAGGCGCTGGCGCATGGGATCGGCACCGTCTATCAGCACTTCACGCTGGTGCCCAACCTGTCGGTCATCGAAAACGTGGTGCTCGGCACCAAGACCGGGTTCGTACTCAATCTCAGCAAGGGCGAGCAGCGGCTCAAGGAGGTGCTGACCGAATTCGAGCTGAACACCGATCCGAATGTCGAAGTCCGGCATCTCTCTATTGGGCAACGCCAGCGGGTCGAGATCATCAAGGTGCTCATGCGGGGCACGCGTGTGCTTCTGCTCGACGAACCGACCTCGGTGCTCACGCCCACGGAGGTCGAAGGACTCTTCCGCATCCTGCGGCGTCTTCGGGAAGAGGGCGTTTCCGTGGTCATCATCACGCACAAGCTCGAAGAAGCGCTCGATGTCAGCGACCGCGTGACCATCCTGCGTGGAGGCAAGAATGTCGGCGAGCTCGGTCCAGACGATATCGCCTCCGCCGGTCGTGCCGGCGCGCGCCAGAGAATCGTCGAGACGATGTTCGGCGGTATGCCCGCGGCAGCCGAGACCTTTCAGCAACATGTGGCCACCGGCAAGACGCTGCTGGAGCTCAGCGGCGTTTCGGCGATCGGTGACCGGGGCGAGATCGCGATCCGCGAGCTCTCGATCCAGTTACGCGCCGGTGAGATCTACGGGATTGCCGGGGTCGACGGCAATGGGCAGAAAGAGCTGGGCGAGATCATCGCCGGGCAACGCAAGACGACCACGGGCCGGCTGGCCCTCGATGGCACGGACTACACCAATGCCGGGGTTGCCACGCTTTCACGCGCCGGAGTCGGCTATATCACCGATGACCGTCTGGGGGAAGGCGTTGTGCCAGGCATGAGTGTGGCGCAGAACGCCGCCCTGAAGACGATCAACCGTTCGCCGTTTTCGAAGGGCTTCTGGCTCGACCGAAAAGCCATCGAAGCGAACGCGAACACGTTGATCGAGCAATTCTCGGTCAGGACTCCCAGCGCGCAAACCAAAATCACCCTGCTCTCCGGCGGCAATATCCAGAAGCTGATGCTCGCCCGCGAGCTGGCCATGGACCCGCGGGTGATCGTCTGCAACAAACCGACCTACGGGCTCGATCTCAAGACCGCCCAGTTTGTGCTGCAAACCCTCCGCCAGGAGGCGGATAGTGGCAAGGCGGTGCTGCTGATCTCGTCCGAGCTCGACGAGATCCTGGAGATCAGCGACCGTATCGGCGTGATCTACAACGGCGAGATCGTGGAAACCTTCGAGCGGGCGCAGGTCGATATCGAAACGGTCGGCCGGTTGATGCTTTCCGGCCGGGCGGCCGTAGCGGGGAGCGCCGCATGAACGAACGCGCCCGCATGTCCAGTATCAGCATTCTTCCCATCGTCAGCAGCGTGCTGGCGATTGTGATGGCATTTGTGATCGGCGGCATCTTCCTGGAGGCCAACGGCAAGGACGCCCTGCACGCCTACCGCATCCTCTTCGAACGCGGACTGGTCAATGGCGACGGGCTGACCGAGACCTTCAAGAAAATGGCGCCGATGCTGATCGTCAGCGCCGGATTGCTCATCGCGTTGCGCGCCAGCGTCTGGAACATCGGCATCGATGGACAGTTCATGGTCGGCGCGCTGCTGGCCGGTGTGGCGGGCGCGGCGGTGGCGGGTTCGGTGCCGAATCCGCTCATGTGGCTGATCGCGGCCGTCGCCGGCATCATCGGCGGCATGCTCTGGGCCGTTATTCCGGCCCTGCTGATGGTCAAGTTCAATCTGAACGAGATCATCACCACCCTGATGATGAATTACGTGGCGGTCAATGTCTGTGCCTGGCTGGTGAAGGGGCCGTTCCGCGATTCCAGCGTGGTCGCGCCGCAAACCAAGCAAATCCCCCTTGCGGACCGGTTGCCGTTCATCCCCGGCACCGAGGTCCACATTGGTCTGATCGTCGGGTTGCTCTGTGTGGTCGTGGTGGCGATCCTCTTTCGCTCGACTGTCTACGGGTTCTGTCTCGATGTGGTCGGACGCAACCGGAAAGCGGCGATTCATGCCGGCCTCCCGGTCGGCCGGCTGGCCGGATCGGCGTTGATCCTCTGCGGCGCGTTCGCCGGGCTGGCCGGCGCCAACGATGTGCTCGGCATCCAGGGACTTTTCAAGGCCAATTGGGATCCCGGATACGGATTCACGGCCTTTGCGCTGGTCTACCTGGCCCGCCTGAACAGTCTGCTCCTGATTCCGTTCGCGTTCTTCTTCTCGTTCCTGCTGGTCGGCGGCGATTCGATGCCCCGGCGGGCGGATGTGCCCACCTATTTCGTGGGGATGCTCGAAGGGTTGATGCTGATCTGCTTCGCCGTGGCGGTCTATCTGGAGCGTCGCTGGCATGCCATCTCGGAACGGATTCGCGGCCGGCCGGATGACCGGATTGAACCGGAATCCTCCAGCGGTCCGAGCGCGCTGGAAGGGTTGGAGATTTCGTCATGACGATCAACGGCATCGATCTCTTCGATTTCCTGACCGCCATTCTCGCCACCGGCCTCCTGCGGGCGGTTCCGCTGGTGCTGGCTTCGCTCGGCGATGTCTTCGCCCAGAAAGCGGGGTTGCTCAACCTCGGGATCGAGGGGATGATGCTGGCCGGGTGCTTCTTTGGGTTCTACGCGGCCTATCACACCGAAAGCGTGCCGCTCGGTCTGCTGGCCGGAATGGCCGCCGGGCTGGCACTGGCGTTGCTCTTCGCGGTGCTGACCGTGCATTTGCGGGTCGATCAGGTGCTGGTCGGTCTGGCCATCACCATCTTCGCCGCCGGGTTGACCGGCTATCTCTTCCGTGATCTGTTCGGTGGGCAGAATGTGTCGGCCAGCGTGCGGCCGATGACGATTCGCATTCCGCTTCTGGCCGATATCCCGATCATCGGGAAGGCGTTGTTCGACCGGCAGCTGCTCTTCTATATCGCCTGGCTGCTGGTGCCGATCTTTGCGTTCGTGCTCAATCGCACCCGGTTTGGGTTGAACGTCCGGGCCGTCGGTGAAAACCCGTTTGCCGCCGACGCCGCCGGGGTGAACGTGATCCAGGTGCGCTATCTGGCGATGTCGCTGGCCGGCATCATGGCCGGATTCGCCGGAGCGTTTCTGGCGGTGGCCGACCTCAAGATCTTTACGATTGGCATGACCGTTGGGCAGGGATTCATCGCGCTGGCGATCACCATGATCGGTGGGTGGAGCCCCTGGAAGATCGCGTTCGCCGCGATCCTCTTCGGCATGTTAAACGCCCTGGGCGACAGTCTGCAGATCATCGGCGTCAACGTCCGCACCGAATTCATCGGTATGTTCCCGTACATCGGCATCATGATCGCGATGATCGTCCTGGCGCGCCGCACCTCGGTCCCGGCCGCGCTCGCCGTTCCGTACGCACGAGGTCAACGGTGATGAAGGTGGTTAGATCGTTTCGAGCGGGAACAGCGTCGTCCCCACGCCCGGGAATGAATCCCCGGGCTGACGGGACAAAGCCCCTCCGGGGCTGGAGACGGTTGTTTCCACGAATGGTCGCTCTGGTCGGGCCGTTGGTCGGATCGGCTCGACCGGAAGCGGTGTTGCTCCCACACCCGGGAATGAATCCCCGGGCTGACGGGCCAAAGCCCCTCTGGGGCTGAGGACCGATGGAGTGACGTATTGGAGATGCTTTTATCACCTCGTCTGGGGCACGAAGCGACGAGTACCGTCTATCGATGAAGAACGAGCGGACGTCTTGATGGCAATGATTCCAGGAATTGCACGAGAGGAAGGCGCATTGGTGCATGCCATTGGCATCATGCCCGACCATGTGCATGTCGCCATCTCAATTCCGCCGCGCGTTTCGGTCGCGCAGGTCGTATCGCGACTCAAAGGTTCGACCAGTCATCGGTTTGGTCACGACGAACGCTCGGAGAGCTGGTTCGGTTGGCAGGCTGAATACGGGGTAATGTCATTGACCGAGAAGGCATTGCCAACGGTCGTCGATTACGTCCGGAGTCAGCCACAACGGCATGCGGGCCAGGAGCTTTACCTGGGGTTGGAACAAATGGAGGTGCCCTACCAATCAACGCAATAGCCCCGGAGGGGGTTCGTTCTGTCAGCCCGGGGATTCATTCCCGGGCGTGGGTACCGAACGCTACATGTTGGACACACGGGATCGACGAACCCCAACCCCTTGCCGGACTGCATCTGTGTCCATGCTGGTGCAGTCCCGCGCGGGAGCGGTTCTCGACGCGATTTGAAGAGAGATGGACCAGTCAGAAAGGAGACAGGCCCATGACTCGTGTTCCTGGCACTTTGCGATACCTGTTCGTGACCGCCCTGGTGGCGATGCTCACGTTCGGGTCCATCGCAGCAATTTCGGCTCAGGATGCAACCCCTGAGTCAGCGACGACCTCGATCGAGAAGGCGGCGTTGATCACTCCCAGCTCGATCACCAACCTCGGTTGGGACCAGCAGGGGGCCGATGGCCTCACCGCAGCTGCGGCAACCCTCGGCATCGAGGCGCTGATTCAGGAGAATGGCGGGTATGACGACATCACCCCGGCCCTCAAGGACCTGGCTGATGACGGCGCCGGTCTGATCATCTGCCACGCCAGTGGCTATCAGACCACCTGCCCAGACTTCGCGGCGTCCGAAGGCGTACCGGTTGCGGTGATCGAGAACCCGAACGCCATTGGCGATCTGGTTGCCGATATCGAAACCCAGGCGCAGGAAGTTGCCTACCTCGCCGGTGTGCTCGCCGGTCTCTCCACCACGACCGGCACCGTTGGCGTGGTTGTTTCCGGTGAGCCGCCGACCTGGAACTACATGACCGTCGGCTTCGCCGAAGGACTTCAGGCCAGCAATCCGGATGCCAATCTGATCTACAGCGTCATCGGCGAGGCCGCCTATGACGATGCCGCGGGCGCCAAGCGCGTCACCGAGCAGCAGCTTGCCGCCGGTGTCGATATTGTCTTCGGTATGGGCGATGGCGCCTCCTTCGGCATGATCGAGGCGATCCGCGAGCACAACGAGGCCAATGCCGACACCCCGGCATGGTTCATCGACGTCATCGGCGACAAGTCGGCCGATTACAGCGATGTTCTGCTGACCTCGGTTCTCTTCGACTACTCGGGCGTTTACGAGCAGATCATTGCCAATGTCGGTACCCCCGACTTCGGTCAGGTCTACACGATGAACGTCGAGAACGGTGGCGTCCGCCTCCTCGACCTGCCGGAAAGCGTTCCGCAGGACGTGCAGGATCAGGTCGCCGCGGCACAGGACGAGATCATTGCGGGCACCGTCACGGTGTCGGCGATCGGCGATGCCGAGGGTCTCCAGACCAAGCTCAGCGAGCTTGGCTACTCCTAGCCAGATTCGCGGAACGGGTGGGCCAGCCCCGCTCGTTCCGCCCTGGAGCGCAATGGCCGGGGGGCTGCACACCCCCGGTCATTGGGCCAGAAACGGGGTCCGGAGTTCGAAGCCCGGAGTCCGGAGAGAACCGGCCGTCCGTAGTCGAGGGCGTATCTGCCCTCTTGCGTTTTGGGTGTAGTGCAGGACCTCCGTGTCCTGTCGTGGCTGGACGCAGATCGATAGCCGCCTCATCCGGCGCGGTTATCGCCCTTCGTTCGGGCTCGACGCGATGCTCGAAGAACGGTACGCGAGCAGGAATGATGCGACGCAGGAGTGTTCTATGACCGAATGGCCACGATTCAATATGGCGGGAGGACCGGTGGAAGTGCCCGACCGCACCCGCCGCGATCTCTCCAAACCCGTGCTCTATCACTACGATCCCGCGTTCAAGGAGCTGTTCGCCCACACGCAGGATCTGCTCAAGCAGGTCTACCGGACCGAATACGACGTCATCATTATGCAGGGCGAAGCGATCCTCGGACTCGAGGCGGCTGCAGCCAGTCTGATCTCACCGGGCGACAAAGTGCTCAACCTCGTCTCCGGCGTCTTCGGCAAGTGGTTCCAGCTCTTCATCGACAAGTTCGGGGGCGAAACCATCGAGATCGCGGTCCCGTACGACGAGGCGATCGATCCGGAAGCTGTCCGCTCGGCGCTGAACGCCAATCCTGGCGTCAAATACCTCTCGGTGGTCCATTCTGAGACGCCGTCCGGCACGCATAACCCCGTGAAGGAGATCGGCAACATCGCGCGGGAATTCGGCGTCCTCACCATGGTCGATACCGTCTCCGGGCTCGGGGCCGAAGTGCTTAGCCCCGAGGATTGGGGGATCGATATCGCCATTGCCGGACCGCAGAAATGTCTCTCGGGCACTCCTGGACTCGCGCTGATGTCGATCAGCCCGGCGGCCTGGGAGGCCATGGAGCGGCAACCCAATCCGTTGCGCGGCTCGTTCCTCTCGATCCTCGACTGGAAGGACGCGTGGCTGGAGGGGAATCGGTTCCCTTATACCCCGTCGGTCAGCGAGATGTACGCGCTCGAATCGACCCTGACTCAAAATCTGGAGGAAGGCATCGAGCATGTCGCCTGGCGGCATCAGACCGTTGCCAAAGCGGCGCGGGAAGGAGCGAAGGCGCTCGGATTCGAGCTCTGGCCCGTTCAGGAAGAGATCAGCGCCTCGTGCGTCACCGCGGTGAAGGCGCCGGACGGCCTGGACGAGGAGAAGATGCGCGGTCTCATGCGCGAGCGCTATGGGGTCATGATCTCGCCGGGGTATGGCGATCTCTACGGCAAGCTCTTCCGGCTGGGGCATATGGGCATGGCGGCGCATCCCGCGAATCTCGCCGCCCAGATCGCGGTCTGGGAGCGAAGCCTGCACGACCTGGGCTGGAAGATCGAGCTCGGTACCGGCGTGGGCGCGGCCATGGCCGCGCTGGACGACTGGGGCAAAGGAGGTCCGAGCTAGCTAGAGAGCAGGCGGCTGGCAGCAGGCAGCACGCAGCACGTGCGGTCGTAGCCGAGGGCGTGTCTGCCCTCTCGTGTTCACCAAAAATGGGGTGGCTGGAGAAGGGACTGTGGCCCACGTTTTCGCCTCACCCCCGGCCCCTCTCCCTCTGGGGAGAGGGGAGAACGAAATCGCTATTGGACGACTGCCCGGGAGGGCGGTTGAAGAAAGGAAGCTGTATGGCAATTAGTGTCAAGGATCGGGTGGTCGTCATCACCGGAGGCGCCGGTGAGATTGGCTCCGTGCTTGCCCGGCGGCTGGTGGAAGAAGGCGCGGCGGTGGTCATCGCCGATATCGCCGACGGCCGCGAGCTGGCCGCCGAGCTGAAGAAGGCGAAACGCGGCAACAAGGTGATCTACGTCAAAGCCGATGTCACCTCCGAAAAGGACATGGCCAAGCTGGCCGCGACCACGCTCAAGAACTTCGGACGGATCGATGTGCTCATCAACAATGCCGGTCTCTTCACCGGCACGCCGTTCGACGAGCTGACCTATGCCGAATGGCAAAAGCGGATGAAAGTCAATGTCGACGGCGTCTTCCTGGCCACCAAGGCGGTCGTCCCGGCGATGACCGAGCAGGGCGAAGGCAAGATCATCAACATCGGCTCGGACACGGTCTGGATGGGGACGCCGGGTATGGCCCATTACGTCACCAGCAAGGCGGCGGTGCTGGGGCTCACCCGCGAGCTGGCCAACGAGCTCGGCCCGCGCGGCATTACCACGGTCTACGTCACCCCGACCCTGCTCGATACCCCCGGCACCCGGGCGGCCTTCCAGCAGGCGCATTTCGACTACGTGCAGTCGCACACGCCGATCGGGCAGCTGGAAACGCCGGAGGACATTGCCGGTCTGATCGTCTTCCTTTGCTCGCCGGAAGCGAGGTTCGTCAATGGTTCCGCCATCAACATCGGCGGCGGAATCAGCATGCATTAGAAGGAGTTGGGAGTTGGGATTTAGGAGTTAGGAAACGCTCTCGGGTAGGAGCAACCCCCTGTGGTTGCCCATCTCGGAGGTCACTAACCTTCCCGGCTCAATCGATGTGGGGGGAACCGGAAACGGTAGTTTTGGGCGACGGATCGCCTCACCCCCGGCCCCTCTCCCCAGAGGGAGAGGGGAGCACGAATGGTCATAACTATCGATCAGGTTCGAAGGAATGAAAGGAACACGATGAGCATCGAGAACATCAAGACCGTTGCCGTTGTCGGAGCGGGCACGATGGGGCCGGGTATGGCCGCCACGTTCGCCCGGTACGGCTTCGATACCTACCTCTCCGATATCAACGACGAGCAGATCGAGAAGGCCAAAGGCACGATCGACTTCGTCTTCAAGACGCTGGCCGGCGGCGGCTTCCTGACGGAGGCCGAGGCGGACGCGGCCAAGGGACGCATTACCCTCACCACCAACCAGGCCGAGGCCGTGGGCAACGCCGACTTCGTGGTCGAGACGGTGCCGGAACGACTGGAGATCAAGAAGGCGGTCTTCACCGATCTGGTCAAGCAGGCCAAGCCGGGCACCATTCTGGCGTCCAATACCTCCGGTATTCCCATCACGACCCTGCAGGAGGGACTCGACGAGCCGAACCGGATCGTCGGGATGCACTGGTCGAATCCGCCCCATCTGATCCCGGTCATCGAGGTCATCAAGGGCGCGCAGACCGATGACGCGACGGTCGCGACCATCAAGGAGATCATTGCCAAGATCGGCATGGTGGCGGGAACCGTCGACAAGGACGTTCCGGGCTTCGTCGAGAACCGCATCCTCTACGCGATCATGCGCGAGGCGCTTCACCTGCTCGACGAGGGCGTCGCCTCGGCGCAGGATATCGACACCATCACCAAATGGGGCATCGGCTACAAGCTGGCGGTCATCGGCCCGCTGGAATTGCTCGATGTCGCCGGACTGGACATCTACACCGCGGTTGCCAGCTACCTGAACAAGGATCTGAGCAACAACACCGGCATCTCCAGCACGGTCACGGAGAAGGTCGAGGAAGGCAAGCTCGGGCTCAAGACCCAGGGTGGTCTCTTCGAGTACACCCCGGAGCAGATCGGCGAGCTTGCCCAGAAGCGCGGCCGGCTGCTGGTCGCAACCCGTAAGGCACTGATGAGCTAACGATGAACGCGTCCGGAGTTCTGAGTCGGGAAGCCGGAGAAGTATTGCGACTCCGGCCCCGGGCACCGGCCTCCGGACCAAGCTGGACACAAGGAGGACCCAATGAAGCGATTCCTGACGTTATTCCTGGCACTTTCGTTCGCCTTTACCGGCCTGGGAGTTGCGGTGGCACAGGACGCCACCCCTGAGGCAAGTGGACCAATCAAGATCGGCGTGCTCAACCCCACCACTGGGTCGTTCGCTGTCTTCGGCGAGCAGGTGAACGCCGGTATCCAGCTCTACTTCGACTCGATCGGCAATGAAGTGGCCGGTATTCCCATCGAGCTCGTCTTCGCCGATACCGCGGGCGATCCGCAGCAGGCGCTCGATCAGGCACGCCGTCTGGTCGGCGAAGAAGACGTCGATATGCTCATGGGCATCATCAATTCCGCCGTCGTCCCGCCGCTCGCCGAGTTTGCCGCCACGGAAGAGATTCCCCTGGTGTTCTCGGTCGGTGGCGCGCAGGTCGCCACCGGGCCGGACCGCAGCCCGTATGTCTTCCGCACCGCCCTGGCAAACGGCCAGCAAGATCGCGTGCTCGGGTGGTATACCGCCGAGATCCTGGGCAAGCAAAGCGCCGCCACCTTCGCCTGGGATTTCATCGTCGGTGAAGAGCGGGTCGGCGGGTTTGCCGACACATTCACGGCCGCCGGTGGAGAGATCGTCTCCGAGCAGAAGCCACCCCTGGGTACGACCGATTACGGTCCATTCATCGGCCAGGTCGACCCGACCAGCATCGACGTCGCCTATGCCTTCTTCTCGGGACCGGGCGCCCTTGCCTTTGCCCAGCAGATGGCCGATTTCGGCTTGACGCCGAATGTCGGTCTGGTGGCCTCGGATTACTTCACCGCCGGTATCCTCGAGGAGATGGGGGAGACCGCGCTGGGACTCGTGCAGGCGGGTGGCTACACCTCCAGCATCGACACTCCGGAGAACGCTGCCTATCTCGAGGCATTTGCCGCGTCCGGGCAGGACCGCCTTCCGGGGACGTATGACTACGAGGGCTATCTGAGCGCCATGGTGGTGGCGGACGCCATCGAGCGCGCCGGCGGGATCGGTGACGAGCAGGCCTTCCTCGACGCGCTGGCCGCCGCGGACATCACCACCCCGTCCGGTCAGTTCACCTTCGATGAAAGCGGTCAGGCCGTGCGCACCATCTTCGTGACCGAGGTTACCGAAGGCGACGGCGGACCGGTCCAGAGCATCGTCGAAACCGTCGACGGCGTCGGCCAGAGCTGGGCGGCCGCCGGATAGGAATGGCACGGGCCGTTCCGGAGTGATCCGGAACGGCCACCTTCTTTCCGCCGCCGCCCGAACCGCGGAATGATACGTATGCGATTCTGGGTTTTCCAAACACTCAATGGACTCACGACCGGCGCATTGCTCTTCTTTCTGGCCAGCGGTCTGACGGTCATTTTCGGCTTGATGCGCATTCTCAATCTGGCGCATGGGTCGCTTTTTTTTTTAGGTGGGGAGGGTTGGTACACGGTCAACCAGCGTACCGGCAGCTTCATCCTGGCGGTCATCGCCGGAGCCGTCGCCGCCGGTATCCTCGGGTGCTCCAGCAAGCGTTCTCACGCACCCTGCTCGGCAGCCCGTTCAATCAGGTGCTGCTGACCCTTGGACTTGCCTTCATCATCAGTAACGCGGTGCTCTACTTCTGGGGCGGCACGCCGAAGCTGATGCGCCCGCCCGAACCATTGCGCGGATCGCGCGATGTCTTTGGCGTCTTCTATCCGCAATACCGGCTCATGATCATCGCGCTTTCCCTGTCGTCGGCGTGCTGCTCTATTTCATCTGGGAACGCTCGCGCATCGGTGCGATCGTGCGAGCGTGTGTCGACGATCGAAATGGCCGCGGCGATGGGCATCCGGGTCGATCTCGTCTTTGCCGGAGTCTTCGCCGCCGGCGCCGCGCTGGCCGGAATGACCGGAGTGCTGGGCGCGCCGGTGCTCGGGCTCTCTATCGGTCTCGAGTTCGAGGTGCTGCTGCTCGCGGTGGTCGTTGTGGTCGTTGGCGGGATCGGTAGTCTGTCGGGTGCGTTCGTGGCCAGCATGGCGGTCGGGCTCATCGACGCCTACGGCAAGGCCAAATTCCCCGAGCTCAGCTACTTCACCCTCTTCGTCCCCGTCATCCTCATTCTGCTGCTACGGCCGAAAGGTCTCCTCGGCAAGACGACGGTGGGCTGAGTCATGCGTAGCGTTCTGCGGGACGAACGGATTCTTCTGGCCGGCACGCTGGTGCTCTGTGTCGTGCCGTTTGTTTTCGGCAACTACTGGACCGGTCTCCTCACCCAGGCGCTCATCTTCGCCGGAGTGGCCATGGGGCTGGACATCCTGGTCGGCTTCACCGGAATGCCGTCCCTGGGGCACGCTGCCTTCTTCGGTCTTTCCGGATACGGAGCCGCCATCGGGATCCAGCGCTACGATCTGAATCCCTGGCTGGCGGCGCTGACCGGTATTCTGTTTTCGATCGCGCTGGCCGTCCTCTTCGCACCGCTGGCTGTGCGCATGCGCGGGCTCGCCTTTCTCACCATCATGCTCGCCTTCGGACAGGTCTGCTGGGGCATCGCCACCCGCGGTGGTGATTTCACCGGCGGCGAGAACGGTCTGCCCGGTATCCCGCGTCCCTCGCTCGGACTGGGATGGTGGGATCTGAAAACAACCGACGGGTTCTATTACTTCACCCTGGTCTGCACGGTTCTGGTCAGCTTCGTGCTCGTCCGGATCGCCCGGAGCGCGTTCGGCGCCAGCCTGCTGGGTATTCGTGAGAACGAAACCCGCATGATGACCATGGGATACCACGTTGCCGCCCGGCGCGCCGCGGCCTTCTCGATTGCGGCCGGAGCCGGCGCGATCTTCGGCGTGCTGAGCGCCTTCTTCAATGGCTATGTCGGCCCGGGCACGCTCGATTGGCGGCTCTCGGCCCAATTCCTGCTCTCGGTCGTCATCGGCGGGGCTGGATCGCTTTGGGGGCCATTCGTCGCCGGAGGCGGATTGCATATCGTCAAGACGTATATCACCGGTCAAACCCAGTATTGGCCGATGGTGCTGGGCGCGCTCTATGTGTTCGCGGTGGTGGTATTGCCGGGCGGTATTGCCTCGTTGATCACGCTCGCGCGCAATCGCCGGAATCGATCGTCCGGCCCGGCCACCGGCTCCACGACCGCGGTTTCGTCCAAGTGAGCGCCACACCGGTTGCCCTCACCGTGCAGAAGCTGACCGTCCGTTTCGGCGGGATCGTGGCGCTGTCCGATGTCGATCTGACCGTCGCCAAGGGAAGCCGGTATGGCATCCTGGGGCCGAATGGGTCCGGCAAGACCACGCTTTTCAACTCGATTTCCGGACTGAACACCCCAGCTTCCGGCACGATCGCGCTGCACGGGACCGATGTCACCAACCGTCCCGCCCGTGCCCGCGCGAAGATGGGACTGGCCCGCACCTTTCAGATCACGTCGCTCTTTCCGTCGCTGACCGTGCGCGGGAATGTCGCCATGGCGACGCGGATGGCCGATGGCGTTGCCGGGAGCTGGTGGAAACCCGCGGATCTGCAAATCAGCGCGAACGACGATGCCGGCGCGATGCTGGAACAGTTGCGCATTGGGCATCTGGCGAACCGCACCGTGCGGTCGCTCGGCTACGGCGAGCAACGCCAGTTGGAGATCGCGATGGCGCTGGCCACGCGCCCATCGGTCCTGCTGCTGGACGAGCCGACCGCCGGGCTGTCCAATGCCGAGACCGTGGCATTGACCGAGCTGGTGCGCACCTTCCCGAAAGAGCTGACGGTCCTGATCATCGAGCACGACCTGGGGGTGATCTTCGAGCTGACCGATCAGCTCACGGTGCTGCAAAACGGGGTCATGATCGCCAGTGGACCGTCAGCCCAGATCCGTGAAGACCCCATCGTGAAAGAGGTCTACCTTGGCCGATAGACCGCCGTTGCTGATCGCATCGGATGTGCAGGTCTTCTATGGAATGAGCCATGTGCTGCACGGCGCCACCCTGGATATTCCCGAAGGCGAGGTCACGGCATTGGTCGGCCGCAACGGGGTCGGCAAGACGACCCTGGTCAACGCCATTGCCGGTCTGGTTCCCGTGCAAAGCGGACTCATCGACCTGAACGGGACCGATCTGACCAAGCTCCCGGCAACCGCCCGGCGCGGACTCGGGATTGGGCTGGTGCCCCAGGGCCGGCGCATCTTCCGCAATCTGACCGTCGACGAGCATCTCTCCCTGGCGCCGCCATCGGCCACCAACCCGTTTACGCGCGAATGGATCTACGAGACGTTTCCCCGCCTCCACGAGCGGCGTTCCTCGATGGCCAGCAATCTCTCCGGCGGCGAACAGTCGATGCTTGCCATCAGCCGTGCCCTGACCATCGAACCCAAACTGCTGATCATGGACGAGCCGACCGAAGGACTCGCGCCCCTGCTGGTGGAAACCGTGCGCCAGGTCATCGACCAATTGCGCGCGCAGCAGCTCACTGTGCTGTTGGTGGAGCAGAATCTGAACTTTGCGCATGCTCTGGCTGATCGGGTCGCCATCATGGACCGCGGCGTCATCGAGCACCTTTTCACCGGGAGCGAAATTCCCGATACCACCACGATTGGCAATCTCATCATCTCGGGAACGGAGCATTGACCGCCCCGGCACGGACCGTCGATTCGGAGCGCCGGCGAGGGAGATTCTTCCCCGCGCTCAGGCGTGTGTCTATCGCCGAATGGCGGATGCGGTGGTGTGCGGAGACG
>JAMLHN010000032.1 GCA_023957115.1 Thermomicrobiales bacterium
GGGTATTGAAGGCGCTGGGACCCACAGAGGTCGAGCTCAAGCTCTTGACCCAGCTCGTGCGAGAGGAACTCGATCAGGCACGAGGCGAGATCGCGCAGGGCAGACAGCTTGGCAGGGAGGAGATCGTCGATCGTGCTCGTGCCACGGTTGATGGGCTCCTCGGTACCCGCTTCGATCCGGTCATCAATGGCACTGGGGTCATTCTGCACACCAATTTGGGCCGTGCGCCGGTCAGTGCCGCCACTAGCCTGGCGATGAGCCACGCTGCGAGTGGATATCTCTCGCTCGAGCTCGATCCTGAGACGAACCGGCGAGGCGGCCGGATGGACGAGATCTCGCGCCTGATGCGAGCCTCGACCGGGGCGGAGGCGACCCTCGCGGTCAACAACAATGCGGCGGCGGTTCTCCTGACCCTGACAGCTCTTTGTTCCGAGAAAGAGATCATCGTTTCTCGTGGCGAGGCTGTCGAGATCGGAGGCGGATTCCGCATTCCCGACGTCGTTGCCCAAAGCGGATGCACGCTCGTCGAGGTCGGAACGACCAACCGAACGTATTCGTCCGACTATGTCCGCGCACTCTCCGATTCGACCGGCGCGTTGTTGAAGGTGCATCCCAGCAACTTCCGCGTCGAAGGATTCACTGCCTCTCCGTCAACCGGAGAGCTTGCCGCTGTGGCGAGCGAACACCACACCGTCTTGATCGAAGACCTTGGCAGTGGGGCGTTGATCGATACGTCACGCTTTGGCCTGCGACACGAACCGACCGTTTCGGAAGCCATTGCCAATGGCGCGTCGGTGGTCACCTTCAGTGGAGACAAGCTGCTCGGCGGTCCGCAGGCGGGCTTGATCGTGGGGCGCAAGGAGCTTGTCGGGCGAATCGAGCGTCACCCGCTGGCGCGGGCTGTCCGCGCCGACAAGACGACGCTTGCCGGACTTGGCGCCACGATGCGTCACTACGTGGCCGGAGAGGCGCTCCACGAGATCCCCGTATGGCGAATGATCGCGGTTCCATCCACGGAGATTTGGGCGCGCGCAGAGCAACTGGCGCGGCCGATGGGGCTCCATGTCGTTGACACGATGGCGTCGATCGGCGGTGGAACGACCCCGATGGAAATGCTGCCGAGCCATGCCATCTGCATCTCGAACGTCGACGCGGAGCGGCTGGCGCGTCGCCTGCGAATGGGGACTCCGCGCATCTTTCCGATCATTCGCGATCGCGACGTGTTGATCGATCTCCGCGCCGTGCAGCCGGCGCAGGATGACATGCTGCGCGACGGTCTTCGCAACGCGCTTTCCTGATCAGCGTCAGCGCTGGAAGGACCGAGGCTTCTTGACCGGCGTTCTGGTCCGCGAATCGGTGAAATAGGGGCTGGGCGGTGGATACGTCCGTTTGTGGAGCACGGACAGCCGGTCGTACTGCGCAAGCAGCGCGGGCAGGAGCTCCGAATCGCGCGAGGACTCCGCCGTTGCGATCTCGCCGCGCAAATGCGCCGAGAGCAGATCGTACCGGTCGCGCTCCAGCCGCATGAGCGTCTGTAGCACTTCCTCCCGGACGTCGCCCGGTTGCTGAACGGGACGGTCGTCCAGCGATTGCATGAGGTTCGCAGCATAGTCCCCCAGCACCGGATCGAGCGATTCGATGAATCCCGCTTCGAAATGGTCGTCAGGGAGCGCGGGATCGCGCAGGGTCGTCAGCAGGGTTCGATTGCGCGCGTCCATCACGTCGTCTGGTGGAATCTCCGACATCAGATCGAATACCAGCGCCCGGTGCCGCAGCAGCAACGCCAGGAGATGGTCTTCGATCTGCAGGGACGAGACCCGCTCGGGCTCGACGGGCGTGCGATTCTGACGTGCGCTTGGACCTTGCAGATTGCGGTGCAGACGAGCCTGCACATCTCGGAAGGGAAGATCGAGTCTCCGGGCGACCATCTGGCTGTAATGACTGCGCGTGAGATCGTCTGGCACGAGCTGCAAGACTGGCGCCAACCGGTCGACCGCGTGACGTTTGGCGGTCGCATCCTGGAGGTCGACGCCTTCGGTGACCTTAGCAATCAGGAACTCGGCATAGGGCCGAGCTGATTCGATAACCTCGTTCCATCGCTCGGGAGCGGTGCGAATAAGGTCGTCCGGATCCTTGCCGACCGGCATTTCGGCGACCGTGATCTCGGTATCGATCCGCCGCGCGATTCGGAACGCAGCACGTGGATCGGGCACGAATTCCTCGGTCTGATCCAGACCGGTGTGAATCGATTCGATGGTTCGCAATGCCGCCATCTGTCCGGCCGCGTCGGCATCGAGGGCCAAGACGATCCGTTTCGTGAGGCGCTTGACGAGCTCGATCTGTGATTCGGTAACGGCTGTTCCCATGGTGGCGACAACATTCCGGTGGCCGAATTGATGCGCCGCGATGACGTCCATATACCCTTCGACCACGACCACGCGGTCTTCCTCGCGAATGGCGTCCCGCGCCAGATCGAGTCCGTAGAGAATGCGGCTCTTGTCGAATAGAGCCGACTGGGCGGAGTTCAGGTACTTGGGTTGATCGTCGCCCATGGCACGCGCGCCGAACCCGACGACCACGCCCTCTCGGTCACGAATCGGGAAGATCAGGCGGTTGCGAAACCGATCGTAATAGCCGCCGTTGTCTCGCTCCTGGACCAATCCCGCCTCGAACATTGCCGAGGCTTCGATACCGCGAACCGAGAATTGCTTGATCAGAAAATCCCAGGACGGCGGCGCGAACCCCAATCGGAACCGTTCGATGGTATCGGCGTCCAGTCCACGGCGGGCGAGATAGTCGCGACCGGCCCCACCGGCCGGACTCTCCAGCAAGACCTTGTGAAAGATGCCGGCGGCCAACTCATTGAGATCGCGGGATTGCGCAACGACGGGATCAGGTTCTGCGTTCTGGGTTGGTCGGAACGTTTCGAGCTCGACACCGGCACGTTCGGCCAGCTCGCTGAGCGCCTCACGGAAATCGACTTTCTGCGAAAGCTCATAGAAGGTGAACAGATCGCCGCTCTTACCGCATCCGAAACAGTGAAAGTGCTGCGACTCGGGGAAAACGACAAACGACGGTGTTTTTTCCTGGTGGAAGGGGCAAAGCCCCTTGTAGCTGCGGCCGGTCTTTTTCAGATTGACGCGCTCGCCGATGATATCGACGATATCGAGTCGATCTTTGATGAGCTCGACGCTGTTGCCCGCCATGTTGGTCAATCCCAGTATTCAGGAACGAAGAGATCTCGATAGCGATCGATTGCGAAGCGGTCGGTCATGCTAGCGACATAATCGGCGACGAGACGGTCGGGCGGGTCGCCGTCCCGTTGTCGATACTCGGCCGGCATTTCGTCGATGTGTTCTCGATAGTAGGCGCAGAGCGCGGCAATGACACGTTGCGCCTTGACCGTGTTCGGGGTGCGGTTGAGCGGATAGTAGACGTGCTCGAAGAGAAATGCACGCATCTCATTGGCAGCCGCCAGGGTTTCTGCGGACATTTGCACGACGCCATGCTGGTCTTCGACGTCCGAGCTCGAGATCACATTGGTGACCAGCCTATCGATCCGCTGCGCGTGGGTCAAGCCAAGTTGCTCGACCACTCGCTCGGGTAAATCGTCATTTGCGACGATTCCCGCACGGACCGCGTCGTCCCAGTCATGATTCATGTACGCGACGGCATCGGCCAACCGGACGACTTCACCTTCGAGTGAAGCGGATATTCCCGTGAACGAGCGGCTGAGCTCATCATCGGGCTTGGAGTGGTGGACGATACCGAAGCGCACCTCATTGGTCAGGTTCAAGCCCTGACCATCTTTCTCCAGAACATCGACGACCCGCAGACTCTGTTCATTGTGCCTGAAGTTCGGCAGGAATTCGGCCAGCGCCATTTCGCCGGCATGCCCGAAGGGGGTATGACCGAGATCGTGACCGAGCCCGATCGCCTCGATCAGGTCCTCGTTCAATCGCAACGCCCGGCCGATGGTGCGTGCGATCTGCGTCACCTCCAGTGTATGGGTTAGGCGCGTGCGGTAATGATCCCCAGACGGCGAGACGAAGACCTGGGTTTTGTGTTTGAGACGGCGGAACGCCTTCGAATGGACGATCCGATCGCGATCGCGCTGAAACTCAGTGCGAACCGACGACGGCTCCTCCGCCCTGGGTCGCGTAGCCGCGTCGCTGAACGATGCACGAGCCGTTAGCCAGGCTCGCTCCCGCGCTTCGAGTCGTTCCCGGATGCTGACATCGGCGCCCATGACGTGTTTCCCGTCTCAATCGGTGATGAGCTCGATGGGAGCAAGACTGGCCAGGAGCCGCTTTTGTCCGTGGCGGGTGAACTCGATGGCCAGCTCCTGGTCACCGCGGCGTTCCTGTACCTCGATGATCGTACCCTCCCCGAACTTGGGATGGAAGATTTTCTCGCCTGCCGACCACGCGCGCACTTGCGCTTTCGGTGGGATCGGCGCAGGTTTGAGCGTCGACATGGACAATCCGGAAAGCGTCTGCGCTCGTCCGGTGAGGGACATACCGCCTCGGGGTGAGACGGTGGACCGTCGTCCCAGGTCACGAACATGTTCGTGCGGGAGCGAATCGAGAAAGCGGGACGCCACACCAGGTTGATAGCGTCCCCAGGTCAGGCGGTTCGCCACATAGGTGATGTAGAGGAGCTGTTCCGCGCGGGTGATACCGACATAGAAGAGCCGGCGTTCTTCCTCGATGGCCGCCGGATCGGTGAATTCCGCTTCGACGGCTCGCGATACCGGCAGCAGCCCCTCTTCGAGTCCTGTGATGAAGACAACCGGAAACTCCAGCCCCTTGGCCGAATGCAGCGTGATCAGGGTGACGCGGCCACGGGAATCGTCATCGAGCGAATCGACATCGGCAACCAGCGCGACCTGCTCAAGATAGGCGGCCAGGGCTTCGCCCGGTTCCAGCTCGTCGTACTTTTCCATATCGGCTCGGACTTCGAGAACGTTCTCCCATCGTTCGAGCTGATCGTCATCACCATGTGCGAGCTGATCGCGATACCCGGTCAGCCGTACGACCGCATCGAAGAGATCGGTCAACGGTTCGATCTGTTCGAGCTTCTGGAGTTCATCGTACGCCGCACCGATCTTGATCGCGGCTGTGCGGGCGGCGCCGCTCAGTTGTGGGGCATCGAGCTCATTCCGAGCGACCGCGATCAACCCATCCAATGGAGTCCGGCGCGTCACGATCGACCATTGGTCGATCGTTTCCATCGCTTTCGGACCGAGACCGCGACCGACCGGCATGTTCTCGATCACCCGCTCGATGCTGATGGTGTCGTTCGGATTGACGATGAGCTTGAACGCAGCCAGGACATCCTTGACCTCTTTGCGGTCGTAGAACCGAACGCCTCCGACGATCTGATAGGGGAGATCGCTGACACGAAACGCCTCTTCCAGCACGCGGCTTTGGGCGGTCGTGCGATACATAACCGCGAAATCGTCGCCGTTCAGGTTCCGGTCGCGCATCAGGCGCCGAATTTCCGATACGACGAAATCCGCTTCGTGCTGCTGGTCGGCCAGCTCCCGAATCGAAACCTGATCGCCGTCGTCATTGTCCGTGCGGAGTTTGCGGTCGATCCGATCGCGGTTGAGCCGGATGACGTTGTCCGCCACGGCGACGATACGGGCCGTCGATCGATAGTTCACTTCGAGGTCGACCCGCTGCGCCTGGTCGAATGACTTCTGGAAATCGAGGATGTTGCGAATATCGGCCTGCCGCCAGCGGTAGATCGACTGATCGGGGTCACCAACGACGAAGAGGTTCTTGTGCTTCTGCGCGAGCGCTTCGACCAGCACGTATTGCACTCGGTTGGTGTCTTGATATTCATCGACCAGGATATGCTCGAACCGGTCCTGGTACTTCTCCAGGACTTCAGGGGCAGTATCGAAGAGCTTGATCGGCAGAATGAGCAGATCGTCGAAATCGACCGCATTCGCACGGCGCAGCAAACGCTGGTACTCGGCGTAGGCGCGCGCCATCACCTCGTCGTCGTAGGTTGCGGCGGTCTCGGCGGCGTCCGCGGGTTCGATCAAACCTGATTTGTACGCGCTGATCCGAGACTGCACCCGGCGAGGAGGGAGATCCTTGGGATCTCGGCCGATATTGGCAATCACCTGCTTGAGGATGGCTTGCTGATCGGCGTCATCGTAGATCGTGAAGTTCCGCAGGACGCCGAGCCGGTCGGCCAGCAACCCGGGATTTTCACGGAGCAGGCGGACGCCGAACGAATGGAAGGTTCCCATTGTCATGCCCGCGGCGGCCCCCGTCGAAATCAGTTGCTCGACGCGCTGCCGCATCTCGCGCGCGGCCTTGTTGGTGAACGTAACCGCCAGGATGCGCCAGGCCGGGATGCCCTGTTCCGAGATGAGCCACGCAATCCGATGCGTCAGCACCCGCGTCTTGCCGCTCCCCGGACCGGCAATGACCAGCGTCGGACCCGCGGGCGCCGTGACCGCGCGCACCTGTTCCGGATTCAGTCCAGCCAGCAGATCGGTCGAGGTGGTCGACATGGGTGTTGGATCTCCGTGGGCCAGCGAAACGATCGAACCCTCCGGAGCCGATCACGAGAACGATTCGCCGGAAAGTGGTCAGCGTTCGATGAGGCGCAAACGCGGTGCAGACAGAAAAACCCCTGCATGAATGCCGGGGTTTTGGATGGCTGGGGAGCAGGGATTCGAACCCCAACTACTTGGGCCAGAACCAAGCGTCCTACCGTTAGACTACTCCCCAACGCGGCGACGAAGTGTAGCATATTCGTCGTCTTTTTTTCACTTCCTTACACCGCCTCGGCGCCCTCCAGCCACCGGACAAAGCCTGCTTCGACAACGGCATAGCGTTCGAGCGGAATTCCCGCCGCGCGGACGACCGATTCGTCCGTGGTGGTGACGATCGTTTGCATACTCGAACCGGAAATCGACTCCGCCAGCAACGACCGGTGGACGGCGTCGAGCTCCGAAAAAACATCATCGAGCAACAGCACCGGCGTATCGGCGCCTGCCGACGTCATGAGATCGGTTTCCGCGAGTTTGAGGGCAATCACCGCCAGCCGTTGCTGCCCGCGCGAGCCGTACGCGCCGATCGGCTGATCGTCGACCGCGACCTGGAGGTCGTCCCGATGCGGCCCGACAAGCGTAATCCCGCGGCGAAACTCAGCGTGCCGTTCCCGATCGATCGTTTCCGACATATCGTAGGAGAGGCGATGCTCCAGATCCTCGACGCTGAGCTCGGTCGAATGGTTGGACGGGACCGTCGAAGAATAGGCCACGCTAAGGGATGACTCCTCGGTGAACGAGGCAAATCGCGCGGCGGCCAGATTGGTCAGCTCCTGTACGGCCATGACCCGGCGCGCCAGAATTGCCGCCCCGTTTGCGATCAATTCTCCATCCCAATAATCGAGCTGTTGACGTGTTGAAGCCGTATTCCAGCTCGCGCCGCTCTGGACGAGATTCTTGATCAGTCGATTGCGCTGCTCGACGATGCGAAGGTACTTGCTCAATGCCTTCAGGTAGGCCGGATCGAGCTGGGACAGCATGATATCGAGATAGCGCCGGCGCACGGAGGGCGCTCCCGAAACGAGCTCGATATCGCCGGGCTCGAAGAGCACGGAGCGGATCGTGCCAACGGCAGTTCCGGCCCGCACGTGCTTCCCGTTGAGACTGATCTGCTTGCGAAGGTGGTTGTTGCGTTGTGGATCGAGTTGGAGTCCTATGGCGACCTCGGCCGCTCCCACGCGACGCTCGACGGATGCTTCGATCCGGGCAAACGGCGCAATCCCGCCTCCGTATTCGGTCCCACTTTCCCAGGCGATGAGCTCCCGCTCGGTCTGGGCCCGGCCGGACCGCATCGTCGAGAGCATCGAGATTGCCTCGAGCATGCTCGATTTGCCGCTCGCATTGCGGCCAATGAGCACGAATCCTTCTGGGGGAATGTGCAAGTCGAGCGAACGATAGCGCCTGAACTCAGTCAGGCGCAGGGACGTCAGATACACGTGGAACCTCGGATGGGCCGTGCGCTATTGCGCTCCGATCACCATCGGCATGATGACGTGGGTATAGTCGTCCGAATCACCGGACCGGATGACCCCAGCCTGATTCGAACCGTTCAATCCCAGCGACGCCGAGCCGGTCTTGATGACGCCCAGCACATCGTTCAGATAGCGGGCATTGAACGCGATCTGCACCGGCGGCCCGGAGATCGCCGCATCGACATAACTGTGCGAATTGCCACGCTCGGCGGCGTTCGCCGAGACCTCGATGGTACCGGGATCGAGACCATCGTCGGTGGTTTGGACGTCGAAACGGATAGCGTCATTGTTGTCGCGCGCGAAATAGCTCGAGCGCCGGACCGCGGTCAGTAGCGCATCCCGCTCCATTTCGACGCGTGTCGAAAAATCGTTTGGAATGATCTGCCGGTAGTCGGGGAAGGTCCCGTCGATCAACCGCGACAGGAACTCGACTTCGCCTTCGCCATTCTCTCCCGAAAAATGAACGATGAGCTGGCTTCGATTGGGAGTGACATAGAGCGCGACTTCGCTCTTCGCCTCGCCCAGGAGCCGTGCAAGCTCACGTGTCGATCGAGCCGGCACGATGATATCGATCGGGGAGAGGAGCGCTCGGTTCATTCGCCCTTCGCGAACGGCAAGCCGAAACCCATCCGCGGCGGCCAGCACGATCCGGTCGCCCTCGATCCGCATCAGAACTCCGGCCAGCACCGGCCGGCTTTCATCCGACGCGGCGGCGAACTCGACCTGCGAAATCATCTCTCGCAACGCTGCCGGGTCGATCGAGGTCGATTCGACATCGTCGACGACCACTGGAATCTCTGGAAAATCTTCGGCATCGATACCATTGATCTCGGCCCGGTCACGCCCACAGGTAACCGTCATCAAAGTCTGAGGACCGCTACTGGTCAGCTCGACCCTGCCGCTGGGCAGTGTATGGACGAAATCGGTCAGCAGACGGGCATCGACCGCCAGCCGCCCCTCTTCCTCGATCGACGCTCCGATCCAGGTGGTGATGGCGATATTGAGATCGGACGCGACGATCTTGAGCCGTCCGTTGTCGGTGACCAGTAGGACATTGCTCAGCGCCGGAAGGGAGGTTCGGGTAGCGACGGCGCGGGTTACTTGATCCAGCGCATGCTGGAGCGTTTCCTGCAGACAAGTGACTCGCACGGTCGATTTAGCTCCTCGTTCATTACGTACATCTAGCCGGCGAATTGTACAACTTGTCGCCGCCCTCTAGGCCGATCGCATATGGTCTCTCGCGGAAAACTCGGCGGTCGTACGCACCAATCTGCGAAAGGTCCGGGCAGGTGTGGTTCTCATTATTTGGTATGTGGAACCTCCAGGTGATTCCGAGACTCGCGATCGGCCACGACGTCGGCATGCATAGCGACGCGATGAGCGGGGCCTTCGCCAAAACGTAAACCGCGCTCGACCTCTTGACGTATGCGAACGCATGATCTAGAATGTGCATAGAACAAGCGTTCTTTTCCCGTAAGAACCCAGAGGCTATCGCGATCATGGAAACCACCAACACCTTCGACCCACGCCGATTTGTCACCCGCGTTGGCGGAGCCGACTATCTCGAAGTCAAGTGGCGCGTCTACTGGCTGCGCACGCAACATCCAGATGCCGTCATCGCTACTGAAATGATCTCCCACGAGAACAATGTGGCGGTCTTCAAGGCCCACGTGTCGATTCCCGGCGGCGGCTCATCCACCGGTTGGGGCTCGGAAGGGTATGACGACTTCCGCGACTATCTCGAAAAGGCCGAGACCAAGGCCCTTGGCCGGGCGCTGGCCGCGTTGGGGTTCGGCACCCAGTTCACCCCCGATTTCGACTTTGCCGAAGGGCAGGAGAAGGTCGTGGACGCGCCAGTTCGTATGGCGCGGCAGCGGCAGCTGGTCGACCTGACCGACGAGCGTCGAGTCCACACGGCGGAGCGCCAGTCGATGACCGACCGGCAGATGAGCTTCATTCGCCAGATGGCGCGAGAGAAGGGTCTGTCTGAGCAGGCAATCGACGCGCAGGTTTCAGAGCTCTATGGCAAACGGTTCGATCAGCTGGATCGGCGTGACGCGTCGTCCTACATCGAGCGGCTGAAGTCGATCGAACCACTCGCTCAGGCGTCCTGATCCAGAGATTGAGACAGAAGGAGTTGCCGGTATGGCGATCAAGCTGACATCCATTCCCGGACAGAAACAACATTCCGGCCCCGAAACGATCGAGGAACGGGTCGCTCGGCTCGAGCTTCGATTGCACGATGGCTTTGCTCGAATTGGCGAAGCGATGGATCATGGCATCGAGGTCGAGAATTGGGAGCGGCACTGGATCGAGCTTTTGCGAGAATACGAACTGCTCAATGACGATCTTGCCGAAGCCGCCTGATCGATTCACGGGCTTTTCGATCAGGGTATGCAGGAACGGGACGGCCAATTGGCCGTCCCGTTCCCTGTTTGCATTGACGTTGACGTCGGACTTCGTTCCCATCTCCCAGGCGAGCTTCTCAGGACCCAGGACTCCGGAATCAGAATCCCTCCGGCTAGCTCTCCGTAATGGTGACGCTCTCGATGGTGATCGGATCGACCGGAGACGACTTTTCGCCCGATCGGCCGACCTGGGTTTGCACCTTACCGATGGAGTCGACGACATCCATGCCATCGGTCACCTTGCCGAAGATCGTGTAGTTCTTGCCCAGGCGCCCGCGCAGATCGTCGAGCACCACGAAGAACTGGCTTCCATTGGTGTTCGGGCCGGCATTCGCCATGGCAACCGTGCCCTTCTCATAGTCGAGGCTGATCGGCTCGTCGTTGAATCGGTAGCCGGGGCCGCCTGCCCCCGTGCCAGTCGGGTCTCCGCCCTGGATGACGAACCCGGCGACGATACGGTGGACGGGTGTGTTGTCATAAAAACCAGCGCGCGCGAGGCAGACGAAGTTGTTGACCGCCAGCGGCGCTTCAGCCGGCAGCAGATCGATGGTGAAATCGCCTTTGTTCGTCACGACCTTGGCCGAGTACGTCTTGGATCCGTCGATCTGCATTTCGGGCGGTTTCGACCATTGCTGAATATTTGCCAACTCGGCATCTCCTTCGGTGTTCACGCGATCGGCTGCGGTCCAGCAGCCACTTTCGATATCCGCATCGCCCTGTGAGAGCGCTGTGGGAGCAGGCGTATCGGCCTCATCGTCACCATCTCGATCGAGCACTCCGCAGGCGGAGATGACTCCAACCAGAAGTAGCAAGACCAACACATGGGGGAGGCGTTTAATCGGCATCCGCGCTCACCGGAATACCCGCCAGGCCCAGGGCTTCGGCGTTGTCCGTCATTGCACCGATGACGAACTCGACATGCTCGTCGAAATCGACGCCGAGCAATTCGGCCCCGTGAAGCATAGCCGCTCGGTCGACCGCGCGTGCGAATGCCTTGTCCTTCATCTTCTTGCGAACGGCCTTCGGCGTGACCTCCGCAACCGACTTGCTGGGTCTGACGAATGCGACCGCGGAAATGAAGCCAGTCAGTTCGTCGACCGCGTAGAGCGTCTTCTTGAGATCGGTGTCACGCGGCACGTCCAGGTGGTCGGCATGGCTCAATACCGCGTCGATGGCCCATTCGGGATAACCGCGCTCGCGCAGGATTGGAACACCGTCCTGCGGGTGCTGATCGAGCGTCGGATGGATCTCGTAGTCGAAATCGTGAATCAAGCCGACAGCGCCCCAGTCTTCTGGCGATTCGCCATATTTGATCGCGTAGGCGCGCATGGCTGTTTCGACGGAAAGGCAATGACGCCGGAGGCTTTCACTCTGGATGTACTCAGTGACAAGCGCCCATGCTTCATCGCGGGATAGCTCAGACAACGGTTTCCTCCCGGGGTTTCCCGACACGTGCAAGACCGCTATAGGATAAGCATCGCATCCCCGAAAGAGAAGAAGCGATACCGTTCGCGGATTGCCATTCGATATGCCGCCAGTATCCGTTCGCGCCCCGCGAGCGCGCTGACCATCATGATCAGTGTCGATTTGGGGAGGTGAAAATTGGTGAAGAGTCCATCGACAAGCTGCCACTCGTAGCCGGGCGTGATGAAGATGCCGGTCGGCGTTTCGAAGGGAGCGGGGTCCCCACCGCGCCAGAGCTGTCCGGCGGTTTCGAGCGTGCGCGCCGCCGTCGTGCCCAAGGCGATAACCCGTCCGCCCTCTTGCTTCGTGCGTTGAATGGCCGCCACGGCGCCGGCATCCATGCGGCAGACCTCCGAATGCATCTTGTGCTCGGACACGTCGTCGACAGCGACCGGGCGGAAGGTATCCAATCCTATATCGAGCGTGACCTCTGCCCAACCGATACCCGCCGCGCGCAGGCGTTCGATCAGCTCGGGCGTGAAATGCAGCCCCGCCGTCGGAGCCGCTGCCGAGCCGGGGTGGGCGGAATAGACAGTCTGATAGCGATTCGGATCGTCGAGGCGCTCATGAATATAGGGTGGGAGCGGCACCGTCCCGAATCGATCCAGCTCCGCCAGAAGCCCAGGTTCCAAACGGAGCGCAACCAGGCCATCGCCCAACCGCTCGATCATCTCGATCGTATGGGTCGATCCTTCGACTGCCAGCCTTGTTCCTGGATGCAAGCGGCGCCCCGGTTTCGCAAGCGCTTCCCAGCTTCCATCGGCACGTGGATGCAGGAGGAGGAGCTCGACCCGCCCACCGGTGTCCGATTTGCGAGTCGTGAGCCGCGCTGCCAGCACTCGACTGTTGTTCGCAACCAGCAGATCTCCCGACTGCAACAGTGACGGCAGTTGGTCGACGGTCGAATGCACCAGTTCGTCAGTTGCCCGGTGCAGAACGAGCAAACGGGATGCATCGCGTTGCTCCAACGGAGTCTGCGCGATCAGCTCGGGCGGCAGATCGTAGTCGAAGTCCGATGTGCGCACTGAACTATTCGACGTCGTCGAACAAGAGCTGCTGCTGAACGTCGATGGTCGCGGGAGGAAGGATCTTGAGGTGATCGTAGGCGTGCCGAGTGGCAATACGACCGCGAGGCGTCCGCTGGAGAAAGCCCAGTTGGATCAGATACGGTTCGTAGACATCCATGATCGTGTCGGATTCCTCGCTCGTGGCGGCCGCGATGGTATCGATTCCAACCGGTCCGCCTTCGAACTTCTCGACGATGGTGCGCAGAATCCGGCGATCGATCTCGTCGAGTCCAAGCTCATCCACATCGAGCATTTCGAGCGCTTCCGCCGTGAGCGCTCGATCGATGACCGGCGCACCGCGCACCTCGGCGACATCACGCACGCGTTTGAGCAGTCGATTGGCAATTCTCGGTGTGCCGCGTGACCGCATGGCGATTGCATAGGCGCCATCATCGGAGATGGCGACATTCAAAATCGCCGCCGACCGATTGATGATCGTCGTCATCGATTCGACATCGTAGAAGTCGAGCCGGAGAACAGAGCCGAATCGATCGCGCAAGGGGCCGGTCATGAGCGCAAGGCGTGTGGTGGCGCCAACCAGGGTGAATTTGGGCAGATTGATCCGCATGGATCGCGCGGCCGGACCTTTGCCGATGATGATATCGACCGCAAAATCCTCCAGCGCGGGGTAGAGCACTTCTTCCACGACTCGATTGAGTCGATGGATCTCATCGATGAAGAGCACGTCGCCAGCCTTGAGATTGGTCAGAATCGAGACCAGATCGCCGGCTCGTTCGATGGCTGGACCGGAGGTGACCCGCAGGCTGACCGACATTTCGGTGGCAATGATCGCCGCCAGCGTGGTCTTGCCCAATCCAGGAGGGCCGTAAAGGAGGGTATGGTCGAGCGGTTCACCACGACGTTTGGCCGCTTCGATGAAGACGGACAGGCTAGTCTTCACGCGGTCCTGACCGATGTACTCGGCAAGGCTTTTTGGCCGCAACGATCCATCGACCCGCTGGTCTTCGTTGCGCTGGCGGGCGGATACGATTCGATTGCGGGCTTCCGGATCAGCCATGGGGGTGGGAACAGCGTCGCGTCGCTCGGTCATACGACCAAGTATACCCGTTCTGCGAACATCTGTTCGATGTCAGCCGTCGACCACCATATTGGGAATGCCATCCGTGATCGGGTAGACGCGTCCGCACTTGGTGCAGACGAGTGTGGATCCCTGCAGCTCCAGCTCGGCGTGATCGACCGGGCAGACGAGCAATGCCAATAAGTCTGGATCGATAACCTGGGCGGTATCTGCCATGTTCCTTCCTCCGTACTATCCGGCGACGGGGGAGGGACTTGCCTCCGGCGTCGCGGCTCCAAGCTCCACCAGCCGCTCCTGGGCGCGCTGGGCAACGAAAGATTCGGAATCGAGGGAAATCGTCTGCTCGTACTGGTCGATTGCATCGATCGTACGCCGGGGATCCATCGAATAGTAGAGCTCACCGAGGTAGAAATGCGCCTGGGGGTCAGCCGGATTCAGCTCGATGGCCCTTTCGAACTGAAACTCGGCGTCACCGTGCATGCCGCCGCCGGCGAGCGAGCGGGCAAAGTCGAGCCGGTAGACGGCATTCTCCGGAGCGCCCCCAAGGGCTCGTTCGTACCACGGAATAGCTTCGGTCAAGTTGCCCATGTTGGCGAGATAGTTTGCATAGGCAATGGCGGCCCCGGGATCGTCAGGATTCGCCTCGGCCGTTGCCCGAAAGGCGTCCTCTACCGACGCATCGACCTCGATCGTGTTGCCACCCCCACCATCGTCCTCGAATGCATCGAGCACGACCGTGCCTACCACACCGGCCAGAAGAGAGCAAATCATCAGGACGGCCATGATGACAAAGATGAGCTGGTACCGGCCTTTTGGTCGCAGAATGCTTTCCATGGTCGTGTTTCATCTCCTCAGCTGGGAAGCTACCACAACCTTGCTGTGGCGGCGTCGAGCGAGCGGGTCGCGATCGGCGTATGGCGTTGATGGAGACGAACGTCCATGGTAAATTTGATAGGCTCAAGCGGCAGCAGCTGCGCGCTTGCCGGCCTAGCTCAGTTGGTAGAGCAGCTGTTTCGTAAACAGCAGGTCCGGGGTTCGAGTCCCCGGGTCGGCTCCGGGGCATCCGGAGGAGACCTGAATCGCGCCGAAGTGGCGAAATGGCAGACGCGCTACGTTCAGGGCGTAGTGGGGCAACCCATGGGAGTTCGAGTCTCCCCTTCGGCACCAGGGTCTCGCCGGAAACCTTAACAACTGATCGAAGTGACAGGGAAGGACGGTCGCTGGATCCGTTTCGGATCTAGAGGAAAGTCCGAGCTGCACAGAGCGAGGGTGCCTGGTGAAAGCCAGGGAGGCGCTTTCGGGCGTCGACAGTCCAGATTGGCGCGTCTTCGGGCGCGAGAGCAACAGAAACCATTCCATTCGGTTTCGGCCGGATGGCTGAAAAGGGCAATCCTCCCCGCAGCAATCTCCGATCCGGCCGCACGCAGGTTGCTCGCCAAGGCCGAAAGTCGAGAGCAGTCGCCGTCAATCGGCGACCGGTCGATAGACCGAGAGAGATGATCGTCACGAACAGAACTCGGCTTACTCTCCCTTCACTTCGATCGTACGGTGCCCTTAGCTCAGTTGGTCAGAGCGCTTGTCTGTGGAACAAGAGGTCACGGGTTCAAGCCCCGTAGGGCACCCCTCTCGATAACTCGATCGTAGAACAACGATTTGCGCGAGTAGCTCAGTGGATAGAGCACTGGTCTTCGGAACCAGGTGTCGCGGGTTCGAATCCTGCCTCGCGCACTAGTCCGGCAGTGCGCTCCATTGCGCCTCGATGGCGACGGATGCGCACTGAGGTCGATGGTCGCTGTTCTGCCGGAGCGGACAATGCCTGACCGGGCTGGCGCCGAAGGTGCGTTGCGCCATCAACCCGCGCGGGGCAGTCAGATTCCCAGCGGGACCGTACGCCCGGGGATGCCAAACGCATCAAATACAAAATGGCGGCAAGGGCGGCTACTGCCATCCCTTGCCGCCATTCTCAATTGCGGGCCTTAGTCCGCGAACGCGCTCCGGAGCGCCTGCTCCTCTTCGTCGCTCAGATCGCTCTGAATCAGCGTGGGATTGAGTCCCCGCTTGCGGATCTCCTCGATGACGAGGTCACGGGAGTTGGACGATGCAAGCACAAACAGCGCGGACGTGCCGGGAACGATCTGGCTCTTCACATCGTCCACGAATTCCCGCTTGATACCGTACTCCTTGAAGTGCGACCAGAGCGCACCAACGCCCGCTCCGATTGCAACGCCCAGGAGCGGCGTGAAGAAGATGAGCCCCAGCACGAGTCCCAGGAGCCCTCCATAGCCGGCGCTTTTCCAGTTCGGATGAGTGAGATGTCGGGTCTTCGGCTTCTTCTTACCCGACTCCCATTCGATGACCGCAGCGTCCTCGATCTCAATTTGCCCCATATTGGAGAGGTCTATCAGCGCGTTCTCCGCTTGTTTTGCCGCGCCAACGGTGTCGAACTTCCATGCGGTCAGGCTCGTTGCCATTTGGATACATCCTCCTTCTTCAAAACGACGTGAGCCGGCGGATCGCCGACTGACGGGAACCCAAAACTCAAGTTCCATCGTAGGAGGGCACAGGTATCAATTGCATGGGCCGCCGGGCCCAATTCTGCCCGGCGAAGGGTGCAACCTCTCTTAGTCCGTCGCGTGTGATTTGCGCATTGCCGGGACCCGCTCCCCGTCATTCCCGGCCGCCGGTTGCCTGGCGCGGCACCGTCCAGAGTACCTCCGGGGCCGGCTCGTCAGCCGACACCGTTGCCAGGGCTGCGGCACGTGCGCGTCAGTACGGCGCGGACGCGTATCGATGGTGCGGTTCAGGTAGTTGCTCACCATCGTCGATGCCGACACGCGGTGAGGGCATCTGCATCCCGCAGTCGATGCGTGAGAGACTAGATTCCCGTCGTCGCTTCCACGGCGCCGTTTCGAACGGCAGCCTTGAGTTTCGCGTAGTCTCGTTCGGTTTGATCCGCGTATCGCTCGGCGAATTTCGTCAACGCGTTGGCGAAGACTTCGTTCTTGCCGATGTAGGAGGAAATCTGAATCGGATCACCCGTGCGGGCATGCGCGTGCGCGAGCAGTCCTCCGCACAACGTTGCGTAGACTTCCATCAGCCGGGCATCGAGGCGGGATACCTCGATCGAGCCTTTCATGTCTTTCAACTGGCGAATGTAGAATTCACGGCCGCTTGGCAGCCGAATCCACCCCAGGAACATATCCGACGCCGATTGGACAAACTGCTGTCCGGTGACGATACGCTGCGCCTGATTTGCGTATCGTGACGGAGGGAGATAGGAGGCCAGGACTGAGGGACCAGCCTGCTTGAGCTGCAGGAAGAGTGGATCGTTCACGTCGCGGCCTGTCAGGGCGACGGCATAGCAATAGGTCCCAACACTACCCACGCCGACGACCCGCCGGGCCGCGTCCGAAAACTGAAATCGATCGATCAGCTCGCGATGATGGTCCGACAGCGAACGGAGGTAACGACGAAACACCGGCTGCACGTATGTCTCGATTTCCTGCTCGGTGAGGCGCTCGACCAATGGCGGGTCCTCGACAATCCGGAGCATTTCCCCATCTTTTTCGGCGATTCGGCGAGCGACCTGATGGTGGACCTTTCGCCGTGCTTTCTTCGCGGTCTTGCCGAGCAAGCGCGCTTCCCGTGCGCTCAGAAATTCGAAGATATGCTCGACGGTCGGAAAGCGATACCAGACTTCGAGATTGGTTAGTTCCGCGTACTCTGCCATTCTCGACTGATACTCGCGCACGGCACTGTATGCCGCAGCCTGACACGCCGCCTTCGAGTGCCCGTTCTCGCGGCCCGCTACGACGACACTGGCGGCAAGTCGCTTGATGTCCCATTCCCACGGGCCGGGCAGCGTTTCGTCGAAATCGTTGATGTCGAAGATCAGCTGCCGTTCGGGCGACGCATAGAACCCAAAATTCGAAATATGGGCGTCACCGCAGAGTTGGGCAGCTATCCGAGAGTAGGGAACCGTTGCGAGGTCGTCCGCCATGACGACGGCCGACCCCCGCAGAAACGCGAACGGGGACTCGAGCATGCGGCCGTAGCGAATGGGGACCAGTTCAGGAATGCGGTCGGCATCCTGCGCGCGCAGCAGCTCGACAGGGTCTGGGCGAGTTGGACTGGGCGTCCACTTCTTGTGATCCTGCCGCGGCACCCGCCCCCGGGCAATACGCCCTAACTCGCGACGTTCTGCAACGCTCAGAATCGGCCGGAGCCCCGACGCGGATTGACGGGCCTGTAAGGACGCTGACGGTACTGGCTCCTCGAGCTGAGCCTCCTGGGTTCGCGATGACATCGACCAATATCTCCCTAAGCTGAACATACTCAATCGAACGCGAGCCGACTCCGAAAACGCGTTCCTCAAGATGCCCTCGATCAGCGTGGGAGTCCGACTCTACCGAGTCTGTGCCATCTCCGTTGGAACCAATGAGAAATCGAGTCCGTGGCACATGCTCGCTCACTTCTCACTCAGCGGCAGCCGCATCATCGAGGCAGACCCGCCAGACATACGAGGTGGAGCAGCAGCCGCGCCGCGCACTTTTTCACCCCCGGCCAGGCATCGAATGTCAACGCGGCTCGGCTGCATCCTGTTCCAGAACGTCTCCTCTTTTTTCTCTGTCGTCGCTCGATGTCCTGCCGACTGACCGGCGCGGCAACCCAGGATCATCTCGCGGGGTGAACCAGATGGTTGCCGCATTGCCGGGCCATTCGGGCCGACGCCCACTAAGCGCTTGTTGTGTTCCGGCGCCGGAGCGCCTTGTCCGCCTCGACGACCACCACTACGATCAGGGCAAGCCCGACCGAAATGAGCCACTCGCGCCCAGTCAGCGACTTCGTCATCAGCAGACGCTGCAGCAACGACGTTTCGACCGAGAGTACGGTGATGATAGCGCCGACGGCGAGGATCTTCAGCGAGTCAGTCATCGGTCCGGAGAAACCTGACTCGGGATCGTGCCGCATGCAGAAGCCACCCGCAAGAAGTCCCAGCGCCATCACGACGAACGCCATCGTTACCGGAGTGCTTGCAACATCGACTGACATCTCCCCGGGCCCAATGTAGAGCGCTGCCAATGTTGTCGCGGCGACCGTAATACCACCGATCAGCCAGATTCGAATCGCCGTGCGATTGGCGATCGGTATGTTGGGATCGCGCGGCGGGTTGGTCATCAGCGTTGCGGAAGCCGGCTCTTTCAAAATCATCAGAATGGGGAACGACACAATGAAGAAGTTCTGGAAGAGGACCATCAACGGTGTTAGTGGAACCCCCTGATTGATGTTGAAGATGGCGGCAATCAGGAAGAGCAGCACCAGGGAGATCAACGACGCCATCTGGAAGCGCACGTAGGAGACGATACGCCCGTAGATGCCTCGCCCGATTCTGATCGCCGCAATGAGCGTGTCGAAGTTGTCGTCGGTGAGGATCATGCGTGCGGCTTGTTTGGTCACCTCACTGCCCGATCCCATGGCAACACCGATATCGGCTTGCTTCAACGCTGCCGCATCGTTCACCGCATCTCCGGTCATTGCGACGATGCTGCCATCCTGCTGCATCAACTTCGCAATGCGGAGCTTGTCTTCCGGGGTAACGCGCCCAAAGACATGGAGATTCGGCAGTGCCTTGAGCAGCTCGTCATCCGACATCGCCTGGATCTCGCTGCCGCTAATGGCTCCCGGACCAAGGTCGAGCTCGGCGCCAATGGCCGCCGCCGTGACCGCATGGTCACCGGTGATCATGCGAACGTCGATACCGGCTTCGTGCGCCACCCGTACCGCGGTAATTGCTTCGGGGCGCAACGGATCCAGGATACCGACAGCGCCGGTCAGCGTGAGGTCCTCGACAAAGGACATGGGGTCGTCTTTGACCTCGGCATCGCGACCGTCCAGCGTCCGATAGCCGAAGGCCAGAACGCGAAGGCCCTTTTCGGAGAGCTCCTGGTTGACGCCGAGCATCCGCGCGCGGGCGTCGGCATCGATTTTGTATGGCTGAGAGTCGGGGCCCAACGCATAACTGCATCGGGATAGAACGATGTCGGGTGCTCCTTTGACCAGCTCTACCAGTTGCGGTCGTCCATCGACCTGGACGGTATGGAACGTCGCCATGAACTTGTAATCAGAGTCGAACGGAACCTCTGCCACGCGCGGGTACGCTCGCCTGGTCTCTTCGGCATCGACCCCAACCTTGGCCGCAAGAACGACCAAAGCGGCCTCGGTCGGATCGCCGAGCACGGAGCCATCGTCGCCCACAACGGCGTCGCTCGCGAGCGTCAGCCCAAGGGCAAGCTTGGTCAGGTCGGGTGCCGGCGTACCGGCCGCCGAAAGAATGGCTCCCTGCTTGGCATAGCCTTCACCCTGAACCGTGAATCGCTGGGACCCGTGGATCAGCGTGCGCACCGTCATCGCGTTCATGGTGAGCGTGCCGGTTTTGTCAGAGTTGATCGCGCTGGTGGTGCCCAGCGTCTCGACATCCGACAGGTTCTTGATGATCGCATTGGCATCGGCGAGCTGACGTGCTCCGTGCGAAAGGATCATCTGAACGAACGTGGGCATACCGGTCGGGATGGCCGAGATCGCCATCGAGATTCCCAGCAACAGAACCGTCTGGAAGTCGTTTCCGCGGACGAGACCGAGAATGACGATGACCGCAACCGCGGCCCAGGCGATGATTCCAAGCAGTTTCGTGAGCTGCGCAAGCTCCTTTTGGAGGGGAGAGGGGACCGGTTCGACGGCAGAGAGCATGGTGGCAATCTTGCCCATCTGCGTGTTCATGCCGGTCTCGGTAACCACCATCGTGGCGGTGCCGCGGGTCACCGAGGTGTTTTGGAAGAGCATGTTGGCGCGATCACCAACCTGGACATCCACCGCCTCTATGGTGGCCGGCGTCTTCTCGATCGCCACACTTTCGCCGGTGAGCGCCGCTTCCTGCGTTTCCAGCGTTGCCGACCGTATCAGCCTCCCGTCCGCCGGAATCAGATCTCCAGCTTCGACCTGGACGATGTCACCCGGAACCAGCTCCGGCGCGGGAATTTGCGTAAGCGTCCCGTCGCGGAGCACCCGACTACTCGGAATCTGCATCCGGGACAATGCGTCGACGCTCGCCTGCGCGGCCAGCTCCTGTCGAGCGCCGATGAAGACATTGAGGATCACCAGGATCCCAACCAGGATACCGACCGGATACTCACCGATGACGAAGCTTGCGATCGAAACGATCACGAGCATGATGTTCATTGGGTCTTTGAGCTGCTTGAGTGCGACTTTCCAAACTGACGCCTTCGCTTCAGCAGCAATCTCGTTGGGTCCGTAAGTCCCAATGCGTTGCTTGGCTTCTGCGCTCGTCAGGCCAGACTCAACGCTTGAGTTCAGCTTGGCAATCGCCTCGTTGGTGTCGAGCGCGTACCAGGCAATGTCACTCACAGATTTCGGTTGACTTGCACCGTTTTCCACCGCTTCCCCCCTTGGGATTCGAATCCACCGCTCGACCTAGAACGACGAGGGCACCCAATTCGCATCGACCAACGTGTCGTCGTATGCGTCGCTGACATCCCGCTTGGGCAGGCGAATTCTGGACGCCTTCACGGGTTCGTAGGGGACCTGCTGCAGCAGATGGGCGATGATGTTGAGGCGCCCACGGCGTTTGACCTCGTTGTTGCCGACAAACCACTGTGCTCGCGGCATGGACGTTCTTCTGAGCATTTCATCTCGGGCGCGAGAATACTCATACCACCGGCTGTAGGATTTCAGATCCATGGGGGAGAGCTTCCAGATCTTGCGCGGATCGTCGATCCGGCTCTGGAGCCGCTTCGTCTGCTCGTCCTGGCTGATCTCGAGCCAGTATTTGATCAGAATGATCCCCGACTCGACCATGGCGCGCTCGATCGCCGGCACGAAGGTGAGGAATTCCTCGACCTCGGTTTCCGTACAGAAGCCCATCACCCGCTCGACGCCGGCGCGGTTATACCAGCTTCGATCGAAGATCACGATCTCGCCCGCGGCGGGAAGATGGGGCAGATATCGCTGGGTGTACAACTGAGACTTTTCGCGATCGGTCGGCGCAGGAAGCGCAACGACTCGGCAGACTCGTGGATTGAGCCGCTGGGTAATCGCCTTGATCACGCCGCCCTTTCCGGCAGTGTCTCGTCCCTCGAAAACGATGCAGACTTTTGCCCCAGTGGCGCGTACCCATTCCTGCATCGCCACCAGTTCTCCCTGGAGGACTTTCAGATGGGCCAGATACTCCTTATTGGACATCTTTTGCATAGCCGTCGGGCCCTGGACACGTTGGGCTGGAGTCTCGAATGTTTGCGACTTCTGTTTCTTCTTTTTCTTGCTCATTGTTCCCTCCCCGGATTCGTGATTTTCAATCCTGCGTTGGACACATCGCGGCGTTGGTGTTTGGTCAAACGACAGCCTACTGTTGCGCGCGTTTTCGGGATGTTTCGACTGATTGCCGCCTTCGAATTCGGTTGTCGGCCTGAGCGTGAGACATCGCGCGACGTTTTCCAGGCGCTCGTTGGCGAGTCACGGCGGCGGCGGCAGTTACGGTGGGATCTCCCGCGATGAGGAGGGCTTCGATATCTCGGCGAATCGTGGACGGTGAAACTCCAAGCCAATAGGCGATGCGCACGATCGTCCCATAGCGAAGACCTTCTTCTTCGATGAGCATCGAAACGCGCCTTCGTCGCTGCGAAGGACTGAGGGGAAGCGCCAGGGGGGCACTATTGCCATACAGACGAACGCGCTCATCGCGAACCGGGGCTTGATCTGTTGTCTTTTGTGTCCGGATCATGCTAAGAGAATTGCCTATCCACAGTCTGTAACATTCTGAAATCAATCACAGCCGCTTTCGGCTGCATAGCTGGCACACCTGGCCCTAAAAATACCGTGCCAATCGCTGAAATTTCGTGGGCCGTTCGGTCCAATTCTGGAGCGTTCGCGTCGCTTTTTTGGCCCGTGATCGGATACCGAAATCCGCTCCGACGTATTGGGCTTGCCGCGTGCTGCGGAGCGGCCTGGTTCATGGACGGAGAAGGAGATACGCCGCGGCTGCGGCCGTGATCGCGACGATACCCAGGAGGGGCGCCCCAAACCGGGCAAACGAGGCGTTCGTGTACCCGCCTGGGCGCATGACCATCATGTTCGACTGGTGGCTGAACGGATTGATCAAGGTAAACGAGATGCACGTGCCGATCGTCGCCAGAACGATGATTGGGTCGACGACGAGCTCAGCGGCAAGTCCGATACCAACTGGCGTTAATATGGCGGCAGCCGCGGAATTCGTGATCAGGTTGGTCATGAGCGCTGTCGCGATGACCAGCACAACCACGATACCCAGCACGCTTCCCCCAGAGAGCCGTTCGATTCCTTGTGCGATTTCCTGTGCCAGCCCGCTGCTCACCACGACTGCGCCCAATCCAACCGAGCCCGCGAGCACTCCCAGAATATTCCAATCGAGGGCCCGCGCGGCCGATGAAGGAGAGAGTGTTCTGGTCAGGACCATCAGCACCGCGCCGCTGACGGCTGCCAGCTCCACGGCAACGAACCCGAACGATGCCGCTACGACAACGAGCGCGAGGATCCCGACGGCGGTCCAGGTCTTTTCGGGTTGGGGAGAGCGGCTGGCAGCATCTCGCCAAAGGGCCACGGCTCCGCTGCTCTCGACGACGTTCACGCTTTCGCCTGTGACGAACAGGATCTCTCCTGGAGACACCGAGGCATGGCTCAGATGACCGTGGGTGCGGGCGGCGACGACGCGAATGTTGTCGTGCTCCTCGATATCACTCACATTGCCATGGACGCCGGAGCCGATCGAGATGGCATACAGCCTCTGCGGCGCAAGGCCGAACAGCGGATTTTTCCAAAGTGACGTGACGCCCTCCTCGGTAGCCCGAAAGATCAACCGGTCGCCTTCGGCGATCACCGAATCCAGCGCAACCCCCTGTTCGGCCCGATCGATTCCCGTCAGCTCGAACTCCTTCGTGGACGCAATTCCGAGCGCCTCGGCCTGCCTGCCTGCCACGATCGCGTGCGGAGCGACCAAAAATTCGACGCTCCATTCCAATGCGGTTGTCGACGTCGAGTCGGACTCTTTCGAGCGCAGGAGCGGAGCCATCAGGTAGATGGCCACCGCTCCCACGAGCGCGACCGGCAATGCAACGGGAGCGAACGACAGCATGTTCATGCTGACGCCGGATTGCGCGGCGATACCGGCGATGACGAGGTTCGAGCTGGTCCCGATGAGCGTGACCGATCCGAACAGGGTCGTCACGTGAGCGATGGGGAGGAGGACCTGTCGCATCGGCACCCCTCGCTTCTGCTCCAGATCCCGTGTAGCCGGAATCAGCATCGCGACGATGGGTGTGGTGTTCATAAGCGCCGATGCAACCCCAACCGGCAGAATCAAGCGGCGAAGCGCCTGCTGCGGTCCCTCGACACTCGACAGCAACCACCAGGCCGTACGAGAGATAACGCCGGTTTGCACCACCCCTTTCGCTATGACGAGCATCGCCGCGACGGTAATGACGCCGCCGTTACTCAATCCACTGGAAAGTTCCTGAACGGTGGCGACCTTTGCTAAACCCGCAATTGAGAGCCCAGCCGCCAGCGCCAGCACTGGCGGAATCTTGCCGGATGCCATGGCGATGAGCGTAACGATGACGATAACCGCCGCGAGATACATCATTGAAGGAGGGCCTCACTTCCAACTACGGCCACTGAACTCCGAACCTATGAGGATGCAACCCGATATTGGCCACAGCGACGCCCGAGCCCAGGTGGATGGGACATTCCAGTCACCAAAGGTATCGGGTTGGCATTGCCATGACGTGGGCCGTTCGGCCCATTTCCTCAACGTGTGGGATGTGGTCAAGGCAAACCATGGACGAGGAGTTGGAAGCGAGTGCTTGAGCGTCAGAGCGCATCGCGATTGATCGCCAATTGATGGCGCTCCGGAGCGGGAGCGTCGCCATGGATGGCTATGCTACGGAACATTCGGACCGTGTTTCGATCCAGAAGATGACCAGAGGCGTTTCCTAGTCGAGCAAGTGCTCACGCCGCGCATGGTCGATGGCCTGGACGCGATTGGCCGCATTCAGCTTCCGGTAGATCGCGTTGAGATGCCGCTTGACCGTCTTGTCGCCAATGTACAACCGGTCGCCAATTTCGCGGTTAGAGAGTCCCGTGGCAACCAGCGCCAGCACATCCGCTTCCCGGCGCGTCAGTCCGACCGCTCGATGATTGGCCAGCGTCTGCGGCTGGGCGGGCGGGTGCGCCAACGAACGCTGGATTCGGTGAATGTACCCAGCATACTGGAGCTGGACGGCGTCATGAGAAAGGAGTGCATCGATGTTCGGCAGCTCGTTGACGAAGACGGTCATGAATCCCCCGCCGTGTCCCAGGCTGAGGGAGCGCACCAGCTCCTCGATAGCCACCTCGCTCGCCCCTTCGCCGTGCGCGACGATGGCGCGCAGCAGGTAGATCTCGACGAGCTCGCCCGTCTGCTCCTGCTCGATGGCATAGGTGGTGACGACCTCGAGTATGGTCCGGGCGGTGGCGAAGTCACGGTTGGCGATAAGCCAGCGGATGTACGTCAGATACTCGTATTGCCGGTTCGGGTCGAACGGGAGCGCCGGATCGATGCCGCTGCTGCGTGCCCAGCGCTGGGCGAACATATCCTGTCCCAACCAGATCCACATGCGCGCCTGGAGGGCCAGCGCCGGACCACGAAAGAAAGGCACGGGCAATTGTCCGGCAAAGCGAATGGCCCGCTCGATATCGCGAAGGGCGAGCGGCGCATCTCCGCGCGCCCAGTTCAGCTCCGCCAGCGAGATTGCGTTCAGCGGATTCGAGAGCGGAGAGGGACAGCGTTCCCTGAGCTCCTGGGCCCGCGCCAGGCATTCTGCAGCAGCATCGAGCTGCATCTGCTCGATACGGATCCGCCCAATATAGTTCAATGCCAGTTGATTGCCGTACTCGACCTGGTCATCCGCCGTGCGAAGCGCGTCTTCGAGCAGCTCGGCCGCATCCTCCAGGCGCCCTCGTTTGATCAAGACAAGCCCAGACATGACCCGTTCGGAAAGCTGAACCCAATTCCGTTGCGTTCCATCCAGGTGCAAACGGGTCCGATCGAACGCTTGCTCAGCGGCCGGCAACTGTCCACTGAACACATAGCCATACCCTAGGAGCAAGGACGCGGTCGAATGCGCCGCTCGCTGATCTGCGGGCAGATGACGAACTGCCTGGGCAGCGAGGGTCGAACAGTCAGTTGGCCGAATGAAGAAATTCAGGTACGCCTTGAGAAGGAGGAGCTGACCGGCGCTTTCCGACCCCTGATCGTTGGGCCATGCATCCTCAAGAATAGATATCATCTGATCGGCTCGAGCGTATCGTCCCAACCTGATCAGCGCCCAGGCATAGCGATACGCAAGGCCCGGAACCCGTTCAAAAACCTCATTCGGAACATGCTCGAACAAACTGCAGAGCGCCGCCAGACTATCGACGGGAAAGCGGTCCGTGCTCAGACGTTCCATCAGACGAGCGGCATGGTCCCAGTCTTCCCCCGCGATGGCGTGACGGGAGGCGTCCTCGATCAGTTCGTGATCTTCGAACCACCGGGCGGCTCGCTGGTGCCGTTCGAAGATGCCAGCTTGGCTTGATTCGACCGTCAACCGACGCAGCAGCGCATCGGCAAAGAGCTGATGAAAGCGGAACCAGTTGCGCTGTTCGTCGAGACCGACGATGAAGAGTTGATCCTGCTCTAGCTGATGAATGATGCGTGCCGCGTTCTCGCCACCGCTGACGGCATCGCACAGGGGCGCACAAAACTGATCCAGAATCGATATGTCCAGCAGGAACGCGCGTGCCGTTGGCGGCTGAAGATCGATGACCTCTTCCCAGAGATAAGTTTCGATCGAGCGCGAGCCCTTCAGAAATCGTGCGGCATTGTCGTGGATTTGACCGCGAGCCTGGCCACGCAGGGTATGCGCGACCAGGCAGAGCCCGGCGGCCCAGCCCTCAACGCGCTCATTGATCGAGTCCGCATCTGCTCGGTCGACGTCCAACCCTACGTAGTGGTGCAGCAGATCAAAGGCCTCGTCATTGCGAAAGCTGAGGTCGTCCTGACCAACTTCGACGAACCCGCCCCTACTTTGGATTCTGGTAAATGGCAGCGGCGGACGTATGCGGCTGACGATCACGAAGCGCATTGGCGACGTGACCTGCTTCAGCAGAACAGCGAGCGCTCGATGAATCTCCGGGTTCCCGATGAGATGGTAGTCATCCAAAATCAGCGTGAATGGACGATTGTACTCTTGCAGCTCTGAGGCCAGCGACCGCGCCAGGAAGGACGATGCCGGGATACTTGGCCCGTCGAGCAGCTCGCGCGTTGCCGCTCCGATCCGCTCGTCGATCGTGCGCAGTGCATCGAGGAGCAGATTGAAAAACATGCTGACTTCGTTATCGAAGCGGTCGATCGCGATCCATGCCCAGGGTTGATCCGACAGCTCTAGCCATTGTCTGACGAACATCGACTTGCCATATCCCGCGGGGGCGGCGACCAATATCACCGATGCGTCCGAGGTATCGAGGAGGTCCGTAAGCCGGGGGCGGTCGGTCATTCGTCGCCCAAGGGTTGGAGCAGTCAACTTCATCGCTACATGCTTCGGGCCGACCGCAAGGTCGGTCCCATTCGCAGCTTGGGGAAGGTTCTGCCTCGACACGGTTCTGAAAACTCCTCAATGGTGGCGTTCGAAGTCGCGCGCTGGATCGCTCCGGGGGGCGCCTCCCGTACGATCGAAGCGTAAAGATGGGTTCCAACTAGCGTGCAACCGGGAGCATAGCATGCGCATCCCGACCGACGCGGAGAGATAACAATTTTGTTACAGACCGGAGCAGCTACGGCCGTCCACTCGGCGGGTTGTAGAATTCGACGCATCGATCCCTCCATCATCGCGGGGCCGGCAAGCTCGCGCGCAGCCGCGCTCCGGAGCAAGCGGGACTCGGACGACGAACTCGTCCGTCGTCGACCTTTACCTTTCGCAAACATCGTTGCCGGAGCTCCTACAAAACATGACATCCGATGCCATCCCATTCCCGCGACTGCATCACGTCATGCTCGCTATTCCTCCGGGCGGAGAGGGGGCGGCTCGTGATTTCTACATTGAGCAGCTCGGCCTGACCGAGACCGAGAAGCCCGCCTCCCTGATCGGCCGCGGCGGGCTCTGGCTTTCGACCGCAACGCTCTCGATCCATCTTGGTATCGACCCCAATTTTCGCTCCGCACGCAAGGCCCATATTGCCCTCGCGTACGACGATCTCGACCGGCTTCGTTCTCGGCTCCAGGATGCAGGCATTGCCGTCGGGCCGATCGAACACGAGCTTCCCGGGTTCCGGCGGTGCTATGCCGAGGATCCGTTCGGAAACCGTATCGAGTTGATGCAAGCGCTTTGAACGGCCGCTTCTGCGAGAATCCCATTGGAATCGAACGGAAGAGGGGTCAATGAACGCATACATCCTTTCCATTGGCGCCGAGCTGCTGCACGGCCACATTACGGACACCAACGCTACCTTTCTCTCGCAGGAGCTCGATGCGCGTGGTATCGAGTTGTTGCATGTCATCCAGGTGGGAGACGATCGCAATCGCATTCGTGAGTCGATCGAGCGCGCACTGTCCGAGGCGGAGATCGTCATCTGCACGGGTGGTATTGGTCCGACCGAGGACGACCTGACACGAGAGGGTATCGCCGATGCACTCGGAGAGACTCCGGAAGTCGATGTCGCGCTTCGAGCAGAGGTCGAAGCGTTCTTCACCGCTCGTGGTCTGACGATGCCGGGGCGCAACGCGAAGAAGCCTGGCTCATCCCTTCGGCCAGGCGCTTCCGAACCCGGTTGGCACCGCCCCGGGTGGTATGTCGAAACCCGGGGCAAGGTCATCGTCTCGATGCCAGGCGTTCCGCGCGAGATGAAGCGGATGTGGGCCGAACAGGCCGCCCCCCGGCTGGGGCGGCTCCTTTCGGGTCGCAGCTACAGCTCGGTCACGCTCAAAACCATTGGTATCGGCGAGTCGGCGCTGGAAGAGATGATTTCGGATCTGGTGGCGCAGACGAATCCGATCGTCGCCACCTATGCCAAGGACGATGGGGTTCACGTGCGCGTCGTCGGCATCGGGAGTGACGAAGCAGAGGCGCGTGAGATTCGCGATCAGACGGCCGCTGAGGTGACCGATCGCCTCAGCCAGTGGCTCTATGGGCAGGACGACGTGTCGCTTGCCGGTTCGCTGGCACGGCAGCTGAACGACCGGGGCCTGCGTCTTCGCATCATCGACCAGGGAGGCGGCGGGCAGTTCGCCGCGCTCATGCTGGGCGATTCCGATGGAGCCGCGGTCACGATCGATTCGATCGCCCGGCCGGCCGGGGGTTGGCCGTCAACAACACTCGCAACCGAAGCGCAGGGAGGCGATCCATCAGTTCTCGGCATCGGAATCGCGGTCGACGTCTCGCCCGCAGGAACAGTTCATGACGGGCTGATCGGAGTTTCGGTCGCCGGCGCCGTGAGCGGCTCGCAGGACTTCCCGATGAAATCAACGATTCCGGAACTACAACGGCGGTCGATGCTGTTCACCGCCGATGTCCTTCACCGATTGCTCGATGGGTCGTTCTGAAACGCGTCGAGCAGCCCACGCTGCCGATCGAGCATGGCGGCGCGCATTTCGACTGTCGCGTCGTCCCAGCCGGTGAGATGCAGTACGCCGTGCAAGACGAGAAATCGGAGCTCGTCTTCCAGATCCCAACCCTCGTCGCCCTTCTGACGACTGGCTTGTGCAACCGAGATCACGATTTCGCCTCCGGGTTCGTCCCCATGGGGAAAGGTCATGATGTCGGTGGGTTCAGCGATTCCCATAAATTCGGCATGGAGTTGCGTGAGGTGCTCGTCACTGGTCAGCACGATCGAAATCGACCATTCTCCCGTGGCAGCTTCCTGTCGTAATCCGAAACAGCACAGCTCGGCGAGCTCTGAGAGGAGTCCGCCGTCGATCGATTCGGTCAAATCGAGCGTGTCGATGTCGCAGCTCAGCGGCTCCGCCATCTGGCTTAGCTCGGCGTGAGGGCCTTGCGAGCCGCTTCGTTCAGCCGCTTTCCGTCCGACCGGCCCGCGGCGCGCTGGATCAGGAGCGGCATGAGCTTACCCAGATCCTTCGGTTCGGATGCGCCGGTCTCGGCGATCGCGTCCCGGACCAGCGTTTCGACCTCATCGTCCGAAAGGGCCGCAGGCAGATACCGCTCGAGAACGGCCAATTGCGCTTCTTCTTTTTCGACCAGATCGTTCCGACCGCCCGACCGAAACTGGTCGATCGACTCCTGCCGGCGCTTCGCGTCACGCTGTAGGACCGTAATTGCCTCCTGCGCCGTCAGATCGGCCCCCTTGTCGATACGGGCATTCTTGAGGGACGACATCGTGTAGCGGATCGTATCGCGCGCGACGGTATCTCCCGATCGCATCGCGTTCTTCAAATCGTCCTGCAATTGAGCTTCGAGTGTTACTTCGCTCACGTTTCTCCTCGGAATCAGGCCATGGGCCCCAGTCGCCTGCCGCCCATGACGTGGAAATGCAAATGGAAGACCGTTTGCCCGGCTCCTTCTCCATCGTTGGTGACCACTCGGTATCCACAATCGTGCAGACCGCGCTCGGCAGCCACCTGTTGGGCCAGTCCCAGCAATGACGCGGCGACAATAGGATCGTCGAGCTCTCGCAGGCTGCTGATGTGCTGCTTGGGAACGACCAGGATATGGGTTGGGGCGGCTGGGGCGATGTCATCGAACGCCACCGCGTGCTCATTTTGCGCGACGAACTCCGTATTCAGCTCGCCGCTCGCAATTCGACAAAAAATGCACTCTTCGGTCACAGATTCGCTACCTCGTCATCACGCCGTTGCTTCCCGACCACAATACTCCATCATGTTCATCAGACCCTGCATATATCCGATTGCGTGCGCGCGGCCACGATGCTGCCACGAAGTGTCATCGTCCATATTGGGGACGTGGTCGTCGAGAAGAAAACCGTCGAAGCCTACGCGTCTCAGCGCCAGCATGACTTCGGACGGGTCGTAGTTTCCTTCTCCGATGAAGCATTCCTGGAAGTCGGGAACGGTGCCCTGCACGTCACGGAAATGGATGTAGAGGATCTTGCCGCGGGGACCGAACGTTTCAATCATGCGCATGACATTCAGCGCCCCGGCCGGCATCTCCGAACAGCAACCAAGGCAGAGATCGAGCCCCCATGCCGGGCTGTTGGCGATCTCTTCGCCTTTGATGAAGCCCTCCACACTGCCGAAGATGCGCGGCACTCCGCCCAACATCGGCACCGGCGGATCGTCGGGATGGAGCGCAAGCTTGATGCCGGCTTCTTCCGCAACCGGGAGAACCGCTCGCATGAAGTAGGCATAGTTCTCCCACATTTGGTCGTGGGAGAGCGTTGGTTCATCCTCGACCACCATGGTGGCCAATCGCTCGTCGACCTTAGCGACATAGGCTTTGGAGCCGCCCGCGCGGTCGATGGCGTTCATATGGAATGCGGTCACCCTGGCTCCGCCGCGTCCGGGAGCTTCATGCGATGTGCGCCAGACGGCATTCGGCATCCAATGGATTCCGAGAATGGGGATGCCGGCGACTGCCATATTCCGCACGATCGTTTGGTAGTTGGCAATTTGCTCGTCGCGACCGGGTAAACCGAGCATTGCCTTGTCATAAAAGTGAATCGGTACATTCTCGATCGCTTCGAGGACGAGATCGTATTCGGCACATCTGGCAACGAGGGCAGCGAGATCGGCGGCCTCCCACCGGTACTCGCCAGGGAGACGCGGTGTGTTCATCTGCACCCCGCGCACGCCGATCTGTTGCGCGAACCGGAGTTTGTCTTCCGTGAGCTCGTTGAACTGTCCAATTGCTATTCGCATCTCTGGGCCTGCCGTCCTCTCACGAAACATAGCGACCGATTCATTCCGTCGAATCGATGCGGAGTAACAATGAAATGCGCGAGGGGAACTGTCAATCGAGGTGCGAATCATATTGGTGGACCGCGGGATTGGCCCTCACCCCCGGCCCCTCTCCCTTCGGGGCCTACGTGCGGACAGTTTGTGAACGTGCGCTCGGGAGCGATCGCTTTGCGCAGCATTTCGACCCTCACTCCACCCCCAACCCCCTCCGCTCTCCCAATCCTGGGAGAGCGGAGGGGGCTTGCCTCACCAGCTCAGCGGGGAACTCACATGTTCATACGAAAACTGTCCGCACGTGAGCCCTTCGGGGAGCGGGGAGGGCTGTGGGATGCGTGGGTGTGGGGAGGGCGTGGATTCTGGGCTGCTTCGCCCTCACCCCCGGCCCCTCTCCCAATTCTGGGAGAGGGGAGGGCTTTCTGGGTTGGTACGTGCGGGGAAGACGGTGGAGAGACGGGGGAGCTGGAAAACGGGGACGTGTTCGTTTTTTTTTACGAACAACGCCTGGGTTGCTCCGGTGGGATCGACCTCGAAACACGTCGATGGAGGAGTTGGGAGTTAGGATCTGGGAGCTAGGAACGAACGAAATTCCTAACTCCTAAATCCCGCTCCGAGCTCCTCGTCCGACGCCGGGACCCTGGTCTACCGGGCAGGGGCAGGAGCGAGCACGACTGGCGAGCCGTCCGCTGACCTGGCCAGCGATCCGTAGGCTGGCGATACGACGGATGTGGTACTGCGCTGCCCAGGCCCGCACCATCCGCCGGTGTGCCGCTTGCCAACACCGTAGTACATATGTTCTTTTGCTATCAAGGCTGACCACACCCAACGGCGCCGGGTGGGGGCAATTCACTGGACCTGCTGCCGGCGTTGCGGTTGATCGTGCCAGAGACGATAGCGGGGCCGGTGACCGGGTGATGAGGATGACGGCGGATGAGCGGAGGGGGCATACTCATTGTATGTATTCTCCAGCTTTCTCCCGTACAACGCATGCCTGAGCTGCCCGAAGTCGAAACGGTTCGCCGTTCGATGTCCGGCCGTGTGATCGGGTCGAGCATCGTATCGGTCGAGTTCAGAGACTTTCCAGGCGTTGTTGGCGACGTGCTGCCGGATGTCTTTCAGCAGTTGGTGATTGGAGAGCGATTCGAACGTATCGACCGCCGGGGCAAGCATCTCTGGCTCGCATTCGATGGGGGAGGCGGACTCTTCGTCCACCTGATGATGACCGGGCAGCTCGTGTTGGTGCGGCCGGGCGACGATGCCCTTCGCTTCGAACATCTCCGGCTCGGGCTCGATTCGGGCTGGTCCCTGGCGTACGCGGATCAGCGCAAGTTTGGCCGTGTCCTCCGGTTGACGGATGAAGCATGGGAGACGATCGAACGGCGGATCGGCCCGGAGCCGCTCGATGCGCAGTTCTCGGTCGAGGCGCTCTCCGCTGCCATGCGGAACCGCAAGACGCCAATCAAGGCGTTTCTGCTCGATCAGCGGCGAATCGCCGGAATCGGCAATATCTACGCTGATGAGGGGCTCTATCGCGCCGGAATCCACCCGATGCGACAGACCGGCTCCCTCGATGAAGCGGACATCGAGCGTCTCCGCGGCGCGATACGTGCTGTGCTCTCCGAGGGTATCGAGCGGCGCGGGACCACGTTGTCCGACTACAGAGATGCGAATGGCGACGTTGGAACCAACGCCGCCAATCTTCGTGTCTATGGACGAGGTGGAACTGGAATTTGCGAGCAGTGCGGCGCTCAACTCGTTCGACTGGTGGTTGCCGGTCGTGGAACGCACATCTGCGAAATCTGCCAGCCCCTCAGAGACTAGCGCGAGTAATACTCCACAACAAGGTGCTCTTCGCACTTCACGGGGACTTCCTGGCGTTCCGGCACATAGAGGAATCGAGCAGTGTTTGCGCCCAGCTCGGCTTCCACGTATGGCACGCTCGAACCCTGATCGCGGAACTCGCTGAACATCGAAAGCGACTGGCTGCGTGGTTTGACCGAGATCACATCCCCGGGTCGCAGGCGCTGCGACGGAATGGTGGCCTTCTGCCCGTTCACTAGAAAGTGACCGTGCGTGACGTACTGGCGCGCCGCGTAGATGGTCGGTGCAAAACCGGAGCGAAGGACGATCGAATCCATGCGGCTCTCAAGCAGACCGACGAGATTCTCGCCTGTTGCGCCCGGCATCCGGGACGCGCGCTCGAACATCCGCTGCAGATACTTCTCGCCGACGTTGTATTGGAACCGAAGACGCTGCTTCTCGAGCAGCTGCACACCGTAGTCGGATTTGCGGCGCCGGCGCTGCCCTCCGGCCTGACCCGGGGGATTGGGGCGCTTCTTCATAATCCGCTCGGCTTTCGGGGTCAACGCAACACCGAGCGCCCGAGATTTCTTGACTTTCGCACCAGTAAAGTTCACTGAATCTTCTCCACATTTGACCGGAAACCGGCCAAGCCGCCGCGCAGCATCTCCTCCCTGGAGGAGCGCAACCAGCAAATCTTACTCAATCTATCCGAAAATGATCAAGTCGATATCACGTGTTCTGCACGCATTCGACATTGGCGAGACCAGATTCTGCCCTCGTCACGATATTGTCGCAGATCACCGCGTTTTCTGTCTGGTCGGGATCCTGAATATAAAATCCGTAGCCCGGTCCGTCCAACTGAACCGTGTTCATCGTAAACGTGTTCTGCTTGCCCCAGCCCAGATTCCCGACGTTGTGCGTCTGGAAGCCATCCCCGGGCGAGCCGACCCCCACATTCCCACGGACGACGTATTCGTTCCCCCGGAGATCGACCCAGGAATCGCCAGTAGTCATCGCGGTTCCATCGAAGGAGTTGTAGTCGAGCAGGCCACCGGTCGAACCTTCTCTGACCCGGATAGACTCCGCAGGCGTATCCCAAATGCGAGTTCGGGAAATCCGCATGTTGTCGTTCTGGTCCAGCTCGTCCGGTGACGCTCCAGCCGGAGCGCCAACCGATACCCCGACGCCGCTGGATCCGGCGGTCAATCCGGTGTGGTGAATCAAGGAGTCCTGCACCACGCCATCGGACGCATTCGACTGGAAGGCGATACCAGCCCCGCCGGTGGTCGAGACGGCGACATAGTCGATCTGCACCTGCGTACCGCCGTCGACCAGGATTCCGGTCTGCGCATTCGTGACGGATATGCCCCAAACCCCGACCATGCTACCGGTGATCATCAGGGCGGTTCCATTGGCAGGTCCGCCGCTATCGATGACCGCCTCCCGCGGACCGCAGATCCAGATTTGCTTGCCTTGCTCGCCCGAGGCCGAGATGGAGAAGTTGCCCGCGTACTTCCCGGGCGCCAGGACGATCTGGTCACCCGCTTGCGCGGTTTCCAGGGCCTGCGTGAGCTCCTGCGCGTTCGCTACCGGCACGTGCCGGCTGGCGGCACCGGGGCAGATCGTATTGACCGGGCTCGATTCGATACGTCCCATCCACTCGGGCATGGGCGCCGGTTCGCGCATCCCTGCCGGGCTCGCACTCGAATCGACACCGGTCGACGGCGTCATGTCCCGCGCCGCGTCCGCGGCTTCCGCGGTCCGCTTGATATCGGTCTCGGTTGCGACCGGAAGCGGAGTCCAGCTCAGCGCCGAATTCTCGAGCGCGGCCGTCGCGGTTGGGGTTGGGATGTTCTCCTCAGAGGGCGTGAAGAAGACCAGGTAGGCGACGATGAAAAGAGACAGCACGAGCACCACTGCCGCAATAAGTCGCCGTTGTCGATATTCCAACCGTTCCCAACCCCCCGATAATTCAACGCATACGGTCCAAGTTTCAGAACCCACGCTCCGAAATGCAAGGTTCTGCGCTCCAACGCGACAGATGGCGCATCCCAGGTATGAGACCACACAATCGGATATTCTCCGCGCATCGAACGCTCCGAATGGGCGCGTTTCCTCGATTCCGTTCGTCGCGTCGTTGGTCTCGTCGAACAGAGCCGCTCAGGACTATAGCGCGATGCACTTCATCGAGTCTCCGGCGATCACCTGGAAAGGCAATTCCCATGACGTCATTCGAACCCGACGACGCGGCGCAGCTCGATTCTGGAATGGATCGGCGTACGTTGATCAAGGGAGCCGCCGGCGCGACCGCTGCGCTTGGCCTGCGGACAGCCATCAGCGATCGTTCCGCCGCCGCGCCGTTGCCATTCGTGCCGAGCGACTTCCGAGCAGTCATCCACGTCACGAGGGCCGATGATCTGCCGTACGCGTTCTCAGCCTTGCAGACGATCGCCGACCACTACTCAAAAGCGTCCGGCCGGCTGGTTCTCGACGGATCGGCGGTAACATCGCTCACGTCCGACCAAACACTGGATGCATTGCAGCAAGCGCATGAGCATGGGGCCGAAATTGTGGCCGCGAGCGATGCACTGGAGATCAATGGGGTCGACGTATCGAGCCTGCCGGATTTTGTGAACACGAAAGAGACAGGTCTGATCGCCGTGGTCGATGCCCAGCTGAAGGGTTTCCATTACTACAAGCTTTAAAGCAGATCCCGAATTGGTTGCCACCCTGACCCGGTCTGCCAGGGCGCGCCGTTCTCGGCCCGCGGCCGATCGCAGGGCAGAGATGCGCCTGCGCCACGATCGCGGAGGGACCCCCCGTCGCCTACGTTTCGGGCGCTGCTCTAGGCGGCGATCTTTCGATCGATCAGCACAAAAGGCGCGCTGGTATCGGGATCGATCACGATCGTGGCTTCGACATCGAACACATGCGCCAGCAGGTCCGGAGTGATGACATCGCCCGGAGGGCCGGCCGCCACGACCTCGCCCGCCTTCATTGCGATGATCCAGTCGGAATAGCGTGCCGCTAGATTCATATCATGCAGGACGAGGGCGATGGTTCGATGCTCGGTCCGATTCAGCTCGACCGCCATCTCGAGTAGCTCGATCTGCGCCCCGATATCCAGAAAGGTGGTCGGCTCATCGAGCATGAGCACCGGCGTGTCCTGGGCCATGGCCATGGCGAACCAGACGCGTTGGCGTTGCCCTCCGGAGAGGGTGTCGATCTCACGATAGCGGAGATCGCATAGCTCGCATTGGGTGAGCGCCTTTTCGACCGCCAGCTCATCCTCGGCACGCCATTGCCGCAGGAACCCCTGATGCGGCATACGGCCGAAGGCGACCATATCTTCCACCAGGAACCCGGACGGCGGCGTCGGGCCTTGCGCCATATACGCCATGCGGCGTGCGAGCGCCTTCCGTTTCATCGAGCGAACGTCAGCGTTGTCGATTCGCGAACAGCCGCATGTCGGTTTGAGCAAGCAGGTGCAACACCGCATGAGGGTCGATTTTCCGCAGGCATTCGGGCCAATGATGGTTGTGATCTTGCCGGCAGGGATCTGTGTCGATATGTGACCCAGAACCTGGTGTTTGCCGTATGCAGCGCCCAGTCCGTCGAACCCGATCGAAGGGGCAATGCCGTTCGTTCGGTCTGGCGGTCGCGCGGAGATTGGGCGCGGACCCGGCACGATGTAGATCAGATTCGACTGGGGATGGCGACGCACGGCACAATCGATGTCATAGAGCGCTCGCAGCGAATCCGGAGTGATCACGTCCTCCGGGGCGCCCGAGGCAACGATCTTGCCCTCGGCCATGGCAATCATCTGGTCGCTGACACGGGCGGCTTCGTTGATGTCATGGAGCACCATGACAATGGTACGGTCGCCTTCGCGATTGAGCTTGAGCACCAGCTCCATGATCTCGAGCTGATGAGCGACATCGAGATACGTCGTCGGTTCGTCGAGCAAGAGGAGCGGCGTTTCCTGGGCGAGCGCCATGGCAATCCAGGCGCGTTGGCGTTGCCCTCCGGAGAGCTCATCGACGATCCGCTTGCGCAGGCCTGACATTCCGGCAAGCTCGAGCGCACGATCGACCGCTTGCTCATCCTGCGCTGACGGCGTATGCAGGAACGGCTGATGCGGGAAACGCCCGCGCCGAACCAGATCTTCGACCGTCAATCCTTCCGGCGCGACGGCCTGCTGGGAAAGAAGTCCGAGCCGTTTGGCGACCTCACGACTTGGGAGCTGGTGGATCAACTGCCCGTCGAGGACGACGGTCCCTCCCGACGGCCGGTGGATGCGGGCGAGACCGCGCAACAGCGTCGACTTCCCACAGCCGTTGGGCCCAATGATGGTCGTGATCTTGCCGTCGGCGACGTCGATCGTGGTGTCGATCAAATCGCTCGGCGCCGTAGGCAAGTGTGACGTTTTGTCCTTCGAGGCGGCTCACTGGGCGATCACATCCTTGTATTGGTGCGGTAGAGCAGGAAGAGGAAATAAGGTGCGCCGAACGCCGCGGTCAGGGCGCCGACCGGCAGGGCAACCGGGAGGTAGTGCTGGCCGATCACATCGACCGCGAGCACGAAGAATGCGCCAATCACGGCTGTAAACAGAATCATCGTTCCGGAGAGGGGTCCGACGATCATGCGTGCGAAGTGCGGGACCATGAGCGCGACGAATCCAATGGGGCCGGCAAGCGCAACGGCAACGCCGGCCAGTGCACAGCCAACGACGATAAGGCCGAGTCGCGTCCGTTCGAGCGAAAGACCGAGCCCACGAACGACATCGTCGCCAAGTTGCATCGCCCTGAGTGGCCATGCGAGGAAGACGGCAACCGGCAGGCAGATCAGCAATGTGACGGCCAGGATCCGCACATCGAACCAGCTGCTTCCGTAGATCGAGCCGATCGACCAAACGATCGCCGGGCGCACCTGTTCGAGCGGGAACTTGACCAGCAGGTACTGATTGAAGGCGAACAGGAACTCGCTGACGCCGATCCCGACCAGAATCAGCCGATTCGGAGAAATGCCCTTCTTCCATGTCAGGAGATAGACGACTGCCGCCGCGAGACTGGCGCCCAGAAAAGCGGCCGCGGGAAGAAGGCTATAGCTGAGGCCGGTCACGATCCAGAACACCGCAACCACCGTTGCCCCGGCGTTGACGCCGATGATGTCGGGCGACACGAGTGGATTGCGCACCAAGCCCTGGAAGATCGCGCCAGAGACCGCGAGACTCGCGCCGACCATCGCGGCCGTCAAGACGCGGGGGAGCCTTAGTTGGCGAACGACAAGCAGCTGATCGTCTGTACCGTTGCCGGCGACCGATCTTGCGACGTCCAAAAAGGGGATCTCGTAGCTTCCCAGCGTCATTGCCCATATGATGAGAAGTCCGAGGAGCACAGAGACCACTGCGGTCAGGAAGAGCACCCAGATGTTGATGCGCAGGGCGATGCCGCCGCCGCGAACTGTTCTGTGGCCCGCGCGTGAGGTTGGTGGAGACGCGTGCATAACGGCCATTGCCAATCAGCTCGCCAGCGTGCGGCGGCGAGCGATGGCGATCAACACCGGAGCACCCACGACGGCCGTCACGATTCCCACGTGCACTTCTGCAGGACGTGCGACGACGCGTCCAATCACATCGGCGCTGGTCAGCAAGATTGCCCCGACGACCATGGAATACGGCAGGACCCAGCGGTAGTCGGGTCCGATGATCGAGCGAACGAGGTGAGGCGTGGCCAGCCCGATGAACGCGATCGGACCGGCCGCGGCAACGGCCGCCCCGGTAATGACCACAACCAAAATGAGGCCAATGGCACGCAGCCGGCTCGTCTGCATGCCCAATGCGCGAGCGGTTTCATCGCCAAGACTGAGGACATTGAGCTGGTGGCCGAGCAGGAGCCCGATGGCCGAGCCGCCGAGTATGAACGGCGCCAGCCAATAGAGTGTGTCCAGATTTCGTCCCGCAACCGAACCGGCCAGCCAGAAGCGCACGACGTCCATGGTTTCCCGGTCGAGGAGCAAGAGCGCGCTGGTCCAGGCGGAGAGCATGGCCGACACGACGATTCCGGCCAAGGCGACCTTGGCGGGCGATGCTCCACCCTTCCCCGCGGTCGACATGATGAAGACCAGCAATGCGGCCAGCAACGCGCCCGCGAATGCGAACCAGACGTACTGATATGGCGCGGTCAGATTGAAAAAGAAGACGGCGACGACGACGGCGAGGGTGGCGCCGCTGCTGACCCCAAGAATCGAGGGATCGGCGAGCGGATTGCGGGTGATGGCCTGGGCAATGGTTCCGCTTAGGCCCAGTCCAGCGCCGACGACGATGGCGTAGATGGTACGCGGCAACCGAAGCGTTCGGACGACGAGCTGTTCGTAGACATCCGGGTTGTAATGGAAGAGCGCGTTCCAGGCATCCGCTGTGGTGATGCTGAGCGACCCGATACGCAGGCTGAGCATTCCCACCACGAGCAGGATTCCGATGAGCACGATCAAGCCGATGGGGAGGAGCGACCGCGAACCGATTCCGCGCGTCCCGGAGGTTGGGTGGATCACGTGGGCGGGGGAAGCCATAGGACTATGCGAACCAGCCATGCCAGGAGCAATTCCAGCGGGATTTCGCTTCTGCCACCATGGATTCGACCTCGTCCGAGTACGACCCGCGAATATCCGACGAGTCGCCTCGGAATTTACGATTCTCGCCCCGATAAGTCAAGGGAGGATACGCCTGGGGCGAACAGATTCGGACGGATCGATCGTCGAGGTTTAGGGATCCGACTCCTTGTGCTCTGACAGATTCCCACCATCTGGCAATTGACGTTCATCTGGACGCCTCCTAGTATTCCGACGGATTTCATCAGATTTTGAGATCCAGGAGTCGAGCTGGAGCCAGCTCGTTCCAAACCCGGACCAATCGATTTCCAGTGAACACGCGGAGCAACGATGAGCAGCGAACTGAAGGCAGCACCTCGGAGACGGCGGAAACCACCGGTTTTCCAGACGATTCCTGCGACGGTGATCGGGTCCGAGTGGATTACGCCGCGTATGGTCCGCCTGAAGATCCATAGCGACCGAATGGCCGGATTTGTCCACGAGTCCGATCCGGATCAGTTCGTCACGGTCATCTTTCCGCGGCCGGGCCAGGAGCTGATCGAGCTTGCACCGGATTTCAACTGGGACTACTTCTACGGGCTGCCCGATACGGACCGGCCGCAGGCTCGGAACTACACGGTGCGCCGGTTCGATTTGGCCGCCGGCACGATCGATGTCGACGTCTTGGTGCATGGCGGGCCTGGGTTGGGCGAGCATTGGGCCATCAATGTGAAGCCGGGGGCGCCGGTCTATCTCTGGGGACCGCGGATCGCATATAACCCCTTTCCCAATGCGACGTTCTTCCTCCTCTTCTGCGATGAATGCGCCGTTCCCGCGGCCGCGGCAATCATCGACTCGCTTCCGGCGGACGCCAGAGGACATCTTGTCGCCGAGGTGAAGAATGAGGCAGCCATACCGCCGATGCCGGTGCGGCATGGAATCACGGTCGATTGGGTCTTTTCCGACGACGTCGAGCCAGGTGAAAGCGACCGGCTGGCAGGCGCGGTCCAGCAGGTTCCGGTACCGAATGGCGAGCTGGTTTACGCCTGGGGCGGAGGCGAGATGAAGGCGATGCGCCACGCCGGCCGTCATCTGCGAAAGCATTGGGGCCTGGGAACGTCTTCGATCAGCGCGACCGGGTATTGGCGGGTCGGACAATCCAACGAGGACTGACGACATATTCTGAAGGCTACCTACAGCTTCTGAAGGCTGCCTACAGCCGATTCCAAAATGGTTGACACACGCGACAGATGTTCGGGGCAACCGTGATTATCGGGCTGCGCCCGATGGCAGGACACAGAGGCACCAGCGCTCCGTCCGCCAATCGGATGAGCCGAAGCACCGCCGGCACAGGGCCGGCGGCTACCGCAAAATGGCCGGGCGGAACGGCTCAGCGGCGGTTCCCGGCGGCGAGCGCGTCCGTCGCGCGGATGAGTGCGTCCGTTATTCCCGGTTCCGCCACCGAATGCCCTGCGTCCGGAATAATGTGCAGCTCAGAACCCGGCAATGCCTGGTGTAGCTCCCACGCATTGCGGAGCGGGCAGATGACGTCGTACCGGCCGTGAACGATGACCGCCGGAATATGCGCGATACGGTGGGCGTTTTCGATGAGCTGGTTGGGCGTGTCGAAAAACGCGCCATTCACGAAGTAGTGGTTCTCGATTCGAGCGAACGCGAGACAGTCGTCGTCGGTCGATTGCGGCGAAGATGGAAGCAACTGGCTGGTCGAGAACTCCCAGGTCGCCCATGCTCTGGCGGCTTCGACCTGTGCCTCCGGATCGTCGCCGAACAACCGGCGATGATAGGCGGTCATGAGATCGCCACGTTCTTCCGGCGGGATCGGGGCGAGGTAGTGCTGCCAGAGATCGGGGAAGAGGTTGCTCGTGCCCTCCTGGTAGAACCACGCCAGCTCATACGGTCTGATCAGGAAGATTCCACGGAGGACCAGCTCGGTCACCCGGTCGGGGTGGGTTTCGGCGTAGGCGAGCGCCAGGGTACTGCCCCAGGAGCCGCCGAACACTTGCCACCGCTCGATGCCGAGATCGGCGCGGATGCGTTCGATGTCGGCAACCAGATTCCATGTCGTATTGTTCTCGACCGAGGCGTACGGCGTGCTCCAGCCGCAACCGCGTTGATCGAAGAGCACGATGTGATAGGCATCGGGGTCGAAGAGCCGCCGTTGGGCAGGATGGATTCCGCCGCCCGGACCGCCGTGAAGAAAAATGACCGGTTTGCCGTCCGGGTTCCCGCATTCCTCGACATAAACCCGGTGACCATCTCCGGGTTCGAAAAACCAGGTGCGAAACGGCTCGATCTCTGGATAGAGCGTTCGCATGTCTACGACTCCGACTCTGACTTCGGTCCGAGCTGCGGCACGCCGCCATCACGCGGGAAGGAGACGAGTCCGGTTTCCGCGTAATAGACCAGCTTCTCGCGCGTGTCGGTGATGTCATTGTTGCGCATGGTCAACTGGCCGATGCGGTCTTGCGCGGTGAAGCTTGCCTCGCCCTTTTCCATGGTCAGCCGGCTTGCGTCGTAGGTCAGATTCGGGGAGGTGGTGTCGAGAATGGAGTAGTCATTGCCGCGGCGCAGTCCGATCGTGACTTCTCCGGTCACGACGCGGGCGACCCAGTTCTGCAGCGATTCGCGCAGCATCAGCGCCTGTGGATCGAACCAGCGGCCCTGATAGAGGAGCCGTCCCAGGCGGCGCCCGCTGTCGCGCAACTGGTCGATCGAATCCTCGTTGTGGATACCGGTCACAAGCCGATCGTAGGCAATGTTCAGCAGCGCCATGCCCGGCGCCTCGTAAATGCCACGACTCTTCGATTCGATGATGCGGTTCTCGATCTGGTCGCTCATGCCAAGTCCGTGTCGCCCGCCGATCTCGTTCGCGGCCGTCAGGAGGGCTACATGATCGGCAAAGGTCTCCCCGTTGACCGACACCGGCAGACCTTCCTCGTACCGAACGGTCACTTCTTCGTAGGCGATCTCAACGTCCGGCCGCCAGAACGCGACGCCCATGATTGGATCGACGATTGTGATGCCGTTATCGAGCTCTTCGAGATGCTTGGCTTCGTGCGTCGCGCCGAGGATGTTGGAATCGGTGGAGTATGCCTTTTCGGTGGACATCCGGTATTGGAACCCGGCTTCGGCCAGATAATCCGACATTTCAGCGCGGCCGCCCAGCTGGTCGATGAACGCCGAATCGAGCCACGGTTTGTAGATCCGTAGCTGGGGATTGACCAGCAGACCATAGCGGTAGAAACGCTCGATGTCGTTCCCTTTGTAGGTGCTTCCGTCGCCCCAGATATTGACGCCATCTTCCATCATCGCCGCGACCAGAATGGTGCCGGTTACCGCCCGGCCGAGCGGCGTGGTGTTGAAATACGGTACGCCGGCCGTGGTGATATGGAACGCGCCGCATTGAATCGCGATCAGCCCTTCGCGGACCAGCTCGTCCCGGCAATCCACCAGACGAGCCTCCTCGGCGCCGTATTCCCTGGCGCGGCGCGGAATGTCTTCATAATTGGATTCGTCGGGCTGGCCCAGATTGGCCGTGTAGGCGTACGGGATCGCTCCATGCTCGCGCATCCAGTAGAGCGCGGCGCTCGTATCGAGACCGCCCGAAAATGCAATGCCGATTTTCTCGCCGGCTGGAAGACTTCCAAGAATGTTGCCCATTGCACCTGCCCATCAGAGAACGTCACGTGAATTCCATGTGAACCCGATTCTACGCAATTCGCCGGCAAGCACCGGAGGGCTTGTGCTGTCCGTGGCATGAGCGCAGAATGAGGTCACGGGTCTCTTCATTGTCGTTACGTCTCACGCGAAGGGAAATCCATGTCTGCATCCGCGATTCCTCCCGAACGGATTTCTGAGCTCTCTGTCGCAGCGGCCGATCTGATTCACCACGGATTGCTCGTCTCGATTGGCGACGAATTCCGGTTACAGCAGGCCGCATCCAGTCGAACGGCATTCGAGCCCGAGCAGACGCTCGAAGCTCGACTCGAACAGGATCCTCCGCTCGCCGCAGTCGAGACTATTCGGTCGATTGCGACTGAATACCCGGAGGCATTCAATGCGGCGGTGACCACCTTTCTCGAGTCTCAGCCACAACTGGACGACCTGCGCAAGGTGAACGCTCGATTCTCAGCAACCCCCGCCGATGATCAAAGCAGCGTCGCGATCTCGCTCTGCAATCAGATCGAGGAGACACTCAAGAGGGGACGTTTTGAGCCTGAGACCGACGCGTTTCCTCCTGTTTCCGGCGGCGATGACGCCGTGGGTTGCGGAATGATCGCATTGGGGTCGATGGGCGGTGGCGCCGCGTGCGTGATCGGGTGCGTGCCATGTTGTCCGGTGGCGGCTGCGGGCGGTCTTATCTTCCTGGGACTTTGTAGCTAGGCGGCTTCGGATCTGCGACGAGAAGAGGTGTAGGAGTCCGGTGTCCAGAGCAGCGGTTCTCGGACACTGGACTCCAGGAGATTCATTCGCCAGATACTGACCCGGTTTGTAGGTCTGACTCCAGCGGCAGCTAGCGGAGCTTCTTTTGGGGTGTGGGTTCGCCCAGGGTCAGCATCAATCGGTTCGCGTTCGCAAAAAAAGCCGCGTAGTTGAGAATGTCGAGGATCTCGAGATCGGACAATCCGAGATCTCGAAGCGGTTGCAGATCCGCTTTCGAGAACGATTCCGGCGCGACGGTCAGCTTGGCGGCCGCATCGACGACCGCACGTTCGATCGCCGGAAGATCGGCCTCCAACCCTTCATCCAGAAATCGCTGGGCGAGGGGACGATCCTTCAGGTAATTGGCGACGTGCCGCGCGTGCACCGATGCGCAGAAGACGCACCCGTTGATGTGCGACGTGGTGGTCGCACCGAGCTCGCGATACCCCGCCTGGGTGACATTCTCCTCGTCGGCGTAGACGTGTCGATGCACAAAAGCGCGCGCCCGCAGCGAATCGAAATCGTTGGCGAGCACGAGGAGGTAGTCGGATGCGTTCTTGCCGGCAACGAACGCTTCGATCTCGGCTTTACGGCGGTCCGAAAGATCTCCGTCGACGGCGCGCGGAACCCACGGCACCCAGTCGAGGAAATCGAGTGTGAATTGAGGTTCGGGCATCGTTATTCTCCCATCGCTCGCAGGGCGGCAATCAGACGCAATTGGTATGAGACATAGGCAACGACCTGCGAGGCGATCACGATTCCAGCCGGCGACAGACCAGCGGTCAGCAACGCGTCGATATCATCCTTGGAGCTGTCGACCGGCCGGCTGGTGATCAGATCGACGTGGCGCATCATCGGAGCTCGCCGATCCTGGCCGTGCCACGGGGTTCCGACATCACGTGCCCAGGCGATTTCCTCAGCCGAAACCCCAGACTCCTTCGCGGCTGCCGCGTACCAATCGGAGACCGCCGTGCTTCCGGTGTGGGATGCCGTTCGGATTGCGATCAGAAATCGATCGCCGATGGAAACCTCTGCCGCGGAATCCGCTGCTGGTGAGAAGATCGAATCGTAGTAGTCCTGCATCTGGGTAGCGAGAAGCGGCTTTTCGGATCGCAACTCGGCAATCCTATCTGTCCGTCTTCCGGCAAGTATCGAATCGATCACATCGGTCATGCGATGGCTTTCCTTTCGCTCGTCGTGATGGGGTTGGCCCGCGGTGTCTCCAGGCGTCGAGATTCGCGGGGATTCGGCTAAAGCGCGCGCCCGTTGCTCGAAAACGCGGCGAGGCCGGATTCGGTCTCGATGTCAGGCGAATCCAGTGCGGGAAGCCCATCGATGCTGCGCGTATTGTTCGCCTGAATGTAGCTTGCCTTCCAATTCTGCCCGTGTTGCCGTTCCTGTTTCTCGGCCCATTGCACAAGCTGCTCTCGGTGCGAGCTTAGCTCCATGCGTGGAACCACGAAGCCGCACGAATCGGCG
>JAMLHN010000033.1 GCA_023957115.1 Thermomicrobiales bacterium
GAGTCCCTTGGGCATGGAAGTTCCTTTGCGTAAGCTGCACGGTTGCCCGTACCGTATCGCCCCGGTCGACTCCACGCAACGCGATATCCCTGGTTCGATCGGCCGGAATCGCGCGAGCGATGCCAGCGGTCCACTGCTCTCATACTGAATCCGGGTGATTGCTTGGGGATCGGGTAGCCGCCGGCCCGGTGCCGGTGAAGCACCACTGGCACCGGGCCGGCGGCTACCTCATGCGATCCTTGGCCTGACCGATGGTGAGCCGATCATGCCGCATCCTGTTGTGTTCACCCGGATTCGGTACCAGTCACATGGCCGGTCGAGCAGCGACGCGGAGCGCTCGATCACGGATCGCAGGATTGCGTTGGTCCGCGGTCCGACTGACTCCTGTGGACCGTGCTCGGTTCGTAGGCAAAGCAACGAGCACCTTCCGCGCTCTTGCCGGCTTGGATAGCCGCGAGGATACACAATCGCGCGTCACGAAACGCATGAGCTCAGGTCGAAACCGGGGGCAGCAACAGTCCTCGGGATGAGCTAGATGACCTCCAGGTCGTTCACTCCTGGAAGCGCCGGAAACGGCGCGTGCGGTTCCGCCTGATACCAGAATGCCGTCGACGCGATGTCGTCCTGTAGCGGGAGATAGCGTCGCTTGCCCTCCAGCGTCGAGCGCCAGCCGAGCGCCTGGATGGTGACGCGCAGCTCTTCCTTGAAATGGATTGGGTCGGGGATATGCCAGCGATACATGCCGAAGCGCTGCTGGCTCTGATAGAGGCCGTCCGGTTTGATGACTTGTGGTAAGCCGAGAAACGGCGTGGAGAATGCTCCATATTCCCCCGGCGGATGCTCGAAGTTCCAGGCGCCCCCGAAGTAATCCTCTGTGCCGGTTCCGCAGATGGTCGGCCAGTCCCGGTCGCCGTCGAGGTAGAACTTGACTTCTCCTTCGCCCCACCAGCCGTTGTTGTTCACACCCCAGGCGATATAGGTGCCGACGTAGTGTCCCCGGCCGCGCACACCGTCGAGCAGCGTATGCACGTCGCCATAGGGGAGCGGGTTATTCCGTCGCCATTGGGCATGGAGGTACGCTGCGTCGTCCTCGATCTGCGTCAGCTCGTAGTCGATCGAGAAGTAAAACGACGCGACTTCGTCCGGGGAAAGATTCTCGACCGTGATGCGTGCCGATGTCCGGAACGGCATCGGCCAGTAGCTGTTGAATCCACCCGCAGGATTGACCGCGACCGGAATCGAGCTGACATTGCAACGCACGCACCAACCGGAGCAGAAGAAATCTCCCAGCGGGGTTTCGACGGAGGGTGTTGCTTCCCCATCCCAGTACATGCGCAGCACGAGACGGCGCCAGTGGGTGGGATGCACGGTCAGCCAGATATGCGTGATCTTTCCTGGGCCCTCGATCTCGGCCAGGGTCACGGTCTCGTGGCCACCGATTGCGATATAGGGCGAGACTTTCCAGCCCTGTCCAAGTTCACGCGCCGATGCCGCCGCCAGTCCATCGGTCGACCTTCCCCCAGCGCCCCGTGCTCCGGTTGGATTCTCCGGGCTGATGCTGCGGCTTTCCGCATTCGCCAAACGGCTCACGTTCCCAAGCATTGCCATTTCCTCCAGTGAACATCCATAGGTCACGGTGCCCGACATGGTACGGCAAGTTCGCCTGCGGTTCGCAGCGCACGGGCCTGTGGTCCACGATCGCTCCCCCAGGCGCATCGATTGCCATGTCGAACACCAGCTCACTGGTCCGGGGCCGGCGTTACCGTGAAGTCCAGAATGGTTGCCACCTTCGACCGGTCTGCAAAGCGGAACCGGGGCCGGAGGAGGTCCGGCCCCGGTTCGGAGGAGGGAAACCTGCCGTCCGCTATGGACGGTGGCGCGAGCGCGGTCGCTGGGGCGTGTGCAGCGCCACGGCTGCGCCCAGCGCCATCAGGCTGAGCAGAAGCGGAAGGGTGGTGCTGGCCCCCTCGCGCTCCGCGGGTACGGAAATGCCGGTGTTCGGCAAATTGGTCGGATTGGATGCTCCACCAGTCGAGCTGCCGGTCGCCGGTGGACGATTGGGAAGGTGGCCCGGTTTGGACGTATGTCCCGGCGTCTCCGGCGCGCTTGGTGCCGGCTTCGGACCTCCCGGTTTACCGGGCCCGCTGGGCTCCTGGCCCATCAGCTTGACGATGGCAAAGGGTGAGAAACTGCTGGTCACGCCGCAGACCTGGCCGTTGCCGGCGGAGGTGGTGATATCGACCCAGGAGCCGTTCTCATAGTGGAGCAGACGCACATTCGCGGCGTTTTCGGCAACGTCGCCCACGATCGGCAGGCAGACCTCCGCCGCGCCGTCGATCACCGCCGTAGTGGTGATATCGACCATGATCACGAGCTGGCCCTGATATTGGGCGGGCAGCGGCGGCGCGAATGCGGGATTGAGCTGGGTAACATAGGTTTCGCCTGGAACGACGACGTTCTCGAAGGTCACGCTTCCGCCAGCGACCGGCACGGTCACATCGCTGCCGGCTGGAGTGTTGGCCGCCGGCGTCAGGCAACCCTGGACATAGGCGTGGCCCAACTGTTGGGTTGCGTCCTCGACCCAGACGCCCCATTCATTGGACTGACTTGCCGGCAACGTGAACTGGACGTGCTGCGGCCCATTCCCGGCGGTGATCTGCGTGCTGTCGTTGTATCCCGGAGCGGCGGCCGGCACGAAGATATGAATCCCGAGCTCAACGGGCTCACTGGTCTCGAGATCGAACGTGACCAATCCGTGGCATGTGATCGACAGGTTCTCCACCTGCGTATCGACCGTCGGTTGGGGTTCGTCATCGAGACAGTCGGTGGCATAGGCGATACCGAGGGGTTCCCAGCCGCCGCTGGCACGCGCTACGAGCGAGTCATATACCCCGGCGGGAATGTACGAATCGAACGTTCCGCTCGTTTCGTCACTGGAGAACCACATTATGCTGAGCTGCGTATGCGGATTGGTGGACGCATCATAGAGCCGGATGGCCCAGTTCGATGGCCATTCACCCGTGTACGTGACGATACCGTCACACGTCAACGACAACTCGATGTCGCCGGATGCCCACTCTTCGCCATCTACACAGCCGTAAACCGTGGCCTTGCCGATGATGGAACCGGCAACTGGGGAGTGAATGTAGGCATCGATGACATCATCGATCGCGGGATTCACCTCGATTGACACCTGGAAGATGCCGGTACCGGTCACCATGAATGAGACGCCACCCAGCTCTCGATGCTCAAGCGGCGTATACGGATTCGTGAACTGGATGTACAACTCCTCATCGGCTGCCTCTGTGATGGTGAAGGTCAGCGCGCCGTCACAGGCGAGCGATGTGCTGGAGATCACGGTTGGGGTGTTGGGCTCTTCGTCGTCGGGATAGGAGAACCCACAGTCCTGACTACTCAACGCAAGTTGTTTCGTGCCGGTGAGCGTTACGATCACCCAGCGGCCCGCTGTATAGGCGCGGCGACTGTAGTCGAGCGTGACCGAGACTGGTCCAACCGTCGAGCCATCGACGACGCGGTCATCGATGCTGGGATCGACATGTCCTGGCAGCCCCGGTTGATAGGCATAAATGATGAGGTCGATATCGCCAGCAACCTCGATGGTGAACGTGATGTTTCCCGAACAGTCCGCAGAAAACCCCGAGATGACGGGATCGATGCCTTGTGGTTCTTCGGAATCGCCGTCGTCGTTCTCATTGACCTCCTCTGGCTCGCCGTCATCGGCTGGTGCTGGCTCGTCGGTCTGGTTCTCGACAACCGGGTCTTCGCTGGCTGGTTGCTCGGCAGCCGGCTCGTCCACCGTTGCTTCATCGGTCATCGGCGCTTCGATCGCTGGTTGTTCAGCAACCGGAGCTTCTGTCTGCCCTTCGACCACCGGGGGCTCCGGCTGCGGCTTGACGACTGGTGGAACCTCCTCCACCGGCGGTGGTTCGCGCTCTGGAATCGTTTCTTCGGTGACGACCGGGGCCTGACTGGCGCCGATCTCTTCTTCTTGCGCGCCGACCGACGCGGTTGACAACACAAGCGTCGCCACCAGCATCAGCGTCAGCATGCCCACCATGAACCTGCGTAGCACGTCGCTTCCTCCTCGAAACCCCTCGCCCAAACGTCCGCGCTTGCGGGTGTGGCGAACCTTGCCTCGATGGTGTACGCAGCGCGTTTCCCGCGCGGTGTTGGGGGGCACAGCGTATGTGTGCTCTGCAACACAGCACGGGGAAACTGGCTTGGGTTTGTCGTTATGCACAGAGCTCTACGGAATCCGCGCGATGACTTGGGGATACAACCAACGGTAGCCGGCGGTGCTTCGCCAGCACAGGGCCGGCGGCTACGAAGCACGGAGAGGGAGGGAGGAACGTCGCCATGAATGGCGACGCTACGGACCTGTCGGTCGTGGCGATGAGTCGGGATTACGATTTGCCGTGCGTCCGCACGCAAAAAGGGGTGTTAGAGCGCCTTGCAGATGAGTTCAGACAACCTGCTCTGGACGTTCAGGGAGAACCAAAGCCGTCCTGTCGCGTACGTACGCACCACAGGAGTATGAGCCCAGCGTTTCAACGTTGGGGAGTGGCTCCCCTACGCCCCGGTCGAGACGCCGGAGATGTAGTGGCAGACAACGGGCGATTGCCCACTGCCTGCCGATAGCTGCCTGCTCGTCTAGCTCTTCTCGAATCCGTAGCCCGGGGAGAGATCGAATGGGTCGAAAACGACCGAATCGACCTGGAAGACGCCGTTGACATTCACGAAGACGAAGAGGTCGAGCACCTGATCGCCATCGTTGACGAAGGGATCGGTATTGAGCACCAGTGCGCCGGTGCGGCCGTCGCCCAGGTAGGCGATGGTGAGCACCCCGTCGATGCTGGCACGTTCTTCTTCCTCTCGATCGCCCCGGTTGGAGAGCGCGATTTCGACGGCGTCATCGAGATCAGCGCCCGTCAGCGAGAGATCGATCCCGTAAAAGTCCGCTGCGGCTGCCGGGGACATCAGCGCAGCCACAGCTGCGCGGTTGCCGGCATTGGTGCAGGCCCAAAAGAGGGTGAGCGTATCGAGCACGCCGTCGATGGTGGCCGCATCGGCCAAGCCGGTGATTTGCATCGCCTCGATACCATGGCTGGTCACATCCGGGGCGCTGATCGGGACCGGGGTGGCCAGCGTCGTGGAGATTGCCGAAACATCGACGGATTCCACGGTGCATTCATCCGGCGCGGGCGCAAATGGCTCGCTCACGATCCAGGGACGAAGCTCCGCTGAGGCGATGTCCGGAGCCTGGTCGACGGTGGGGGTGGCGTCCTGAGCCAGTGCCGGGGTCAGGGTGACGAGTGCCGCCAGCATGGCGATGGCAATCGACGCAAGAGAAACGACGCGAGGTTTCATCCTCTGCTCCTTTCGGGATAGTGGGGTTCCAGCGCGGTATGCGCCGAACCAAGAACGAATCGGGGGCAGTCCGAGCAATACTGTCTCTGATGATAGGCGATCCGGTGACGACGGCAACCAATCCGTGCCCGTAGGTGCCGCCTTCCCGGAGTCTAGTGGGGACGTCCGTTATCGGCCGTTCGCGCCGGAGCTCCTCTGCGAGCTGCGCTATTTCAGCTTGGGATCGAGGACATCGCGCAGCCCATCGCCCAGCATATTGAGCGCGAAAATGAGCAGAGCGATCGTGATTCCCGGAAAGATCGCCATCCAGGGAGCAGTTTCCATGAACCCGAGCGCGTCTTTCAACAGCCCGCCCAGACTTGGGGTTGGGGGCTGGATACCCAGCCCAAGGAAGCTCAGGCTCGCTTCCACCAGAATGGCAAGCGCGAGACTGGCGCTGGCCATGACGATGATCGGCGCAAGCCCGTTTGGCAGGATATGCCGGATCAGAATGCGCCCGTTGCCCATGCCAATCGTGCGGGCGGCTTCGACATACTCGTTCTCCCGGACGGAAAGAACCGAGGCTCGCGTGATCCGCGCGAACCCCGGAATCCGGCCGATGGCAATCGCCACGATCAGACTCGGCAGCCCCGTACCGAAGGTGGCCACCAGGGCCAAGGCCAGCAGTAGATCTGGAAACGCGTAGAGAATGTCCATCGCGCGCATGATGACTTCGTCGACCCGTTTGCCGTAGAACCCGGCCAGCAAGCCAAGCGTGATGCCGACGATGCCCGCGACGGCGATCGAGACTGCGGCGACCAGCACCGACATGCGAATGCCATAGAGCACGCGGCTGAAGAGATCGCGTCCGAGATTGTCGGTTCCCATCACGTGCGACCGGGTCGGTCCCTGCAGGGCATCGATGACGGCAATCTTCTTTGGATCGTACGGAGCAATGAGAGGCGCCGCGATGGCGGCGAGGATCGCGATGAGCAGGACGATGAGCCCGATGAGCGCCATCCGGTTGCGTGCCAGCTGGCGCAATCCGGATCCGATTCGGCCGGTGAGCGACGGGGATGCACCAGCCCCGGCCATGGGGGCGCCAGACCAGCGGGGGCTCATGGGATCGAGCGCTGGAGCGTTCGGATCGGTCATTGGTAACTGATCCGTGGGTCGAGATAGACGTAGATCAGGTCGGTCACGAGATTCACGATCACGAATATCAAGGCAATGACGATGATGCAGCCCTGGAGCAGCGGAATATCCCGGTCGAGCACGGCCTGAACCGTGAGGCGTCCAATTCCGGGAAGCGAAAAGATCTGTTCGATGATCAGCGCGCCACTGAGCAGGATACCCACCTGCACGCCAATGATGGTGACCGCCGGGATGAGCGCATTTCGCAACGCATGGCCGACGACCACACGCTGCTCGGTCTGACCCTTGGCGCGTGCGGTGCGAATGTAGTCGGCTCCCAGCACCTCGAGCATGCTGGACCGGATCATGCGCGTCAGGACGGCGGCGAAGGTGGTTCCCAACGCGATGGCGGGGAGCACCAGATGCCGCAATCCGCTGATGGGATCGTCGAGAATGCTGACATACCCACCCGGCGGAAAGATCTGCCAGTGCACCGAAAAGCCAAGGATGAGCAAAGTGCCCAACCAGAAGCCGGGAATGGAGAGCCCGGCAAAGGCGATCACCGAGACCAGACCGTCGATCCAGGTATTGCGCCGAAGCGCTGAGACGATACCGGCCGGGACCGCGATGAGCAGAGCGATCAGCATGGAAAAAAGCGCCAGCGGGAGCGTGACGGGGAGCCGTTCCGAGATGAGCTTGCCGACCGGTTGCTTGGTCATCACCGAGCTTCCCAGATCTCCCCGAAGCACATTGCCCCACCAACTGACGTACTGCACCAGCACCGGCCGGTCGAGCCCGAGCTGATGCTCGAGCGCGACCCGGGCTTCCGGAGTCGATTCGGTGCCGAGAATGGCATCGACGGGCGACCCCGGAATGAGATGCAGCAATGCAAATGAAATCGTCGCGACGCCGACGATGACGACGAGCGCAAAGATAAGCCGTCGGATGAGGTAGGCCAGCATGTCTCCGTCACTCGCTCGTCGTCGATCGCCTGCACAACGCTCTTACGAGAGCTGCGTTTCCTTCCAGCGGAGCTCAGACCATGGCAGCATGGTGAAGTCCTGCACATTGTCGCGCAGACCCCACGCCTGCTCCTGCAGGTTGAGCACGAAGTAGCCGGAGCGGTCCACAAAGATCTCCTGCGCTTTGGCGTAGGTCTCCATGCGCTCGTCGGGATTGGTCGAGCCCCGGCCCTGATCGAGCAGCTCGTCCATTTCCGGATCGCTGAACCTGGTGTAGTTCTTGGTGCCCAGCTCCCCCGAGTGCAGGATATCGAGCATCGAAAGGTCGGGATCGACCTTGCTGCTATGCGCGGTCATCGACATTTCGAACTCGCTGTTGGTGAAGACCTCGCTGAACCAGGTGGTCGACTCGATCTGCTCGATCTCGATGTTGATGTTGAGCTCGGAAAGGTAGGCTTGGATGATCTGGGCCGCCGCCGGTTCCCAGGCCACCGCCGGGACGATGCGCATGGTAACCGAGAAGCCATCGGCGTAGCCGGCATCGGCCATCAGCTGCTTGGCACGATCGGGATCGTATGCCCATCCATCGACCTCTGCTCGATATGGATTGCCCTCGGGGAGCATGGTGTTGCTGATCATGCCGGTACCGTAGAAGGCCGCCTGCATGATGTCGTCCCGGTTGAAACCGCAGCGGATCGCCTGGCGAACCTGCAGATTGTCGAACGGCGCCACCGAGGTGTTGACCGAGAGATGCGGCCAGAGGCTGGAGGTCAGCAGCTCGACATTCACGCCCTCGTTGTCGGCCAGGGACTCGATGTCCTTGGCGGCCACTTCCGTGCCGTGGATGTCGCCGGTGCGAATATTGGCAACCGCCGTCTCGGCCTGCGGGATGATCCGATGCTCCACCCTCGCCAGATAGGGCAGCCCCTCTTCCCAGTAGTTCTCGTTGCGCACCAGAACGACGGACTGGTCCTTGACATTGCTTTCGATGATGAATGGACCGGACCCGATGGGGGCCACCTCCCAGGTGGCCGTGTCCTCGACGGCTTCCTGGGGAAGAATCGACGTTTCCAGGCGGCAGAGCGCCAACAGCAACGGCGCAAACGGCTCGGTGTAGTTCAGGATGACCGTCGAGGCGTCCGGCGTCTCGATCGAATCGAGTGCGGAGAAGTAGCCCTTGGCCACTGCTGGAACCTCCGGATCCATGATCCGCTCGAAGCTCCATTTGACATCGTCCGAGGTCAGCTCGCGACCGTTGGAGAAGGTCACACCCGAGCGGAGGTTGAAGGTATAGGTGAGCCCGTCTTCGGAGACCTCGTACGACTCCGCCAGTGATGGCCCCGGCTCGCTCGTCTCCGGATCGAGCCGCAGCAAGCGGTCGAAGACCTGATCCATGACATACCAGGATGCGACCGCGCCGGCGATGTGCGGATCGAGCCCCGATGGGTTGGTGCCGTTATTGAAAATGAGGGTGCCGCCGTCCTCGGACGCCTGGGCGTAGACCGAGGCGCCGGTCGCCGAGTTGTAGGCAATCGGCAGAACCGCCCCGGACGCCAGGGCGCCGAGGAGGAGCTTGCGGCGATCCAGCTCGATGGTTCGCAATTTGTTCAGCTCGGGTGTCGACATACATTGATCTCCTTCGACCTTGTGGTTTGTGGTTCCCGTGTCCCGTATCGAAATCCGCCTCAGACCGTTGTGCGCGCGTTGCACCTCCCTTTGCGTTGAGGTCCGGAGGCCGGAGATTCGACGCTTCAGCATCGTTCGGAACCGAATCCAGCTTCTCCGAGCTCCGGACCTACTTCGCCAAACCCAGCAGCTCCAGACTCTCCCGATAGATGATCTTTTCCATGTCCGCCAGGGGTACCGGGGGCAGGCCGGTTCCCGCGATCGGGTCGTTTACACGGGCGATGGCGTCGATTGTTTCCTGCGGGGTCGCGATTGGGAAATCGGACCCGAAGAGCAGCTTGTCGAGGACCGCCCATTCGGTCGCCAGCCGGAAGCAGTTGTAGTAGGACCAGGGACGATAGAACAGACCGGAAATGTCGGCAAAGACATTCGGATGCTTGCGGATGACCACGATGCAGTCGATCTGCCACGGATGCCCCATATGCGCCATGATGACCTTCAGGTCGGGAAATGCCGTCGCGACCCGGTCCATGTGACGCGGGTGGGCGAAGTCGAGATCGGCGTGTTCGACCGGCGAGGTTCCCTGGTGAAAGAGGATCGGGAGCTTCAGCTCCTGGGCACGGGCAAAGACCCTGAATGCCTCGGGGCCGAGGGGGTCGAAGTTCTGGTAGTTCGGACCGAGCTTGATGCCAACGAGCCCGAGATCCTGCGTTGCCCGCTCGATCTCGTCCAGCGCGCCCGGATCGTGCGGATGCACCGTCAGGAAGCCGAGGAGCTTGTCCGGGTTCTCGCGCACGATTGCGGCCGTGTCGTCGTTGACCATCGGGGTCGGATATTGCAGACCGCCATCGTCTTCTTTTGGATTGCGCGGATCGGCCGCGATGTTGAAGACGATGGCTTTGTCGACCGGCTTCATCGCCTCCAGATAGAGATTCCAGTCCGGTCTGGACGGCTGCACCTGATCCGGCCGCCACATGGCATTCCCGGCATCCGCTCCGGCCGCGGCCGCATCGCGATAGCGTGGGGTATGGGTATGGACGTCGATGATCATCGGGCCGCTCCGTTCGCGCGTGCCAGATCGCGCAGGGCGACTTCGGCAGCTTCCAGGGTCCGGTCGATGTCGGCTTCGGTGTGACTGAAGCTGATGTGGCTCCGTTTCAGATTCATCGGCATCTCGAAGATGCCCTGCTCGATCAGCCGCTGGCGATAACCGACGTAGAGATCGGCATCGTTACGCAACAGATCGGTGTAGTTCTCGACTGGACCGTCCATGAAATAGAGGGTGTAGACCGAGCCGAACCCGGCAACGGTCCAGACCAGATCGAGCCGGTCGAGAATATCCTGCAATCCGGCGCGCATCCGGTCGCCCAGCTCGGCGATACGCTGGTTGACATGCTCTTTTTCGAGGATGTCGATGGTGGCAATGGCGGCGGCCACCGACCCCGCATGCCCGTTGTAGGTACCAGCGAAGAAAACGTCTCCACCGGGATTGGTGTTGAATCGGTCCATCAGGTCGGCCCGTCCCGCCAGCGCGGCGATCGGGAATCCATTGGCGATCGCCTTGCCCATCGTGGTCAGATCGGGAGTGACCCCGCAGATCGACTGGTAGCCACCCAATGCATGCCGGAATCCGGTGATGACCTCATCGAAGATGAGCACGATTCCGTGCCGATCGGCCAGTGCGCGCAAGCCGTCCAGAAATTCCTGTTTGGGGAGCACGCATCCGATGTTGTGCGGAATCGGTTCCAGGATGATGCCCGCAATCTGCTCTGGATGCGCAGCAATCGCGGCTTCGACGCTTGCCAGATCGTTGAACGTGCAGACGAGCGTGCTGTCGATCTCCTCATCGAGCATTCCGGCCGACCCAGGATCCCGCTCGCCGATCTTGTCCGGCGCGCTGAGCGTGTTGCGCAGGACGTAGCCATGCCAACCGTGATAGCAGCCCTGGAATTTGATGATCAGCGTGCGGCCGGTGGCGGCGCGGGCGAGCCGTATGGCGTGATAGGTCGCCTCGGACCCGGCGTTGCAGAGCAGCACCTTCTCTGCCGAGGGGACATGGTGCACGATACGGCGCGAGAGCTCGAGCTCGTATTCGGTCGCGCCAACCCCGAAGAGATCGCTCCGGCCGATGGCGTCGCGAACCGCCTCATTGACCGGTTCGTAGCAATGCCCGAGCACGAACGGCCCGAACGCGGCGTGATAGTCGATGTACTGATTCCCGTCGACATCGTAGATATAGGCGCCATCCGCCCGGGAGAAGCTCAGCGGTGGGTCGATACGGCGAATCGAGGTATGGACACCTCCAGGCGTGACCTCACTCGCACGGTCGAGCAACGCTTTGCTCTCCTGAAAACTCGGATCCATCGTTTTCCTGGTTCCTTCCACCGTTGTATCGAAATGCGTCAAGCTGCGTCGTCGATCGATTTGTCTGTGGGCGCCTGGCCCTCCTCCTCGTCTCGCACTGCAGCGCCGAGACGTAGCGAAATGCCGTGCGCCGCCTGGCACACGGCATCGATATAGACCGAACGATTGGGTTCCACGTATTCGTGGGTCAGTCCCGAAATGCTGACTGCCCCTGCCACGCGGCCACGATCGTCGAACACCGGCGCGGCAATGCAGCTGAGCCCGGCCAGCGATTCCTCATCGTCGATGGCGTACCCCTGCGCACGGACCGCGGCCAACTCGGTGCGGAGGGCATTCGGCGTGGTGATCGTTGCGGGGGTACGGCCGGGAAGCCCACGGGTGGCAATGACGTCATCCAGCTCGGAATCGGAGAGCGCGGCGAGCAGAACCTTGCCGAGCCCGCTGCTGTGCGCCCAATCGCGCTGTCCGCTCCGGACCGAGAAATGGATGGGCCGATTGGCCGGGACGACGAAGAGATGGACGACCTCGCCATGGTCGAGGATGCCGAGATTTGCCGATTGGTCGCAGGTCTCCGCCAGCTCTTTCAGGAAGGGATGCGAGACCGATTCGATCTGCAACGACTGGATGTAGATGCTGCCGAGCTCGAAGGTGTGCAAGCCGATGCGGTAGCGGTCGGTATCGGGCGAGCGTTCGAGGAGTCCACGCCGTTCCAGGACAGAGAGAAGCCGGACCGCGGTGCCTTTCGACAGTCCGGTCCGTTCGGCAAGCTCGGTAAACGAGAGCTCGGACTCCGCCAGGCTGAAACAGTCGAGCAGATCGAGCGCACGCTCGAGTGCGCGAACCTGATATTGCGGAGAATCCGGTGACATACGACGCCCGTTCCCAGACGAAACCAAATCTTGAAACTGAGTTTCATCCTAGGGGCGGGTTGGGTTGCTGTCAAGTTGAGCAAATGTCGGAAGAGGAGTGAGGGCGTGTTCGAAAAGGATCCGGAGTCCGGGGTCGGAGGAGACCGAGAAGGCGAGCTTCGGGGCCTCGACGGCACAAATAAACCGAAACGCGGCTCCCATCACGCCGCATAGTGGGCTTTTCAAACACGCCCTGTGAGTTAGGTATATCTGGAACTCCCAACTCCCACAGGAGGCTATTAAACCCCCGTCGAGTCCCTGGGGGAGATCAGTGTCAGACCGGTTTTCTTGTCAAGGCGTTTACGCAGATGCGCGGGGGTTTCGGTGAGGACGACTTCCATTGTAGGGAAGACATGGATCTCTTCCAGATGCCCGGCCAGCGCGGAGTAGTCCCGCCGGCCCAGAACGATATGCGCGTGCAATGCCGGTGCCCCCTCATCGTCGGCGATATCGCCGATCATCGAGGCAATTTCCATCTGCTCCTCGAAGGTCTTGCTGACATAGTCCCCTTTGTCCGGATCGAAAAAGGCGAGCGTGACCGAGGTGCATGCGCCGATGGCAGTCAGGCTCGCGGCATTGATGTCATTGGCTTTGGCAAATGTGACGATTTCCGAAAAGCCCTCATCCCCCTTGTCCATCACCAGCAGATAGGTACGCACGTCGCCATCTTCGTAAAGAATCGTCGATTTCATCGTCCTCCTCCTCTCGGGTCCATTCAGGGTGACACAGAAGGGCAGAAGAAGGAGAAGTTGGTGAGGGAACATGCCCCGATGCTCCACCGGAAACCAAGCCGGACGGGCCCGCCAGTCGAGGATTCAGAGCACCGGGTTCATACGATGAAATACCACCATCGATGGCTTTCGGCCCGGACATATCTGCGGTAAGCTGAACGAACTTGACTATCTTTCGTCTTTAGCAGCACGACTATGCCGTGACGTCGTCTCCGGTTCCCACATCAGCCCCTGCCCCACTCGCCTATCGCGATGTGCTGAAGCACGTCGAAGTAAAGATCCTCGCGGCGTCGCGGTTCGCCGCCAAGATGGCCGGGTCGACGCTGTCGTACGGCATCATGGTCTTTCTGGCCACGGTGGGGGCCAGTCAGTTCGAGATCTCTCTTGCCAATTCCGCTGCCTATCTGGCAGCGCTGCTCTTTGGCCTCCAGGGCGGCATGCTTGCCGACAGTGCCCCGAAACGCCGGGCGCTTGGGTTCGGGTTCGCAATCCAGGCGTTCCTCTGTTTGTTCATCCCCCTCGTGTTCGGAACCCGTATCGGGGCAATGCTGGTCTTGATCTTTCTGACCAGCGCCATTGCCCAGGTCATCTCGCCGGGGTTGAAGTCGATCGTGGCGGTGGTCTCCAGTCCGGCGGAAGTTGCCACCACCGGCGCGCTGGTCAATGTCGTGGGCTCCATCGGGTCTGCCATCGGCTCGTCGTTTCTGGCGCCGATGCTCATCAAGTTTGCCGGTATCAATGCGGTCCTGGCGGTTGGCGGGGTTCTTTATCTGATCGGCGCGATCCGTATCCTCAAGTTGCCAAAGAAGGAACAAGAGGAGAGCAGATCCCTCCGCCAATCGATCACATCCGTCGAATGGAAACCGCGCGCCCTTTCGCTTGGATACAACGCCGAATGGATCATGTCGCACCGGCCGGTGGCCTCCATGTTGCTGGTCGGCATCCTCTGCGCGGCCCTCTTCGAGGGCTCAACTCGCTCTTGCCGATCTATGTCCGTGAAGTGCTCGATCAGGATCCAGCCAACAGCATCTACATTTTTGCCCCGGCCGGAATTGGATACCTCGTCGGGGCGATTGGTGGCCCGCACCTGATCCGCCAGCTGGGCGAACGTCGCGTTGCGGTTTCCTCGCTGATCCTGATGTCGTTCGGAGCATTCTGCCTGGGCGCGATCGACCTGGTGCAGCCGTACTTCGCGGCCATCAGCCCGCTTCGCCTGCTGGGCATCTTCGGTATCGACTTCTCACAACCAGTGCTGGCTGCCGGCATGATCGCCCTGCCGGCCAACCTCGGCTCGACCGCCGCGGGCCAGGCGGTACAGGTCTACATCAACCGGCATGTCCCGGTGAATCGCCAGGGCGGGATATTCGGCCTGCAACAGGTGCAGCAAAACGCATTCAATCTCGCGTCGGTCTTCTTGCTCGGGGTGATTGCCACGATCACCGGCCCGCAACACGTCTTCCTGGTTGCTCCGATCATCGTGGGCGCAATCGTTTTGCTGATGGTGCGCTATAGCTTCCGGCATGCGGGCGCGCTGCGGATCGAGCGTGGAGCAGCAGCGCAGTTCCTGCTGGAAGAGCATCCGGAAGATGAGGAGCTCATCGGCAACGCATCGAACGATGACTAACCCGTCCCGAGCCTGAATCACGCGGTACCATCTCGTCACCATATTTGGAGGGTCGTGTGCCGGGGCATCGAGTCCGGGCATGAGGAAAGAACGTGCCGTCAGTCATCGCCATCGATGCCAAAGGCCGGGTCGATCGGACTCGCACCCTTCAGGATATTCCCGGTCTCATCGGTCAGCCGGATCGTCTCCTCTGGGTCGATTTCGAGCACCCGCCCACAGCGGATCAGCTCGCACGTCTGGGGGAGCTGTTCGACCTCCCGGCCCGCACCCTGCTCCACCTCGTCAAACAGCATCGTGGTCCCCGCGCGGTTCGCTTTCTCAAATGCCGTCTGGTCGTCATCTTCGATGTCGGACTCGATCCACATGACGGCGTGCAAACCTCCGAGCTGGTTCATCTCATCGGCGAAAACTATCTGATTACCACCCATCCGCCACAGTCGAACGTGATTCCACTCGCCGCGCAAGCGATCGAAGTCGAAATTGCGACCTTTGGATACACCGTCAGCACCTTTACCTACAGCATCCTCGATCAACTGGTCGGGCGGTACGACACCGTGATCGGACAGATCCAGGGGGAAGTCGATCAGCTTCGCCAGCGGATCCTGCAGCACCACGAAAGCGAAGGGGTCGACGATATCTACCGGCTGAACCAGCAGCTTGGCGAGCTCCGGCAAGTGATGTCGCCTGAGGAGGCGTTGATCGGCAGCATGCACTCCCCCCAATCGGCATCCGAAACGCCCGATCTCACGGACGCCTTTCAAGACGTCTCGATCGATTTGCAGACCACCATTGGATCCATCGACCAGATGGCGAATCTGGTTTCCGGACTGCTCGATACGTATGAATCGCTGAAATCCGATGCCCTGAATCTGCTGGTCAAGCGGTTGACCGTGCTGTCGATCATGCTCGCGCTCGTTGCGCTGATTCCGGCATTGTTCGGGATCAGCATCAACGATCCATCCTGGCCGTTCCGCACGGGGTACGTCGGGTATGCCCTCAACGTCCTCGGCATGGCGCTGCTTGGCTGGCTGGTCTGGATCGTCGCCCGCCGCATCGGCTGGATCAAATAACCCCTCACCTAGCCAAACATATTCGCAACCGCGGCAAGCACCAGCGCGATGCATCCCAATGCCAGTCCGAGCTTGATCCGGCCCAGGGTGGTGTAGTCCGCCCAGAGCCAGCCAATGATGAACAGGAACGCGAACCCCATCACGTTCATGGCAAAGACCGCGGTGTCTGGGTCGTCGAGGAAATAAAGCGGAATCGAAAGCGGCAATGTCGCCAGAAACATCAACCCGAGCGTCAGCACCGCTACGATCAGATCATCCCGGCCGAGCCTGCGCCGCTGGGGTTGCTCCAGGCGCGCCTGGGCCGCCACATGCCGGTAGAAGGCATCGCGCGTTTCGGGTTCGGCCAGCTCCAGCAGCTCATCGTCCAACGCTCCGGAGATCATCGCGAGCCCGCCGGCATCGTCGGTTTCCCGCACCGCGCGGATGGTGCGCTCCTGAGCCGTGCGCTGATAGACCGTCCCGAAGAGACTGAGCGCGGCATCGATCAGTCCCCAGGCAATCGCCACGCCAAAGGACGCGCCCAGGAGTTGGTCAACTCCGGCTCGATCGCGGGTAACCACCAGCGTATTGACCGTGGCCAGCACCACGATCACCCCGCTGAGAACTTCCAGGACGCTGTCTTCCGGTCGAAGATAGCGTCCGAGAAATGCCTTCAATCGCTCGAACAATGCTCGCATGCGCGAATCATGGCACGTCGTGGAATTCGATGCGATTAGGAGGAGATCACCTCGAGCGCATCGATTCCACCCGGGAGGAGGTGCGCCGGGATCCCCTGATCGAACGTAGCGAACTTGCCCCCACGCTCGACAGCAAGCGCCAGGAGATAGAGATCAGTAATGTCGTTCCATGTGACACCGGTATGGACCGAGAACAATCGAACGGCCGAGAGGTCGTCGGGCCAGAAATGGTGAGCGTTGGAGGAACAGCTATCCGCCAGTATGCTGGCAAAGTACGTTGGATCTCCATTTGGTCCCGGAAAGCGCGGATTGCTCGAAATACGTATGAATCCGGATTCCGTCATTGGACAGGTTGCCCAGCCTTCGCGCTCGATGCCGTCGAACCACTGACGCGCAGCTTCCGCATGGGGGTGAAGACGGTCGTGCAATGGAATCAGCACATTGACGTCCAGCAAGTAGACCGTCAATCGAGCTCATCCTTGAGTTGTTCGATGAGTTCAGCCGTGTACGACTGCCGTCCCTTGGTCGGAAGTTGCGGAATACCGTGCCACGATGGCCATTCTTTGCGATAGAGCAGCGATTGCTGCAACAACCGCGCTGCGAATATCCCGACAGGAACGTTGCGCTCGCGGGCCTGCGTCATGACTTCTGTACGCGTTGCGGGATCGATGCTCAGTGGCGACCCCAAGGTGTCATCGGCTTCGACCGCGTTCAGAATATCGGTCAGCGTGTCGAGCGAGACCTCGATACCAGGCTCCAGGTAGAGTTGCGGGAGCCCATTCGAAAGCCGCGCTCGGTTGCTCCGCTCGGTTTCGTGATGGGAGCCGTTGGCAGGTGCGCCACTTCGGGGGGGCTTCGTCGAGGATCGCTCTAATCCTGCGCGAATGAATACCGCCGCCAGCTCGCTCGTCGAGGTCCCGGCGTCCCTCGCTCGCTCGTCCAACGCCTGTTTCAATTTGTCATCGATTTCGATCGTCGTGTGCATCGTGTTGGTCTCCGAGACCGCATTCTCCATTGCAATGATACGGCCTCGCTTCGAGCCTGCCTTCCCTCTTTCGAAATACGCAACCAATGGGTTGCGTATTGTGGGCCCGAGTGCTATGATCATACGCAACTCATGAGTTGCGTATTTTGCTCTACAAGGACGATCGATGCCTCAACGGTTGAGAAAACAACAGCCCAATCCGTACCGGAAGCCATGGGAGAAGCGAGTGAGCCGATGATCACGGCGTCGATCCCTATCACGCCCAGTCCGAACGACATCTTCGTCGCGCTGGCCGATCCGACCCGACGCCGGATGATCGAGCAGCTCTCGGTGCTGGGACCGGTGACGATCTCTCAGCTTACCGAGGCGTTTCCGATCAGCCGGCAGGCGGTGACCAAGCATCTGGACACCCTGGCGGATGCAGGACTGGTCGAAACCGAGCGACGGGGCCGGGAACGGATCGTCACCTTTCGCCCGGAACCGCTCCGTGAGGCAACCGACTGGGTCACCACGGTCGAATCCCGCTGGGATCGTCGTCTCGCTGCACTGGCCCTGTTGCTGGCTGCCGAATCGGACGTGGCCGAAACCGCACAACCAACACCCGATCGCTCGGGTCGATTTGCAATGAACAAGAACAATGGAGAAGGAACCACCCCATGACCGAAACGATTCAGGACACCATCGAACGTTCCGTTGAGCTTCCCGTTGGACGGCAACGCGCCTGGGCGGCAATCACCACGCCCGAACAGATCTCTCAATGGTTCGAAGGCGTTTGGGAATTCGAGCTGCAACCGGGCGCGCCGATCCATTTCGATTTCGGGCCGGAATACGGGGTTCACCGAGGACGGGTCGAAGCGGTGGAGCCGATGGACCGAGTGGTCTACCTTTGGACCCATGAAGGCAAGGGCTGGGATGCCTCAATTTCGATCGACGATGTGCCGACCACACTGATCGAATTCCGGTTGACCGATACCGCGGACGGCACTCGGCTGACTGTGGTGGAATCGGGCTTTGCCGCCCTGCCTGGCGACATTCGCGAGAACAGCCTGCGCGACAACACCCAGGGCTGGGAAGAGCAGATGGGCAACGTCCGCACCTACCTGGAGTCGCAATAACGTTTTAGCTGGGAGCTGGGAGCTGGGAGCTGGGAGCTGGGAGCTGGGAGCTGGGAGCTGGGGCTACAGGGCTGGGAGCTGGGAGCTGGGAGCTGGGAGAGGCTGGGAGCTGGGAGCTGGGAGCTGGGAGCTGGGAGCTGGGAGCTGGGGCTGGGAGCTGGGAGCTGGGAGCTGGGAGCTGGGAGCTGGGAGCTGGGGCTGGGGCTGGGAGCTGGGAGCTGAAAAATCTGCTCCTCAATCCCAACTCCTAACTCCTCGTTTACCCGATGCGCACCGCGCCCCAGTAAGCGGGTCCGTGGCCACGACGAGTAGATGCTCGTCCGATCGTCACACCGGACATTTCGTTTTCGGCATGGACGATCATGCCATCACCGATGTAAATCGCAGCGTGCGAGATACCGGCCCGGTAGGTGTTCTGGAAAAAGATCAGATCTTCGGCTACCGGTACCGTAGTCGACCCAGCTTCCGGCGGAATACGGTTGCGCTTCGACGGCATGGGAGATCCAGATGCCGGTCGCCAATCCGACCACATACTGGGTGAATCCCGAGCAATCGAACCCGCCCGGACCCGCGCCACCGGAAACATAGGGATAGCCAAGATAGGCCATGGCGATACTGACAATCGTCGGGCCCACGGCCGGAGCCGCCAGAATCTCGCCATAGGGCAATGCGTCCGGATCGACCGCTGCCGGCGCAAAGCCGAGCGCCTGCACGCCGTCGGCGCCACCGACGGGAATAGATCGCGTTGGAGACATGTAGGACGGAGATCTGGAGGCGGAATCACTGGGGACCGGAGCGGTGAGATCGTTCGCGAACGCTGGAAGCGCGGAGGAGAGCAACAGGGTCGATCCTGCGGCTATGGCAACGATTGCACGACGCGCATGCTGCAACATGCCACGCCGCGCCTCGGCGCGGTACGCCATTCTTTGGGTTCCTTCCCTCTTCGTGGAGCAACGGTCCGGACGAAATACGGATCGACCGGTTGACCCCCGCGAGACCCCACGTTCTCAACGCCGACTGCAATCGCCCCCCGGCGAATGCCAGCCTGCCGGCGTTTTCGATGTGATCCACAGCGTCGTTACGGCGCTCAGAACGCAACCAAATGACGACTGCAACGTCAAATCATTACGTTCGAACCGAAGCTGTGTGGCTGGCATCGTAGCATGCGACAACATCGCTGGACAAGGCCGCCATCCAGATTCGTGAATTCCTTCACAGATACATTTCAGCTCGGGGCACACGCCCCCGTATTCCCGGCCCGGGTAACCTGGGCCGGTACAGTACAATCGGGGTCAGGTCGGACCTGCCGTTTGGGATGCCAATCCGGGCGATGCGGCAGCGATCAGGGAGGCGAAAACGGATGGCGTACCGGTTCATGCTGGAGACTCCGCTGGCGTACGCGTCGGAAGCGGAAATCGCCATAACCAAAGCACCGGCGACGCAGATCGTCACGAATCGAGCCTCGTTTGCCGACGGCTACGATGAGCCACGCACCGCGCTGACGGTCTCCGCTCCCGATCTGCAGGTGATCGACGTCCTCTACGCCTGGTACAACAGCCTCGATCCCCAGCCCAGCATTCGGTTCGTCTTTTATGGCGGTCGCCGGGTCGAGCTGGCCGATCACGACGCCGCCTCATTGATTGCCGGGATCCGGCGGGATCAACCGTGGGTGGAGCGCTCGATCCCCAAGATCGGCGAGCATATCCCTCAACCCTGGGTTGGGCCGGAAGCCAGCCGGGGCGCGGCCATCGTCAATGCTGCTATCGCGGGAGATAGGGAAACCTTCATGGAAGAATCGGTCGTCATTGTCGAAGAACCCCATGTCGTCATCGAATCGGTCAACTATCTGGCCATCAATGTTGCCGAGCTGGCCAAAGCCGAGTCGTTCTACGCAGATTTGTTCGGTCTGGCGGTCGTTGCGCGGACCAAGTCAGACGACCAGGGCAGCTACCGGCTCCTCTCGCCCGATTACGATCACGCCGAAGCGTTGATGACCGGCGAAGAGGCGGACGATTCCTTCATGCGCAACGGCGCGCTGCTCATCGCGCTCCATCGCGTGGGGCGCGGGGCACGGATCGATCGTGTGTTGATCGACCGGGTTTCGGTGCGGGTCGACGCCGAGAGCTTCAATCGCCTGCGCGGTCAGGTGCTGATGCGCAACTATGAGTACCTGGGTGGAGGCGATACCTACTTCTCGTTCCGCGATCCGTACGGTGTGCCCTGGGAGATTGCCATGGCCGGCGCGTTGCCCGAGGTGATCTACACCACCCTGAGCGAAGCACTCGCCGATGCTTGATGACTATCAGGATCTGATCGACGAGCTGCTGGGTACTCCGGCGCTCATCCGTACGCTTTTTGCAACAGCCGGCGGGACACTACCGGAAGAATCGGTTGCCGCGGTATCCGCATTGCATGAACGTGACACGATCGTGCTCGATCGGCTCCAGCGGTTGACCCGCGAGCCCTCCGCGCCCTATTTCAAGACCTTGCCGCCGCTGGATGCCGCCATTGCCGCCGCGCCGATTCCGGACGATCCCAGCGATCTACTCGGATCGTTCGATACCGCCCGGGGCGATCTGGTTTCGTTGCTGATGAACCTCACGTTGAAAGACTGGGAACGCATCGCCACCGACGATGTGGAAGGCGAAATCTCCCTGGCCGAGGAAGTCGAGCGTCACGTCGAGTTCGACGAAGCCATCCGCGCCCGGCTGTAGCCAGCCAGGATTGATCGTCCCCCTCGAATGCTCCGCCATTTTGGCATCCATAAGGTTGCCAGAGGTGGTAGAGTATTTGGTGTAATGACCCGGTCCACAGTTTCGGCTGGCGGTGCCGGGTCTTCCGTTGCCTCGGGCGTCATGAATTCTTACAACAAGCCCTATCTCGAAACCAATCAGCTACTTGACTTGCTTGAGTCTCGAGGAATCTCCCTCAGCGATCGCGCTGAGGGAGCATCAGATCTGCGGCGCCTTGGCTACTATCGCCTGAGCGCCTACTGGTATCCCTTTCGACAACGACTTCCGGGACACACTGAAGGTAAAGACATCCCCGGCGACAATGTGATTGGCGGGTACGCATTAAAGGACTTTGTCGACCTTTGTGATTTTGATGCGGTTCTGCGCAATATCATCTTGGCTGCCATCGAACCCTTCGAGACATCGACGCGGGCTTTGGTCGCGGATCAGGTGGGCCGGCGAGGGGCCTTCACGTACATTGACAAAGCCTACTGGGGAACTGCAGCAGATATTGCAGCCAAAGGGAATTCGGGGCTAACACAGTACGAGTTCTTCTGCCAAAAGCAGAGCGACCAACTTCTGGGCTCAAAAGAAACGTTCGCCACTCATTTTCGGAAGCGCTACGCTGGGCCGTTGCCAATATGGGCGGCGGTCGAACTTTGGGACTTCGGTATGCTGTCCCGGTTCTACGAGATTATGGCTCCGGACGATCGACACGCGATAGCAACTCGATATGGACTAACGGCAGCGTCCACATTCCAGGGATGGTTGGTTTCGCTGAATGACCTTCGCAATTTCTGTGCACACCACAGCCGGTTGAACCGACGTCATTTTCCGAATCTCCCACGTATTCCAGGGAACATTCCAGCATTTCGTGATATTCGAAGAGTTCAGGACCGGGATCCGCACCGGCTTTATTCTCTCCTCTGCGTTCTTGCCTATGTCCTCCTGCAACTGAACCGTCCAAATCACTGGCAGGCGGTGGTCGTGCAGCACTTCACGATACCCCCTGCCAGCTCCTGCTTTCACCTGAAGGATTACGGAATTCCTCAGAATTGGTTGCACTCGCCCCTGTGGTCGACCGGGAAATAGTCGACGCTGGGCCGCCCACCCAGGTCGTGCCAGCGGATATTCCGGCACAATGCTCAGAACAGATCGGTTCTGGTCATGCGCAGTAAAGGTATTGAATCCATAGATGATGGAGAAGACACATTCGCCACGCACCGTCGTCATTGCCCAATGGCAGGCGATCGAAGCATTTCATCAGGCATTGACGACCCCGGCCACGTACCTGATCGCGCCCACGGCGCGTGACGAAGATGTCGTCCCCCTGTTGCCGGGGGCCGATGTCATCGTCACGGGTACGTTCACACGGGCCATGGCGAACGCGGCCGATTCGCTCCGGCTCATCCAGACACCTGGGGCTGGAGTCAACGGCATCGACTTCGCCGCACTTTCGAAGCAGACCACTGTTTGTAATGTCTATGGACACGAGCGTGGCATCGCCGAATACATCTTCACCACGATGGCCATGCTCAATCGTGACTATCTGGGCATGGACCGGCGGCTGCGCGCAGGCGACTGGCGCGATCATCTGGGGATGCCGCTTCCCGAGCTGCAGGGCAAAACCATCGTCATCGTTGGCCTCGGACGGATCGGCGCCGAAACCGCCCGCTGGGCCCGCTTCATGGAGATGAACGTCATTGGGGTGGCGCGGAACCCCGCGCCGGGCAGCGCCCGTACCTCCGGTATCGACCGGATCGCCGGCATCGAATCGCTGCGCAGTGTCCTTCCCGAGGCCGATTTTGTCGCGCTTTCGGTTCCGCTCACGCCAGAAACGACCGGGTTGATCGGCCCAGACGAGCTTGCGGCCATGAAGCCGAACGCCTATCTGATCAATGTTGCCCGGGGCGAGGTGGTGGATGAAGCCGCGCTCTACACCGCCCTGCGGGATCGCACCATCGCTGGCGCGGCAATCGATACCTGGTACCGCTACCCAGTGGACGACCAGCCCACCCCACCATCGGCCTACCCATTCCACGAGCTTTCGAATGTCGTCATGACCCCGCACATCGCGGGCGCCACTGAGAACACCTTCTTCTATCGATGGGCAACCATCAACGAAAACCTGCGCCGTCTCTGGGATGGTGAACCGCTGCGCAATCCCGTCATCCGCCCCGAGTAGAGCGAAAAGTGAGGAGCTGGGATTTAGAGTAGGGCCCGAAACGCAAGCGACGGGGCCTCATCCCAGCGATCGGAGCGCAGGCCGAGAACGGCGCACCCTGGCAGACCGGCAACTGGCGCTCCATGCCCAGTTCCAGCGGGATTTCACGTGTCTGACCCTGCGGCTTGAGCCCAGACCGTCGCAGGACCCAGGGCTCAGGACGCAGGACTCCGTTTCGAACACGCCCGAACTCCCAACGCCTCACTCCTCATCTGAATCGAACGCATCGGCGGATTCGTTGAGCAGATTCGCGAGGGAACGCTCGCTGGCAATCAGTGCGTGAAAGGTCTCGAGGACGTCCGGTGTGTTCAACGCGGCTTCGTCATGGGGGACCGCAGGCAGATCGCGGTAGCCCACCATCTCTCCGGCCAGTGCTTCCAAATACCCGGACACATCGCGCATCCGGCCAGCCAGACGCTCATTCGCGATCAGCTCCTCGCTGGCCGCGGCATCGCTGGTATCGAGTGAACGTTGATGGAGCTCGAGATTGCGCGCCATGATGCTCAGCAGATCGGCCATCCGGGCCGGAATTTCGGACCCCGCCGCCAGGCCCATGCCACACGTCCACTCCTGATCTGAATCGCTCATATCCCCTCCCGTGCAACTGCATATGCCTGGGATGCATGATGCCATGAATCCCAGCCGGTCAGGAGAGCCGGCCAGGCTCACCTGCCTTCGATTTGGCAAGTTGGGTGTACTTCGCCTTCAGCTCGCGCAGTTCTCGATCCGTATCGTCCTCCGCCTCCATCAGTGTATTGTCAGCGGCTGCGATCGCATTCAGCAGCTCGTCGAGCTTCAGATGCAGCGCTTCGGAATCACGGTTCTGGGTATTCTGGATCAGGAAGACCATTAGAAAGGTCACGATGGTGGTGCCGGTGTTGATGAAGAGCTGCCAGGTCTCAGAGAAGTGAAAAACCGGCCCGGATACCGCCCAGATGACGATCAAGCCAGCGGCAACCAGGAAGGTGGCGTAGTGGCCACTGATCGCCGAGGCGCGTTTGGCGATGGTGGCGAAACGATCGGACATGCAGAGGCTCCTTGTGTGAACGGGCGCACGCACGCACACTACGTGAACAGTATGGGGACCGGGCCGGTTCGAGAAATTCCGGCAGCACCCTGGGAGGAAGCATGGCGTTCAATGTGAAAAAACGGGGCAAGCTTACCTACTACTCCGAAGGAGAACGCCCCGTCCTGTCGGCGCTGGTGACCGAAGAACAACCCGATGGCGATCTGAAGATCTATTTCGCCGGGCTCACCGGTGGGTACTCGGCCAAGCATGTGCTCGGACTCGATGAGCTGGTCACCATGGACCCGCACCGGGAGATTCCACTGGTCTTCAAATGCTGGGAGAAGTGGGTGGTCGACGCCGGAATCTGCACCTCATTGCAGGAGATCGACTTCATCGAAGTGCATGCGTTCGGCTGCCAGCCGAAAAGTCCCAACCCGCTGGTCGACCCACTCGGCTATGCGGCCGAACAGGACCGCTTGCGCAAAGCCTATGCCGAAGCGTATGCGTCCTTCTTCGCCGATAACCTGCCCGATAACGGCGTACCCTGCCGGTTCACCGTTCACCTCACCGACGTGCCCGACACCGCGGCATCGTATGAGTTCTATTCGACGGCGTTGTATCAAAAGGCGCTACAAAAGTAGCGACGTCGGGTTCGATCCAGTTTGTGGGAGCCGCCGGCCCCGTGCCGGCAGTGGTGCTTTGCTGGCACAGGACCGGCAGCTACGTTCTATCTCACGAAGGCAGACAACGCGCTTGACAGTCCGGAGACGGTCGCCTAGATTTCAAGTGGTATAGACAACACGACAACAGGACGACAAGTGATCTCGAGCGAATCTGCTGGCTGGACATGATCGAAGGCGTCAAGAGCGGTCCAGTACCGCGCTACTACCAACTGATGGAGTTCATTCGAGAGCGGATTCGCACCGGTGAATGGATGCCCGGAACGCCGATTCCGTCCGAGCGTGAGTTGAGCGAACGCCACGGGATTAGCCGCATGACCGTGCGGCAGTCGATCACCGAGCTGGTCAACGAAGGGCTCCTCTACCGGGAGCAGGGCAAGGGCACCTACGTTGGGCGCCCAAAAATTCCTCAGCAGCTGATCTCGCTCACCGGGTTTACCGAAGACATTCAGGCACGGGAACAGCGTCCGGGCGCTCGCCTGCTCGAAGCCGGGATGTGGCTCGCGGACGAAGACACCGCGACCCAGCTGCGAATCAAGGTCGGCCAGCCGGTTTGCCGCGTGCGCCGGTTGCGGCTGGCGGATGCCGAGCCGCTTGCCATCGAAGATGTCTGCGTGAGCTTCATCGGTTGCGAGCGCTTGCTCGAAACCGATCTCGAGCACGATTCGCTCTATCGGATCCTGACCGAAACCTTCGATATGCCGCCGGTTACCGCCGAGCAGGAGATCGAAGCCGATCTTGCCGAAGCCGAGGACGCCAAGTTGCTCGACATCGCCCCCGGCGATCCGGTTCTGCGTACACGCCGCGTAACGTCGACCCGCCGGGGACAGCCCATCGAGTACGCGCAGTCTGTCTATCGCGGCGACAAATATCGGTTCTATACCCGCTTGGCGCGTGAGTTCAGATAGATAGAGAGGGGGAGCGCAGGGTTCAATCGTCCCAATGAGGGGAAGTGGAAACACCGAATGACATTGACCAGTCAGAAGGAGTCGAGAAGAACAATGCAGCACGATCGAATGACCGGCAAGACACTCTCACGACGTCGCTTCACGCAGGGAGTGGCGGCCTCGCCGCTGGCGCTGGGCGCGCTCGGCGGCCTGAAGCTCGGGCATGTGGGCGCTCAGGACCAGACCACGGTCAAGTACTGGACGCATACGCATCCGCCCATGGTCGAGCAGAACGAGGCGATGATCGCCGAGTTCGAAGCAGCCAATCCAGACATCGCAATCGAGTACGAGGTGATTCCGAACATGGAGTTCGGCACCAAGATGCTCACCTCCATGGGAACCGGCACCGGCCCGGACATCATCAACATGGACGACAACGCCATGCGCTCGATCTACATTCCGCGCGGTCTCGTGCAGGAAGTCGATCCGGTCGCCATGGGATTCGAATCGCTCGAAGATCTGCAGGCGAAATACCTTCCGGGCGCGCTCGAAGGCGCGTCGCTCGATGGCAAGGTCTACGGCGTTCCCAGTGAGTTCAATGTCACCGCCTTCATCATCAACACCGCCGCCTTCGAGGAGGCGGGACTCGATCCGGCCGCTCCGCCCACGACCTGGGAGGAAGTTGGCGAGATGGCCCAGCAGCTGGTGGTCATGGACGGCGACACGATGACCCGCCGTGGGTTCGACCTCCTCTATCTGCATCAGGGTTGGTATCACAACCTGCTCGGCACGCTCCTGTTGCAGACCGGCGGCCGGGTGGTAGCGGATGACGGAGTCACCGTGACCGTTGCGGAACCGGAGGCGGTCGCCGCCCTGCAGATCTGGTACGACATGATCTACCAGTACGAGGTCGCGGATCCCAACATCGCCTCGCGTGAGGCCACCGTGCCGTATCAGGACTTCCTGGATGGCAAGGTTGCGATGACTATGTTCAATCCGTGGGGTATGGGCTTCCTGACCGAGGAGACCGCGGTTGGCGACAACTGGGCAATCGTGCCGATGCCGCAGGTGAACCCGGACGCCCCGGTGAATCCGCTCTACGCCTACTACTGGTCGATCAATTCGCTGACCACCGACGAGGCTGTGAAGAACAGCGCCGGCACGTTCGTCAGCCACCTCTCGTCCGCGCCGGGTCAGTGGCTGCAGAATGTCGATTTCATCCAGCCGGTGGTCGGGTGGGCATCGATGCCGGAAGCGGAGAACTTCAAGTTCGGCGAAGTCTGGGAGAGTGAGATGGCCAAGGGCCAGTTCCTGCCCTTGACCCCGCAGGCCGAAGAGGTCGACAACATCATGATGCAGGCCATCGAGCTGTCGCTCCTCACCGGCGTCGAGCCGCAGGAAGCGCTCGACGGCGCCAAAGCGCAAATCGAGGCCGCACTGGCCAGCTAGGCAGTGCTACCCCGGAGCGGATTTCGGTCCGCTCCGGGGCTTTTGGGGAGTGAGAAGTTAGGAGATTTCCTGACTTGACCCCGGAACGCTCGTTGTTGCGCTACGCCTGGTGTCATTCTGAGCGCAGCGAAGAATCTCTCCGGCGTTGGCCGCGACCGTCGCTCGATTACGCAACTCGGGTTCGTATCGTGCGGGTGCGTTGCGGTGGGCCCGACGAAAGAGATCCTTCGCGTTCGCTCAGGATGACAATGCGGGGTGGCGCACACACCACGCTCCGTCCCTGGGTACGGAGAAGCGTTTTGCCGTTCGGCAGAACGAGCGGCATACCGAACGATGATCCCTGATGGGGATCGACTGGAACGCATGGACACGACCCCCTCGAACACACCATATCTCTCCCCCGACACGCTGCAGGGCCTGACCGAACCGCGTCGGAGCCGGTTCAAGCTGACGCACGAAAAGCGGCGGAGCTTGTGGGGCCTGGCCTTCGCCATCCCGGCAATGGTCTTTTTTGCGTTGTTTGCCGTCTATCCGATTCTGCGCACCTTCTATCTGTCGTTCTTCGAATACAGCGTGGTCGACCCGCCCGTCTATACCGGACTCGACAACTACCAGTCGATCATCGGCGACAAACGATTCAATACCTCGTTGCTGAATACCTTCAAATATGTTGCCTTCACCTACATTCCCGTTCTCATCCTGGCGTTGCTGCTGGCGCTTGCGCTGAACACCAAAATCAAGGGGCGCGGCATCTTCCGCACCATCTACTTCGTCCCGGTGGTCATGAGCTGGGTGGTGGTGTCGGTCATTTGGAAACTGATCTTCCACCGAAACGGTCTGTTCAATTCCACATTTCTCCATCCGTTCGGGGTTGGCCCCAAGAACTGGCTGACCGATCTGAGTCTGGCGCCGGACGCCATCGTCATCATGAGCGTCTGGAAAGAGCTCGGCTTCTTCATGGTGATCTTTCTGGCCGGGCTCCAGAACGTGCGGGGCGATCTCATCGAGGCGGCCAAAGTGGACGGCGCCAGCCCATTGCAGGTTTTTCGGTCGATCACCTTGCCGCTCTTGCAGCCGACCATTCTCTTTACGACCGTGATCGCCATGATCACCGGGCTGCAGGTCTTCATTCCCCAATTCGTGATGACCAAGGGAGGACCGGTCGATGCCACGCTGGTCCTGACCCTGAACATCTACCAAACCGCCTTCGTCTTCCTCGACGGCGGCAAGGCGGCCGCAATGTCCGTGGTGCTCTTCTGCATCATTGCGGCCATCACCTTGATGCAATTCTGGCTTTACCGATCGAGCGCCTACGATTGAGCGTACGCATGGAGCGTTCATGAGCACATCTCTTCCAACCGTGGATGCAACGGTGTCGAATCGGAGCAAGATCCGAATCTCGCATCTCCTGCTCTATCTCGTCCTCATTGCCGGGGCCGTGCTGATCGTCCTGCCGTTCATCTATATGCTCTCGACCTCGCTCAAGCCAATGCCCGAAGTCTTCGCCACCCCGGTGAAATGGATCCCGTCCGAGTGGAAATGGGACAACTTCGCCACGGTTTGGCGCGAGCATCCAATCGACCGGTACTTCAGGAACAGCATCATCGTGGCGGTAAGCGTGACGTTCCTCAATCTGCTCACCTGCTCGCTGGCCGGCTATTCCTTTGCCAAGTTCGACTATCCAGGGCGGACGCTGATGTTCGGGGTCGTGCTGGCGACACTGATGATTCCGCTCGCATCGATGATCATCCCGCTCTTCATGGTCGTGAAGAGTCTCGGGTGGGTCGATAGCTACTGGGGGCTGATCCTGCCGGCGGGCACCAGCGCCTTCGGCATCTTTCTGATGCGCCAGCATATGACCACCATTCCCAACGACCTGCTCGACGCCGCGCGGCTCGATGGCGCCAGCGAGCCGCGTATCTTCGGCGGAATCATCCTCCCGATGAGCAAAACTGCCCTCTCCTCGCTGGCCATCTTCATCTTCATGTGGAACTGGGACAGCTTCTTCTGGCCGCTGCTGGTCACCACCAACGAGAGCTACCGCACCTTGCCGCTTGGCATTGCCCTCTTCGAAAGCTCCTACGGCACCAACTATCCGCAGCTCATGGCGGTCGCGCTGATGGCCATGCTACCGGTGCTGATCGTGTTCCTGGTGCTGCAACGCAACTTTATCGAAGCGCTGACCATGTCCGGAGTGAAGGGGTAGAAATCAGGAATGACGAACGGAGAGCGCCCAGTGCCGGCGACATTGGAACGCCTGCGTGGCGGGCTGGTGGTCTCGTGTCAGGCACGTGAGGGAAACCCATTGCACGGCCCGGTCTTCATGGCGGCCATGGCCGCGGCAGCGGTAGCCGGCGGGGCGGTTGGGATTCGCGCCGACGGGGTCGCGGATATCAGCGCCATTCGCCAGGCAATCGGGCCGGACGTCCCCATCATGGGGATCTCCAAGCTCAAGCTGCCGGATGGCTCGCTCTTCATCACGCCAACGGGTGAGAGCGCCGCGGAGATCGTCGCCGCCGGAGCCAACCTGGTGGCGCTCGAAGCAACCACGCGTCCACGGCCGGGTGGCCAAACGCTGGCAGCGGTGGTGGATGCCATCCATGCCGCGGGTGCGCTCGCCATGGCCGACTGCGGCACCTTGGACGACGCGCGCCAGGCGGTCGAAGGCGGGGTCGATGCGGTCGGCACCACCATGAGCGGGTATGTGGGCGGCCCCAAACAGGCAGAACCCGATTTCGAGCTCATCGAGCGGATGGCAGCCGAGCTGCCCGTACCGGTCTTTGCCGAGGGACGTCTCTGGACCCGGGAGGACGCCCGCAAAGCGCTCGATCTGGGCGCGGCCTTCGTGGTCGTCGGCACGGCAATCACCAATCCGCAGGCGATCACCGAACGATTCGTGGCCGCGCTGCACTGACCCCGCACCCCATCGGCGTAGTGCGGGTCCGGACACTGGACCAAATCAAAAGAGTCGAATCATTCAGAGCCAATACAGGAGGACAACAGGCGTGAGCAAGGCGTATACACGGTATTTCGAACGGCTCCGGGCATTGCTCGACGAGGTCGAAGGGCAGGGAGCGCAGATCGAAGAAGCCGCCGCCATGATGGCCGAATGTATTGCAGCCGGTGGCGTGGTGCATGTCTTTGGCAGCGGGCATTCGCACATGATGGCAGAAGAGGTCTTCTACCGTGCCGGTGGATTGTTTGCCTTCAACGCAATGCTGGATGTCAATCTCACCAGCTTCGGCACACTCAAGGCCGGGATGGTGGAACGGACCGAGGGCTATGCCAATGTCGTCCTCGAATCATTCGATGTCCGGGCTGGTGAGGTGGTGGTCATCGTCAGCAATTCCGGAATCAACCCGGTGCCGATCGAGCTTGCGATCGGCGCCCGCGAGCGCGGCGCGAAGACCGTGGGCATCACCTCGGCGGAGAAGTACGCGCCGGCGGCCTCACGATATTCGACCGGCAAGAAGCTGGTCGATGTGGTGGATCTGGTGGTCGACAGCCGGGTTCCGGTCGGGGACGGTATTCTCATGTTCGAGGGGGTCGATTCCGCAATCGGCGCATCCTCGACCGTCCTGGGCGCGGCATTGATGAACGCAATCGTGGCGCAAGTGGCCGAGGATATGCTGGCGGCCGGTCACCAGCCGCCGGTGATCGTGAGCATGAACGTTCCCAATGGAGACGAGAAGAACCGCGAGCTCCGAGAGCGGTATCGAGACCGCCTGCAGCTTCTGAAAGACTAAATCTGTGGACGAGGAGCAGCTTCTGCTCGCAATCGACGGCGGTCAGACCGCGACCAAGGCGCTCATCGCACGACGCGATGGCCGGTTGCTCGGAAGCGGGGTGGGCGGGCCGTCCGACCACTTCCATATCGAAGGCGGGGTCGAACGGAATCGCCGCGCGATTCTCGGCGCCATCGACGATGTTCTGGCCGTCTCCGGGTGCGATGCGGGGCAGATCGTAGCCGCCTGCTTCGGGCTCACGGGGGCGCCTCCAGGCAGCCGGGCGCCCCAGGTCGTGGTCGAGATCGCACACGAACGTGTTGCACCGCGCGAGATCACCGTTACCCCTGACTTCGTCACGAATCTGGCGGGCGCCTCTGGCGGCAATCCGGGGGTCGTGCTGATCGCCGGCGGCGGTGCGATTGGCTATGGCATCACCGAACAGGGCGCGGAGGCAATCTCCGGCGGCTATGGCTATTTGCTCGGTGACGAGGGGAGCGCTTTCGATATCGGGTTGCGTGCGATGGCGGCGGCCGAGCGGGGAGACGATCTGCGAGCCCAGCCGACTGAGCTGCAAGCAATCGTCAAAGCGCATTTCGGCATCGAGCGGATGCGGGAGCTGCCACGCATCGTCTATGCGGCCGGATTCTCCCGAGAACGGATCTCTCTGCTGGCGCCCAAGGTCGTCCAGGCGGCCGCTGATGGCGATGAGGTCGCGGTTGGGATTCTCAGGACTGCCGGCCAGGAGCTCGCCCTGACCGCCCTTGGGGTCATCCGTCAGTTGTTCGAACCGGGCACGGCGGTCTCCGTCTATCTCACCGGCGGTGTCTTCCAGGCGGGCGAGCTGCTGATGGGGCCATTCCGGGAGAAGCTGCACCGTGAATGGCCGGCGGCTGAGCCACGCTCGCCGCGATTCCCACCGGCGGTCGGGGCGTTGATTCTGGCGGCGCGTTCGGTGGGGATCGAGGTCGATGACGCCTGGCTCGACCGAGTTGCCGCAACCTTGCCAACCGCCCCGAAACGATCGGCATGACGGGGAGCTGGAGCGCCGGCGCGGCGCGGCTGACGTTTCCGGTTGCGCCCGGGGAACCGATGGCCGGGTATGCCGCCCGCTCGGGCCCGGCCACCGGAACGCTCGATGAGCTCACGGTCGGGGCGTGGTATCTCGCCGGGAACGGAGGACGGTTCGTCCTGGTCGCGGCCGATCTGGCCGCAGTCGATTCCGGGCTGGTCGACGAAGTTGCGGAGGCCACGGGGCTCGATCGAACCGAATTGGCGCTCTGCGCCTCCCATTCGCACAGTGGGCCGATCGGCGTCGTTTCCCGGTTACATCCCGCCGATCCCGACCAGTGCGCTCCCGCGCTCCGCGCTTCATTCGTGCAACGGGCGTCCCAGGCCATCGAAGCTGCCAAACGACGCCTGGAGCCGGTCGATCTGCTGTTTGGGCGGGCCGAAACTCACGGGCTTGCCGCCAATCGCAATGCGCCAGACGGTCCGTTCGATCCCGCACTTTCCGTGCTCGCAACGCGAAATCGCGCGGGACGGCTCGCCTCCGTGCTCGTGCACTTTGCCTGTCATCCAACCATCCTGAGCTCAGATAGCCGCGTGCTGTCAGCCGATTTTCCGGGCGCGCTCCGCCGTGAGACGGAGCGGCTGCTGACCCAGACCGGAGACCCGCCGGTCGTGCTCTCGGTCAATGGCGCGGCTGGCGATGTCAGCACCCGGTTCACCCGTCTCGCACAGGACCCGTCCGAAGTCGAACGGGTGGGGCACGGTCTGGCCCAGGCGACCCTGCGGGCCCTGGAGTCCGCGCGCGAGGTCGGTCCTGGTTTGGGATCGGCGCGTGTGCCGGTAACCCTCGACCTGCGGTCGCTGGACGACTCATTGCTCGAGACCGAGATGGATGCGGGCGGGCATACCGGTCTCACGGACGCGGAACGACGCATGTGGGAAACGCGCGCTCAGGGCGCCGTGTTGCTCCGCAAGCTGACCGCGACCGGAGGGGAAACCGTGGTGCGCTCATTCGAGCTCCCCGCCTGGCAGTTCGGCGAGGTGGGGCTGGTCGCGATACCGGGCGAGCTCTTCGCCTCACTGGGCAGGGAGATCGCCGAGCAGTCGCCCGGACCGGAGCTGGTGCTCGGCTACGCCAATGGCTATGCGGGTTATCTGGTCGATACTGCCGCGTACGAGGCATCGACCTACGAGGCATTGGCCAGTCCGTTTGCGCCGGGAACCGGGGAAACCGTGCGCCAGGCAGCCATCTCCGCCGCAGCCGCGGCACGGGCGGCTCGCGATCGCATTCTCTTGCTCGCGGCCCGGCATCCTGACGCTGCAACGCTGCGGTAGCGCGGTTTGCCGCAGTGGATTGGCTACTCGTCATGTCGGCACTACGAAGCGCTCGCATCTTCGATTGACAACGGCTTCGAGCTTGGCTTTCCAGCGGTTTGCGATATGAGTGAGAAACGGTCGCGCATGCTGTACACCGAAAATCGAGCCGGCGAGGTCAAACGCAGTACCATTGCTCAAATGATCGAAAGCTCTATGTACCCCCAAAACTGGAGGGTTTCAGATGCGCCGATTCCCTGTCATTGGCATATTGCTCGCGGCAATATTGCTCGTCAGCTCTAGCGGATTGACCGCGCTGGCGCAATCACCGGTGGCCAGTCCGGTTGCCTCGCCTGTGGCAACGACGCCCGGGATCCAGGTTGCCGATATGGATCTCTCGGTGGACCCGGCGCAGGATTTCTACCTGTTTGCCAATGGCAACTGGCTGGCTCGTACCGAGATCCCAGGCGCCTTTTCCTCCTATAGGGTCTTCGACGAGCTCTATGACAAAACGGAAGCGCAGCAGCTTGCCCAACTGGAAGAGCTCATCCAGGGCAACACCCTGGAAGACGGATCCGATCCCTGGAAAGCGGTCGAGTTCTTCAAACAGGGCGTCGACATGGACGTCCGCAACGACCAGGGGATCGCCCCGCTGCAACCGCAGCTCGATGTCATCGCCTCGGTCACCGATCTGGCCGGACTGCATGCATTGATCGCGACACCGGAGTACCGCGGTCTGGTCGACTTCTTCAATGTCGCCCCGACCTCCGATCCGGCGGATAGCACGATGACCACTGCCTGGATGGCCGGTCCAGCGCTCGGCCTGCCCGATGTGACCTATTACACCGAAGACAGCGAAAGCAACCTGGCCGCTCGCGAAGCCTACAAAGCGACCGCTGCCCAGTTCCTCCAACTGCTCGGTATGTCCGAACCGGACGCAGCTGCCGCGGCAGAAGCGGTCTACGCCTTCGAGGCATCCCTCGCGGCAGACATGGTGACGGCAGTCGAAGCGCAAGACTTTTCGGTCATCTACAACCCGATGACCCTCGACGAGCTGCAGGCGTTCTATCCAGCACTCGATTGGCAGGCCTACATGACCAACGCCGGCGCTACCGTCGATGGCTCGTCGGTTGTCATCGTGAGCGAAAAGCGCCTCATGGAAAACCTCGCCACTATTCTGGAAGAGACCGATATCGCGACGATCCAGAACTACCTGACACTGCAGACGATGGTCAGCGCCGCTCCGTATCTGGATCAGCAGATGCGCGACATCTACTTCGGCTTCGTCCAGGCGCTGTATGGCGTCGAGGAGCAGCGCCGGGTCGACCAATACGTGCTGACCGCCGTCAACACCTATATGCCCGATGCGCTTGGGCAGATCTACGTCGCCGAGTACTTCTCGCCGGAAGCCAAGGCCGATATCGAGGCGCTGGTCGATAACCTGATTGCCGCCTTCCGGGTCCGGCTCGAGAACAATACGTGGATGACCGAGGAGACCAAGGCTGCCGCCATCGAGAAGCTCGACGCGATGCGGGTCAAGGTCGGGTATCCGGACGAATGGCAGACCTACGAGAACTATGTCATTGGCGATTCCTACTGGTCGACGATCTTCGATTCGCTGGTTGCCCAGCGTCAGGCCGAGATGGGCGAGTACGGCCAACCGGTCGACATGGGCAAATGGTGGATGTCCGCCCAGACAGTAAACGCCGGCTACGCCCCCGCGAAGAACGACATCACCTTCCCCGCCGCCATCCTGCAGCCGCCGTTCTACGACGCGGACGCCGACCCAGCCTCGAATTACGGTGCGATCGGCTTTGTCATCGGACACGAGATCACGCACGGGTTCGACCTGAGCGGCTCGCAGTTCGACAAGGACGGCAACTATGTCGATTGGTGGACCGACGAGGATCGCGCCGCCTTCGACGCATTGAATGACCAAGCGGTCGCGCAATACAACGAGGTCGAGGTGCTGCCCGGTATCTTCGTCGATGGGCAGCGGACCGTCACCGAGAATGTCGCCGACATGGGTGGATTGCAGGTGGCCTTCGATGCTCTCCAGCTCGCGCTACAGGAGAACGATCCAGGTGAGATCGACGGATTTACCCAGGCCCAACGCTTCTTCATTGCCGCTGCCCAGATCTGGCGCGAGAAGATTCGCGATGAGTCGCTGATCGCGCAGGTGCAATCCGACCCGCACGCCCCCGGTGTCGTCCGTGCAATCCTGCCCTCCGCGAACATGGATGCGTTCTACGACGCCTTTGACATTCCACCGGATAGTCCGGAGTTCATCGCTCCCGAAGACCGCCTGTTGATCTGGTAGAGCCGGTGTTGGAGTTGGGATTTAGGGAGCTAGAGTTGAACGAGGTCTGAGACTGGGACCTGAGAAGCTCTCCAGGTCCCGGGTCTCCTCTTTCCAAGACGTGTTTGAAACCGGCTGAAGGTCCAGCGTCCAATGCCCATGGTCCAGAGCAGGCGTCCCTGCCGTTTCCCACAAACCCTAACTCCAAAATCCCAGCTCCTCGCCTCTCCATCCCTGAAATCATTCTGAAGATTGGAACAAAGACGCGATAAGGTTCGTATGAAGAACTGGAAGCGGAGGCAGTCATGCCTTTGGCCTATCGACGAAGCTACGAACCTACATGCATGACAGGAGTTCGATGAACATGAGCGTCCCCCTGCGATTCAGATCGATCCTCGCGTCGATCGTCGTCGCGCTCATCCTGGTGGTCGCCAATCAGGGCGGCACGCTGGCGCAGGCGAACGTCTCCCCCATTCGTGGCGTGGAGCTCTCCGGTATGGACCTCTCCGTCCCACCCGGAGACGACTTCTATCGATATGCCAATGGAAGCTGGCTGGCGCAGACGCAGATCCCGGACGGTATGTCGTCCTATGGGACGTTCGAGCAGCTCCAGCTCCAGGTGCTCGGCCAGCAGCTCGACCTGATCGAGTCGATGGCCCAAAACGCGCCCTACGGCAGCGATGAATGGAAAGCCGGGCAGTTCTGGCTCCAGGGGATCGATACACAGACGCGCGACCAGCTCGGCGCAGCTCCGATCCTTCCCCAGATTCAGATGATCGACACAGCAACCGATCTGGCTTCGCTGCATCGACTCTTCGCCAGCCCGCAGTTTGCCGGCATTCCCGACCTCTTCAACATCTCCGTTACCCCCGATCCGGATGACAGCAGCCAGGCAATCTACTACCTGGCCGGTCCCTATCTTGGACTCCCCGATGTCACCTGGTACGGCGGCGACACCCAGGACCATCTGAATGCGCAACAGGCCTATCGCGATACCGCCGCCCAGCTCTTTCAGCTGATCGGGTATACCCCGCAGCAAGCCCAGCTCGCCGCCGCGAATGCGTATGCCTTCGAAGCCACCCTGGCCGCGATCATGCTCTCCCCCATCGATGCGCAGGACTACTCGGTAATCGACAATCCGACCCCGCTCGCGATCCTGCAACGGATCTATCCCCTGCTCGACTGGCAGGAGTACATTCGTGCCGCCGGGGGGCAAGCCGATGGCGCCACGATCGTGATCGACTCCGAAGTCGAGCTGATGCACAACCTGCAATCGATCGTGACCGGCACGCCGGTCGAGACGATCCGCGACTATCTGAAACTTCAGTTGCTCATCATTGCCAGCGACTATCTGAGCTCAGACTTCGAGCAGGCCATGACCGGATACTATGGCGCGCTCTACGGAGTCGAATCGACCGGCGATCCGGTCATCAATGCGCTCCATGCCGTCAACAGCTTCCTCCCCGACGCCGTCGGGCGAGCGTATGCCGGCGCCTACTTCTCCCCAGAAGCCAGGGCAGACGTGGAACAGCTCGTCGCCAATCTCAAGGAAGCCTTCGAGCTCCGGCTGGAGCACAATACCTGGATGAGCAGCGCCACCAAGCTCAAAGCCATCGAGAAGCTGCACGCCATGACCGTCAAGGTTGGATACCCCGACCAGTGGGAGAGTTACGCGGCCTTTTCCCTGAGCGATTCGTATTGGGAAACTGCCTTCAATGCGATGGCGATGCAGGTCCATATGACCATGGCCAGCGCCGGTCAGCCGATCGACCCCGATCAATGGTCGATGTCACCGCAGACGGTCAATGCCGCCTACAACCCAACCATGAACGATATCACCTTCCCGGCCGCCATCCTGCAGCCACCCTTCTTCGACCCCGGGGCCGACCTCGCCTCGAACTACGGCGCGATCGGCTATGTCATCGGGCACGAGATCACCCATGCCTTCGATCTGCAGGGAGCCCAGTTCGATCTGCATGGCAACTATGCCGATTGGTGGACTCCCGCCGATGAAGCCGCCTTCCTGGATCACAACAACCAGGTCGTGCAGCTCTATGGGGAATTCGAAGTGCTCCCCGGCATGTTCATCGATGGCCAACTGACCGTCACCGAAAACGTCGCCGACCTGGGCGGTATGCAAGCCGCCTACGATGCGCTCCAGATCGCCCTGCACCACGAGGGCGATCCCGGCCCGATCGACGGGCTGACCCAGAACCAGCGCTTCTTCATCGCAGCCGCCCAGGTCTGGCGTGAGAAACAGCTCGACAGCGCGATTCGCACCCAGATCCTGACCGACGAGCATTCCCCCGGTATCGCCCGCGCGGTGCTGCCGGCATTGAACATGGACGCCTTTTACGACGCTTTTCCCGAGGTCCAACCCGGCGACCCCGAATACATCGCCCCCGAAGACCGCATCGTGATTTGGTAGCACGCGGTTAACAGTCGGCGGTCAGTCAATCGTACTGACTGCCGACTGCCATTCGTCTCCAGCCTCAGGGCCCCGGACCCCTCTACTTGAACCCAACGAACCGGTTGAAGATCTTGTTCTGCCACGCGTAGCGGAGTCCGAGCGCCCACGCCACCACCGCGATCGCGATGATGGCGTATTGCCACCATTCCAGAAGCCGCACGCTGAAGAGCTTCCGCGACCACGGATAGGAGAGAATGGCGATATAGAGAGGGATCATCAGGATCGCCACCGCGGTCGGGCGCCAGTCGCGATCGGTCTCTTCGATCACCGCCCACCACTCGTTCGGAGGCGCGGTGAACACCACCAGCACCAACCCGCACAGGATCATCACATAGGTCAACGCGTCTTTGGCCAGCGCTCCGGACACATCCGGATTGTTGACCTGCGCCGCCGATGCATGGCGCAACGTGTCCAGATCGACATCGCTCAAGAAATAGAAGATCAAATAGACGATCACCGACACCAGAAACATCAGGATCGTTGCCGGTAAGACGAACTTGAAAAGAGGCATCAAAATGCGGTCCGGCGCACGTCCGGCATGGGCAAAGATCGCCAGGGCAAAGGTCGGAATCCCCACGGTCAACAGCGTGAGCAACGTCATCGTCGCTGGAGAAAACGGGAAACCGCCCCGCACGAACGTCACCGCGATGATGATCAGACTCACCGTGAAAACACGCACCAGAAAGAGATTGAGCACACTCTGCAAACCACGCCGGATCCGTTGCCCCTCGCGGAACGCCGCCGGCACCGCCGCGAACGAATCCTTGAGCAGCACGATATCGGCCGCCGCCCGGGTTGCCTGCGCCCCGCTCTGCATAGCGATGCCGAGATTCGCTTTCTTGATCGAAAGCACATCGTTCACGCCATCGCCGGTCATCGCCACATAGTGCCCGTGCCGGCGCATCGATTCGACCAGTCGCTCTTTCTGATCGGGCGTGATCCGCCCGAAGATATCGCCCGCTTCCGCCGCCTGGTCGAACTCGATCTCGTTCATCCTGGCAAGATCCAATCCGGACACCAGCACCGCATCGGCCGGGAATCCCGCCTGTCGCGCCAATGCCGCCACCGTTTCCTGATTGTCGCCAGAGATCACCTTGAGCCGAACGCCCGCCCGGCGGAACCCCGCCAGCGTCTCGTGCAGATTCGGCCGGAGCTCGTCGGCAAAGGCGATCCAGGCCACCGGCCGGAGATCGAGCGGCGCGGCAGGGTCGCCGTCTGCATCGACCAGGGACGACGGCTCCGGGCTGGAGGCGAAGAGCAAGACCCGCCACCCCTGGGCGGCCCATCCCTCTGGTGGATCCAGATCACGCTCCTGCTCGATCAGGGCGCCCAGCATCTCCGGCGCACCCAGCGCGTAGACACCCCGCAACGCATCGGTATCGGCGGACAGCGCGCTCCATTTCCGCGCCGAGCTGAACGGAATGTGCCCCACCAGCGGTTGCGGCGTACCCGGAAGCGCCGCCACGATCGCATCGTTCGTCTTGTTGCTCACCGGCATGCTGGACGCGAAATGCGCCAGCATGGAACGCACATCGTCTTCGCTAAGATCGCCAATCGGCTGGATCTGCGACAGCACCAGCTTGTTGGCCGTCAGTGTGCCCGTCTTGTCCGCGCAGAAAACATCGACATTGCTGAGCGATTCGACCGCGTTGACCTGTTGCACCAGCGCATTTTGGCGAGCAAGCCGCAACGCGCCCATGGAATAGGTCACCGTGATCATCAGAAAAAGCCCGGACGGAACGATGCCGAGAATGACCGCGGCGCCAATCACCGTGTCCGTGAACGGATAGGCCCAGATGATCGAGCTCAGCAGCACCAACGCCAACAGGAAGATGGCGATGGCCAGCAACGCCCGGACGATGTAGTTCACATCCTGCTGCAATGGCGTCAACGACACGGTGAACCGTCGTGCACCGGCGGCAATGTTTCCGGCTACCGACTGCTCACTGGTTTTCTCGGCCCGATACCAGGCTTTGCCGGTCAGCACATAGGTTCCGGCATAAACCGTGTCGCCTTCCGCTTTATGGACACTATCGGTTTCGCCGGTCAGCAACGACTCGTCGACATCGATCTTGCCCGCGCCGGCCACCGTTCCATCGAGCAGAATCTGGTCGCCCGGTTCGACCACCAGGAGATCGCCGATCACCAGTTGCGCGGGGTCGACCTCGATCTCCTGTCCATCACGCACCACCCGCGCGGTCGGACGGTTGAGCAGCGCGATCCGGTCGAGCCGCCGTTTGGCAATCGACTCCTGCACCACGCCAATGGCCGCATTGATGACCGCCAACCCGGAAGACATCAACGCATCGCGTGGCTGGCCCAGCAAGATCAGAATGAAGCCAATTCCGAGAAGCGTCGTATTGATAAAGGTAAAGAGGTTGTCTTCGACAATCTGCCGGTAGGTTCGGCTCGTCTTGTTTTCGACGCGGTTCGCCAATCCCTCTTGCCGGCGTGTTTCCACCTCCGCGCTGGAGAGTCCCATCGGGCGGCGTGCGACATCTGGAAGGAGCTCGGCCGGAAGCAACTGGGCAGCCTCGGTCATAGCTTCTCAGTGTATAGGTCCGCCGGGTGTTTGGGGAGGTATTGCCGTGCACGACATGTCCTGATACGAAATCCGCGTGATTGCTTGGGGATACGAGGTATGGGGTAGCCGCCGGCCCTGTGCCGGCGGCTACAAGACACGGGGGGGAGACATCCTTGTGTATTTACCCGGATTCTGTATGAGTCCTGGGTCCAGAGTCCTGAGATGAACGAAGCAAAGCCCCCGTCCGCTCCCAACCCCGGGAGCGGACCGGGGGTTGGGGGATGGTGCGGGCGAAAACCTACCCCAAAACAACCCGCACCCCAGTAACTCACAAACGCTCCCCGCTCCCCGGATAACTGGCGTAACCCACGATCTCGCGTGTATGGGCCAATCGACCTGGAGGCACAAAACGCTACACTCTCGCCATGAACGAGCAGGAACCAAACCCACCCAATGACGAAGGCGGCGACGCTGCCTGCTGGGCGCATCTCTTCGAAGGGCTCCAGGGCGCCGATCTGACCGCGGTCGCCGCGGCAACCGCGGTGCGCGGTCCCGCCTGGACCTTGACCGAGGCCGAGCTCAACGCCAATCTCCTGGTTTTCGATGCCGGTCAGGGGATCGACACGCATGTCAACCATTCGGTCGACGTGTTGGTTGTGGGGATCGCCGGGTCGGGATCCGTGACTGTCGACGGTGTGGGTTACCCGCTCTCCGCCGGTCGAACCCTTCTGGTGCCAAAAGGATGCGAGCGGTCGATCCTGGCCGCATCGGACCGGTTCGCCTATCTCACGGTCCACCGCGCCCGCGGCGGCCTCATCCCCACCGTCTCCCGCTCCTGACCACGACCTCCTGTATTGGCGTTCCGTGTGAGCCTCAGGACACTGAGGTCCTGCACTCCGCCGGTTCGCGCGCAGTCCCACGCGGCAGCTTCTCCGGCCCCGGCCTCCGGACCCAGTCACGCTCCCGTGCTCGAATGTGGCGCGGCGACCGGTTTCGATTCCGGTGAGCCCCGCTGGCGCAGGAAGATCGACAGCACGACCAGCGATCCGACCGCCAGGAACTCGCTCTGCCAGTTCTGGAACGATTCGAACCAGAACTGCGCGGTCTGCAGGTATTGCCATGTCGAGTAAGCATGACCGCCCTGGGCCACCTGCTCCTCGGAGTAGACCCTGGCTCCACCCCACGCATGCAGAAGAAAACTGACCGCGAAGATGCCGAACAAGGCAATGGGAAGCGAGTTTTCGTAGATCTTCAGCACCCATCCCCCCGTGCGCACCGGCCATGGAGAATCGGCCGTCACCGGCTCGGCGTCCTGCTCGTTCTTGGACGCATCCGGATCGCGCGATTCCGCGGATCCTCGCTGGATCAGAAACGCCGTCAGCAAGACATACGCCCCCATTTGCAAGAACTCGCTCTCCCAATTCTCGAACGTGGCTTCCGCAAAATGGCCGGACCGGAGATAGCCCGCAAAGGCGATCTCCGGTTCGCCGAGCTCGGTGCGCTCGGCGTTGTAGACCCGAAAACCGGTGAGCGCCTGAGCGGACAGCATGAGCAAAAACAGCCCCAAGGTCACCAGCGTAAGACCTTGATCGCGGAGCAAGCGGCGCATGGATTCGAGATCCTCGAAAGAGTCCGATGACGATGTGATGCAAGCGTACCGAGCGGGACCCCGCATACGAGATTTCGAACAGGGCGCGACGCACCTTGACACCAATGGAGTGCACATGAGACGATGTCTCATTATATTGAGACTCCATCTCAATACCGTTCGTTGGATCCCCGTTCGCAGGCGAGAGACATGCAACAGTTCACCACCGGCACCGTAAAATGGTTCGACCCCGTCAAAGGCTATGGTTTCGTCCTGGCCGAAAGCGGAGAAGACCTCTTCATCCACCGCAGCGCGCTTCCCTTTGGCGAAGTGCTGGCGGAGGGAGACCGCATCCAGTTCGATATCGAAGAAAGCGCCAAGGGGCCGAACGCGGTCCGCGTCGGCATTCTGACCCGCAGTGGCAATCCGCCTCGCCCGCGCAACGAATCCTTTCACCGGGCCAGCCCGGACGTCCAACAGACCATCCCGTCCGGTCAGAGCCTGCGGGGCACCGTGACCCGGTACGACCTCGACCGTGGGTTTGGGTTCATCCACCCCGAGCAACCGGGGCCGGATGTCTTTGTCCATCGTTCGGCGGTTGGCCACGATCTGACCGTGGGCGATCAGGTCGAATTCCGTATCGGCCAGAGTCCCAAAGGCCCCCGCGCCGAACAGGTTCGCATTCTCGACGCCGCCCGATGACGACCGCCGTCGTCCCCAGAACCAGCCGGCCGCCGTACCCGGGGCTGGACTCGCGCACACGGCAAACCCTGGAGCGGCTGGTCCAGCAACAGTTCTGGTTGTTCGGCGCCGATATCCGTCGACCAGCCGGCAACCTGCTGCTGCAACTGGGATTCGAACGGCACCGCGCCCCGGATCCACCGCATGGGAGCAGCTGCTATGTACTGGCGGACCCTGGGGTCGGCATCGTCCACCTGTGGGGATTCGGCTGCTGTCTGACCTCAGAACCGGCGGGGCGTATCTTTCTCACCCGCCACCGGGCGAAGGTTCACCGCATTCCCGATACGATCGCCCTCGAAGGGCTCCATTCAGTGCCGGAGCTGCACCGCCTCTGCCACCGCGACGAGGATGATGCCGGCTTGCCGGTGCGGCAAGCCGCACTCTTCCGCTGGTTTGCGGATTATGAGCGCAACGCGCTCGATCATATGGGCCTACCGGAGCGCAACGCCATGCTGGCGCAGTGGACGCATCGCAGGGCCTGCCCGGTTACGGAAATACCAGAACGCTGGGAGCGTATGGCCAGCGCCATCGTCTCCGCCATGGAACCAGGCCTTCTCCTCCAGAACTGAATCGACGCTCCCAGCGCTCGATGGCGCGTTCGTCAACTGGGACGCCGGGCCATCTTCCTTAGTAGGATAGGAAGATGGCCCGGCGTTCCGGGATGTTCGCATCGAGATCCAAGGAGCCCGTTCAGATGAAGCCAGTCTCGATTCTTCGCACCTTCGCCGTCCTGATTGCGGTGATCGGCATGATGGGGTTCGGGGTTGTCCACGCGCAGGACGCCACCCCGGTGGTTCCGGTGGCAACCCCGGACGCCGCGACCGCCTCCACCGCGCCAGCCCAGCTGATCCTGGTCGACCAATCCCGCAATGTGAACACCGTCGATTTCGCCAATGACGGTCTGACACCCGGCGACCTGATCGTCTGGGGTCCGGACCCGCTCTTCGATGCGGACGATCTGCAGGACACCGGCTCGGTCACCTATGGCAGTTGCGTCATGGTCAATACCAATGGCGATTGCATGGCCCAGGAGACGTTCGTCTTCGCCGATGGCAGCACCATCGAAGTCCAGGGGCTCGAATTCGGGGATACGACCCCCTCGGTCAAGACGATCGTCGGCGGGTCGGGCATCTTCCTCGGCATCACCGGCACCCTGACCGACATCCCGGACGCCACCCGTACCACCTGGACCAAGCACTTCGAGTTCTGGCCGGGCCCCAACGCCCCCATTCAGTAGAGCAGTCAGCAGTCAGTCATCAGCAGTCAGCAAGAGCTTTCATTCTGACTGCTGACTGCCCGGAGGTCATCATGAACCGGCGTCGATTCTTACAGAGTACGGTCGCGCTGACCGGCGCGGTCTGGTTGGAGGAGGTTGCGGCCCAGGGAACGCCTGTTGCCAGTCCGGTCGCTTCGGATCTGCCCCTGGCCTATACCGAGGTCGCGGCGGAGTACGAGGCCGCGGAAGCACGCGGCCTCGAGCTTGGACGTGCGGCCACCGATCTCCTGGCGGCGGGCGATGCGCAGGGGCTGTTCGACCGGTTTGCCCCGGAGATGCAGGACGCCGTCAGTATCGAAGCGATCGAGGAGACGCTCCTGAGCTTCACCACCAACCGAGTGCATTTCGAGCAACCGGACTTTCATCTGATCTTCGATGGCCAGCTGCTTGGAAGCACGATCAGCGGGGTGCTCCAGAGTAGCGCGCTGACCCCCTTCCTGCTCCGGCGCAGTGACGCGACTCCGGAGCCGATTCCCGCCGCCGGGACTCCGGTGCCGGCCGAAATCCTGGCCGGACGGTGGACCGGAGCAACCGATCTGCCCGATGGCACGAGTCTGTCGCTGGTGGTCGACGTCTCGGCCACCGGTCAGGAGGGGACCCTGGCGATCCGCGATCAGAATGTGGCCGATTCTCCCCTGACCAATATCGCCTTCCATGCCGAGCAGCCGCTGGGCGACCGAAGCCGTGACTGGGCCATGCCCCAGTCACCATCCTTGACCAACTATGGCGCCGTCTTCGACTGGGCCGGACGCGGGCTGAGCGTTTCCATCATGTTCGATGCGGACGACCAGATCGTCAGCATGCAGCTTGCCGAGGAATGGCAGCTCGCCCCCGATCCAGCCGTTGCGGAACCCCCGCTGCCCCCCATGCGCCTCCCCTTCGACGGCCTCTGGTGGGTCTTCTGGGGTGGTGATACGGTCGGCGCCAACTACCACGCCGCGTCTGATGCGCAACGGCATGCGGTCGACTTGGTGGTTTGGCGGAATGGCGGCACCTTCCGGACCGATGGCGCGACGAACGAGGACTACTATGCGTGGGGGCAACCGGTGCTCGCGCCGGTCGACGCCACGGTGGTCGATGTCGTCGACGAGTACCCCGCCAACACCCCCGGACAGCTTCCGGAAGATCCGCCCGACGTCTTCGGAAACCACGTGGTCCTGCAACTCGGCAACA